>NZ_VUMN01000009.1 GCF_009696165.1 Stecheria intestinalis | reverse complement strand
CAATAGTTAAAAGTGCATAGTGGCTTAGACATATTGAAATATGGAGAAGCCAGCGTCTTGAGACGCTGGCTAGCACAATAGGCTTATAGCCTTAGAACAAACCACCCGTTTCACGGGTGGTCATGATCTGCGGTAAAGTTCCTGAGCAAGATCAATGTATTTCTGAACTGCATCTGAGACAGGAGTCTTATATATGATCCCGTAGGTACGGTTCCATCCTTCTGAGAGCGGTATGGAAAGAAGACTGCTTATGGATTGCAGAAAGAGATTTGCGGTGATCAGAATCGTCCCGTTAGACATGCATGCATAAGCTGCTTCTACCTGATGATCGACATCGTTCCTGAGAATCAGATTGAAGGAAGGCACTCTCTATGGCTATCAGTTCTGGGTTGGCGCACATTATTGCATGGGCGGCATCCTGATCAATGAGAAGACGCAGGTGCTGGATACGGATGGAAATGTGATTCCTGGACTTTATGCAGCTGGCGAAGTTGCCGGCGGGTTCCATGGGACCTTCCGGGTAGATGGTTCAGGTCTCGGGGACAGCTTCACGTTCGGAAGACTTGCCGGAAAGACCATGGCTGAACTGATCGGCTGATCTGCAGGACTCTGCCCCAATTGGGACAGAGTTTTATTAAGGAATTAAATGAAAATGCAGTGCAAAAGAATCCGATAAAATGAATACTTTTTCAGAAATAGAAAAGAAAATGATTGACAAACGATCCCTGCTCGACTAATCTAAGTTCAAAGTTCTGAGAACAGAAGAGTATCTGCTTAGGGCCATCAGCGAGCCGGAACAGAGTGGAAGTCCGGCGGCAACCGCAGCAGAGAAGCGCATCTGGGAGAAGTTCTTCTGAACGGGAGTAGGAAGAAACGCGGTCCGGCGTTACAGGAAAGAGGTGGCTGGCTGAAGAAGCTGGCAATCAGAGTGGTACCGCGGTGCATGTCGTCTCTGGAATTGAGACGGCTTTTTTGTTTTTCAGAAAGAAAAGGCGGTGATGGAATGCAGAGTGACCGACGAATGAATTGCTTTGAATCAGTGAATCAGAAAGAGAAGAAGAGGGAAATGAATATGAAGAAAATGGTATCTGCTGCATTATCTGCACTGCTTGCGATGAGCCTGGCTGCATGCGGTTCATCCTCGTCATCATCCGCAGCTGCATCCACTGCAGCTGCAGAATCTGCTGCTGCGACTGCCGCAGCTGCTGAGGCTTCCGAAGCCCCTGCTGCTTCCGCAGAAGCGCAGAACATCATCATTGCAATGTCTCCGGATTATCCGNCGTTTGATGATCTGACTACCAGCGGTGAGCTGACCGGATTCGACTACGATATGGGCGAATGGCTGTTCACCTGGCTGAATGAGAATGGCTACAACTATACGCATGAATGGAAACAGATGAGCTTTGATACGATCATCTCCGCAATCCAGACAGATCAGGTAGATCTCGGTATTTCCGGATTCACGTATGCAGAGGACCGGAAGGTGCTCTTCTCGGATCCTTATTATGATTCTGCTCAGGTAGCACTGGTTACAGCAGACAGCCCGATTACCAGCACTGATGAACTCAAGGGTGCGAACCTCGGATGCCAGCTCGGATCGACTGGTGAGATGGTTGCTGAAGAACTTTCTCCGGATCATACCACTGCGGTGGAAGATATGGGTATCGCGGTCGAGACGCTGAAGTCCGGCGGATATGATGCAGTGATTCTCGATATCGCAGTTGCCAAGAACTATGCGGCAACCGGAAACTTCAAGATGCTGGATGATGTCCTGCTGGATGAGTCCACGCATATCATTGCCAAGGAAGGCAATACAGAACTGATGGATGCAGTCAACAAGGCACTGGCTGCGTTCTTGGCAAGTGATGATTGTGCCAAGCTGAAGGAGCAGTACGGACTGCAGTGAGTCTGGTTTAGCAAAGGAGCGAGTTCATGTCTGATATCTTTACTTCAGAGAATCTGACATTCCTGGTTCAGGGAGCAGGAGTCAGCCTGCTGCTGGCGTTAGGTTCTGTGGCAATCGGCTGTGTGATCGGCATTCTGCTGGCAGCGGCCAAGCTGTCGCATTCCAAGGTGCTTCATGTGATCGCAAATGTTTATGTGGAGCTATTTCGGGGAACCCCGATGCTGCTGCAGATCCTGTTCTTCTATCTCGGCGTGCCGGTTCTCTATCAGCGGATCACGGGAACGCGCATGAGCGCAGATCCGTATCTGGTCGGACTTCTGTCCCTGTCGTTCAACTCAGGGGCATATCAGACTGAACTGATCCGTTCCGGAATCCAGGGTGTTGACAAAGGTCAGTGGGAAGCGTGCGAGACGCTTGGCATCAGCTATGGAACCATGATGAAGGAAATCATTCTTCCGCAGGCATTCCGGCATATCATCCCGCCGCTTGTCTCAGAGTTCATCACGCTGATCAAGGACAGCTCGCTGATTTCCAATATCGGTGCACTGGAACTTCTGTACCGGGCGCAGGTGCTCGGCAAGAAGTACTATGACTATCTGGATCCGCTGATCCTGGCTGGTGTTCTGTATCTGATCATGACCGTGATCACCTCTTATTTCTCGAAGAAGCTGGAGAGGAGGCTTGCAGTCAGTGAGTAAGATCAAGGTAGAACATCTGAACAAATCGTTCGGGGAACTGAAAGCATTAAAAGATATCAATCTGGAAATCAATGATGGCGATATCGTATGCCTGATCGGACCATCCGGTTCCGGCAAGAGCACGCTCTGCCGGTGCATCCATGGACTGGAGACTCCGGAAAGCGGAACCATCTATCTGGATGGCGAAGTCATGAATCGTGCAGACAAGCAGAAATATGCTGCTCAGCGCAAGAAGATGGGCTTTGTCTTCCAGCACTTCAATTTGTTTGCGAATAAGACCGTGCTTCAGAACTGCATGCTTGCCCCGATGAGCGTGGCAGGAAAATCAGCTGCAGAAGCAGAAGCACTGGCCATGGAATATCTGAAGAAAGTCGGTCTGGAGTCCAAGCGGGATGCATATCCTTCCAAGCTCTCCGGAGGTCAGCAGCAGAGGGTTGCGATTGCCCGGGCGCTGTGCATGAATCCTGAAGTCATGCTGTTTGATGAACCGACTTCGGCTCTGGACCCGGAGATGATCAAGGAAGTGCTTGAGGTCATGAAGGACCTCGGAGCACAGGGCATGACCATGCTGGTGGTAACCCATGAGATGGGGTTTGCCCGCAAGGTCGGCAATCGTGTTGTCTTCCTGGATAACGGGGAGATTGTGGAACAGAATACGTCACAGGCATTTTTCACCCATCCGGAGTCGGAACGGGCAAAGGATTTCCTTTCGAAAGTCCTGTATGACTGAAGCTGTCTGAAGGAGATTGTATGAAGCTTCCGGATTTCAAGACGGAACAGTGGATGAATGACTACGAGAGGCAGGCTGTATGCAACATGACGGATACATGTGTTGCGCCGCTTTCCTTTTCGGAACTGATGGGATTCGACCATCATCATCTGCTGGATTCGGTCACGCTGGATTATGGCGTGATTCCCGGAGATGAACGTCTGCGGAATGAAATCCTGAAGCTTTATTCTTCTGGTACGATTGATCAGATCACGCTTGCGGATGGGTGTCTGCAGGCAAATGAGCTTGTCATGCATACGCTGCTGGAACCGGGCGATCGGGTTGTGACTTTCACGCCTTCCTACCAGCAGTTCGAGGATGTTCCGCGTTCGCTTGGCTGCGAAGTGGCAGTGCTTCCTCTTTCAGAAGCTTCCGGCTGGCAGCCGGATGGCTCAGATCTTCAGAGTGCTTTTGAAAAGCCGGTGAAGATGGTCATTCTGAATATGCCGAATAACCCGACCGGTTCTGTACTGAAACCGGAGCTCTTTTCCGAGCTCCTTTCGCTGTGCAGAAAGCATCAGACGTGGATTCTGTGCGATGAAGTGTACCGGGATCCGGAAATGCAGAGTGTCGCGGATGTCTATGAATACGGAATCTCGACATCTTCTCTTTCCAAGCTCTTTTCGCTTGCCGGACTGAGGCTCGGATGGGTCAGAGGGCCGGAGAAGCTGATTCATCTGATCAATGTGCGCCGGGATTATTCGATGATTTCCACGGGTCCGCTGGCGGATACGCTTGGCTATCTTGCATTGCTGAACCGGGATTTCCTGCTTTCCAGAAGCAGAAAGCGGATTTCTGCGTGCAAAGCAGTGGTGAAGACATGGCTGAAGAAAGAACCTAAGGCTTCGCTGGTGATGCCGGATTATGGAACGGTCAGTTTTCTGCACTATGAAGCAGATATTCCGAGCACGAAGCTGGCTCAGGACCTGCTTGAGGAAAGCGGTGTCTTTTTCGTGCCGGGAAGCTGTTTTGACTGTGAACATCATCTGAGACTGACCTTTACTGCCGATCCGCATACTGAAGAATACGGGCTCATGGTGCTGAGCGAATATCTGAATCGGAGCGGCGATTGAATCCTGCTAAGTAAGAATTCGTCCGGAATGATATAATTTTTACAAACAGAAGGGAAAAGTGATACACATGAGATGTGCGATTTTTCTTGCGGATGGATTTGAAGACTGCGAAGCATTGATTACCGTGGACATGCTGAGAAGAGGCAGCGTTCCGGCAGATATGATTTCCATTACGGATGATCTGGAAGTGCATTCCTCACATGGCGTGACGATGAAGGCAGATATGGTTCTGATGGAATTCCTTCCGGAAGATTATGATGTGCTGATTCTTCCGGGCGGAAAGGTCGGAACCAAGAATCTGGAGAACTGCCAGGTTCTTGCAAATGCTCTGAAAGCGCACTTTGAAGCAGGAAAGCTGACGTGTGCGATCTGTGCGGCGCCCTCGATCCTGGGACATCTGGGAATTCTGAAGGGCCGGCATTATACGTGTTTCCCTGGTTTTGAGGAAGCTGGCTTCGGAGGCACTTATGAGATGGAACTGGCGGTCACGGATGGCAATCTGATTACCGGCCGCGGCATGGGTGCGACGATTGAGTTTGCCCGCAGCATTCTGAAGCAGATTGCTGATGAGAATACGCTGAAGCGGGTGGAGTACGGGATGCAGTATGAGCACAGCTTCCGGACTCTGAAGAAGCCGGAGTGAGTGATCGAAGGGGAGGAAGATCTATTCTATGGAGAACATGTTCAGTAACGATTCCAGACAGTTCAAGTTCGATATTCTGGTTCAGTTATGCAAGCAGGTCTATGAGACTGGCCAGGTGGACGAGAAAGCAATCCGGGATTACGGAAAGAAGCTCGTATCAATGGATACGCCGCGAGTGCGCTGCTGTGTCTATAAGGAACGTGAAGTGCTGCGTCAGCGGATCCGTCTTGCGGAGGGCAAGATGGCAAATGACGCGGCTGAATACAATCCGAGGCAGATTGTCCAGGTGATCGATGCGGCCTGCGACGGATGCACGATCAAGAAGATCCGCGTGACGGATAACTGCCGCCGCTGCATGGCGAAGAGCTGCGTGGCTGCCTGCCATTTCGGCGCGATGCATATCGGAACGACGCGTTCTGAGATTGATTATTCCATGTGCAAGGAGTGCGGTGCCTGTGCAAGAGCCTGCCCGTATAATGCGATTGTCGTGACGGAGCGGCCGTGCTATGCGCACTGCCCGGTTCAGGCAATCAGCTGGGACAAGCATAATATCGCTGTCATCGATGAGAACAAGTGCATCAACTGCGGTCAGTGCGAAGGAGCCTGCCCATTCGGTGCTATTGAAGATATTTCCTGGGTTGTTCCGGTGGTGCAGCTGCTGAAGATGAAGACGCCATGCTATGCCATTGTGGCTCCGTCGATCCAGGGCCAGTTTGAAAATACCTCTCTTGCCCAGATCATGAAGGCCATCGAGAAGCTCGGCTTCGAGAAGTGCTATGAAGTTGCGATCGGTGCCGATGCGGTGGCAAAGTTTGAAGCAGCGGAGCTGAAGGAACATAAGGAAAAAGGTCTTCCGATGACGACTTCGTGCTGCCCGGGCTTTGTCAACATGCTGAAGATTCATTTCCCGGAGCAGTACAAGAATAACAAGAGCACGACTGTGACGCCTATGATGGCAATTGCGCGCAAGCTGAAGCAGGAACATCCGGATCATGGCATCGTATTCATCGGCCCGTGCCTGGCCAAGAAGCAGGAAGCGATGAGCGAGAATACGCCGGTCGACTATGTGCTGACGTATGAAGAGCTGGCAGCGCTCCTGATTTCCAGACAGATCAATCCTGCTGAGATTCCGGCTGAGGAGCTGAAGGATTATCCTTCCAATTACGGACGCAACTTTGCGGCGACCGGAGGTGTTGCGGCAGCAGTCGCAGAAGCCGCGAAGGAAGCCGGAGATGGTCCGTACACGACTTATCTTGCCAATGGTGCGATGGAGTGCAAGAAGCAGCTGATGCTGATCAAAGCCGGCAAGTTCCAGCAGGATATCCTGGAAGGAATGTGCTGCCCGGGCGGCTGTATTGCCGGACCGGCATGCATTTCTGATCCGATGCAGGTCAAGGGACGCATGATGAAGGAAAATATGAAGACCGATAAGAAGACAATTGCGAAATCCATGGAAATCTACGACTTCGATCAGGTCGACATGGATGTGACTCATAAATTCTGAGCTTGGAGGACAGATCAATTATGGTGAACGTGGAGATTTGCATCGGGAGTGCCTGCTATGTGAAGGGCAGCAGCCAGGTAGTCCAGACCCTGAATGAACTGATCAAGGAGAACGGCTGGGAAGATGAAGTTGCCGTCAAAGGTTCCTTCTGCATGAAGGCCTGCCAGAATCACCTCGGTCTCGGCATCCGGGTAAACGGAAAACAGCTGGAGCAGGTGACTGCTGAGAATGCGAAGGAAGTCCTGAAGAAGGAAATCACGGAAGCTCTGTCATGAGCACGGGTCACTTCATTCGTCTGGAAGAAGCGCAGTGCCATAATTGCATGCGCTGTGTGCGGGCATGTCCGACGAATGCAATGACATACATCCATCAGATGCCTGCCATCGTGGAAGAGGAATGCATCCTGTGCGGAAGATGCTACAGTGTATGTCCTCATGATGCGAAGGAAGTTCTGAGTGAACTCGGTCGCGTAAAGAAGTGGCTGAATGACGGGGAAGAAGTCATTTTAAGTGCGGCCCCGAGCTTTGCGGCAGTCTGGCCGCAGTTGAATGATCTGATCGCGCTGCTGAAGGCAAGAGGATTTTCAGAAGTGGAAGAGACGGCCCGCGGAGCTGCGCTGGTCAGCCGTGCTTATGCAAACCTGGCAGAAAAAGGAGAGATGAAGAATATCATCTCGACTGCCTGCCCGGCAATCAATAATCTGATCGAAAAAGAATACGGAGATCTGACGCAGTACATGGCTCCGGTGGTTTCACCGCTGATTGCGCATGGCCGCCTGATCCGTGAGAAACATCCGCATGCGAAGGTCATATTCCTTTCGCCATGCATTGCCAAGTATAAAGAGATCCAGGATGCTCGTTTTGCGGGTGCGGTAGATGCCTGCATCAGCATGGAAGAAGTGCTGAACTGGGTAGAGAGCAGTCTGAAGGAAGAAGAGAAGACTGCCTGGGAGAATTTCACCGGCTCGATTTCAAGATTATATCCGACGCCTGGCGGCATCATCGCTACGATGGAGAAGAGCGAGAAATATCATTACGTAAATGTGGAAGGAGTTCCGAGAATCCGCAAGGTCCTGGAAGCGATGCGGGATGGAACGCTTTCGGGTTATTTCTTTGAGGTGAGTGCCTGCGAGGGATCCTGCATCGGCGGACCTCTGCTTTCTCATTTCAAGCATAATGAATGGCTTGGCCAGAGCGTGATCCGGGACAATGTCGATGTGCAGAAGCGGATCGGTCCGGGGGAGCTGCCGTTCTCTCTGGATGCAACGTGGAAAGCGGAACATATCTACCGGCCGGTTCATACCGAAGAAGAGATCCAGGATGAGCTGATTGTGATGGGCAAGACGTCTGCGGACAAGATCCATGACTGCGGCGCGTGCGGCTATGAGACATGCCGGGCAAAGGCGATTGCGGTGCTGGATGGCAAAGCAGATCCGAAGATCTGTCTGCCGGGGGCACTGGAGAGGGCAGAGTCTCTTTCCAATGTCGTGATCGAGAATACGCCGAATGGCATCGTGGTTCTTGACAAGGATCTGAATGTGCGGGAGATGAATCCCAGTGCGAGAAAGATGCTGGATCTTGATATGGTGAATCCGACCGGAATGCCGGTATCGGCAGTGCTGCCAGATGATGCCCTGGAGCGGCTGATCCGTTCGACCGGACGCAAGACGGAATATATCCGGATCTGGTATGAGGGCTATCATAAGCTGATTGATCATGCGATTGTGAAAGTGCAGGGTCAGTCTTATACGGTTGTGATCCTGATGGATCGCACCCAGGAAGATGCCAAGGAAAAGCAGCTGCGCAACATGCGTGAAAGAACGATGGAAGTAACTTCGCAGGTAATTGATGAACAGATGCGCACCGTTCAGGAAATTGCGAGTCTGCTCGGTGAAACGACTGCGAAATCGAAGGTTGCCCTGACGAAACTGAAGCAGGCTATGGATGAAGATGAATGAGGATCTGATCTACATTGATGCCTACTGGCGCTCGCTGAATAAATACGGAGAAGAACTGTGCGGTGACCGGGTTCAGATCCGCCGGGGCGAGAAGTGTTTTGTCATGGTCTTAGCGGATGGGCTCGGAAGCGGCGTGAAGGCGAATATTCTCTCCACGCTGACCAGCACGATCATCAGCGAGATGATCGTTTCCGGCATGGCACTGGCAGATGCGGTAGAGACGATTACGGCGACACTGCCGGTGTGTCAGGAAAGAGGAATAGCCTATTCCACATTTTCGATCGTTCAGATCTTCTCTAACGGGAATACGTATATTGCAGAGTTTGACGGCCCGGATGTCGTGATCATGCGGGATGATCAGATCTACCGGATTGCCAGAGAGAAGATGGTCATGAATGGGCGTCAGATCTATGTCTCCAGCATGCATGCAGAACCGGGCGACCGGTTTGTGGTGTTCAGCGACGGCGTGCTGCATGCCGGGGTCGGCATGGCGCTGAATTTCGGCTGGGGTCAGAAAGAAGTAGAAGAATACCTGCAGGAACAGGTCAGACGGAATGATACGGCAAGCGAGACCACGAGATTATTATTAGCGAATGTGAATTATCTCTATGGCGGCAAGCCGGGAGATGATTCCACGGCGGTATGCCTGCGGGTGATTCCGCTGACTGAGACAATTGTGATGGTCGGTCCTCCTTCGCATCCGGAAGATGATGAGAAAGTGGTTCATCGGCTGCTTTCTGCAACCGGCAAGAAGGCCTGCTGCGGCGGAACGACGAGTCAGATCGTTVCAAGGGTGACTGGCAGAGCACTGACCACGGATGGTCTCATGAGCATGAAGCCGGATGTTCCCCCGAAGGGATTCATCGAAGGAATAGATCTCGTCACGGAGGGTGTTCTGACGCTGCAGAAGGTTGCCAGATATCTGGAAAAAGCGGCTGGCGATGTCAGTTTCCGGGAAGAACTGATGCTGTCGAAAGATACCGATGGCGCAACCATGCTTGCAAAGATGCTTCTTTCTGCCAGCGGCATCACTTTCATGGTAGGATTAAGTGACAATCCGGCGCATGATGCAATTGCATATTCGCCGATTTCACTGAATGCGAAGATTGCTCTGATCAAAGAGATGGCAGAGAATCTGAAGAAGGTCGGAAAAATCGTGCATATTGAGATGTACTGAATGCTATGAATGGAGAGATCAGCCCGAGAGAACTGACATGGTTCCGGAAACCGGAACTGTATATTCTGGAAGATGATCGGCTTGTCCTGGAGACACAGCCCTACACGAGCTTTCATTCGCTTTCTTATGACAGCACTGATGCCTGCGGGATGATTCTGCCCCAGATGGAGTGCTTTTCGTTCTCCACGAAGATTGACTATCAGTTCACGCATCTGGATGAAGAATGCGGACTTTTTCTGAAACGTAATAATACGCATTGGGCGAAAGCGGGAGTAGAATGCAGGAAGGAATTCCTGGATCTTTCCTGTACCGTCTATGAAGACGGGTACGGAGATCGCAGCTGCCGCCAGCTTGGAGCAGGGATCCGGTGGCTGTATCTGAGAATTCTGTACTGGAATGGCAATGTGAGGTTCCAGTACAGTTTTCACGGAGAGGTCTATTCCGACATGCGCTGGCTGCACTTTGCGGACAGTTCGGTGCCGGTTCAGGCTGGCATCTATGCATGCAGTCCGGGAGATTCCAGTTTTGACTGCACGTTTTCGAAGATGAAACTGCAGAAGATATGAATAGAAAGACAAGAGGCAAAGAATATGAGCGCAGCAGAGAAACTGATCCGTTACTGCAAAGTGGATACGCAATCTGATCCGAAGTCGGGAACACATCCTTCTTCCAGCAAGGAGTTTGCCCTGGCAGAGATCCTGGTAGAAGAACTGAAGGAACTTGGTCTGAAGGATGCAGCATGCGATGACAAGTGCTATGTATATGCACACCTGGAGTCCAACCTGGATCATGAAGCACCGGCAGTCGGATTCATTGCGCATATGGATACTGCTCCGGATTTCACCGGAACGGGTGTGAATCCGAGAATCATTGAGAATTATGATGGCGGCGATATTGCCCTGAATGAGGAAATTGTGACGAGAGTCGCGCTGTTTCCGCAGATGAAGAAGCTGAAGGGAAAGACACTGCTGGTGACCGATGGCAATACGCTGCTCGGGGCAGATGACAAGGCAGGAATCGCATGCATCATGCAGGCCCTGGAAGAGTGGCAGAAGAATCCTTCTCTGAAACACGGGAGGATCTGCGTCGCGTTCACGCCGGATGAAGAGATCGGCGAAGGACCGGAATACTTCGACTTTGAGAAGATGGGTGCAGATTTTGCATATACCATGGATGGCGATGCGGTGAATATCATGAGCGATGAAACGTTCAATGCGGCGTCTGCTGTCGTTCATTTCAGGGGCTTCTCTATTCATCCCGGGGAAGCGAAGGATCGCATGATCAATGCCGGCGAGATTGCCTGCCGGTTTGCGGCAGCGCTTCCGGCGGAGATGACGCCGGAACATACGGAAGGAAAAGAAGGATTCATCCATCTCTGCAGCATGCATGGAAATGTGGAATCTGCGGAGCTGGAATATATTCTCCGGGATCATGATGCAAAGAAGATCCAGGATAAGAAGGATCTGATGCAGAAAGTCTGCGATCTCTTCAATGCAGAATACGGAGCCGGAACGGCAGAAATCTCCTTTGCGGATCAGTACCGGAATATGAAAGAAGTTCTGGCGAAGCATCCGGAAGTATCTGAGATTGCCTGGAAGTCGATCCAGGATCTCGGACTTGTGCCGGAGAATGTGCCGATCCGCGGAGGAACCGACGGGGCACAGCTCTCATTCCACGGTCTTCCGTGTCCGAATCTCGGCAATGGCGGCGGCAATTTCCATGGCCGCTATGAATACTGCGTTCTCGAAGAACTGGATCTGGCTGCCAAGCTTGTGCAGCGGATTGCAGAACGTGCTGCCGGAAAGGAGTAATCTCAATGATCTGCACATGTACGATGAATCCATCTCTGGATTATTACATGGAGTTTGAGAAACCGGTTCAGCCGGATTCGGTGAACCGGAGCCAGCTGGAATACTATGAGGCTGGCGGCAAAGGAATCAATGTCTCGATTGTGCTGAACAATCTGCAGATTCCGACGAGGGCCTGCGGGTTTCTCGGGGGCTTCACGCGTGATTTCTATATCACGCTGCTGCAGAAGTATGAGTATATCCAGCCGAATTTCACGTATATCGATGGAAATACGAGAATCAATGTGAAGCTGACCGGGCAGGAGGATGAGACAGATCTGAATGCGGCTGGCCCGTATATCACAAGCAGCGATATGGAGAACCTGATGAAGAAGATGGAACGCCTGGATGAAGGAGATTACTTTGTCCTGGCGGGCAACTGCCCGAAGTATCTGTCTTCCGATATTCATACGATGCTGGAGAATGCGGTGAAAGACAAAGTCCGGGTCTGCCTCGATACGAATGCGGAGATTATCCGGGACGTGCTGGCAGATGGCCCGTTCCTGATCAAGCGCTCGCAGGCAGAACTGGAAGCAGAGCTCGGCAGGAAGCTGAGTCCGGAAGAGACTGCGGCGGAAGCAGAAGCGATGTGCAGGCAGGGTGCTCAGCATGTGCTGGTGTTGATGGATTCTGCAAAAGAAGCGCTGCTTGCCTGCAGCCAGGGCTTATTTGCCTGCGAAGTCGTGCACCAGGAGAAAGCGGTGAGCACGGTCGGCACAGGCGATTCCCTGACGGCTGGTTTCCTGATGAATTATCTGCGTACCGGTGATCCGCTGGATTCTTTCCGGTTCGGTGCGTGCTGCGGCAGTGCAACGGCATATTCCAAAGGTCTTGCAACCCGTGAGAAGATTGATTCGTTCTATGAGAAGACCGAGATCCGCCAGCTGAAATAAGGTTCTTTTCCTTGATGCGGAGGGTGGTTCGTGTTACCATTTCGCAGATGAGGAAGAATATGAGAAAACTGACTGGTCTGATTCTTGGGGCTTGCATGCTTGCCGGGTGCTCGTCTTCGGATGGAACTGCTGCTTCTGCATCAGCGTCTGCTTCTGCAGAGACGGTGTATCCTCAGGTGACGATCACGAGTCCGATTGAGATCACGATCAAGGATGAGAATCCTGATCTGAGCGGCTATCAGTTCTTTGAAGATCCGGATCCGGTTCTGAAGGAGATTACCTTCACAGAAGCAACCCGGCTGATTGAAGAAGGCGGAAGCGGTCTGATTCTGTACAGTGCAACCTGGTGCCCGTTCTGCCAGCGGGCGATTCCGCAGGTCAATTATGTGGCCAAGCAGATGGGTGTCACGGTTTACTATGTATGTCTGAACAATGATGCAGAACATGCGGTAAGCACCGAAGAGCTGAATGAGCTCTGCCGGAATCTGGACTGGATCGAATGGGAAAAGGATGAAGCAAACCCGGATGGAGCAGAGCTTCCGAATTTCCAGATCCCGCTGTTTCTCGGCGTGAAGAACGGAGAGATCACGGGGCATCATCTGTCCCTGGTCGACAGCTTCTCGCTTGTGGATGAGAATTCCCAGATGAATTCAGATCAGATTGCAGAGCTTAGAGGCATCTACGCACAGATTATCGAAGATACTGCTGACTGAGGATCCTGAGGGATCCTCTTTTTCTGACTGTACGGGAATTTCTGATTCCGGATTCCGGAATAAAAGAAGATAATAGATTTATGTTCGGAAGGTTCTTCAGAAAGCCGAAGAGGGTCGAGGGAAAATGCGTGGATCTGATGCTTGATCAGCATGTTGATGCCAGCAAATACAATCAGATGGTTCCTTCGGATCTGTTCGGCATCTATCTCCATGGCACGAATATCAGGGTCGGATCATGCGATCTGCGCTATGGCATGAATGAAGAGCTTTATTATGCCGGAAATATCGGATATAACGTGCTTTCCGTCTACCGGGGACATGGCTATGCATATCAGGCATGTCTGCTGCTGTTTGAGGTTGCAAAGCAGAAGGGCATGGAAGAGCTGATCATCACCTGTTCTCCGGATAATATTCCTTCCCGGAAGACGCTTGAGAAGCTGAATGGTACCCTGGAAGGAACGGTGAATGTACCCCCGGATCACTGGCTGTACCTGCGCGGGGAGACCGTGAAGAACATCTACCGGTACCGTCTGCTATAATGAATGCATTATGAAGAAACTGCTGAAGATTCTCACCAGCCGGCTGCTGGTGATTATCGCTCTGATTGCTCTGCAGATTGCTTTGCTGTTTTCGTGGCTCTGGAATACTGCAATTTATTATCAGGTCATTCCGGCAACGGAAATATTCGGTGTGATTCTGGCAATCTATGTGATCAATCAGGAAGAAGATCCTTCTTATAAGATGTCGTGGTGCGTGCTGATTCTGGTGCTGCCATTGTTCGGATGCATGCTGTATCTGCTGGTAGCGGGCAGGAAGATGCCGAAGAAGCTTTCCAATGGCACGACGCAGGCAAGCAGCCGCATGAAGAATCTCCTGGAGCAGGATGATCGTATCATGCAGGGACTGAAAGAAAAGGATCCTGCGGTTCATAATATCTTCAATTATGCATTGAGAGAGAGTCGTTTTCCGGTGTATCAGGATACAGATGCGGTCTATTTTCCAAGCGGAGAGAAATGGTTTCCGGTGTTTCTGGAAGAGCTGAAGAAGGCAAAGCACTTCATCTTCCTGGAGTATTTCATCATCGATAAGGGATCCATGTGGGATGAGACGCTGACAGTGCTGAAGCAGAAGGCTGCAGAAGGCGTGGAAGTGAAGCTGATCTATGATGATTTCGGCTGCATCACGCTTCCTCTGCATTATGACCGCATGCTGAATGAGATGGGCATTGAGACTTACCGGTTCAATACGCTGAGGCCGGCTTTATTGATTCAGATGAACAACCGTGATCATCGGAAGATCTGCGTGATTGATAATCAGGTCGGTTTCACGGGCGGGGTGAATCTCGCAGATGAATACGGAAACCGGATCCGCAGATTCGGCTACTGGCGGGATGATGCGATCATGATCCGCGGCGAGGCGGTATGGTCGATGGCAGTGATGTTTCTAGGAATGTTCAGCTATCTGAAGAAGGATACGGATACGATGGATTATGCGAGATATCATCTGCCGAATGAAGCATTCCATGGTCAGAAGGGGTATTTCCAGCCGTTCAGCGATACGCCGAAAGATGAGGCGAACGTGGGCCTGTGCATGCACCTGAATCTCGTGCAGAATGCAGAAGATTATATCGATATCAATACGCCGTATCTGATTCTGAATGATGCGATGAAGACGTCTTTGTGCCTGGCTGCGGAAAAGGGCGTGAAGGTCCGGATTCTGACTCCGCATATTCCGGATAAGAAGATGGTATTTGCAATCACGAGGCACAACTATACGGAACTGATCCGGAGGGGGATTGAGATCTATGAGTATACTCCGGGGTTCAATCATACCAAGAGCATTGTCGCGGATGATCGGATGGCGGTCGTCGGTTCGGTGAATACGGACTACCGCAGCTATTATCTGCATTTTGAGGATGGCATTCTGATCTATGATTCTCCGGAAGTGATTCAGATCCGGGAGTCGTTTGACGAAGCCTTGAAGGTTTCCCATCAGGTCACACTGGAAGAGTGCCGGAAGACGAATCTGATTGTACGCATGGTGCGGGGCGTCATGAACCTGATGGCACCATTATTCTGACTATGGCAGGGAAAAAGAGAAAACAGGTTCTGGATCGGGCTTCCAGGAAGATGATCGGCATCATCGGAGTTTTGCTGGTGATCATCATCGGACTTCTGATCTATGCGATTCAGAATCAGAGCAGAAGAGCACAGCCTGCTGCTGAAGCAGCCGCAGAGGCAGCAGAAGAACGGACGTATATGACGGTGAACCGGGAATTATCTTCTGCAAACGGGATAGAGATCACCCATGCGCATATTCCGTTTGACAGCACGAGAAGACCGGGAGAGATCCGTGAGATCCGCTATGTGATCATCCATGAGACGGACAACCGCAGTTCCGGTGCAGATGCGGCTGCGCACAGTGCGTTTCTGACCGGGGATCAGAATGATATCGTATCGTGGCATTATACAGTGGATGATCATTCGATCTATCATAACGTGCCGGATAATGAGATCTGCTGGAATGCAGGAGACGGCCGTGCGGAAGATGGCGGCAATATGCATGGCATCGGGGTTGAGATGTGCGTAAACCTGACCGATGATTATGAGCAGGTGCTGGTCAATACAGCAGCGCTGACGGCAGAGCTGCTGAAGACGTACGGGCTGACGCCTGATGATGTCCGTCTGCATGAGGATTTTATGGATAAGATCTGCCCGCATCGGCTGATCACCGAGGGCAGGGTGGAAGAATTCATGCAGATGATCCGCGACGATTACGAGATTTCGTCAGTTGAAGGTTCTGAAGCGGCAGGATAAGATACCACAGGGAGACAAAGTCTATGAGCGAGAAATACGGACTGGTACTGGAGGGCGGCGGTGTCCGCGGGGCATATACGGCGGGTGCGCTTGCCTGGCTGAATGATGAGCATATCACGTTTGATTATGGGGTCGGAATTTCCAGTGGAGCAGTTTATATGTGCTGCTACTGGGAAGGAGATAAGCATACGCCGGAGCATATGTCTACGGACTATGCGGCAGATAAAGAGAATGTCGGCATCCGGGCATTCCTGAAAGAGGGATATTATGTGGCCTACAAGCACCTGTTTGATGATGATCTGAAGGGCAAGGAACACATGACGATCCAGCCCCTGAAGGATATGCATGCCCCGATTGAAGTCGGTTCGTATGACCTGGATCAGGGAAAGACAGTATTCTTCACCCCGGATGACATGGATGACAGCCTGGAGCTGCTGAGAGGGTGCTGCGCACTGCCGATTGCGTCTGCGGTTGTGAAGGTGAATGGACATCAGCTGCTGGATGGCGGTATCACGAAGATGATTCCGATTGAGCGTTCCGTGGAGCAGGGAGTCACGAAGCATCTGATCATCACGACGAAGCCTGCCGACTATGTGCGCAAGGCTGCGCCGAAGGCGATTATCTGGCTCATGGGCAAGGTATATAAGAACTATCCTCAGATCAAGAAGGATTATTCGATCCGTCATGTGAATTACTACAAGCAGATCGATCTGATCAATCAGCTGGTCAGCGAAAACAAGGCTATCAATATCCGTCCTTCTGTCGATGTTCCGGTCAGCCGCTGGAAGGGAGACCGGGAAAACTGCCGGAAGCTCTACGATCTCGGTTATTCGGATATGGAAGCCAGAAGAGAGGAGATCTATCGGTTCCTGGATCGCGAAGATCCTAAGAAGATCACAACTCCTGCTGCAGAAGAGAAGGTTCCTGCCTGAAGCGTCTTCGGACGCTTTTTATGATTGAGCCTGTCTTGAAATGAACCGGAAAGAAAGATACTCTGCTTATGAAGCAGGAGGAAGAACATGATACGGAATGAATGTTCCTTCTATTCGAAAGTTCTCGGGGAACCGGTTAAGGTGCTGGTGCTGCTGCCGATCGGAAGCGGCTATGCAATCCGCCAGAGCAGTTCTCTGGATGAAGTCTATGCACAGAAGACTTATCCGGTTCTCTATCTGTTCCATTGTGCCAATGGCTGTGCAGAAGACTGGCTGTATCGCACGGATACGGAGGCTTATGCAGAAGAGGCTGGTATTGCCTTGGCAATTCCGGATCTTCATGACAGCTTCGGAGTGGATATGGCACATGGAGGAAAGTATGGAACGTTTCTTTCGGAAGAGCTTCCGAGGTTCCTTCATCATGTGTTTCCGATCTCTGAAGCCAGGGCAGAAACTGCAGCAGCAGGATGCTCCATGGGCGGATATACTGCTGCATATCATGGACTGATTCACCCGGAGAGGTTCTCTCTGATCGGGGTTCTTTCGGGAGCGCTGCAGGGAGATATCATTCATGCATGGCTTACTGAGAATGGCATTGCGGATGATCTGAACTGGAAGAATATCTTCGGAGAAGCTCGTACTCAGCATGAGGATACGGATGTGTTTCGGAAGATTGATCCGGACGCGGAATACAAGCCGGAGTTCCTGGTGTTCTGCGGCGAAGACGAGACTTGCAATGTGGAAATGAATCAGAGATTTCATAAGAAACTGAAAGAGGCTGGATATGAAGCCTCCTTTGCCGGCGGACATGGCGAGCATGGCTGGACGTACTGGGATGGCTGTATCCATCAGGTGATTGAGAGATTTGCAGAAAGGATCAGAGAAGATGAAGAAGATTGAGAAATACCGGTTTGACGGAAGCGGAAAGTTCCGGATTCAGGATGCGAAGACGGATGAGACTTCACTCTGCAGCGATAAGAAGAAGGCTGCAGACAAGCTGGAGAAGAATGATGCGGAAATCGATGCGCTGCAGGATAAGCTTTATGCCGAGAAGAAGGAAGGCGTGATCTTCCTGTTTCAGGCCATGGATGCCGCAGGAAAAGACGGAACCATCCGGGCGGTGCTTTCCTGTCTGAGCCCGCATGGAGTCAGAGAAGCAGCGTTCAAGTCTCCGTCTGCGACAGAGCTGGCGCATGACTATCTCTGGCGGATTGAACAGCAGGTTCCGGCCAAAGGAGAGATTGCGATCTTCAACCGGAGTCAGTATGAAGATGTACTGATCGGAAAAGTCCGGAAACTTTATGAAACGCAGGCACACGCTGATCGGATTGATACGGATCATGTGATTGAGAACCGGTACGAAGACATCAGGCATTTTGAAACCTATCTGTATCATAACAGCGTGCGGACGGTGAAGATCTTTCTGAATGTTTCCCGAGAAGAGCAGGCAAGAAGATTCCTGGATCGCATTGAAGAGCCGGAGAAGAACTGGAAGTTCTCAGAGTCTGACTGGAATGAGCGGAAGTACTGGGATGAGTACATGTCTGCCTTTGAAGATGCGATCAATCATACGGCAACGAAAGAATGCCCGTGGTATGTCGTGCCGGCAGATCATAAGTGGTATATGCGCTATGTGGTCAGCGAGATCATCCTTTCTGTGCTGAAGGATATGGATCCTCATTATCCGAAGGTGACGGCAGATCGTCTGTCGCAGTTTGCCCAGCTGAAGCAGGAGATTGAAGCAGAGCTTCCTGAAAAAGACAGATGAGGAATCAGCTGTTTCTGCAGGGGTTTGAGTGGTATCTGCCGGAAGACGGAAAGCACTGGGAACGGCTGAGAAAACAGATTCCGTTCTTTCAGAAGATCGGAGTAACCGGCATCTGGCTGCCGCCTGCTTATAAAGCATGGAATGGCATGCATAATGTTGGCTACGGAACGTATGATCTGTATGATCTCGGAGAGTTTGATCAGAAGGGCAGCATCCCTACCAAGTACGGGACAAAAGAGGAGTATCTGAAGCTGCTTCATGCATTGAAGGAAGCAGGAATATGTTCCTTTGCGGATATCGTATTCAATCAGAAGTGCGGCGCAGATGAACAGGAGACTGTCATGGCCGCGCCATGCAGCTCCAGCGACCGGCTGGAAGAAACCGGAGGATATGCACCACATCAGTTCTGGACGAAGTTTCTGTTCCAGGGAAGGAAAGGCAGATATTCTGACTTTCAGTGGGATTCGTCCTGTTTTGACGGGGCAGAAGATCAGGGCACGATCTATCAGTTCCAGGGGCATACCTGGGATCCGGATGTGAGCAGCGAGAACGGGAACTATGATTATCTGCTCGGAGATGATCTGGATTTCGATCAGGAGAAGGTCTGCCATGAACTGGAACAATGGGGTGCCTGGTATATGAAGCTGACGGATTGCGACGGGGTCAGACTGGATGCCCTGAAACATATCAACGGACAGTATTTTCAGCGCTGGCTGGACTTTGCCGAAGCAGAAACCGGGAAAAAGCTGCAGGCGATCGGAGAATACTGGAGTGCAGATCTGAAGGCGCTTCAGGATTACTATGATCTGAATGATCATAGAATCCATCTGTTCGATGTGCCTCTTCATTTCCATTTTGTCAATGCGTCCCAGGGCGGCGGATACTACGATATGCGCAATCTTCTGTCTGATACCATGATGTCTTCTGCTCCGGAAGGAGCTGTGACATTCGTGGATAATCATGATACGCAGCCAGGACAGTCCTTGCAGTCCTATGTGATGAGCTGGTTCCGGGAGATTGCTTATGCAGTAATCCTGTTCCGGGAAGAAGGAACGCCATGTGTTTTCTATGGAGACCTGTACGGAATCCCGCATGATCAGATTGCTCCGATGGAGCATCTTCCGAAGATGATGAAACTCCGGAATGATGCAGCCTATGGTCCTCAGCATGACTATCTGGATGATCCGGACCGGATCGGCTGGACCAGAGAAGGCGATGCAGAACATCCGGCTGGACTGGCAGTTCTTCTCAGCGACGGACCGGGCGGTGAGAAGACGATGTATCTCGGGACTCAGCATGCCGGCATGGTCTATGAGGATCTGCTTGAAAGAAATGCGCCGGTGATGATCGATCAGAATGGCAATGGAACGTTTGACGTGCAGGGCGGGAGCGCTGCCATCTATACGCTCAGAAAAACATGTGCAGGAACGAAGAAACCGCGGGAATGACGGTTTCTTTTCTCATGTAATGCAATCATGATGGATTATTCGGCAGGATCAATGTCATAGACGGATGTGATCTTACAAGGGCAGGACAGGTGCCGTAAGCTTCGCAATCGTTAAAAGCCTTGGTGATCAGGCATAGCATGGCATCATTGGCTAAGGAAATGGTCTGTGTGCCAAGCAGCACGGCTTCCGGGATGTCCTCAGGAGTGAATTCAGTATCGGGTTCATATGCCCTGGCTGATTAAGGAGCGATGGAGGCTGCCGCAGACACTCTAGCAGCAGAGTGATCAAATAAAGTGTCCTTGAAAATGTCCGCATTTCCATCCAGATCTTCATAAATTGTGAGGATATAAAGCTCGGGCTGCCCATCCATAGCTGGCGTCTGTTCCATGCAGAGAATCGAGTAATTCATTCCTGAAACTACGTGCTGGGCAAGCGGCACGATCGGACTGTATGAGATTCCGGTCTTGCCGTCCAGTGCTTTGCCAAACGCCTTCTGTGTCTCGTCTGGAGGCTCTCTAAGCCTATTTCTACATAAGAGGCGTTCTTCTGCAATCCCGGGATAGAGAAATTCCATGCGGGTGTGTTAAAGTGATTCATATGCTGGAAATTATTTACAGGGGAGCAGTATTATTTCTGATTTATGCGTTCGGAGGCTGGTGCGGAGAAGTATTGTACAATGCGGCAGTCCGGGGAAAGATCATCAATTGCGGAATGCTGAATGGACCGGTATGTCCGATTTACGGATTCGGAGGTCTGGCGGTGACATATCTGACCAGTCAGGTCCCTTCCGGAGTCCAGGTTCCGGTGTGGGTGGTATTTCTGTTCGGAGCGGCCGCTGGCGATCTGATTGAGCTGGCTGGCGGAATGATCCTGGAGAAAGCGTTTCATGTGAAGTGGTGGGACTACAGCCATAAGCCATTTAATTTCAGAGGTTATATCTGCCTTGAATTCACGGTGATCTGGGGCTTTGCGGCAGTCCTGCTGATTGAAGTGATTCAGCCGCTGCTGTCTGCAGTTTCTTTTACAAGGCATAGTTCGACCCTCGGATGGGTGTTTCTGATCATTGCCTATACAGGACTGCTCACAGACCTGTATGTGACGAATCGTTCTGCGCATGCTCTGGATCAGGATCTGGAACATCTGGATCAGATAAGAAAGCGGCTGAGAAGCATCTCGGATCCGATGTCGCAGCGGCTTGGCAGGCAGGCGCTTGAAACCACACAGCGCGTGCAGGAATCGCGCGTTCAGGCAGAGCTTGCAAGGGCAGAATTCCGGGATCAGAGAGAACTGGAGCAGAAATATGCAGAACTGAGACAGAAGCTGTATGGCGGAAAAGGCCATGGCGAAAGCCGTCTGGTCCGCGTGTTCCCGGATATGAAACATCGCCATTATGGTTCGCTGAAAGATCGAGAGAAAGAAGAACGATGAGGAGAAAAAAGAAAACATCCGGGTTTCTGAATGTTTTCTGAAGAGATTCAATTAGAGGACGGGCTGGCAGAACTATCTGCAGAAGGAGAAGCAGAAGCTGCAGATAGTTCTGCAGATTGTCCGAGATAATATACCTTGTAGCTGGCAGCGTTCAGCACTGCATCAGATGGTTTATTGTCTGCACTTTCCCATGGCGCCAGATACAGCATCCAGAATTCATCATAGGTCAGCTGGGAGTTATAGACTGCCTGGGCAATTTCGATTCCGACATAGCGGTAATGCCATGATTCGAATTCGTATCCGGTGATTGACTCTTTGCCCTGCGGATAGCGGAGAATCCATCCGTAGTCCTGGGAGTTCGTGCTGGTCCACTGATAGGCAGCAGTATCCTTGAATTCGAGGCCTTCATCATCTCCGGTCGCGGCTAAGTCAACAGTCAGGCCGGTCTGATGTTCAGAGAAGCCAGGTCTTGCGCTCAGCGCATCAGCACCGTCTTCCCCATAGGCAAGGACATAATTATTATAGACGTTTTCCTGGGATTCAAAGGAACGGTAGGCACTGCTTGCGTAGAAATAGACATTCACTGCCCGGCCGGCATCTCCCCATGCCTGCATGGCTGAGGCTGCTTCTGCCGCAAGCTGCTGTCCGGAGGCGGCATAGTAGCTTGAAAGCTCGGTCAGACCTGCTGGCGAATAAGACTGGTCGAGATAATAGGTCTTGCTGACCAGCATCGTGACGCTGGAGCTGTCGGCTGCTTTCGTGTTGCCATATGGGGTGTAATAGGTTCCGCTCAGCACGAAGTTCGTGCGGGAATTCGTGTCGCGGTGGCTGATGACGTCATCAATATAATTCGTTTCGATGGGCTGGTAGTCGAAGACTAAGAGAGGCGTGATTTCCCACCATTCCAGATCCTTGAAAAGGTTCTGAATCTGATCGGCTTCATAGCCCTTATCTCTGAGGCGGCGGGCGATCAGAAAGTCTCTGGCATCGAGGCCGCGGTCAGCAGAGACCACCGTGTAAAGATCCAGATAGTCGGTATTCAGGGTTCCATCGAGAATGGAACTCTGCAGATAGTCACTGTAATACTGATTCTCCAGCAGCGTATCAGCGAGATTGTCTTTCCGGATTGCAGTGATCGCTTCTTTGCTGTAGCCAAGCTTCTTCAAGGCATTGGACTGGCGGATGCGCGGTACATAAATCATGAGAAGCACAGCAGCAATGCCAGCCAGTACAAACCAGATTTCCTTGCGCAGGTGACGGCGGACGCGTTTCTTCTTTTTTACCGGAGCTTTGCGGACAGCAGCAGGTTTCCTGGAAGAAGTGCTGGTCTGACCGGGAATGACCAGGCGGTATCTTCTGCGCTTTTTCTTTTTTCTTTCAGGGTTTCGTTTCACAGACATGCTTCACCTCGAACAGATTCCAGGGAGCACTCTCCGGAGGGAACGAAGTGACCCGCACCGGCTCCCTGGTAATCGGGTGCGGGAATACGAGATCATATGCCCATAGGGCGATCTGGCCGCGCTTGGCGCGGGAATTGTAGCGCTGATCATTGACCAGAGGCAGATTTCTGGAAGAAAACTGCACCCGGATCTGGTGGCTGCGTCCGGTTTCAAGATGGACGCGGACCAGAGTTCTGCCTTCTTTTTCAGCAAGTACTTCATAGTGAAGAATGCACTTCTTGCCATGGGCAGGATCGCTGACTCTGACCATGTTGGTACGGGAATCTTTTTCCAGGTAATCAGTCAGGGTTCCCTGTTTCTCTTTCGGGGTTCCGTCCAGAATGGCTAGGTAGGTTTTCTGAAATTCCTTCTTCCGGATGCTGTCGCTGAGACGGGAGGCTGCTTTGGAAGTGCGGGCAAATACCATTGTTCCGCCAGTCGGCCGGTCCAGTCGATGGACGAGGCCGAGATAGACATTGCCTGGCTTGTGATACTTTGCCTTGATATAGTCCTTGCACATCGTAAGCAGATCCATGTCGCCGCTTGCGTCTGCCTGGACGGGAACGTTTACTGGTTTCTCGACGCAGAGCAGGTGGTTGTCTTCATACAGGACCTTAATCATTGCGCTGCCATCTTCCGTATATGCCGCAGGGCAGATTCAGATCCCGGTTTTTCATCGGAATCGCGACTTCTCCGGCAGTGACGGCGCCATCCGGATGTTCTGGAAGAATCATCGTCTTCATGAGGTCTTCCAGAACAATGCTTGAGAATCCTGCAGTATAGCTGTTGATCAGGAAGAACAGCGCATGAGGATCGAGAACGTCCAGGCAGGCCTGAATCAGACCGGAGATTTCTTTTTCGAATTTCCACATTTCCCCATTCGGGCCTCTTCCGTAAGAAGGAGGATCCATCAGGATGCCATGATAGGTATGTCCTCTGCGCTTTTCCCGTTCGACGAACTTCATGACATCGTCGACGATGAAGCGGATCGTATGATCCTGCAGATTGCAGAGGTCCCGGTTTTCCTTGGCCCACTGCACCATGCCCTTGGCCGCATCCACATGGACAACTTCGGCAGCACCGGCTGCCGAACAAGCCATGGTTGCACCGCCGGTATAAGCAAAGAGATTCAGAATTCTGAGGTTCTCATCAGAATGTGCCCGGATCAGATCGCTCATCCAGTCCCAGTTGACTGCCTGTTCCGGAAACAGGCCGGTGTGCTTGAATCCGGTCGGAGATACTTTGAAGGTGAGGTTCTTATAAGAAACGGTCCAGGATTCCGGAAGCTTCTTACGGTATTCCCACTGGCCTCCGCCTTTGCTGGAACGATGATAGACTGCATCAGCATGGTTCCAGAGAGGCTCTTCCGGATCATTGGGCCAGATAGCCTGAGGGTCCGGACGGCGCAGGGTGATGCCTTTCCACTGCTCCAGTTTCTCACCATTTCCTGCGTCCAGAAGGACGTAATCTTTCCATTGATCTGCTCGTAATAGTGCGCTCATGTTTTTCCCTTTCGGCCATTATATCATGCGGGGAGTCCGGCAGGACTGATGGTATAATCATACTCATGAGAAAAGCGGAAGAAAAAGATTTGAAAGAACTCTCTGCATA
Organism: Stecheria intestinalis; assembly: GCF_009696165.1. Lineage (GTDB taxonomy): Bacteria > Bacillota_I > Bacilli_A > Erysipelotrichales > Erysipelotrichaceae > Bulleidia > Bulleidia intestinalis. The sequence goes on along the minus strand of NZ_VUMN01000009.1, from coordinate 57,829 downwards.
TCTCGGTCAAAATCCGGCGATGAACCTGTTTCTGATCGGAGATATCGAGAATTTCGGAGTGGATGGAAACAAGGTATCCGTATGGATGGACGAAGATGCTTCGGGAATCCATTCGGTATTTCTTTATTATGCGCCTGGAAGATCGCTGATCCTGCAGAGCTATGAGCATCGGATTGATCAGAAGTTTCTGGAAGAACTGATTCAGCAGCTGGACCCGGTGACGATCAGCGGTGAAACCAGCCTGATCAGAGAATTGAATCTGGATGAATTTCCGGTTCATTCGGAATGCAGATTTGCGGCAATGAAGAAACCATATCAGAAGACGGATACTTCAGAAGTGGCAAGACTGGGGCCGGAGGATGCGGAAGACATCATGGAACTGCTGAATGCTTCGTTTCCGCATTCCAGTGTCAGCAAAGTGAATACCGAAGAAAAAGGGAGCCGGTATTATGGAATCCGGAAGAATGGGAATGCGGTATCTGTCGCTGCCAGTTCAGCGGAGTGCAGGAATCTGGCCATGGTGGTTTCTGTATGCACGAATGAGGAATATCGCTGCCATGGCTATGCGGAAGCGTGTGTGACAAAGCTTTCGGATGATCTTTTGGCAGAGGGAAGGATGCCGTGTCTGTTCTATACCAATCCGCAGGCGGCAAAGATATACAAGAAGATTGGTTATGAAGACATTGGTTACTGGAGCATGAGACAGAAATGATAGATACCGGTTTGCTGAATGAGAATCAGAAGAAAGCAGTGCTGAGTGATTCCAGATATCTGCGGATTGTAGCAGGAGCAGGCAGCGGCAAGACGCGTGTCCTGACGATGCGGATTGCVCATCTGATTGAAGATGAGCGGGTGCCGGCGTGGAAGATCCTGGCCATCACGTTCACGAATAAAGCAGCGAATGAAATGAAGGAACGGATCCGGGGAATGCTGAAGGAAGAAGAGGGCATGCCCTGGATCAGCACGATTCACAGTCTCTGCGTGCGCATCCTGCGCCAGGATATCCAGTCGATGGGATATCCGCGGAATTTTACGGTCATGGATGCGGATGATCAGAAATCGATTCTGAAAGAGGCGTATAAGAAGTATGAGGTTGATACGCAGCAGTTCAGTTTCGGTTCTCTGCTGGATTACATCTCGAACAACAAGGCTGCGGAGATCACGCCGGAAAGGGCAATGGAGATTGCCGGAAAGTATTCCGGAGAGAAGATCAAGGCAAAGGTGTATGAATACTATCTGAAGCGCCAGGAAGAGCTGTATGCGCTTGATTTTGATGACCTCATTTTCTGGACGGTCAGGATGTTCCGGAAGTTCCCTGATATTCTGGCTAAGTGGCAGAATCACTTTGCCTATATCCATGTCGATGAGTTCCAGGATATCGACCGCATGCAGTATGTGCTGATCCGCCAGCTGGCTGGTGAAAAGAACAGTGTCTATGTGGTCGGCGATCCGGACCAGACGATCTATACGTGGAGAGGTGCGGATGTCGACATCATCATGAACTTCACGAAGGACTTTCCTGGTGCAGAGACGATCATGCTCAATCAGAACTACCGTTCGACTGCCTGCATTCTGAATGGGGCAAACTCGGTCATCAAGAATAATAAGCATCGTCTGAAGAAAGAACTGTTCACGACGAACAAGAGCGATGAGAAGATTGTCCATTACAGTGCGGTGAGCGATGAGTATGAAGCTGCCTGGATTGCAGAAGAGATCCGCCAGCTTCATGCCAAAGGCAGCGAATACCGCAGCATGGCGATTCTGTATCGTTCCAACTATCTGTCCCGTTCGATCGAAAAAGGACTCCGGGATGCGTTTGTGCCTTACATCATCTTCGGGGGCACGAGGTTCTATGAGCGTCAGGAAATCAAGGATGCATTATGCTATCTGCGCATGGTTGTGACTGGCGATGATCTGTCGTTCCGCAGAATCGTCAACCGTCCGAAGAGAGGGATCGGTCAGAAGACACTGGAAACATTAGCTGCCAAGGCAGAGGAAGAGTCCTGCAGCATGTACGAGGTTCTGAAGAAGGAACCGCTGTTTTCCGCAAAGACTCAGAATACGCTGGATCATTTCTCTGCTCAGGTGGAATCCTGGCGCAAGGACATGGAGAGCGGAGAATATTCTCTGGATCAGCTGTTCAGCAAAATCATGACGGAATCCGGATATCAGGCTTCCCTGGAAGAGAATCCGGAGGATTCGGATCGGGTGGAGAACCTGAAGGAACTGATTGATGATATCCGCCAGTTCGAGAAGAACAATCCGGAAGGAACCATGGATGAATATCTGCAGGAAGTATCGCTGTATGGAGACCGGGACGAGGCCCAGACGGCAGACTGCGTGCAGATGATGACGGTTCATGCGGCCAAAGGTCTGGAGTTCGATACGGTCTTCGTGACGGATCTGAATGATGGCATCTTCCCGAATGAGCGGGCGATGAATGAAGGCATGCGCGGCGTGGAAGAAGAGCGCCGGCTTGCCTATGTCGCATTCACCCGGGCAAGAAAACGGCTGTTCCTGACGGAAGCAGGAGGATTCAGCTTCATCTTGCAGCGGGTGCGTACGCCTTCCCGCTTCCTGGAAGAAATTGATCCTGCTTATATCCGCCATATCGGCGGACAGCGTCAGGAAGAAGCTTCTTCCGGCAGAAGAATGGCTCAGAATACCAGAGTCCGGGTCGAGGCTGAGCCGAAGATGGATCTGATCCGGACAAAGTCGGTTCTGGAACCTTCGAAAAAAGGCGGCGTGAAGACTGGCGATATAGTAGAACATGCCAAGTTCGGCGAAGGCGTCGTGATCAGCGTGAGCGGTGGCATTGCCACGATTGCGTTTGCATATCCGGCCGGAGTTCACAAGATTGCGGCAGGACATCCTTCCCTGAAGAAAAAGAACAAGACAGAGGGCTGAAATGAGCGAAGCAGAAGACAAGTCTCTGCGCATGCGTCAGCTGGTTGATCAGCTGAATACGGCGGCAGATGCATATTACAACGGCAAGACTGAACAGATGACGGACTATGAATGGGACGCCATGTTCGATGAGCTGAAGAAGCTGGAGCAGGAAACCGGAGAAATCCTGCCGGATTCTCCGACGAACCGGGTCAGTGCAGATTCGATTGCCGGGCAGAAAGAACCGCATGAATTCCCGGCGCTGTCCCTTGCCAAGACCAAGAAACCGGAAGATCTCGTGAAATGGGCAGAGGGCAGACCGATCTGGCTGTCCTGGAAGCTGGATGGCCTGACCCTGGTCGTGACCTATGATAACGGGAAGCTGACGAAGGTCGTGACTCGCGGCGATGGTCATATCGGAACGAATATCACGCATCTTTCTTCCGCGATTCATGGCATTCTGCCTGAAATCACGGAAAAAGGGCATCTGGTCATCCGCGGCGAGGCGGTGATCAGCTATGCGGACTTCGAGAAGTTCCGCATGGAGAGCGATGAGGACTATGCAAATCCAAGAAATCTGGCCAGCGGTTCGCTGTCTCTGAAAGATGTCGAAGAAGTAAAGCGCAGAGGCATCCGCTGGATTCCGTTCACGCTGGTCTTTACCGAGCATGAGATTGTTTCCTGGGGAGAACGCATGGCATTCCTCGAGGGACTCGGATTCCATACCGTGGATCATGAGCGGATTGATCATCCGGATCTCGAGACGATCAATGCCCGCATCCATGCATGGACCGAGAAAGTCACGGATGGCTCCAATCCTTATCCGGTAGACGGGCTGGTCATCTCTTATGATGACACGGTTTATGCAAGCACCGGTTCCGTGACCGGACATCATGCGACCAGGGCTGGATATGCCTTCAAATGGCAGGATGAGTCGGCGGAAACAAAGCTGGAGTATGTGGAATGGTCATGTGCTGCTTCGACGATCACGCCGGTGGCAGTATTTGATCCGGTAGAGCTCGAAGGGACAACGGTCCGCAGAGCCAGTCTCTGCAATATCAGCGAGTGCGAGCGGCTGGGCATCGGAAGCAAAGGTACCGTTCTTTCTGTTATCAAGGCAAACAAGATCATTCCGAAGGTCATTCATGTAAGCCATACGGAAGGATCTCTTCAGATTCCTGCTGTATGTCCGGTGTGCGGTGCACCGACCGAGATTCATGAAAGCGATGTTTCCGGAACGAAGACGCTGCGCTGCACGAACCCGAAGTGCACGGCCAAGTCGCTGAAGAAGTTCACGCGCTTTGTCTCGAAGGCTGGCATGGATGTGGATGGCATTTCGGAACAGACCCTGTCAAGGTTCATCAATGAAGGCTGGATCAGGACGTTTGCGGATGTGTACCGCCTGCCGATGCACCGGGATGAGATCGCACAGCTGGATGGATTCGGGGAGAAGAGTGCGCAGAATCTCGTGGATTCTGTCGCAAAGGCTTCTTCCGTGACGGATGCCAGACTGATCTATGCGTTATGCATTCCGCTGGTCGGGCCGGATGTTGCCAAGAAGCTGCTTGGTGCTTATTCCTGGAAGGAACTGTTTGCAAAAGCAGAGTCCGCAGAACAGGATGATGTGTTCTCGATGATTGACGGAATCGGTCCGGAGAAGAGCAAGGCGTTTGTGACCTGGTTCAAGGATCCGGAGAACCTGGCCGTGCTGAATGATCTTCTGACGATAATCACCGTCGAAGAGACGACGCAGAAGGCAAGCGGAAATCGCTGCGAAGGTCTGACCTTTGTGGTCACCGGCGATGTGCATCATTACAAGAACCGGAATGAACTGAAGGCATATATCGAATCTCAGGGCGGAAAGGTAACGGGCTCTGTCTCGAAGAGCACGTCCTATCTGATCAACAATGATGTGAATTCTACATCATCGAAGAATCAGAAAGCACATCAGCTCAATATTCCGATTATTTCGGAAGATGAATTCACGGAGCGGTTCGCTTCCTAGTCAGTTGCAATCCTCCAGGGTTGCCTTTAGAATTGAACATTGGAAAAAGAGGCTTGATATGGAAGAAAAACATGATGCGGCTTATTTCAAGGGCCTGGCACATCAGCTGATGTTTGATCTGTCCGATCAGGAAGCAGATGACATCGTAAAAGAATTTGATACGCTGAACCGGCAGCTGGAACTGCTGGATGCAGTGAATACGGATGGCGTTGAGCCGATGGTCTATCCGTTTGAAGAAGAGACTTCTTTCCTCAGAGATGATCAGGTGTCCAACGTCATCACGCAGGAAGAAGCACTTTCGAATGTGGATAAGAAGCTGGAAGGACACTTTGTCCTGCCGCGGGTGGTGAAGTGATGATTGAAGAGATGGCAAAAGACAAGGCCGGCGCAGCAGAACGCTGCCGCGAAGCCTACAGGAAAGCACAGGAACTTCAGCCGAAGCTGAATGACGTCATCACCTTCGTGGATCCGGAAGAACAGCTGAAGGAACTTCCGGAAGAAGGACTGATGCGCGGGGTTCCGATTGCCCTCAAGGACAACGTGAATACGAAAGGAATCCTGACAACAGCCGGATCCCGGATTCTCAGCAACTATGTGCCGATCTACAATGCGGCAATTGTCGACAAGCTCAAGGCAGCCGGGGCTGTGACCATTGCCAAAGCATCCATGGATGAACTGGCCATGGGCGGCACGAATACGACCTGCTTCACCGGACCTGCTTACAATCCATGGGATCAGACCAGAATGACCGGCGGTTCATCCGGTGGCAGCGCAGCGCTGGTCGCAAGCGGGGTTGTGCCGATGGCAATCGGTTCTGATACGGGTGACTCAGTCCGCAAGCCGGCAAGCTTCTGCGGCATTGTCGGCGTCAAGCCGACCTATGGCCGCATCAGCCGCTATGGCATCATCCCGTACGCATCTTCGCTGGATCATGTCGGATACTTCACGCGTTCGATTGAAGACGCATGCGTGACGCTGAAGGTTCTGGCGGGAAGAGATGACCGGGATATGACGACGTCCTATCGCCCGGTTCCGGATTATTCTGCCCTGCTCAATTCGGACATGCATGGCAAGAAGATTGCCGTTTTCGGCAACGTGATGGATTCCCAGCAGAATCAGGAAACCGTGAAGATATTCAATGACCTCATGGCGAAGCTGAAGGAACGCGGGGCGGAAGTGTCGGTGTTCCATTTTGATGAAGACCTCATGAAGGTGATGCTGCCGACGTATTATCTGATTGCTAACTGCGAAGCTACTTCGAATCATTCGAATCTTGACGGAATTCGCTTCGGAGTGCGTGAAGAAGGTGCTTCGATGCAGGAGATCATGACGAATTCCCGCACGAAGGGATTCGGACCGCTGATCCGCAGACGGTTTGTCATCGGCTCCTATGGCTTGTTTGATGAGAACCAGGAGCGTCTGTTCCGCAAAGCGCAGAAGGTCCGCAGACTGATCGTCAATCAGCTGAATGACTGCCTGAAAGATGCGGACTGCCTGATTGCGCCGGCTTCCGGAGGAATTGCACCGAAGCTGAATGACCGCAGCCTGAATGAGCTGAGCGACAACTATCTGATCGCTGAGAATCATATGTGCATCGGCAATTTCAGCGGCTATCCTTCCATGACGGTTCCGATGGGATTTGAAGACGGATGCCCGATCGGAGTGAATCTGACCTGCCGGGCATTTGAAGAAGAAACAATGTTTGACTTCGGCAAGGCAATTGAAGAAATCACCGGTTACAAAGATCTTCATGCGGAGGTGAAATGAGATGGCAGACTATGATGTGACAATCGGCATTGAAATTCACGTACAGCTGAAGACGGCTACGAAGATGTTCTCCGGAGCACCATGCACGTATGGCAGAAAGGCAAATACGGCAGTTAACGAGATCGATCTCGGCGAGCCGGGCGCGATGCCTTGCGTGAACCGGGAAGCAGTGAAGCTCGCTGTTGAAGCATGCACGGCTCTGCATCTGACGATTGATCCGGTCGTGAAGTTTGACCGGAAGAATTACTACTATTCGGATCTTCCGAAGGGATTCCAGATTACGCAGCAGTTCCATCCGATCGGCCGCAATGGCTATGTGATGATCGACACGCCGAACGGAAAGAAGAAGATCCGGATCAACCGGATTCATATGGAAGAAGATACTGCCAAGCAGTATCATCTTGCGTCAGTCAATGAGACGCTTCTGGACTACAACCGTGCCGGAACGCCGCTGATTGAGATCGTATCCGAACCGGATATGACGACTGGCCAGGAGGCGGAGGCATATGTCGAAGCACTGCGTCAGACGCTGTATTATGTCGGTGTTTCCGATGTCAAGATGGAAGAAGGATCCATGCGGTGCGATGTCAACGTATCCATCAAGCCGAAGGGATCTTCTGTGCTTGGCACGAAGAATGAGATCAAGAACCTGAACAGTATCTCCAATATCGGGAAAGCGGTTGACTATGAAGTGGAACGTCAGAAGAAGGTTCTGGAATCCGGCGGAGAAGTGCATCAGGAAACCCGCCGCTGGGATGACAAGACTCAGACCACGGAGCTGATGCGGCGCAAGGAAGGAAATGTCGACTACAAATTCTTCCCGGAGCCGAATATCTTCCCGATCCGGCTGGATCCGGAATGGATCCGGAATATTCAGGAACATATGCCTGAACTCCCGGATGCCCGCAAAGAGCGGTATGAGAAGGAATACGGACTCAGCGAACACGATATCAATATCCTGATTGCCAACAAGGAGATGTCAGAGTTCTTCGAGCAGTGCATGAAGACTTCGAAGAATGCGAAGAGTGTCTGCAACTGGCTGCTGAGCGATGTCAGCGCATGGCTGAACAAGAACGAGAAGACGATCGATCATTGCGCACTGAAGCCGGAAGATCTGTCTGAGCTCGTTGCAATGATTGATGATGGAAAGATTTCCAGCAAGCAGGCAAAAGAACTGATTGATGATGTCATGAACGGAAAGAATCCGGAAGAAGCTGCCAAGGCTAAGGGTCTGTCTCAGATTTCTGATGCTGGTGCGATCGAAACGATGGTGCAGTCGGTTCTGGATGCGAATCCGCAGGCGATCAGCGATTATGCGGCTGGCAAGGATCGTGCAGTAGGCTTCCTGGTCGGACAGGTCATGAAACAGTCGAAGGGGAAAGCAAACCCAGGAATGGTTTCCGGCCTGATCAAGGAAGAACTCGCAAAGCGGATCGGAAAATAACAGAGGAATATGGCAAAGACTGTTCGGAAAAAGAAGAAATCGCGGGCGTATAAACGGACCAGATTTGTTTTCTGGACAGTTTTTATTCTGTTTATCACGCCGTTTGTGATTCTGGGGTATATTCTGCTTTCAGCAGCCGGAGATACTGGCAAGCCGATTCTCGGAAATCGCTATGAGGGAGATCTGAATCCGGCAATTGCCGAAGACCAGCTGAAGCAGATTTCTGCTTCAGTCAAGGGCATCAGCGGAGTGGAAGATACGTATTGCAATCTGACTGCTGGTACGCTCAGAATCTATGCGGATATCAGTGATGATGCATCTTCGGATACTGCTTCTTCAATTGCTTCAGAGATCTATGATGATGTTTCTTCCGTGCTGGATCCTTCCGTCTATTTCTCTCAGCATGATGACATGAAGATGTATGATCTTGAGATTCATGTGTACACGCAGGACTCCGATGCGGATGCGGATAACTTCGTCTATGTGATTGAGACGAAGACAAGCTCCATGGATGCGCCGGTGACGCAGCTGGTCAGCGAACCCATTGATGCTGCCCTGGCAGAAGAACTGCGTCAGAAGGTTGAGGAGCGAAATAACCCGGCGCCATCTGCTTCTTCTGCAGGCGATATGAATGTCAGCGCAGGAGAGACCGAAGATACTCCTTCTCCGGATACGACGGAATAATGGATGGCAATTATGCAGAAGAATGAAGTGTGGCGCGGAACCTGTGAAGGATATACCTATGATGGCGAAGGCGTAGTTCATATCGGCGGGATTGTTTTCTTCVTGCCGGGCCTGCTGGAAGGTGAAGAAGCAGAACTCGGCATCACTGCCATGAAGAAGAACTATGGCTATGCTCGCATCATCAAGCTGCTGAAGCCATCCCAGCATCGTGTTCAGCCGGTCTGTTCCGTCTATCGGAAATGCGGCGGCTGTCAGCTGATGCACATGGATGAAGAAACGCAGAAGCATTTCAAGGAAGATAAAGTAAAGGGCGTATTCCGCCAGAATGCAGGCATGGAAATCACGCCGGAGCCGATTCTCACGGAGGAACATCGGACCGGATACCGGAATAAAGTTCAGGTTCCTGTCCAGGTGAAAGATGGAAAGGTGCTGATGGGGTTCTATCAGCCTCGCTCGAATACGATCGTGGAATTTGATCGCTGCTGGGTGCAGACGGATCTTTCCAATGCAATCATCCGGGACTGCCATCGCTGGTTTGAGGACCTCGGCTGTGCAAAAACAATGCGCTTCGTGCTGATCAAGCATGCCCATATGACCGATCAGGTCATGGTCTGCCTGGTGGTGCGGGAGTATCCGTTCCGCAACTCAGATCAGCTGATTCAGAAGCTTACTGCAAAGTATCCTGAGATTGTCAGCATCCTTGCGGTCATCAACCGCAGAGAAGACAATGTGATTCTCGATGGCAAAGAGATCACAGTATGGGGTAAACCATATATCGAAGAAGAACTGCTTGGATGCCGGTTCAGGATCAGCGCAAGATCGTTCTACCAGATCAATCCATATGCCACGAGAATTCTTTACAGCAAGGCAATTGAAGCTGCTGGGCTGACAGGCAAAGAAACCGTCATTGATCTTTACTGCGGGACTGGCACCATTGGCATTCTCGCTTCCATGCATGCAAAGAAGGTTTACGGAATCGAGATTGTTCCGGATGCGGTGAAAGATGCTGAAGTAAACGCGGCCATCAATCACAGGGACAACATTGAATTCTTTACTGCCGATGCTCAGGCCGGGGCAAAGAAGCTGATTGCAAATCATATCAAGGCAGATGTGGTCATCGTGGACCCGCCCAGAAAGGGATGTTCCGAAGATACGCTGAAAGCGATTCTGAAGATTGCTCCGAAGCGGCTGGTCTATGTTTCCTGCGATCCGGCAACTCTAGCCAGAGACGTAGCATTCATGCATGAAAACGGGTATGAGCTGAAGATGGTCCAGCCTGTTGATTTATTCCCGGGAACGCTTCATGTGGAAGACATTGCATTACTGCTCAGAACAAATTAAATCAGAGCCAGAAAACTTCCTTCATCAGATTAAGGAGATTGACCTATGACCCTATATGAAAGGCTTTCCGGACTGGCTGATGAGAAGTACAAGGATTTCCAGAGCAAGCTTGTTCCGAATATTCCGAAGGATACGATGATCGGGGTCAGAACGCCAGATCTGCGCATGATCACGAAAGAGCTCAGAGGAACCGAAGAAGCAGAAAAGTTTCTTGCAGAGCTTCCTCATAGGTATTATGAAGAGAATATGATCCATTTCTTTCTGATCGCAATGATTCCGGATTTTGAGGAATGCGCGAAAGCAGTGGAGACCTTTCTCCCGTATGTGAACTGCTGGGCAGTGTGCGATCAGGCAACTCCGAAAGTCTTTACGAAGAATCATGAGAAGCTGCTCCCGCTGATCCGGAAATGGATCAAGTCAGAACAGGTATATACGGTCAGATTTGCCATCCGGATGCTGATGAATGAATTTCTTGAAGAAGACTTCAGATCAGAATACCTGGAGTGGGTTGCGGGAGTCAGAGGTGAGGACTATTATATCCGGATGATGGTCGCATGGTATTTTGCGACGGCCCTGGCGAAACAATATGATGCTTCAGTTGTTTATATTGAAGAGCGCAGGCTTGATCCCTGGACTCATAAGAAGACAATCCAGAAAGCTATTGAAAGCTATCGGATCTCTGAAGAACATAAGGAGTATCTGAAAACGCTCAGGTAGATTGTGGCAGATTCTCTGTTCAGGGAATCTGTTTTCTTTAATTGTGAAATCATGAAATGCAGAGACTTCCTCAGAACATTTTCATGCATGGAATATATCATTCATGCATGAATGCTGCTCGAATCTGATGGAGGATAGTCTGTATTTGTCTTTTCAGGCATTGGGTGTTCCATCTTCTCCTTTTGCAAGCTTCTCTTTCCAGGTCTTCGGAGAGACACGGAACCAGAAGCGGAATGCTTAATAAAAATCTGAAGTATTGTGATAGCAGATCATATCAGCGATTTTCTCCAGAGAGATCGATGTCCTTCAGAAGCAGTTCCGCCTGTTGCACGCGGAAGGAAAGAAGAAGTTCGGAAATGGCCTTTCCGGTTTTCTTATGAAGCATTGCGTAGATATAGTTCGGGTGATATCCGAAATGAGCAGAAAGGCTGCCAAGCGATGCGGAGTTGATATACTTTTCAATCCGCAGAATCATCTCATCCGCAGCTGATTTCTCCTGTTCCTGGTTCTGCTGCTTTCCGTGTTCTCTGGTCAGATACATCATGAGAGAGAAAGTCATCGACTTCAGAATCTTCTGAATAATTTCTGTTTTGTCTGCGTATTCCACTAGCATCAGATCGAGCAGCTCCCAGATCGGAGAACTCATCTCAAGCTTCAGATGAATATATTCATCGGAGTACTGATTGATCTGAGGGTTCAGGAAAAAGTGCAGAAAGAGAAGAAAGATATTCATTGAAGAAAACCTGTTTCCGGATCAGGATGCCAGTAATCACGATATCGGTTCTGCTGTCACTGTGCAGAGCATAGTCGCTGATGGCTGGCCGATATAGCAGTCTCCTTCATGAATCACGGTTTCCTGTTCGTTCCAGGAACTAAGTGCGCGGTAGTTTCCCTTCGTCACAGAATTGAAAAAAGTTCGGTCAATGGAATTGTTTAAAGTGGTCCCTGTAAAAAGAAATTCCGGAAGAGCTTTTTGCATCAATCCGGAAACCATGAGCGCAGAAAAAAGAAGCGATCAGAGTGCTCTGATGGCTGCTGAAGAAACTATCTCGTCTGATGTGCAAGGAGCTTTTCCTTATATAGCATGGAGTCTGCTCCATCTGTAAGATCAGCAGGAGATGCGGAAGAAGAAGTACAGAGCGTATAGCCGACACTGATTGAAAGTTCATAGGGCAGCCCCTGTTTCTCTGCATCTGTCCTGACCTGCTGGCGCAGAAGCTCTGCAAAGTCTTCTGCAGGACCGATTGCGCTCTCAGAGCCGATGATCATGAACTCATCACCGCCCCAGCGGGAAAGAAACACTGCGTATTTTCCTGTGACCTGAGTCAGAGAAGAGGCAATCTTCTGCAGCGCACGATCGCCTTCAATGTGTCCGAATCTGTCATTGATGTTCTTGAATCGGTTCACATCGATCATGAAGATATAGAATCCGGTGGCAGGCCCAGCTTTCTCAATGAACTCTTCCAGAACCTGATCAGAGCGGCGGCGATTGTTCAGGCCAGTCAGTGCATCAGAATAGATCTGCATCTCCTGCACATTGACGAAGAACAGAAGAAGCGCGGATAGAATGCTTGGGGCCATGGCTGGCGTGTTTGGAATAAAGCTGTCGATGATTCCTGCCGCAAACGGGAACAGCACGAACGTGATCATCGTGAAGTAGCTCTTCTTAGCTACTCTTGATTTTGTATGCACGGACTTCGAGATTGCATGGATAGTGACCAGGATCAGATAGATAAAATCAAAGCCCATGACCAGATCGTAGAGAGGACCGTGGTATTCAGCCACTGGATCGCTGTAGAAGATCAGTCCGGTCTTCAGAGAAGTGAAGATCAGTATGACTGACACGATCATCGGTGCGGCCGTGACCGGGATGAACCAGGACCTGCTGATGATTTCATGTTTCAGGCGCACTTCTGAGAAAAGATACCAGACATAGCAAAGGACCGGCTGGCAGGCAAGACCGATGGCATTCAGCAGGCTGCGGGCCTGGTATGAAATTGAGATGGTCTGACTGATCGCAAGTTCCCATAGGCTGTCATCGATCATGAAGAGGCAGAAGACGAGGAGCAGCAGCTTGAATAAATGAATTTCAAGCGAACTGGCAAGATCGTTTCCGGTATGGCAGTAAAGAATCAGAGCACATAGGAGACAGCTGAAGTTGATGATCAGATAGTTGACCGCAGTCATAGACATCCGCTGATCACCTTCTCTCTGTATATCCCGAAGCAATTCCATGTATGTTTCATACTACCCCTGCTGAATTTCAGAAATTCAGATCATAACAGTTCATGCGATTCTGATCGTGCCGGCTGAAATTGACAGAAACTTTTCCGGCCTGCAGGCATGCGTTTCTTATGCCGGTGTCTAGTATAGTACAGAAAACCAGAAAAACACGGGATGAGCTTCTGACAATCCTGCATAGAACCGGACAATTCCACAAATTCCGGTGAAAATGATTTCTGTGCGGAACAGAATGGATTGATCAATGCACAGGGAAAAGGTCCGAGGGAATCAGACTGGTTCAGAAACTTGGTACTTTCAGAAATGAATTGACCTTGTTTCAGAAAAAATGCGTTGCTTTTTTGAGCAATACAGATAAAATGTTGGGTATCAGCGAGGAAGAGAAGAGTATGCTCTGCCGGCATCCATAGAGAGCTTCGGTCTGGTGCAACGAAGTGATGCGGGAGGAGAGGAAGATGGTCTCGGAGCTGCAGTGCTGAAGCAATAGTAGGTGCTGCCGGGAGTTCCCGTTAGCGGACTGGGGTATGATGGTACTCCGTGAGCTGTCTGCAGTGATGCAGATGGGAAACAAGGTGGTAACACGAACAGAGCTTTCGTCCTTGGGATGGAAGCTTTTTCTGTTCATGGGATCATACAGAGAAAAGGGGGACATGAAAATGTCAGAAAAGAAAGAATCTGTAAAAACGTACATTCTGGGGAAATGGGACACAAGAACAATTGTAGGGGTAGCGATCGGCGCGGCGCTGTTCGGAGTTCTGATGAACTTCGGCGGCATCAGAGTATTCACGAATACGTCGCTGACAACAGCAATGCTGGTGGATGTGATTGTCGGCGGCCTGTTCGGGGCAGTTCCGGCGGCAGTTGCGGCATTTTTCGGAAACGTGATTTCTGATCTGATCGGGGGCTGGGGTTTCTGGTTTGACTGGTCGATCGGAAATGCGGTTCTCGGCTTCTTCGTCGGTCTGCTTGGAGTCTATGGTGCAAGAATCAATGATGGCATCTTCACCGGCAAGCAGGCAGTGATTTATGCAGTTCTGGTGATTGTCGGAAATGCGGTTGCGTTCGGTCTCGTCACGCCGTTTCTGACGTACGTGTTCTATTCACAGGAGCTTACCATCACCATGGGTCAGGCACTGGCCGCAGTGATCTCGAATGCGTCGGTTCAGATTATCGTCGGAATTCCGCTGCTTTTCCTGCTGGCAAAGCGCAATGCGCGCAGCACGAATCTGAAACAGGAAGACTGATCTGTGAAGGCGCCTGTCATTGAGTTTTCCGATTTCTCCTTCCGATATAAGTCGCAGACGGAGTTCACGCTGAAGCATATCAATCTGACGATTTATCAGGGAGAAAAGGTTCTGATTCTCGGGCCTTCCGGCAGCGGCAAGTCTACTCTTGGCTGCTGCATCAACGGGCTGATTCCTTTTTCCTATCCGGGAGAGATCAGAGGTTCGCTGAAGGTGTCTGGAAAGGAAACATCGGAATCCGGTATCTTTTCTCTGAGCTCGATCGTCGGAACGGTTCAGCAGGATACGGATGCCCAGTTCATCGGTCTGAGCGTTGGCGAGGATATTGCGTTCTCACTGGAAAATGATGCCGTTCCGAGAGAAGAGATGCTGCCGATGGTAGATAAGGCTGCTCAGGTGGTCGGCATGGAGGACTTCCTTCAGGAAGTTCCGTATGATCTTTCGGGCGGCCAGAAACAGCGGGTGGCACTGGCTGGCGTACTGCACAACGATGTTCAGGTGCTTCTGTTTGATGAGCCGCTGGCAGCACTCGATCCGGCCATGGGCATGACGGCCGTGGATCTGATTGACCGGATTCACCGGGAACAGAACAAGACGGTCGTGATCATTGAGCATCGGCTGGAAGATGTACTGTATCGTCCGGTTGACCGGATTATTCTTCTGAAAGAAGGGCAGATCGAGATGGATACCACTCCGGATGAGCTGCTGAGAAGCGGATTGCTGAAGGAGACCGGAATCCGGGAGCCGCTGTATCTCACGGCGCTGAAGAATGCAGGTGTCCAGTTCGGCAAAGACGATGTGCTTTCTGATCTGGAACGTCTGGATATGAAGAAGTATGCACCGGTCCTGAGGGCACATTACGGACAGGAACGGGTGAAAGAAGAAGACAGCAGGCATTCAGAAGAAGTTCTGCTTGAAGTGAAGGATGTTTCCTTCCGCTATGAGAATGTGCAGGCGCTGAAGGATGTATCGTTCTCTGTCCGAAAAGGAGAACGCATCTCGGTTATCGGCAAGAATGGAGCGGGCAAAAGCACGCTGGCAAAACTGCTCTGCGGAATCATCCGGCCGGAATCGGGCTCGGTGGAATTCCGCGGGACGAACTGCCTGCAGTACAGTATCCGGGAGCTTGGCAGGCTGATCGGCTATGTCATGCAGAATCCGAATCAGATGATTGTCAAAGACATCATCTATGATGAAGTGTCTCTGGCAATGACTCTGAACGGGGCTTCTGAAGAAGAGATCAGAAACGAATGCGGCAACGCGCTGAAGATGTGCGACCTTTATGGAATGCGCAACTGGCCGGTATCCGTATTGTCATATGGTCAGAAGAAACGGGTGACGATCGCTTCGATTCTGTGTCTGCATCCGGAGGTGATCATCGTCGATGAGCCAACGGCCGGACAGGATTACCGGCATTATACGGAAATCATGAACTTCCTCGAGAAGCTGAACCGGGATTATGGAATCACGATCCTGTTCATCACCCATGACATGCATCTGGCAATTGAATACACGGATCGTTCGCTGGTATTCGCGGATGGCGAGCTGATTGCGGATGATCGGGTTTCCAGAGTGCTCAGCGATGAAGCAGTGATTCGGAAAGCAAATCTGAAGCAGACATCGCTGGTTCATCTGGCAAAGCAATCCGGGCTGGATCCGGAACAGTTCATCCATGCATTCATCCGGGAAGAGAGGAGTCAGCGGTCATGAACAATCGGCTGTTCATCAATCTGCATCCTGGCACCACGTATATTGACAAGCTTACGGGCAAGACCAAGGTGCGTCTGTTTCTGCTGTTCATCGTGATCCTGATTGCAACCTGGGATCTGCGCATCATCCTGCCTCTGTTCGTGCTGTTTCTGATTGCGCTTCTCTCGCTGCATCCGAGCTGGAAGCGAATCCGTCCGCTGGTGATCTTCGTGGTGGCGGTGAATCTTCTGAATCTGTTTCTGATGTGGCTGGTAGAACCGGACTACGGACTTCAGATGGTCGGAGGTTCCACGATTCTGTTCCGGTTCAATTCATATGCGATTGTGACGAGAGAGACGATGTGGTACTTCCTGGTGCGGTTCATGAAGTTCATGGCGACGTTCCTTGTATCGCTGGTGTTCATTCAGAGCATCACGCCGAGTGAGCTGGCTGCCGGACTGTATTCGATCCGGATGCCGTACAAGGGATGCTTCATCGTGGAACTTGCGTTTCGCTATATTCCGGATATTGCTCGTGATTTCAGCAATATCAAGATCTCCATGCAGGCAAGAGGAATGGAGCTGGATTCCCGCAAGACGAAGCTCAGCACGCGTCTGAAGCAGAATGTGCTGATTCTTGCACCGCTGATCATCACTTCGTTCGACCGGGTCGGAAACATTGCAAATGCAATGGATCTGAGAGGGTTCGGGAAAGGAAAGACCAGAACTTATTATTCTGAGCATGAAGATACGCCGGGAGATCGGCAGATGAGAATTGTGATTCTTTTTCAGATCGTATTATTTGTTCTGCTGGTGATTCATAATATCCGCTTCGGATCGGATCTGATCTGGAGTCCGTGGTACTGAGGAGGAATATGAAACCGAGTATTGTGATTCAGACTGACTTTTCTCTGTCCTGGGGTGCAGTGVCGGAGATGAAGGGAGTCATGAAACAGGTGGATCCCGGACTGGATCTGGTGGATCTCTGCCATGAGATCAGAAACTTCGATCCGTGGGAGGCTTCTCTGTCGCTTGCGACAGTGGAACCATACTGGGCACCAGGAACGATCTTTGTATCGGTCGTGGATCCTGGTGTCGGAACTAGCCGCAGAGCATCTGTGGCATTGCTGAAAGATGGAAGCTATGTGGTGACGCCGGATAACGGCAGTCTGACGCATCTGCTTCATCAGGTCGGAATTGAAGAAATCTGTGAGATTGACGAGAAGGTCAACCGCTATCATGGGCCGGAGGAGGTATCCGTATTTCATGGCCGCGATCTGTTCGGATACTGTGCGGCAAAGCTTGCGGCAGGAGTGATTTCCTTTGAAGAAGTCGGTCCTGCTTATCCGGTGTCTGAGATTGTCGAATGCCCGGAGTATTATGAAAAAGCAATCCTGAAGCCTGGAATGCTGGAAGGATGGATCCTGACGGGCAATCGCCACTTCGGAGGAATTCTGCTCAATGTGACGAATGAAGCATTCCGCAGCGAAGGATATTCCTATGGAGATCGTTTTCACGTGATGATCATGCATGAAGGTCAGGTCTTCTTTGATCAGAGCGTTCCGTATGAGAAGTCTTTCGGGTTTGTGGAAAAAGGAAAGCCTGTCCTGTACCAGGGGTCTTCCAGATATCTTGCGCTGGATCTGAACTGCGGGAATCTGATGGAGGCATATCATCTGGATACCGGACTTACCTGGAAATTCAGAATGGAGAAGATGAAATGAGAGAAACTGACGGATGGATTGTCATGATGACGGATTTCGGTGCGGATAATATCGGCACTGCAGCAATGAAAGGAGTTGCGGCTAGTGTCGATGAATCGCTGAGACTGGAAGATCTGACCCACAGCATCGAGCCGTTCAATGTATGGCAGGCTTCTGATGCTCTGATGTATGCAGAACCATTCTGGCCGAAGGGAACGGTATTTGTTTCTGTTGTGGATCCCGGGGTCGGCACGAAGCGCAGAGCCTGCGTGGCAAAGCTGAAGGACGGAAAGTTCGTCGTGACTCCGGACAACGGTACGCTGACGCATCTGGAAGAGTTCATCGGAGTGGAAGAAATCCGGGAGATCGATGAGACTGTCAACCGGCTGAAGAGCACGGTAAAGACTTCCGTGTTCCACGGAAGAGATCTGTTTGCGTATTGCGGAGCGAAACTTGCGGCAGGCGTGATTTCATTTGAAGAGGTCGGTCCTGCTTATCCGGTTTCCGAGATCGTGCGCTGCCCTCAGCCGCTTCATGCCGCATGGCAGGGAGATACGGCGTATGGAGAAGTGACATCGGTTTCGAGAACATTCGGAAATGTATTCACGAATATCCCGATCAGTGATCTTGAAGCGCATGGCTATGAGCTGAATCAGAAGTATCATCTGAATATCAGCGATGGAGAAGAGACGGTGTATGATGGCGAAATTGACTACGTCCGTTCGTTCGGCTTCCTTTCAGAGGGAGCACCGCTGATCTTCAATGGCAGCACATTGTATCTCTGCATTGCCTGCAACCAGGCTTCCTTCCTGAAGAGGTATCACATGGATCCGTCAAAGCATTGGAAAGTAACGCTCAGCAAGTAATCATCACTGAAATTTCTGAATGGAGGAAATCCCGTTCATGAACAGATTGTCTGTCAGGTCAATCAGTTTCTGAAGCGGGATCTTTTTTTCGCCTTCGGCCCATTGACGATAGATAGTAAAGCCTTCTCAGGTTGCTGCAATGTTCCCGGGTTTCATGATGCCGGTGGTATTCCGTGGCAGCATCTTCTATACCTGGCATCAGCTTTCTCCTCTGCCGGTGATGCAGGTGATCGCGCTGCTGGATCCGCTGACCTGGATCAATGAAGCGATCCGTGAGATCATGACACCGCGGATTCAGAGTCTGCCGCTGGCGCTTACCATTGCAGTCATTATTGTATGGGTTCTCGGCATGGGAACGATTGCCCTGAAGAGATTTCATCAGATGGTCTATCATCACTGATATGATCCAGAGAAAAAAACTTCTAATCATTTTTTCTGAAACTGTGAAAGAAATACTGGCAAGAAAGAAAGAATCCTCCGGAACATGATAAAATCATGGAAATGAGAAACAGGAGGGCAGTGCTTATGGAATTCGATCTCAGCAAGCCGCAATGCTACTGGTTCAAGAAGATCTCAGAGATTCCACGCGGTTCCCGGAATGAGAAGGCTGTCAGCGACTTTGTCGTGAAGTTTGCAGAAGAACGCAATCTGAAAGTAAAGCAGGATGCGGCATGGAACGTGATAGTTGATAAACCGGGATCCCCGGGACATGAATATGACCCGGTGCTGATTCTGCAGGCACATATGGATATGGTGTGCGAGAAGACTTCAGATTCGGATCATGACTTCGAGAAAGATCCGCTTGATCTGTATGTTGAGAAAGGCTGGCTTCATGCAAGAGGCACCACGCTTGGCGGAGATGATGGCAACGGGGTTGCATACATGCTTGCTGTGCTGGATGATGATACGCTTGTCCATCCGCCGCTGGAATGCATGTTCACGACTGCAGAAGAGATCGGATTGGTCGGAGCACAGAAGCTTGTTCCGGAGGATCTGCATGGCGATCGGCTGATTTCCCTGGATGGCGGCGGAGAGCACGTGACCGGGCTTTCAAGTTCTGGAGCTGCCACGATCCATATGAGTTATGAGATGAAGATGGAGCCTGCTTCAGACCCTGCATATGAACTCTATGTATATGGACTGAAAGGCGGCCATTCCGCAGCGATGATTGATCGGGAACGGGCCAATGCGCTGAAGCTGGCAGCCCGGATTCTCGAGGAAGCAGAGGGAAGAGGAATCTCTCTCCATCTTGTCAGTCTGGATGGCGGCAGAAAAGACAATGCGATCACCAGAGAAAGCAGGATCCTGTTTACTTCTTCTGCTTCATATGCTGAGCTGGAAAGCTCTGTGAAACAGAGCGCGGCAGGAATTCATGAAGAACTGCAGTACAGCGATGAAGGATTTGCGGCAGAGCTGAAGCAGAAAGATCCGGTCAGCGAACAGGCGGATGGAGATTCTTCTGCAGAGCTTCTGGATTTCCTGTATCTGATCCCGGATGGATTCCAGCATAAGTCTATGGCGATCCCGGGGCTGACGCTGACGTCTCTGAATCTCGGCATTCTGTATACTGACGGAAATAAAGCGGAAATGCAGATCCTTGCCAGGAGTGCGATTGACAGTGCTCTGGATCATATGATCGGTCAGGTGAAGAAGCTTTCTCAGTATATGGGAGTTCAGGTTCAGATTCTCGGCCGGTATAAGGGCTGGAACTACAAAGAAGATTCGGATCTCAGAAAGAAGTTTGCCATGGTGCTTGAGAAACATGGTGAGAAGCTGGAATGCCATGCGAGTCATGGTGGTCTGGAATGCGGAATCTTCAGCGGCATGAGACCTGGAATTGATATCATTACGTTCGGACCGATCTGTCTGGATGTCCATTCTCCGGAAGAACGGCTTGATCTTGCATCATTTGATCGGAGCTATGAGATGCTTCGGGAAATGATCACAGCATGTGCAGAACAGGAGAGCAATTGAATGAAAGAAATCAGAACAGCAGATGCACCAGCAGCGATCGGGCCGTATGCCCAGGGTTATGTATCAAAGGGATTTGTGTTTACTTCCGGTCAGATCGGGGTCGATCCTAAGACCGGCGAAGCCCCGGAAGGAATTGAAGCTCAGGCAGAATTCAGCTGCAGAAATGTCGGCGCAGTCCTGAAAGCAGGCGGCAGCGATTATGACAAAGTCATCAAGACGACTTGCTTCCTGGCCGATATGAAAGACTTTGCGGCTTTCAATGAAGTATATGCGAAGTACTTTACCGGGAAGCCGGCAAGAAGCTGCGTGGCAGTGAAGACGCTGCCGAAGGGATTGCTCTGTGAGATTGAAGCGGTTGCGGAGGAGTGAATGAAGAAACTTGCAGTACTGAAGGAAGACGATAATTCTTTCGTGGTCGGATTGATTTCCGGAGTAGTTTTCTCAATTCTGTTCATCATGTGTCTGACCATGCCTGAGGAAAGCCAGGACGGAATCCTGCCGGTAGAACTGATCTGCCTCGGGGCTGCAGTCCTCGGCTGGCTCCTGGTTGTAATGCGGCAGCGCTGCCGCATGATCTTCACAGATGAAGGGGTCACTTACATCAGGCTTTTTGGCAAGCCTAAGAACATGAAGTATGAAGAAATCTCTCAGTTCATGTGCATGAAGCAGGGCTTCTTTCTCTACAATCAGGATGGCGATCGCATGCTGGAATTTTCGGCAAGGCTGGAACGTCATCCGGAAGTTGAACAGATCATCAGAAGCCATGGCATTGAGGTGAACCATTCCTCGATCCGTTCCGGCAGGAAAGACCGGGAAGTCAGATAAAGATATTGCTTGAGCAGAAACCTGCACGCAAGGTGATTGCTGATATCCTCATTCAGGAGAGTGACAGACCGGGAAAACCCGGTCTTTTTCATGTGATACCAGGTCTTTCGGGAATAGGAGAACCAGAATATGAAGAATACATTGGCTTAATTAGAGTTGGTGATTTTCTTCTTCACTGTGCCTAATGGAGCACAGTACTTGCAGACAAATGGCTTAGACTGCCTCTAGAGAGGTAGATACCCGCATTTATTCCACTCTGTTCCCATACCAGAAGAAGCTTCTGCCCGATCTGGAGAATTGCATGATCCTGAACATTGCTTCCCGGAGTTACTGCATAAAGATCTGTCCAAAATGCGGCTCAAAGACTTCGAACTAAACCAGAGGCGGAAGAGCCAGCTCCGGAAAGCAGATGCTTGTCTGCCATTCATGCAATCATAGGACCGTGGTCGACTATGGTCATCTCACGTATTACTCTTAGCAGGTCCGTTCGAAATGGGATCAGCTGATCAAGGACACTTTTCAGCAGGTTCCGATCCAGAAGACTGCTGAGAGCCTCGGCATCAGCTCTTATACCGTCTGGAGAATGCGCATGAAGCTTCTCCACGCCCTGGAATCCATTGCCAGTGAAACAGTGGTTTCCGATGAAGTAGAGATGGATGAAAAATACCTTCTGAACAGTGATAAAAGCGAAAAGCATCAAATCGCGGGCTTTCCAGTGGACAGATATGTCTGCTTACCGCAGTGCAGAGATAAGGAGATACAGTTCTCAAGGCAGCGAACATGGCAGCTCCGAAATTGGAAGATATCGAGAAAATTCAGAAGAATCTTTCTGGGAACTGCCTTGACTTGGATTGATGGCAAGACTGCATATCAGAGGATCCTGAATCAGAAGAACTGTGAGTTTCGAGCAGCAGGTGATCATAAGCCCTATATCTATCTCTGAAGACCATCTTTGATGAATGGAATCGCGGATACAGAGGAGTGGCAGCAAAGTATATCAACCCAGCTTGCTGCACTGCTGGCAACAGTCCTGAATATGCAAGATTGGCTGCTGATGAAGTGCTGCTTGAGGTCAGAACTTTACTCAGCAATGTCCCGGACTTCTTCAGAATCTGTGATATGAAGACTTCGGACCTGTTTGCTTATTAGCCTAGATCGCCAACCTGCAAATTAAGCCAAAAAGAATGCCTGAGAACTCAGACATTCTGAATAGTTACTCTTCGACTGGTACTGCAGTCAGGAAACACATGTCATTCGGTTCCCCGGATTCTTCATCGAAGAAGTTGTAGAACGTAAAGTTGTACAGGAAGCGCTCCGCACTGTAGACGCCGTAGCCATCCTGGTTGTGGTCAGTTGTATCGTAGGGATCTGCCACAATGATTACATCGTCCTGGGTCGTATCGGTTCCCATGGTATCGTAGCCGATGATGACCTGCCAGTGGCCGCCCCAGTCGTTCCAGCCGACGATGATCGGATGGCCTTGTTTCAGCGTGCCCTGGATATAGTCAAACGTGAATACATCATATACGGTATCCATGCAGTCCAGCGTGGAGTATGTATTGAAGCCGCCGACGCCGTCGAAGATCTCGACCAGCTGAGACATGCTGGTAGCGCCTGGCTCCGTGCCGTTGCTGCGGAAAGCAGCGAGACTTTCTTCGTTATAATCGCCGAGTTTCCCATACCAGTTCATCACCATGAGTGCAGACGAAACGCCGCAGCTCCATTCAGAAGTCTGCTGCTGGGTTTTGAAGTTGTGCAAAATGGTCAGAGTATCCGTGGAGTTCATGTTATAGAAGTCCAGTGTATTGAAGTACGGACTGTCTTTATGGTCGCCTTGACGCTCTACGCTGTCGGAACCGTCTTCCGGACTCAGATCCACGGTATGAGGAATTTTCATTTCATCGGTGTAATTGCCGTGAGATGCAGAACCAGACGAGGTGCATCCTGCTAACAGAGATGCACAGAGAAGAAGAAAAGAAACCTGTTTTTTCATTTGTTTTCCCCCTTGATTTCCCGGTGTCTGTTTCTGAAGTGATGCGTCTCCTGCCGGGAATGAAAAAGTTATATCAGACAGTTTCGTAAAAGTAAACAATAAGTTTAATAATAATAGATTTCCGGAATTGAAGCAGAATGGAAATCTGAACAAATCTGCAGATGGGATTCAGAAAGACTTCAGATTTCCTAGATAAAATGACTTGTGTTCGGAGGCATAAAATGAAACGAGTCATATCAGGCATTTCGGCTGCGGCACTATTGCTGTGCGGGTGCAGCAGCTCGACGGCCAGTACACATAGCAGTGCTTCTGCACCTGCTTCAGCAGAAACAGAAGCGACTGCTGCAGCTGCCACAGATCTTTCCATGATCGACAACACGAAATGGTAGTACAACAGCGACGATGATGTCTATTATCAGATCGGTATTCAGTATTGTTCTGATCCGGCTGATGCTTCTTATGAGACGCTGGCGATCTTCGTGCCGGGCAGCTATTTTGATACGACAGACAATGGCGACGGTACTTATACCGTGACCGTCAATACGGAAGCAGAAGTGAATGACTATACGGCATCGACCGCACCGATTGTGATGCCGGTGAATACGCCGGGCTATTCTGCACAGGAAGCGCTGACGGAGTATCAGAGTTTCACCGAGTATACGAGCAAGGGCATGGTCTATGTGCATGCCGGATGCAGAGGCAGAGATGCTGGTGCTCCTGCGGGAGTCACGGACATGAAGGCTGCGATTCGGTATCTCAGATATTCTGCCTCGACGATTGCCGGTGATACGGATCAGATTTTCGTATTCGGTATGAGCGGCGGAGGTGCCCAGGGTTCGATTCTCGGTTCTTCCGGCAACAGCGATCTCTATACGCCGTATCTTGAAGCAATCGGCGCGGTCATGGGAGTGAGCGATGCAGTTCAGGGTGTGATGGCATGGTGCCCGATCACGAATCTGGATACTGCGGATGAATCGTATGAATGGATGATGGGTTCTACGCGCAGCGGACTGAGCGATGAAGAACAGTCGATCAGCGATGCGCTTGCAAATGCTTATGCACAATGGGTCAACAGTGCAGATCTGAAGGACGCGGATGGCAATGTGCTAACTCTGGAGGCATCTGATGATGGCATCTATCAGTCTGGTTCCTATTATGATTATCTGAAGTCAGTCATTGAGGAATCTCTGAATAACTTCCTGAGTGATACGGAATTCCCGTATGACGCATCCTCAAGCAATTCTATGGCTGGCGGTCCGGACGGAAGCGGCATGCCGGATGGCGAAAAGCCAGATGGAGCACCGGATGGAACAGCACCTGATGCTTCGGCTTCTGCAGATACTTCTTCTTCCTCCAGCAATGATATGGCTAATGCAGAACAGAACGATGGCATCACGCGAGACACCAGCAATTCTTCCGGCCTGTCACTGACTGGTACTTATGAGACTGCTCAGGACTACATTGATGCGCTGAATGCGAATGGAACCTGGGTAACCTATGATACGGCTACGAATACGGCAACCATCACTTCGATTGCTGACTTCGTAAAGGTGATGAAGAATGCTTCCAAAGGACTGGCTGCGTTTGATCAGCTTGATGCAAGCCAGGGTGAGAATACGCTGTTCGVATATGGCGATGGCAATGGCGCACACTTTGATTCGACGCTTGCAGAGATTGTCCGCGGCACTGATTATGCTTCTTCGTTTGAAACGGATCTTGCAAAGACAGACAGTGTCGGCAATATGGTTCAGACCCGTCTGAATATGTATACTCCTCTGTATTACCTGCTTGATTCTTATGATGTATGCGGGACTGCAGATGTGGCTTCTTACTGGCGGATCCGCACTGGTCTGAGCCAGTCTGATACTGCTCTTACCACTGAAGCGAATCTGGCTCTTGCACTGCAGCAGTATTCCGGCGTGAAGTCAGTAGACTTCGCAACGGTCTGGGGACTCGGTCATACTACTGCTGAGCGTACCGGAGATTATGTCTCCAACTTCATTGCCTGGGTTGAAGAGTGCACGAAGTAGAGACTGCTTTGGAAATTCGGCACTGGAGAACAATCTCCGGAGCTTTTTTCTGTCTGAATCGGGATGTTAAGAATTTGTTCAGATTCTGAACGGATTTGTGTTAAATGTCTTTGCTATTCTCCTTTGCGGATAAGAGATTCTGTCCTGAGGAGGAGCTTATGGAACTGCAGATGCTGAATGCGATACAGACGCTGAGAGGTCCGGTGCTTGATTTCTGATGCCGCTGATTTCGAATGGTCTGGTGATTTTTCTGATTCTCCCGTTTATTCTGCTATTGCTGAAGAAGACGAGAACAGCGGGAATGGTGATACTGATGGCACTTGCCCTGGATGTCATATGATGCAATGGAATTCTGAAGAAACTGTTTCAGAGAGTGCGGCCTTGTGATGTGAATACAGCAATTGTCCTGCTGGTGCCGCGGCCGACAGATTATTCCTTCCAATCCGGACATGCGTCATTTTCGTTTGCGGCTGTTTTCGTGCTGATGAATTCGGATTCTTTCAGAAAGCTGAGAGTGCCGGCACGGGTGCTTGCATGTCTGATTGCGTTTTTGAGAATGTACCTGTATCTGCATTATCCGGCGGGTATCCTTACAGGGATCGTCACCGGTCTGTTCTGCGGATGGGCGGCTTATCGGATTGCGGATCATCTTGCTCATCTGCATATCGATGACTTTCGAAGCGGATTCAGAAGCAAGCATCGTTCCGATGACTTCATAAGGCATTCCGGAAAAGCCGTAATTCGCTAGTGCAGCTTCGGAATGTTCCAGCGAGCGGGTGCAGATTCCATCTGCCTACCAGCCCTGTTCCAGGATCACGGGGTATAAATTAGCCATGGCATGCCGGCAGTTGCCGATCAGAAGTGCTGAATTCATAAGATCTCCTTCAGAAAGAACAGCGCTCTGTTCTCAATATTCTATACGGAGCATACGTTCTGCAATCTGATGCGTCTATCTCTTCAGATTCATCTCTGGTGGATAGAAAAAAGCTGAGGAACTTTCAGCTAAGAAGGCTCCTCAGTTCTTATCGGATTCTGTCAGTTCAGTTTCTGACCGCAGTTAGGGCAGAAACTGTCATCTTCATCAACAACCTCACCGCAGTTCGGACAATGTTTCTCTCCGGAGATCTGCATCGGCTTTCCGCATTTCCGGCAGAATTTCGCATCGGGCTTGTTCAGAGCTCCGCAGCTCGGGCAGGTGACGGAGTCACTGCTGACCGTGCTGTCCGCATCCTTTGCATTCTTTCCGGTAAATGGATTCGAAGTAGTTGTCTCGAGCGGTTCTGCGCCGATATAGCTGTCGAGGAAGCGGAAGATATCATCGAAGAGACCGAACTGACGGACTGCTCCGAGCCCTGCGGTTACCAGCAGCGGGGAGAAGACGATACCGAGTGCCGCAAAGCCGGCTTTCTCAACCCATTTCTCGGCAGCCACCGAGATCCTTAGATTCGCGTCTTCTTCATTGATGCGGATGCTTACTGCAGCGTCCATGCCGACATATTTGGTCCATTCCATGTTGGCATCTCCCTTGCACTGGACGAGATAGCCCTGGCGGGTACGCATGATCTGGGTGATCATATGCTTATCCGTATCCAGGTATTTTGCCAACGCATAGGCCGTATCCTGAGCAGAACGGCCATTTGCCGGATATAGTTTTTCAGTGATGAATCCTCTTGTTTCGATATCAGACATATTCTATGCCTTCCTTTCATTCTTCACTGTAATCATTTTCCGGAAGAATTGGGTAAATCACATCACTTCACAAAATCCATAATGGTCTGAAGGATGAGAGCCTTTTGATCGAACGATACAGAAATCTGTACGGTTTTACTATTATATATGGAAAAGAAATACCTGCTTCACCCTGATCTGCCTTGGCTTTTCCGAGCAGATTTCTGCATGCAGGAATCAGATCATTTCAATGCATTAAATAACAAGGTACTTACCTGCATACATGATAAAGGGAATCGACATTCGAAAGGTACTTTTTCTTCAGAAACCTGGGAAACGGAAGGAAAAAATTCACAAGAAGAGAACCAAAAAATCTTAAGGGTTCACAGAAAAAAATTGTATGGTCCAGAATGTAAGCGCTTGCTAAATTATAACTGTTGATGAGGGAAACCTCAGATCACAAGGGAGGAAATAATTGTGAACTCGAAGAAGATTTTCAGTATTCTCACGGCTTCTGCAATGTCTGCAACTCTGCTTGCAGGATGCGGCGGCTCAAGCTCTTCGGCAGCTGCTACTTCAGCTGCTGCGGCATCTTCGGCAGCGACCGCTGCTGCAGCAGCAGAGGCTACAGGAAATGCAGCAAAGCCGCTTGTCTGGTTCAACCGTCAGCCGTCCAACAGCTCGACTGGTGAACTGGATATGACTGCTCTGAACTGGAACAAGGATACCTATTATGTAGGATTCGATGCGAACCAGGGTGCTGAACTCCAGGGACAGATGGTTGCTGATTATATCACTTCTCACGGTGCTGAACTGGATCGCAATGGTGACGGAATCATCGGCTATGTTCTTGCAATCGGCGATATCGGACATAACGATTCCATCGCACGTACCCGCGGCGTCCGCAGCGCCCTCGGCACAGCAGTTGATGATGCAAATGGCGTCAATGCTCAGCCGGTAGGAACCAACGTTGATGGATCTTCCACCAATGTTCAGGATGGCTCCATTGAAATCGACGGAACGACCTATGTCGTACGTGAACTTGCTTCTCAGGAAATGAAGAACTCTGCTGGTGCAACATGGGATGCTGCTACAGCAGGAAACGCAATCGGTACATGGGCTTCTTCCTTCGGCGATCAGATTGATGTCGTTGTTTCCAATAACGATGGCATGGGCATGGCAATGTTCAATGCTTGGTCCAAGGAGAACAATGTTCCGACCTTCGGATATGACGCAAACTCTGATGCTGTTGCCGCAATCGCTGATGGCTATGCAGGAACGATCTCCCAGCATGCTGACGTTCAGGCTTATCTTACGCTCCGTGTTCTGAGAAACTGCCTGGATGGTGTTGATATCAATACTGGTATCTCTGTTGCAGATGATGCTGGCAACGTTCTGACGGAAGGCACCGACTATGAATACAATGCAGACCAGCGTTCCTTCTATGCTCTGAACCTTGCTGTCACTGCTGACAATTATCAGGACTTCCTGGATGCTACTGTTACTTACAAGCCGGTAAGCAATCAGCTCGATGCTGGAACTTCCCCGACGAAGAAAGTATGGCTCGACATCTACAATGCTGCAGATAACTTCCTGAGTGCTACCTATCAGCCGCTGCTGGAAAAGTATGACGATCTGCTGAACCTCGATGTTGAATACATCGGCGGCGATGGCCAGACGGAATCCAATATCACGAACCGTCTCGGAAATCCTGATCAGTATGATGCATTTGCAATCAACATGGTCAAGACGGACAACGCTGCTTCCTACACTTCGCTGCTTCAGTAATTTCTGAATTGAGCTTCTCCTGATGGGCTGCGGGCAATTGTTCCTTGCAGCCCTTCATCTTATGAAATCTGATGCGGAATACGCGGAGGATTTCACCACTGTATGAGGTGATAGCATGGCTGATGAATCAAAAGACAATATTCTTGAAATAAGGGGAATGTGCAAGAGTTTCGGGCGCAACCGCGTTCTGGATCATATCAACCTGGATGTGAAGCGCGGAACCATCATGGGACTGATGGGAGAAAACGGCGCCGGAAAGTCCACGATGATGAAGTGTCTCTTCGGTGTTTACCAGAAAGACGAGGGAACGATTGTTCTGGATGGCAAGGAAGTCAACTTTGCGGGTCCGAAAGATGCACTGGAAAATGGAATTGCAATGGTACACCAGGAGCTGAATCAGGCTCTTGATCGCACTGTTGTAGATAATCTGTTCCTCGGAAGATATCCGACCGACCGGTTCGGCGTGGTCGATGAAGCACGCATGAAGCGGGAGGCTGCAGAACTGTTCCGCAGTCTGGGCCTGACCGTGAATCTGAGTGCTCCGATGCGGACGATGTCCGTATCAGCAAGACAGATGTGCGAGATTGCCAAGGCAATTTCCTATCATTCCAAGCTGATCGTTCTGGATGAGCCGACGTCTTCGCTGACGGAGCCGGAAGTCCGGAAACTGTTCGGAATGATGAGAAAGCTGCGGGATCGCGGCATTTCTCTGATTTATATCTCGCATAAGATGGATGAAGTATTCGAAATCTGCGATGAAGTATCTGTTCTCCGTGATGGTCACATGGTCATGACGAAGAAGATTGCAGAGACGGATATGAATGATCTGATCACGGCAATGGTCGGGCGTTCTCTGGATAATCGTTTTCCGCCAGTAGACAATACTCCGAAAGAACCGATTCTCTCGGTTCAGCATCTGTTCACAAAGTATAAGCCATGGCTGAAGGATATTTCGTTCGATGTCAGAGAAGGCGAGATCTTCGGTCTGTATGG
The DNA here is from genome assembly GCF_009696165.1 of Stecheria intestinalis. Taxonomy (GTDB): domain Bacteria; phylum Bacillota_I; class Bacilli_A; order Erysipelotrichales; family Erysipelotrichaceae; genus Bulleidia; species Bulleidia intestinalis. The sequence continues at coordinate 27,972 of NZ_VUMN01000009.1, read as the reverse complement.
TCTGGTCGGAGCTGGAAGAACCGAACTTCTTGAAACGATCTTCGGTGTCCGTACGAGAGCGAGCGGGCGTGTGTACTATAATGGCAAGCTCTGCAACTTCAACAATCCGAAGGAAGCGATGGACAATGGGTTTGCTTTGATCACAGAAGAGCGCAAGGCAAATGGATTGTTCCTCAAGGGAGATCTGACCTTCAATACGACGATTGCCAATCTGGACCAGTATAAGCATGGATCGGTTGTCCTGTCTGATCCGGATATGAAGAAAGCAACCGCAAAGGAAATCCGGACCATGCATACCAAATGCCTGGGACCGGATGATATGATCGCAAGTCTCTCCGGAGGCAACCAGCAGAAGGTGATCTTCGGAAAGTGGCTGGAACGTGAACCTGACGTATTCATGATGGATGAGCCGACGAGAGGTATTGATGTCGGTGCGAAGTACGAGATCTACGAACTGATCATTCAGATGGCAAAACAGGGAAAGACCATCATTGTGGTATCGTCTGAGATGCCGGAGATTCTCGGAATCACAAACCGGATCGGTGTGATGTCAAACGGACACCTTTCCGGCATCGTCAATACGAAGGAAACAAATCAGGAAGAGCTGCTGAGACTCAGCGCTATGTATCTGTGAGAGAGGGTATAAGAAGATGGAAGACAAGAGACAGATTCTGACCGATAAAGAAGAAGAGGCACTCAAGGCCCCGATTGCAGAAAAAGTCGGCGGAATTCAGGAACAGCTGGATGAACTGAGAAAAGATGGAAGCCTGAAGATTCAGAGCCTCAGCAATAAGCTGTCTTCTGTGAAGAGCAGCAGAAACCTCACCTCTGAGGAACGGAAGAAGCAGACTGCAGATCTGGAAAAGCAGCTGGCTGCTGCGAAAGAGGTGGAGCGTGCCAACAGCACGAAAGTCAATGAGCTGGTAAAAGAAGCAGAAGACTATCTGAAGCAGAATTATGACAGCCTGTATTACAGCAAAGTCTGTGCTAGCTGCGATGCTGAAAGCAGCAAAGCTGAGGCTGAATACAATGCAAAGCTTGCTGAGCTGAAGGCCGAGTACGAAAAGACGATTTCCGGCATCACGGACAAGAACGAACTGAAAGATGAGAAGTATGTCTACAAGAACAAGCAGTTCGATGCCAAGCTGACGTATGACAATGTCATGCAGGCAATCAAGGATCGCCGCCATGAGGCATTTACGTATCAGTATCATCTGATTGACAATCTCCGGATGTCGAAGTTCACGACTGCAGAGAAGTGGGCCCAGTCCCGTGAGAACTATAAGTATACCTTCAACCGGAAACAGTTCCTGTTGAAGAACGGACTTTACATCGTCATCGTGCTGATCTTCATCATGCTGGCAATCATCACGCCGATCCTGAAGAACACGCAGTTATTCACGGTGACGAATATCCTGAACATTCTGCAGCAGGCTGCTCCGCGTATGTTCCTGGCGCTCGGCGTTGCCGGACTCATTGTCCTGACTGGTACTGATCTTTCCGTCGGACGTATGGTCGGCATGGGCATGGTCACTGCGACCATCATCATGCATCAGGGCGTCAATACCGGTTCGGTATTCGGACACATCTTCGACTTCACCTCGATTCCTCCGGCTGGACGTGCATGGCTGGCATTGCTGGTATGTGTGATTCTGACGACGATCTTCGCAACGATTGCGGGTTTCTTCTTTGCCCGCTTCAAGATGCATCCGTTCATTTCCACCATGAGCAACATGCTGATCATCTTCGGCCTTGTCACTTATGCGACCAAGGGTGTCTCGTTCGGTGCAATTGATTCCTCGATCCCGGCAATGTTCATTCCGAAGATCAACGGATTTCCGACGATCATCCTGTGGGCAATTGGTGCGATCTGCGTGATCTGGTTCATCTGGAACAAGACGATGTTCGGCAAGAACCTGTTCGCAGTAGGCGGCAATCCTGATGCTGCAGCAGTTTCCGGTATCTCTGTATTCAAGACGATTCTCTGCGCATTCATGCTTGCAGGTGTCATGTACGGCATCGGCGCATGGCTTGAATGCATGCGCATGGTCGGTTCCGGTTCTGCCGCTTATGGCCAGGGCTGGGATATGGACGCAATCGCTGCCTGCGTGGTCGGCGGTGTCTCCTTCACCGGCGGTATCGGAAAGATCTCCGGTGTCGTGGTCGGCGTTCTGATCTTCACCTCACTGACGTATTCCCTGACGATTCTCGGCATTGATACCAACCTGCAGTTCGTATTTGAAGGCATCATCATTCTGACGGCTGTCACGCTGGACTGCCTGAAGTACGTTCAGAAGAAGTAATCATTCCTATTGAATACCCAGAAGAAAAGCCCGAAGCGGGGCTTTTCTTCTGGACTGATCTATTGGAACTGGGAGACATTGTCCGGCGTGATTTTCTGGTAGGGAAGCGTGATGTAATGCGAATCAGTCAGCTCGGGCATTTCTCCGTTTCCGGAAAGGGCAGCCGCAAGCTGGTAGATCGCTGCTGCCTGTCCTTTGTAGTCATTGTAGACCGTTCCGATCAGTGCATGGTTCTGAACAAGTTCGCACCCGACTGAAGTTCCGTCAATTCCGGCGATCAGTGGGCGATCATCCTGAGAAATTCCAGCTGCTTCATATGCATCGACGGCGCCGGCTGCCATATCATCATTGTTGCAGAGGAACAGTTCTGCTTCAGTTCCTTCCTGGATCAGTCTGGCTACTTCAGTCCGTGCTTCCTTGCGGTTCCAGTCACAGATTGAATAGCCGATCTTGTCAATCCGGACGCCGGCATTCTGCAGTGTCGTGACGGAAGATTCGCTGCGGACAATCGCGTCCTGATGTCCTGGTTCTCCTTCCAGGACATAGACCTGGATCTGCCCGTCCCCGTTCCGGTCTGCTTCCGGGTGCTGGCTGAGATAAGCGGCTGCAATCTGTCCCTGCAGCCGGCCGCTTTCTTCCGGATCACTGCCGACATAATAAAGATGTTCCCAGCGGGTGATATCGGATTCTACCGGCTCGCGGTTGAAGAAGATCACCGGAATCTCATTCTTCATTGCCGTATTGATGATTGCAGAAGTGCTTGTGCGGTCAACAAGATTGACGCAGATCACGTTCATCCCGTCATCGATCATGTCCTTGACTTGCTCGTTCTGGGTGAGCTGTGAGTGATCTGCATTGCGGATGGTGTAATGAACTCCATCCGCTTCTGCCAGCTCAGAGAVTTCTTCCGTGATGGAGGCGATGAAGGTATCATCGCCGTCATAGACGGCAATGCCGAGATTCAAGCTCTTCTTCTTTGCGGAAGCGGGAGCGCATCCGGAAAGGGCCAGAGCCGGAATCAGTGCAATTGTGCTGAAGATCAGTTTCATGGCATCCTTTCTAGCTACTGGCTGATCGGAAACAGCAGCTGCTGATTTTTCTTCGTGAACATGTTTGCCCGGGTGATGATCGAATAATCGATGGCAGTATTCTCCATGGAAGTTCTGGACGAGCAGTAGTCAGAGATCTGCTCGATGGCAGTGAACCCGGCAAGATATTCGTTGGGGACAATCATCTTATCGATGACTTCGGAATCGGTATAGGAAATGCAGGTGGTGGAGATGCCGATTCCATACAGGCCAAAGATCTGATCCGGGTGTGCTTCCCGGTATTCTGCTGCTGCCTCGAGAGAATCGTTGTCCAGGGCAATGATCAGGTCGGCAGGAGTCTCTGCTTGCGCATGGATCAGTGAGACCTGGCTGGTATCCCTGAGAATCCATACCGGACTGATTTCATGCTTGGCGAGTTCTTCATTCAGACTTGCCAGCCGCTCCGTGAGCTCAGAGGAGCTGTTTGCGGAACAGAGAATTCCGATTTTCAGGTCAGAAGCAGAACTGCGGTAGGACAGGACCAGCTGAGCAAGGCTGACGCCTGCTGCTTTTGCACTGAGAGAGATCTGACTCAGTCTTGCACTGGTTTCCAGAGAGCCTCTGGTTCCGAGCAGTACAGTCGGAACGGAAGAATGATCCAGAACCGAGGCAGTCTGATCGGAGAGAAGGGAAACGATGATTCCATCGGGCTTTTCTTCCAGCGCAGAGGCGATCTGGTCTGCTTCATTGTCTTCGGTGGTGCTGATGATGGTCAGTGAGATGCCGTATTCTCTTGCGGCAGCTCGGATGCCGGTCCGGAAGGAGTTCCATCGTTCTTCTGATGCATTGGGCAGGACAACGGTGATCTCACGCTGCGGATTTTCTTTTTCCGGAGCGACTGCGATGTATCCGGATACTGCTGCAGTGACTGCCAGAGCGATGATCAGGAGAATGAATGCGATGCTTCGTGATTGCTTCATACCGTTTCTCCTTCATATCTGGCAAGGTTTTCTTCGGTGGCTTCGATGGCTGGAATATGAATCGTCACTGTTGTGCCGGCATCCAGTTCGCTTCTGACCTTGAGTCCGTAGGCATCTCCGAAGCGCAGGCGCAGACGTTTATCGACATTGATGAGACCGACTCCGGAGCCATGCTTTTCAACCGCCGGGCGTCTGGATTCATTCAGAATCATCTCTACTTCTTCCGGACTCATGCCGTAGCCATTGTCAGAAACTTCCAGATAGATATCGTCCTGTTCTCTCCAGCCATGAATGCGGATCCGGCCATCCTGTTCTGCTTCCTTGATCCCGTGATAGATCGCATTTTCCAGAATCGGCTGAAGCACGAGTTTCACGATCAGACAGGAACCGATCGAATCTTCAATGTCAAACACTGCTTCGAATGACTGCTTGTAGCGGACTCTCTGGATATTCAGATAAGCCTCGGCCTGCTTCAGCTCATTATCGATGCGGATGATCGAATGGCCCCGGTTCAGCGACATGCGGAAGAAGGAAGCCAGCTGCGTGATCATGAATACCGCTTCTTTGTATTTCTCTCCTTCAATCATCCAGACGATGGAATCAAGCGTGTTGTAGAGAAAGTGAGGATTGATCTGCGCCTGGAGGGCATCGAGCTCGCTTTTGCGCTTCTCTTCTTCTTCCCGTCGCATTTCATCCATCAGGCGGTTGATCTGAGCAATATAGGAATGGAGCGTGGTACCTAGCTCTTCGATTTCTGCAGAGCTGTTCTCATATACTTCAGGTGGAAGATTCGTGACGCCTTCCATATTCGCGATCGTATCATTAAGACGGATCAGAGGTTCGGAAACCTGCCGGGCAAGAAAGCGGTTGATGAGGACGATGGCAAGAACCGTGAGCGAGATAATCATGATGATCACGCTTCCGGAGGATCGTTCATTGAGATTCAGCGTCGATCCCGGAATTACGCTGACCAGCTTCCAGCCCGTATAGGAAACAGTATTCACATTGACAATCTGCTGGGTATCACCGACCTGCTCGACGTGCACTCCGTCTTCGTAAGTCAGCACTTTCGTCGTATTTTCGGTATACTGACCTGCCTGGATTCTGGACTGGTAGGGGTGATAGATGATATCTCCATCATCTGCCATCAGATAGATATAGCTGTCAGACAGCTCGGAGTTTGACTCTTCCAGGAGCTGTTCCATGGACTGATAGTCCATATCGATGAGAAGCACGCCCCGCTTCGCTTTTCCATTCTGGGTCATGTCTACGGCAGTTGACAGAGATATGACCCATTTGTAGGAATGCGAAGCAGACTGAAACAGGTTCTGCACATGGGGCTGAGAAAAATGAACATTCTCTACTTTGGCAAGCGCAGAAGTGAACCAGTCCTGTTCTGTGACATCCAGATTGTTCTTCAGAACTGCATTCGGAGCTGTGCAGAGCAGGGTGCCGTCATCGCTGAACAGCGCGATGGAGATGATCTGATTGGAATTTGCGGCATAGAGCAGCTGCATATTAGAACGGATGCTCTCCTCCGAAAGATCATTTTTCTTGATGACATCGTAATAGAGTGCGTTTGCGGTATTGCGGATCGTGGAAAGATAGTTTTCGATGTTCAGGGTTTCCTGAAGTGCAGTATTCTGCGTGGATTCCTGCAGCATGTTCCGGGTTCCCCGGTTCATGAGATTCTGAAAGACCATTCCGACGACTGCCATCATCAGAATGGAAACCGCACTGAACGAGATCAGAATGACAGTCCGGAAGCTCCCGGATTTATTCGTCCCGAAGTATCTGGAAAACAGTTTCATACGGATCAGCTTCCTTTATACTTGCTTGGCGGAACTCCGAATTTTCTGCGGAATACATAGGAAAAGTAATTCGGATCACTGTAGCCGACCTGCGTGGCAACGATATAAGTTTTCTCGTTTTTCGAGACAAGCAGCTCGGCTGCTTTGTTCATCCGGTAGTCAGTCAGAAAGGTGCTGAATGGCTGCCCGGTTTCCCGGCGGAAAATCGTGGAGAAATAGGACATCGAGATGCCGAGAAAGGAACAGATGGAATTCAGACTCAGATCAGGCTCGGAATAGTGTTCCTGGACATAGCTCTTTGCTTTCTGGACCAGATTCTCCGTGGAACTCTTCCGCTGCCCGCTGAGCTGTTTCTGCATGCGCAGGCATACTTCATTCATCCAGACGCCGAGTGCTTCCGGATCCCGTTGCTGCAGGTCCAGGGAAGTCGGGTCTTCGCCGAAGGCACTTTCCATCTCCAGGCCGTTGTCTCTGGCAAAGCTGCCGAGCCGGCCGATAAGTTCCATGATGAACAGATGATAGGAAACCACGGAAGAATGAGGCAGGCAGTCAGAAAGAAACTGATGCACCGCGGCAGAAAGATCTTCCGGGTTTTCCAGTTTCATATGCTTGTAGACATTCTGCAGTTCAAGATCTGCAGTCCCGGAAGGAAGTTCTGCCTCCTTCGGGGCAACCTCAGAAATATTGATTGCCTGCTCGCTTCCGTAGACAACCCGGTAGGAAACCGCCTGGCGTCCGCCCGCATAGCTGCTCGGAATCTCCTGAAGGCTGGCGCATGGATGGCCGATGCCGCAGGTGACAGAAGCTCCGACCGCGCTTTTTGCCAGACGGCAGAACCGGTCAAGCTCATCCGTCAGGTCACGGACGTCGCTTTCTTTCTTCAGGGAAGCGATCATGCAGAGATTGTTCAGAAAACTGAAGAAGTGAGGCTCCCAGCGGGAACTGATCTTCTCTTCCGCAAGCTTTCTCACGCTCATGACCATCAGCATGTACTGCATGCCTTCCGGCAGCTTTCCGGAACTTGTATGAAAGAGAGCAGCTGTATAGTAAGGACCAGGCAGGGAGATCTGATAGTCGCTGCAGTATTTCTCCAGTTCTTCTTCCGGGATGCGCCCCTGCACCAGGGAGATGAAGAAGTTCTCCTGCAGGACGGGAAGAGACTGCTGATAGTACTGCTGCAGAATTTTCTGATTCTGCCGTTCTTCGTGTTCCTGATCGAGAGAAGCGGTGATCTTGCGGAAGACAGCAGTCAGATATTCGGAATCAATCGGTTTCAGCAGATATTCCACTGCATTGAGATGAACGGCTTCCTTTGCGTATTCGAATTCATCGAATCCGGAAAGAATGATGATCCGGATATCCGGATACAGCTGCCGCAGCTGCCTTGCAAGCTCCAGACCATCCATGTATGGCATCTTGATATCCGTCATTACGATATCAGGCTGCACCTTTTCTGCAAGCTCCAGTGCCTCCACCCCATTGGATGCTTTTACCGGTTCTTCCAGACCAAGTGCATTCCAGTCAATTTTCTTCTGGATGACTTCGAGCACATCATTCTCGTCATCTGCCAGCATTACTTGATAAGTCATGTCTATCGCCTTCCTGCCTGGTTCAGATACTGATCGCCATGTTCCATGAGCTCCGCGTAGGTTTCATTCAGAACCTGATAGAGCGGATCCGCCAGTTCTCCCATACCGCACGAAGCCGGCAGATCTTTCATGGTTTTCTGAATGTCTTCCGCAATATGGCGGGCCGTGTGTTCTTCACTGACCGGAACCAGTCCGAACCCGGTAGTCCGATAAGCCCGGTCGCCTGCACAGGACCGGATCATCCGGGCAGAAAAGTCCCGCCATTCCGCAATCAGCACCTCATCCGGTGTTTCTCCTTCCCGGATTCCGAAGGATTCCAGAAGGGCATATACTTCCTGGTGCTTCTTTCTGGAAAACGGAGAGTTTCCGGAGTTGACTGCTATGACTTTCAGCATGAGCCATGCGCGCATAAATCCGTCCGGGCGCTGACGCTTTCCGGTTCCGAAGCGCAGATGCAGCACTTCCAGCCTCCGCACGTCTTCCGGATCGCTTATCGCTCTGATCCGCTGATTCAGGGCTTCTTCACGTGCATGAATATCATCGGTTTCAAAATAATGAGCCGGCCATTCTTCAAGGAGATCCTTATCAGGTGTTCTGAACATATGCTTTCTGTCTTTTCTTCTTTATATTTTACATGCAATATGCCGGTTTGTAACGCATGTGGCATACTCTGCAGCGGATCCGTCTCAGTCATATGGAAAAGCTGAATCCGAGGTGCGTGCTATAATCGCAGCAGAAAGGAGAACGGGTTTATGACAGACCGTATTAATATATATTTACTGCTGGAACAGATTCACAATGAAGTATTCCCGAACGAAAGCTTCGGGGTTTATATGAAGAAGATCGACGAACTGATCGGACCGATGGAAAAGCTGGATGATGGAGAGATCGTGACACGTCTTTACCATTATCTGAAGAGTCCATTTCAGAAAGTCGGAATGATCTCTCATTAACAGGAGGTTTTTATGAATGAAGAGCAGATCCGCCAGCGTGAGATCACCAATCTCGGCAATCCGGCAAAGCCTTCCGGAGAAGCCGGGGCAATGATGCTGGAGCGCATGAATCAGAGTCATGATGCAGTGACGAACTGGGGTCTTGATTTCCTGGAGCTGGAGGAACATCTGAATGTGATGGATCTTGGCTGCGGCGGCGGTGCAACCCTGCACCGTCTGTATGATCGCGGCGTGCGTCATCTGACTGGCGTGGATTATTCCGAGGTATCTGTTTCGGAATCGATCCGGAATAATCAGGAACTTGTTCAGAGCGGCGTGCTGCAGGTGGTGCAGGCCTCTGTGGAGCATCTTCCGTTTGCGGATCATTCTTTCGATATGATCGTAACAGTGGAAAGCTTCTATTTCTGGCCTGATCCGCAAGAGAACCTGAAGGAAGTGCATCGGGTGCTGAAGAAGGGCGGACATCTGCTCGTGATTCTGGATACGTATGAAAACGGAGCGCTTTCAGAAGAAACAAGGGAAAATATCAGACAGTACCATATGACCGTTCCGACCGAGAAAGAGTTCATGGAATTGTTCCGCAAAGCGGGATTCGTGGCAACCAGTGCCCATCTGAAACCGGGCACTTCATGGATTGCAGCAGAAGGAATTGCCTGAAATGGAAACAGAGCAGAAACTCCGGGTGCTGGCCAAGATAGCCTCAAAGCTGAATACGGCAGGCATTGTCTGGGATGTCGGCGCTTCTCTGTTACTCTATCTTCACGGCATCACGGATGAGTTTCATGACATCGATCTCATGGTGAGACAGGAAGATGCGGATGATGCTGCAGAAATCCTGGATCGGCTTGGAACACGCTCAGTTCCGAAAGCGCCAGATCCGAAGTATCATACGAAACGCTTCCTGGAGTATGTGATTGATGGCGTGGATGTGGATGTCATGATTGACATGATCATCGTGAAAGACGGAAACGAATATGACTGCTCTCTGAAACAGGACGAGATCGATGGTTATGCGGAGGTGTTCGGTCAGAGGATTCCGCTGCATTCGGTCGCGAAATGGAAAGAATACTACACCCTGATGGGCAGAGATCAGAAGGCCAGCATGATTGAGCAGGCTGACTGCCTCTTGAAGAAACGCGCGGGAAGGAGACAAAGGTCTGAAATCATGCGATCTGCTGTCAGATCGTAACGCTGTGAAGGATGATTCTCCCTTCCTGAAAGCTCTGAAGGTCTTGAAGAAAAGCATACGCAGGGAGAAACCGGAGATTCATACCTAGTGCTTCGATCAGAAACGTACCTGGTGAAAATATCTGAAATATTTTGCTGTGATTTAAATTTCAGATGCTGCAGAGGCTTTTGCGTGCTACCATCAGAACAAAAGAGTTCTGAAAGGGGACACGAAATGGAAAAACGCATAGGGGAAAGGCTCGGGATTGCAGAGAAGCTTGGGTTTCTCTGCTTTTCAATGTCCGATAACATCATCTATTACTTCAAAAGCATCTATTATCTGATCTTTCTGACGAATGTGCTGAATATCCCGATGATGATGGCAGGAATCATGACTGCCGTCGGCACGATCTGGGATGCGGTGAACGATCCGCTGGTCGGGGTGATCACGGCAAACCGGAAATTCAGAACCGGGGAGACGATCCGTCCGTATCTGAAGTATATGTCGCTGCCCTGGGCCATCAGCATGGTGCTGCTGTTCACGGATTTCCATCTGTCGCTGATGCCGACGGTGATCGTCAGCCTGGTGGTGTTCTTCTTCTATGAGCTTGAGAATACCTTTCTCGGCATTCCTTATAATGCGATGGCAAATGTTGCGACAGGAGATGACAGCGAGCGGCGCAGCATCAATGCGTTCCGCTCTCTGGGAGGATGTCTCGGTTCCGGGATCGGAGCAGTCGCGGTAGCACCTCTGGTCAGGATGTTCGGCGGCCTGCAGGGACAAGGCGCAATCATCGGACCTGAGGATGCCGGAGCACTCTTCAAGTCTGCTCTGCTGATGGGCGTCATCTGCATGGCTGGCTGTCTGATTCATTATTTCACCTGCCGCGAACGCGTTCATGCGGCAGCCGGGGATGCCGAGGAGAAGGTGACTTTCCGCTCAGCCTATCGCATGCTGTTTCACTGCCAGAGCTGGGTAGCCAACATGTTCTATATCATCGCATATTCCGTGGTCAATCTGCTGCTCATGAACATGATCAATTACTATGCGTCCTATGTGCTCGGAGAGTCTGCGGCAGCGACTCCGATTCTTGCAGTCTATCTGCTGACTTCCGTGATTTTCTCGATTCTGACCCCGGCGATTGACCGAAAACTTGGAAGGAAGAAGACCATGATTGCAGGTGCTCTCGTGCAGATCATTGCCAAGATACCGTTTATCCTGAATCCGTATTCCATCGTGAACGTCTATATCAATGCGATCGGCGTCGGAATCGGTGCGACCATCACGTTCATCATGTTCAATACGAACCGGAATAATATTTCCGATCTCATCGAAGCTGAGAATGGCAGACGGCTGGATACGATGATCTCGACCGGAGATGGGCTCGCGGCAAAGCTTGCCCAGGCCCTGGCGGCCCAGCTGATGACATTNTCCCTGGCGAAAGCCGGGTTTGAACAGACGCTGAAGCTGAACCAGAATCCAGCCGTGATCCATACGATCAATGCGCTGCTCGGCTGGGTGCCGGCAGCGGTAGCGGTGCTGATGCTGGTAGCGATCCGCTATATCCGGATTGACTGCGAGATGAAGCAGGCTGTTTCCGGACAGGAAGGAGAAAAGAGATGAATCCGCATGTGATGCTGAAAGACCCGGATCAGATCCGGGCAGTGGAATCACTGAGAAGGCTTGATCAGAATGGCTATCTCTATGCCATGGACTGCAGGTTTGATTATCTGAAGGCAGCAGGACAGCTCGTGCAATTCTTCGATGCGGGCTGTTCTTCCTTCGTCCAGAGGAATTCTGAGAATGAGATGGTTCTGTACCGGAACTATGATTACGGTCATCATCTGCACAATGACCGGCGCAATCCGGTTACCGGAATCAACTGCGTCATACATGCTCAGAGTCCGTCTGCCCGCTATGAGTCAATCGGTACAGCAGATGCGTTCTGGACGGATCCGCGCCATGCTGGAATGGTGGCCGGAAAGGCAGACGACGGAGTGACGGACATTTCTGCCTTTGCGATGCTGCCTCTGGTATGCATGGATGGGATGAATGAAGCTGGTCTCTGCGTAAGCATCATGGCGCTGTGCGTGGAGTCGGACTGGCAGGAAACGGATTATGAGAAAGCCGTTCTGCAGGCAGAAGCGAATAGGGAAGTGAAGAAGTATGTTGTGCTCCTGCAGAAGCCAGGCGAACTTCCGGATCGCTTTGACAAGTGGTCTTATCCGGGATGCCTGGCACTGAATGAAGCGGATCATAAAGCATGGCGGGCTGAGATGCCGGTTCATGAGCAGAAGAACCAGGGCCGGCCGACTCTATACCATCCGATTCTGATGAGGCAGATGCTTGATCTCTGTGCGGATACAAAGGAAGCATCTGCACTTGCTTCTTCTGTCAATGTGAAGGCAGCGGTTCCTGGTTCGGATTATCATATTCTGATTGCGGATGCGTCCGGAAACAGCGTAATGCTGGAATGGGAAGGTGATGAGATGAAAGTGCTGCCGGCGAAGTGCGGAACAAACTACCGTCTGAATGGAACGGATCCTTTCCGCGGCACAGATCGGCGCTATGAATGCATCCAGGCAGGCCTGGAGCGCTTTTCGTCCAGGATGCCGGAAAAATACGGGCTTGATCTGCTGCGGCTGGTATGCCAGGAGCCTGGCAATGGAGCTGACCGGGGCAAGACGCAGTACTCGTGCATCTATCATCTGGAGCAGAAGACGATGCAGATATTCTCATTCGGAGATTATTCCCATAGCTGGACATTTTCTCTGCATGGAGAATTGCTGAGGGAGGAGTAGGAACAGGACATGGAACGGATCTATACGATGAAGCTTTCCAGCGTCTATCCGCTGCTGGTCAGCAAAGCAGAACGGAAGGGAAGGACGGAAGCAGAAGTACAGGAACTGATCTTCTGGCTCATGGGCTATGATGCAGATTCCCTCAAGAAGGTGCTTGAAGAAGATCCGGATTATCAGACGTTCTTCCATGAAGCACCTGCCTGGAATCCTGCTTCGGAAAATATTACCGGAAAGATCTGCGGTGTCCGGATCGAGACGATCAGCGATCCTCTGATGCGGAAGATCAGATGCCTGGACAAGCTGGTGGATGAACTAGCAGCAGGCAGGCCGGTAGCGAAGATCCTGAACCGCTCCTGATAGCCCTGACGGCTTGAAACAGAACGGGCAGATCATTAGAATGAGGATAGATGAAGTACTGTCATCCATTTGATCATTTGCTGAAAAAGAAGGAGGATCAGGACAATGGAAATGAAGTTCTATCGCTGTGCGCATTGCGGAAAGATGATTGCAGTCGTGAAGGAAACCGGCGTTCCGGTATACTGCTGCGGAGAACCAATGCAGGAGGTTGTTCCGAATACCGTGGATGCGGCTGCGGAGAAACATGTGCCGGTTTATGAAGTCAGCGGGAATACGGTGCATGTAAAAGTTGGTTCGGTGGCACATCCGATGCTGCCGGAACATTACATCGAGTGGATTGCGCTGCAGACGAAACAGGGAAATCAGCGCAAGCAGCTGAAACCAGGAGATGCACCGGAAGCGTGCTTTGCAATCTGCGACGGTGATGAAGTAGAAGCTGTCTATGAATACTGCAATCTGCACGGGCTCTGGAAGGGCTGAGAGAAGAAAGCAGGCTTGATGCCTGCTTTTCTGTTTTTTTCAGCTGTTTTTATCAATGTGTGTTTTCCTGAGCTGCCGGAGGCTGTGATCATAATTCATATTTGCGAATGCAGTATAGAGAATATCGATGATATTCATGGAAGAACTGCGGCTTGCCATCGCGGCGGTACGGAACAGGGATTCACTGGAAGTCGTATAGAGCTTGAGATCCGCCAGATCGCTGATCGGAGACTTCACTGGTCTTGTGATCGCAAGAATGGTGGTTTGATTTTCTTTCATCGCTTTGGCACAGGTGATCATTTCAGCAGTATGTCCGGAATAGGAAATGATGATTGCAAGATCCTTCCGGGTGCTGCTGCGGGCAGTGACGAGCTGCAGATGCCAGTCTTCACTGATCACGCATGGTTTGTTGATCCGCAGCAGCTTCAGATAGGCGTCTCTGGCTGTGACAAAGGAAGCTCCCATGCCGAACAGCAGGATGCGGTCTGCTTCTACCATCTTCTCAGCACATTTTTTCAGAACGGAGGGATCCATGAGCCGCTGAGTCTCCTGGAGAGACTGGATGTTCTGCCAGGTGATCTTCCGGATGATTTCTTCGATGGAATCGCCTTTGCGGATTTCATCCTGGGAAAGCACCATGCTTTCATCCTGCAGCACAAGTTCGACCGTGAGGGTTTTCCGGAAGTCTTTGTAGCCATGAAAGCCCAGAGCTTTGCACATACGTACAACTGCAGATGCGGAAGTGAAAGATTCACTGGCAAGTTCATGGATGCTGAGCGAAGAGGCTTCGTGCGGATGACTCAGGATATAGTCTCCGGCAGCACGTTCTGCGGTATTCATCTGAGGCAGGTTTTCCCGCAGAAGAATCAGTACATTTTTCATGGAATCAGCACATTCTCCTGAGCAGATTATGCAAAATGTGAAACAAAGTGTCAAATAGGAATGGGACGCTTGAAATAAAGTTCGATCACATTATATTGGAATTATCAAAGCTTTGAGAAAGAGAATCACAATCAGAAATAGGGGGACAGTCTCTGTGGCTTTAAACCTTGAAAAAATGACGACGGAAAAGCGGAATCCGGCAACCATGAATCTTGATGAGATGTCGGCACTTGAGATCGTCACGGAAATGAATCGGGAAGATGCCGGGATTCCGGAAGCGATCCGTCCGCATCTTCCGGAAATTGCACAGGTAGCAGAATGGGGTGCTCAGTCTTTGTCTGACGGCGGCCGGATTTTCTATATGGGAGCTGGCACGAGCGGCAGACTCGGAGTCCTGGATGCGTCAGAATGCCCGCCTACGTTCGGAGTTTCTCCGGAAACGGTAGTCGGACTGATTGCCGGAGGTGAACATGCATTCATCAGAGCGGTGGAAGGTGCAGAGGATAATAAGGAACTCGGGGCTCAGGATCTGAAAGACCATCATCTCACGGAAAAGGATCTGGTGATCGGTCTTGCTGCGAGCGGCCGTACGCCGTATGTGATCGGCGGAATTGAATACGCAAAGTCGATCGGCTGCCATACTGCCGGCATTACCTGCAATGCAGGATCGGCAATCGGGAAAGCTTCCGATTGTGCAATTGATGTAGTGGTAGGACCGGAAGTGCTGACGGGTTCCACCCGTCTGAAATCCGGTACTGCGGAAAAGATGGTTCTGAACATGATCTCCACGGCGGCTATGGTTCAGATCGGAAAATCATATGGAAATCTGATGGTCGATGTGGTGCTCTCCAATGAGAAGCTGCAGGTCCGTGCTGAGAATATCGTGATGGACGCAACGGGAGTCGACCGCGAGACGGCAAGAAAGAAAATCACGGAAGCAGGCGGACGCTGCAAGACTGCGATCACTATGATTCTTGCGGACTGTTCTAAAGAGGAGGCAGAACAGCGTCTTGATCAGGCCCATGGACATGTCAGAAAAGCAATTCTTCAGAAATAATAAGAAAGGGGAAATCTTTTATGACCAATGAAGAACTTGTGAAACAGATGCTCGAAAAGCTTGGCGGAAAAGACAATGTCCGCTCGGCAACCAACTGTCAGACCCGCTTGCGGGTACAGGTGACGGAAGATGCGAAGATCGATGAAGCCGGACTGAAGGGAATCGACGGCGTCCTCGGAATCGTGCATGACCGTCCGGGTTACATCGAAGTCGTAGTCGGACCTGGCAAATGCCGCAAATGCGCAGACATCTGCAGGGATATGGGGATCCCGAGCAATGCCGCAGATGCAGTATCCACGAATAATGACTGGAAGACGAACAAATCCAATGTGAAGTCGGGTCAGAAACCGAATAAGGTGCGTGATCTGCTCAAGGTGTTCGGCGAGATCTTCGTCCCGCTGATTCCTGGTGTCATCGCTGCTGGTCTCTGCGCTGGTATCGCAACCTTGATCCGCCAGCTGGCGCCTGGGTATGCGGACAGCACATTCCTGAATGTAATCGTCAGTCTGCTCAGCCTGATCAATGCTGCATTCCTGTCTTATCTGACTGCATGGGCTGGCTATCGTGCTGCAGAACGGTTCGGAGGCACTCCGATTCTCGGCGGCATGCTCGGCATGATCACCGGACTTGATGGCATCAATACGATTTCTCAGGCTATCGGCTGGTTCAATGAAGACATTCCGCTGGATTCCATTCTGAGAAGCGGACGCGGCGGCGTTCTGGCTGCTGTCATCGGGGTCTACTTCATGGTGAAGATCGAGAAGGCAATCCGCAAGAAGATGCCTGATTCTCTCGATATTGTCTTTACACCGATTCTGACGCTGATCGTTACTCTGATTCCTTATATCTTTGTAGTCATGCCGGTCTGCGGCCTCATCTCCAGCGGTCTCTGCTGGATCGTCCAGGTGCTCTGCATGAGCGACAATATCGTCGTGCGTATCATCTCCGGTTATGTCAGTGCAGCATTGTTCCTGCCGATGGTTGCTATGGGCATGCATCATGGTCTGGTTGCATTGTATTCCGTACAGCTGGAACAGTTCGGCTATGTCATGCTGTATCCGGCCCTGGCAATGGCTGGTGCTGGTCAGGTCGGCGCTGCAATTGCAATCTCGAGAAAGGCTAAGAAAGTCGGCAACGAACGTCTGCGCAATGTCATTCGCGGTGCTCTCCCGGCTGGATTCCTCGGTGTCGGCGAACCGCTGATCTACGGCGTCACGCTGCCGATGGGCAAGCCGTTCATCACTGCCGGTCTCGGTGCTGGTTTCGGCGGTGCGTTTGCAATGGCTACCGAAGTCGCTGCTACTACCTGGGGTCCTTCCGGATTGCTTGCTCTGTTCGTCATGACTGCAGGTCCTCATGGTGCAGTACAGTCGGTTCTCTGCTATGCGATCGGCCTTGTCATCTCCTACATCATGGGCTTCATCATCACTAATGCAATGGTAAAGGACGAGGAAGTCGCAAATGCATAATCTTCCTGGTTATTCCGTTTATCTTGCAGAATACAGGAAAGGGCGTATGCCGTCTGCAGAAGTTATTGCAGGCGGCGCGCCTGTTTTTCTGTCTCTGCATATCCGCGAAGAATATTCAGATTCTTATGAGCAGGAGATGGAAGAACTCTGCGCGGCGCTGAATGACAGAGGCCTCAGGATCATTGCGGACATCGAGAAAGAAACACCTTCAAGATTCCATGTTTCATCGGTTCTGCAGCTGAAGGAGAAACTTCATCTCTATGGGGTCCGTCTCGATTTCGGATTCACTGTCCAGGAAATTGCAGCATTAGCAGAACAGATGCCAATCGTCCTGAACGCGTCCTCCGTGAATCCGGAGGATGCCAGCCTGATTCTGTCTCATTCTGCTTATCCGGTCACCGCCATGCATAACTTCTATCCGCGTCCAGAAACAGGACTCGATGAAGCATACCTGCATGAAACAACTGCGAATCTGAAAGCACTTGGCCTGAAGACGGCCGCATTTATTCCGGGTGATCTTGCTAAGCGCGGTCCGATATACGAAGGACTTCCTACCCTGGAAGCTCACCGGACTCTTCCGCCTTCGGTCGGATATATTGATCTGCTTGGACGTTTTCAGATCGATTCTGTATTTGTCGGCGATCCGGAAATCAGCGGGAAAGAAGTTTCGAGGATGCAGGCCTATGCAAAGAAAGATATCATTGAGCTGCCCTGCATGCTCAGAGAAGGATATGAAGATTATTACGATCAGGCCTTCACGTGCCGGATCGATTCTCCTTCCTGGCTGATCCGGGCAGAGGAATCAAGAGCCTATGCAGGCAGTTCCGGAAGAAAGGAACCAGCTCGTCTTCCGGAAGAACGTATCCGCGGATCCATCACCCTGGATAATGAAAAGTATCTGCGCTATTGCGGCGAACTGCAGCTGATGCGAAAAGACCTTTCTGCAGATGAACGTGTCAATGTGATCGGACATGTGAAGCAGGAATATCACAGCCTGCTGGATCTGATCGGAAGAGGAAAGAAGTTCATACTGAAACATGAATAAGCTGAAACTCATTGCCATGGATCTCGATGGAACGGCCCTGCAGGAGGATCATGAATCCTTTACTTCTCAACTGCTTGAGGTTCTGGAGGAAGCACATCAGATGGGGATTTATATCCTTCCGGTAACCGGAAGACCATGGGAGATGCGTCCGGAAGTTCTGAAGCATCGGTATGCCTGGAGCGATCGGATCGTATGTGCTAATGGCGCAGAAGAGCGGGAACTGTCAGATGGAACGATCCGCAGAAGATACCCGCTGAATCCGGCGACGGTCATAGAACTGATCCATCAGAAAGGACCGGAAGATACCTTTGAAGTATTCCGGGATGGACATCAGTATATTTCTGAAGCGGATTACCGGAAAGAAGGATCTGTTCATCCTGGTTTCTGGTTCCACCGCGATCACGTGCTGAGAAAATTCGGCGTGCTGAAAGAAGACCTCGAACAGGAAGTTCAGAGGCTTTCCGATGGGATGCTGAAGGCAAGCTGGTTCTGCTTCGATGAACAGGCATGCATTCATGCAAGAGAAGTTCTATCCAGGATGGATGTTTCAGCTGCGGAAACCGGACATGGATATTTTGAGATCACAAGTCCGGATGCCACAAAGCTGAAAGGCCTGCTGCGCGTGCTGGCAGAGCTGAATGTTTCGCCATCAGAAGCAGCCTACCTCGGCGACAGCGACAATGATCGTTCTGTCTTCGGAAACGTCGGCACCAGCGTGGCCATGGGCAATGCCCCGGATTCTCTGAAACAGGCAGCGGATCTGATTGCCGGCAGGTATGATGAAGATGGTGCTGCAAATATCATTGCAGAAATGATCAAGCCAGACTGATGAAGTCTGGCTTTCTGCTGAATTGAATTATTCTTCCGGGATGGACAGTCTGCCCGGATGAGAGATCATGTAGGAAGCAGTATGAACTGCATATCTGCATGCATGAACCGGATCATTGCTCTGCAGATAGTCATGCACAAAGGCAGCGTTGAAGGTATCTCCGGCTCCCAGCGTGCTCAGCACATGAACGTTTTCCGGAGGAACTTCAGTGATGCTGTCTGCTGTGACGACATATACGGAACCAGGACCGTTTCTTGCGATGACGGTTCGTCTGGAACTGCATAGTCTTTCTGCTGCAGTGATCAGTTCTTTCTCTTCGGCAAGCGGCCCGAATTCTTCGATGCCTGACCCGGTCAAAAGATCTGTCATTGAGATCATCTCTTCATAGGCGGCTCTGCGTTCATCATTCAGACCATAGGTTTCGATGCGCAGGTTCAGATCGAAATAGAGAATGGAATTGGTTTTCTTTTTCAGCCTCTTCAGGAAGGAAAGCACCGCATGCATGGTTTCCGGTTCATTGGTCATCAGCATTCCGCTGGTCACCACGAGATAGTCCTGCATCGGTATCTTCGAAAAGCTTTCGTCATTGGACCGGGGAAGGTGAGAGCCCGGCGGCAGCCAGGGAAAGACGAGACGGTTGCTATGATTCAGCATTGCGATGCAGACGATGTCATGATTTCCCTGATCGATCGACCAGGAAAGATCTGTTCCGCCATTCATCAGTTCCTGGCTGAGCCAGCTGCCGATCGAATCTGTGCATAGATCAGTGACGAAATAAGGATGGTCCCCGAGCTTGTTCAGCACGGTTCAGCAGTTGCCCATCGTGCCGCCGCCCTGAAGCGTGACATCAGCGGTCTCATCCATGAAAAGAGAAGAACGTAGTTCCAGTGCCTTTCCATATGGAACAATCAGATCTGCATTGAGATCGCCGATGCATAGAATCGGTCTTGTCATTGCTTTGCCGCCTTGCAGAACGCGCGCACCTTTTCCAGATCTTTGCCGACGATCTTTCCGTTTTCAAACCGGCTCGTCTTCGTGCAGGAATCGACGCCCCATGGATGCAGGAAATCTATCGCATCTTTCACATTCTCCGGTCCGAGACCGCCTGCCTCGATGATCGGAATCTTCACCTTTAAAATGATCTCCCGATCGATGTTCCAGTCATGCGTGACGCCTGCTGCTCCGATACCCGGATTATTGTCCGGAATGGAATCGAGAATCAGATAATCGGAATAGGCTGCTTTTTCTTCTGCTTCCGGAATGGAGGAGCGATCCCTGATTCCGATGGCTTCCATCAGTTCTGCCCAGGGGCATTCTTCCTTCATGCGCCGGCGGAAGTCCAGGCTGCTATGATAATCCGCATACAGCTGCAGTACGTCTGCGTGCAGGTAGTTCATCATCTGAAGAATCTGATCCGGATCGGAATCCGTGGAGATCAGAACGCTTCTGCGCACCTTGCCTCGCAAGGTATCGAATATTTCCAGAGCCTGTTCCGGAAGTACTTCGCATGGATATCTTCCATCGAGTTTTCTCGAGACGAGAACGCCGATCTGGTCGGCGCCGGCTTCTGCACAGGCAGCAGCTTCTTCGGCCGTCTCTAAAGAATAAATCTGTACAATCATATAAACTCCTTTAACATGAATTTCTTTCTGTCCTCATATCACGTACTTTCCAGGCTGGTCAGGGCGAGAAAAAGAATGGGTGCCCAAGCATATTTAAAGGGAATTTCAAGACTGTTTCTCTGAGTTCTTTTCTTATAGGATCAAAACAGCGGGAAAAGAGATGGGCAATCACATGAACAAGCAGACAGAAACCGGAAATGAGCAGGGTGTCTTCCTGGATTGGGAGAAGGATGACGGAAATCAGGTTCCGCTCACCGAGGAAGAAATCGAAGAAGTGAACAGTGAAATCCGTTTCTGATGCCGGGCAATCGTCCGGCGCTTTTTATTTGCAGAACTTGATCGGGAGACCTATTCTGGGATTATGAATGCATATGAAGTAACAGATCTTTCATCTGGAACGTCTGTTCAGTTCCGGCCGGTCATGTATGAAGACTGCATGAATCCGGGAAACTGGAAGACGATTGAAGCAGAGAAGACAGAAGAAAACGGAATCGTGAGATTTCGTTCAGCAGAACATGATCTTCTGATTCCTGAACGGGAACTTGGGAGATATTCGATCCGGGAGTTTCAGATCGAACCAGTGAAACCGTCCCGTCGGAAGGGCTGCATTCCCTGCACGAACTGCGGGCAGTGCGGCTGGTAATCAGAGCTTGTGGTTTTTCCGGTATCGGGATGGCGTTTCGCCATAGGTATCCCGGAAGTTGCGGATAAAGTGGCTTTTGTCATGAAAGCCGACCTGGCTGGAAATCTGCTCCACGGTCAGGTCCGTGGTCAGCAACAGCCTCTCTGCTTGCAGCAGACGGATGGACTGCAGCTTATGGGAGAAGGTTTCTCCGGTGATCTTCTGAAAGCGGGTGCTGAGATAGCTTGGATTGTATCCGAACTTCTCAGCGACTTCCTGCAGCGTGCAGGTGGGGTAATGATCGCCGATGTATTTCATGATCTTGCCGAAGCGGTTTTCAGCAACCATCGTGGAGTTCTGAAGGAGGAGCTGCTCCGGTCTTTTCCGGTCCAGATAAGTGAGCAGGGCAACCGTGAAGAGACTGACATTCTTTCCCGTATAGGAATCCCCCAGAGAAAGCTCCTGCAAAAGAAAGCGGAACAGGGAAGCGATATCGGCATCACCGGCACTGTGGAAGAACAGATGTTCATCTTCCGGATGAGGAATGGACAGGAAGTCATAGATGATGCGGCAGTCTGAAATCTGTGAATAGAACAGGGGATCCAGACAGGATTTCCGATAATTTACACAATCGAGGGGAGCGGTGGAGACAAAGCTGGAATTCTGTCTGCACAGCATGAGGTCTCCTTTCTCCATTACATATCTTCTTTCGGAAAACAGAAGGGTACATGGTTCAATGGAATGAAGGATTGTGAAGAATGAGGTGGTGCCGCTGGCATTCTTTTTTCTTGTGACTTTTTCCATAAATTTTCTGTCTCCTATGATAGCAGAGATACGGCCACTTTCCAGATAAAATCCAGACATTGTTAACAAATGCACATTGCATAAACTCTGTGCTTAGGGAAAGGGAGAAAAGAAATGAAAAAAGCTTTTAAAACTCTTCTGGCTGGCGTAATGGCATTTGCCATGGTCGGATGCAGCAGTTCTTCGGGAACAGCTGAGTCGACTGCCAGTGCAGCATCTTCTGCTTCTTCTGTCAAAGATGGTACGTATACCGCTTCGGCCGAAGGATTCGGAGGAAATGATGTTACGGTCACGATCACGGTAGAAGGCGGCAAGATCACCAATACCACAGTAGATGCTTCTACGCAGTCTGCAGATTACGGACAGAAGGCAGCGGATACGCTGGCTCAGGAAGTAATGGACGGGCAGACGTATGACATCGATATCGCAGCTGGTGCTACGATGACCAGAAATGGTGTATCGGAAGCAGTCAAGGACTGCATGGAACAGGCTGGCTTTGATGTCGATGCATTGGCAGCAAGCAGTACGGCGACTGGTGAAGATGAAACTGTTGATACGGATGTCCTGGTCATCGGTATGGGTGCTTCCGGTTCCACGGCAGCACTGAAGGCAGCCGAGTCCGGAGCTAAGGTTCTCGGCGTTGAAGCAACCCAGACACTCGGCGGCATGGGCAATGCGGCTCAGGGTATGTTCGCAGTTGGTTCTGTGGAACAGAAGGATCGCTATGGCGAAGATGGCGAGACCACGGATGAAGAATACTGGTACAACCACTTCATGGAGTCCACGGACAACCTCGGCAATGCGAAGCTGATCCGCCGCTTCATCTCTGAAGCAAAGAATACGGTCAGCTACATGCTGAATCATGGCGTCGGCTTCTTCCTGTCCAAGACTCCGCAGCAGATTGCGCACTTTGATACAGAAGTTGTCTACCACCGCTGGAACAATGCAGACCCGTTCAAGTATATCGGTGAAGCACTGGATGAGAATGGAGTTGAGATCCGCTATGGTACTACTGCAACAGAACTGATCACGGACAGCGATGGTGCCGTGGTCGGAGCAAAGTGCACAAAGCCGGATGGCGGAACGCTGACAGTCAACGCAAAGTCGGTCATCGTTTCCACTGGTTCCTTCGCAAACAACCCGGAACTCATGGAAGAGACCCTGGGTGAAGAAGTCTATAACAACGCTCTGGTTATGGCCGGTTCCAAGCTGCCTGGCATTGAGATGATGTGGAATGCCGGCGCTGCTAGAGGCGAGCTGCTCACCATGAACCATGGCGTCAACACGAAGAATGTCACAGAGACGGTTTCCGAGCTCACGCTGAACACACCGATTCTCTGGGTCAACGGACGCGGCAAGCGTTTCATGAATGAAGACCTGCTCAAGGATACTGTTGAATTCTCTTCTGCAGTGATTACTCAGGGCGGTGTCGCATATACGATCGTCGATCAGGCTACTGCTGACCGCTGGTGCGACCAGACTCAGGAGAACACAGGTACCTGGATCCATTACTGGGATCAGCACGGGATTGTCGTAGACGGCGAACCGACCATCTACCATGCACCGATGGCGAAGGCGGACTGGGATGCAGGCTTCCAGGCTCTTCAGGAAGCAGGTGAAGGCGGAGTGTTCGATACCATCGAAGAAGTAGCAGACTTCATCGGCTGCGATGCTGCCGATCTGCAGGAAACGATCGACAACTACAATTCCTATGTCAAGAATGGCAAGGATGATGAATTCTTCAAGGATCCGGAAGATCTGGTCTATTCGGTTGAAGAAGGTCCTTACTATGTTACCAAGGGTCATTCCGGAGTGCTCGGTGCACTTGGCGGAGTCAATACTGATGAATATCTCCGTGTTCTCAATGAGCAGAACAAGGTAATTCCGAACCTGTATGCGACTGGCAACAACGTTTCCGGAATCTCTGTCGCTGCATATCAGAACGTCGAAGGTGTAGGTCTTGGCTTCTCGCTGACGTCCGGCAGACTGGCTGGTGCAGCTGCTGCTGAGAATGCAGGCTATACTGCAACGGAAGATACTGCTGAACTCACTGAACTTGGTCAGGAGACCATGGAAACTGCTACTGCCCGCGGCATGGACGGCAATACCGCTCATGGCAGCTCTGACAGCGAAGCATCTGCTTCTCCGGAAGCTTCTGCTGAAGCAAACTGAGTATCTGTTCAGAAAAAAGAACAAAGAAACAGTCCTCCGACAGGATTGCATGCAGAGCATGCGGTTCCTGAAAGGGGGACTGTTTTTCCGTCAATGAGAATCAGAATAACGGTTCAGAGCGTTCTGTAAAGCTCCGTCAGGATCTCTACGCAGGGCTCAATTCCTAATCCGGAAGAACTCAGAGCCAGATCATAATGGCTGCTGTCGCCCCAGGTCATGCCGGCATGGGACTGGTAATACGTCTGGCGGCCGCGGTCTTTCTCACGGAGGTATTTCTCCGGATCCGAAGGAGATTCATGATATTCTTCCAGGACTCTTCTGATCCGGCTGGCACGGTCTGCAAAGATGAATACTTTCAAGAGATTGGTGCGGTCTTTCAGAATGAAGTCTGCCCCTCTTCCGACGATCACGCATGGCTTTTCGGCAAGCTGGCGGATGACGTCACATTGCGCATTCCATAGGTCATTCTGGATCGTGCGGGAACTGATGCGCTTCGAAGAGAAGGAGAGCACCATCCAGTCGTCGGAGGATTCAGTGCTGTCTTCCACGAAGTCTTTCCGAAGACCTGTTTTCTCAGCGAGTTTTTCGATGATCTTGCTGTCATAGCATGGGATGCCGAGCAGCTCTGCAGTTTTCTGACCGATGATGCGGCCGCCGCTGCCATACTGCCGGCTGATGGTTATGATCTGTTTCATAATCGTCTCCTCTTGTTATTACTATAGTCGATTTCGCTGGTTTTCAGCATATAATTCCCGTATGGAAAACAAGAAAAACTGCTGGAAGAAATGCTTCTATCTGGATCTTGAAAAAGATATGCCCGTGCATCTTTCAATGGAAGATGAGCATCTGTTCTATGAGCTGGAGACCCCGAATCATCATACGGGGAATCTGATTCGCAATCTGGCCCATCTCTGTCATCTGCCGCTAAGTGAGAATGAAGAAGGCATGCTGGTGATCCGCGGCGAAGTGCCGTGCTACATCGATGGGAAGAATGAAGAAGTCTGGATCTTCCGGCTTGGCAATACCAAGGTGGCAAATATCTACCGGGATGGCCGGATTGAGATGAAGGCATCGATCCCGGCTATTTCCAAGACGCTGATGAGCCAGACCAGGGATTACCGGCTCAGTGAAGGAAAGACGATCTTCAAGACGTATATCCGCCGGGAAGTGAAGTTTCACAGCGATCTCCATACGCATATGAATGGCAACCTGATGCCGGACGTCCTGATTGCCATAGGCATCGTGCATCAGA
Source organism: Stecheria intestinalis (assembly GCF_009696165.1). Classification (GTDB taxonomy): domain Bacteria; phylum Bacillota_I; class Bacilli_A; order Erysipelotrichales; family Erysipelotrichaceae; genus Bulleidia; species Bulleidia intestinalis. Next base: position 2,748 of record NZ_VUMN01000009.1, on the reverse strand, counting down.
TCCGCTACCCGCTCTACTATGTGCGCAAGCTGAATCTGACTGTTTCAGAGAGTCAGCAGGAAATGCTGGAAGCACAGAGAAAGCAGGTTGCCAGACAGTTCATTCATTCTGATCTGAGGGGCAAATATCTTGATCGGAAGATCAATGACAATACGTTCATCAACTTTGCAGACCTCGTGCTGAACAATCTGGAACATGCCGAAGAGAATCTCGTGAAGATCCGCAACTCCCTGGCTGTGATGAAAGACGGCCAGGCAGTATTCACGAATCTCGAGAAGGTATATCTCTACCGCTATGTGTTCTGCAAAGGCAGAGAGAGTGAAGATCAGATCGATCTCCATGATATTGAACACATTCCGGATTCTGAGATCCGTGAAGCAGCAGAGCAGATGCTGAAAGATCATCAGAACCCGGAATATGCAGAGAATACGATTTTCCAGGATAAGCTGTTATGGATTGCAAGACAGTATGCGGCTCAGGGCATCACCTATGCTGAAATCAGCGATACGACCCTGGTCAAGGAACATGACTGTCTCAGAATGCTGGCCGAAGTCCATGCAGTCATGCCAGCGGTGACGAGGGAAACCGGTGTGACGCTCCGCTTCCTGGCAGCGATGCGGAGAATTCCGCTGACTATCGTGAAGGATCAGGTTACTCCGGCAGACTATCTTTCCTCGAATCTGAACACCATGAAGGCAGTTTCATATGATCCTTATGTAGCAGGGTGCGACATTGTCGGAGAAGAAATCAATGACATCATTGAGCTCAAGCCGATGTTCCGGGAACTCGTGAAGATTCCGGCCAGAGATCCATCTTTTGTGATTCGGATTCATGCCGGAGAGAATGACAGCCTGAAGGATAATATGTCTCACAGCATTGCCTGCGTGAAGGATTCGCTTGCGCCAGGACAGCCGATGCCGATCATGCGGCTGGGGCATGGATTATATTCCTGCGGTCTGAAGACGAAGAAGGGAAAAGAACTTCTGGAGGATCTTAAAAAGTATCACATCACCCTGGAATTCCAGATCACTTCCAATGTCCGCCTGAACAATCTGAATTCGCTGGCTTCTCATCCGCTTCGTTCGTATCTGAAGGAAGGTATTTCGTGTGTGCAGGGAACGGATGGAGCAGCATTGTACGGAACAAGTCCGATTGATGAGCAGCTGTCGCTGGAGAAACTGCTGGATCTTTCGTACGACGAACTGAAGCAGATGCATGACTCGGAAGCCGCCGTCATTGCTCAGCAGATGAAGTCGTTTGAAGAAAAGAAGATCGCCTTCAGGAAACTGCAGGGATCGCTGAGTCCGGAGGAGACGATTCTCAGAATCATGCAGAATCAGGATCCTGCTTCTTCGATTTCCTGGGGAATGCAGAAGCGGATGGATTCCTATCAGGCTCTGAAGGATCAGATTGAAGACTACCCATGGGACAAGGAACCGGTAGTGGTTGCCGGAGGATCCTTCAATACGCAGAGCCGGATGACGCATGTGACGAAGAAAGGAACGCAGATTCTGGATGCGATCATGGAACGTCTGGATCCGGAGGAAGTGTTCTTCGTGATCGGCCATCAGCTGAAGGGATATGAACGCTACCTGGCAGAGCATAATGCAAAGGGATTCCTGATTTTTGCGGTGGTTCCTTCGATGCTGGATCCTGCAGAGATCCGCCGGCTGAAGAAGGCTGGTGTGTCAATCCGGGTTTCTCCGGAAAGCGAGGATATGGGAATCTACAAAAGCTTCAATTATGAGATCTTTGAGCGCCGTCCTTCGATCGTGATCGGGTTTGATGGAAATTCGGCCGGAGCGAACTTGATCCAGGAGGCCAAGAATGGCAAGGGCAAGGCTTCGATTTTCGTATACAGCGGGTCGAAGGGACTGAAAGAGAAGGCAGAATCTCTGGAGGGATATGTGTCATTCTTTGAGGATGAAAGTGCTGCGGACAATATTCTTATTGCCCTTCAGAAAGGATAGCGATGGAGAAGCAGATGGGAACAGCAGAAGAAGATCGGATTGCATTTCAGATCATCGCATCGGCAGGAACTGCGCGTTCCTGCTTTGTCGAGGCGATGGATCTGGCCGAAGAGGGAAAGATCGAAGCAGCAGAAGAAAAGATCCGGGAAGGAAAAGAAGAATTCCGGAAGGGACATCAGATTCATGCGGAATTGCTGCAGAAGATGGCAGAAGGAACGCTGGGACAGGTAAGCCTGCTGCTGGTGCATGCGGAAGATCAGCTGATGAGTGCGGAAGACTTCAGTATTCTTTCCGAGCGGATCGTTCAGCTGGAACAGCAGCTGCTGAACAAAGACTGAGTTACAGACAGAAGAAAACCAGAATTTCTTCTGGTCACGCTTCTTTCTTGTCGATGAGCGGGTCTTCGATTCCGTGGGCCAGGGCGTGTTCTTTGATTCTGGCGAAGGTTTCATCGCTCAGATCATGCTCGACCTTGCAGGCATCCTGCACGGCGGTATCAGCATCTACACCCAGCTGCATGAACATCTGGGTGAGAATGCGATGGCGTTCATAGATGCGGGTGGCAATCTCACGGCCGGGCTTGAGAAGCTTGATGGCGCCGCTGCGTTCCATGGAGATATATCCGTTTTCCCTGAGCTTCTTCATGGCGATCGAAACTGAGGCTTTGGAAAAGCCCTTTTCTTCGGCAATATCAATGGAGTGCACGACTCCTTTGCGTTCCTGGATAATCAGAATGGCTTCCAGGTAATCTTCTGCTGATTCATAGATCTTCATAAGT
>NZ_VUMN01000008.1 GCF_009696165.1 Stecheria intestinalis | reverse complement strand
GAGAGAAAGTCGCAGTCTTTGCATGCGGAGTGATGGTGCAGTCGGCATTAGGCGCAGCAGAGATGCTGAAAGCAGATGGAGTTGACCTCACTGTCGTAGATGTGTGTGCCATCAAGCCGGCAGATGAAGCAGGAATTGTGGAGATCCTGAAGAACCATGAAAAGATCTTCACGGCAGAGGAGCATAACATCATCGGCGGACTTGGAGGAATGATTGCGGAGATCGCGGGAGAGAAGTGCCCGAAGCCGATTCATCGGATCGGAGTGAAAGACCGGTATGCCGAGAGCGGGCCGGCAGCAGGACTGATGAAGAAGTACGGCCTGGATGCCGAGGGAGTATACAAGGAAATCAAAGAGAATCTGTGATCGGGTATGAAAGAACGTGTCTCAGCTGACACGTTCTTTTGTTTTATCCATGATTTCCCGGATCCGATTCCAGTTCTTCTCAGAGTCTTTCTCATCAGATCTCTGCACAAGAACGAACAGAGCATCAAGAACTGCCAGTTCGGAGATTCTGGTCGCATGAGCTTCGGTCCGGTGCTGATCTTCGGCCGCCGGCGTGATCAGGATGGCATCTGCCATTCTGGCAAGCGGGCTCATGGAATAAGCGGTAACCAGGATCATCTTTGCCTTATGTTCGTGAATGGTCTCCGCTAGTTCAATCACTTCCCTGGATCTGCCGGTATGGGAGATCACGACGGCACAGTCGTTCTCGCTGAGCAGAGCAGCATTCATCAGCTGCATGTGGAAGTCCGTGCAGTAATTGCATCGGATGCCAGTGCGTAAGAATTTCTGATAGGCATCCAATGCTACGGCATTGGATTGGCCTAGACCGAAGAAAGTTGTGGAATCGGAGCTGGTAATAATCGCCAGGGCGGTATGGTACTGATGGGGATCTGCCGAAGCATCTGCTTCTTCAAGGGCATGGATGTTTGCCTGGAAGACTTTATGGATGATCGTCTCCTCGCTGTCTCCTTCGAGGATCTTCCCGGATACTTTTTCCTGAGGGTCGTTCTCTTCCGTGAGCAGGGCAATCTTGAAGTCCCGGAAGCCTTCGTATCCGAGCCGTTTCGTGAACTGGAAGATGGTGGAATCAGCCATATCCAGGTGCGACGAAAGATCGCTGATGCTCGAGCGGGAAACCTCCTGCAGGTTGCTCAGCACATAATTGGCTATTTCTTTGTCTTTCGCTCCCATATCGCGGTATGCGGCTTTGATGCGCACCACAGCAGTGGGTCCGGAACTCATTATGATCACCCTCTTTTTCTGCATTATAATCGAAAATTCATACATGCAGACAGAAAAAGATGAAAAATCAAAGAAAATCTGCATGCATGAAACATGCAGACTCAGTTCGGCTCTGAGGAGGACTTCCGGTTTGCCTTGATAAAGTCCAGGACCTCTTCTGGATCATGGGTGGTATCGAGCAGATGGAAGAAGGCCGGCGTATTGAGCATGCCGAGCAGCTCGGACATGCATACCAGATGCGAGGAGTTGTCGGTTGCGCTGAGCGAGAAGATATAGCGAACCGGATCATTCTCCGGGTTTCCGAAGTCGATGCCGAAGTCCATCGCATAGATGCCCATTGAGATGGACAGGGCTCCGTCTTCCGGCTTGGAGTGCGACAGGGCGACGTGCGGAGCGATGACGATATAAGCACGGTTTTTCTTCAGTGCAGCGACCGTAGCTTCAATGTAGTTCTCTGTGATGAAATGATCCTCAAGCAGAGGCTGATAAGCATGGCGGATCGCTTCTTCCCAGTCTGAAGCAGATTCGTGCAGGCGGATCAGATCTGTCCGCACAATGTCTTCGAGATGCAGGGATTCAGGCGGGACAACTGTATGTTTCGGGTTTTCTTCAACCTGGGTGAAATAGGCAGAAAGTTCTGCAGTGAGCTTCTCTTCATTGCGGATGTCGGCGTGCTGACGGATGATGTTCATCACGTTCTCAACGCTCGGTCTGCCTGGTTCCGGCATATTCAGCTGCAGATGGACGTTGTGGATCGTCTGATACTGTTCTTCTGCAGACATGACCGGGTTGACCCGGACAATCGGAATATCCGTATCGTCCAGTTCAGCATAGCGAGTTGCGAAGATGATATCTACCGGAACATCGACATCCCGGAACTGCCGGCTTTCAATCGGGGGCAGGAAGTTCATGTCCGGGAACATGTTCCGCAGCTCGTTATACAGGATGGCAGAGCTGCCGACGCCGTTGGAGCAGATGACCAGGGCGTTTTTCTGCACGATGCCGGTTGCCTTCTTGCCGGCATAGATGGCTGCGAAGTGCATCGTGAGATAGGCAATCTCGTCGGCCGGAATCTCCCCGCCGAACAGGCTTTCGTATGGCTTCATCGTCTCAAAGACGAGTTCATAGAGATCCTGGTATTCTTCGCGGACCTTTTCGGTCAGCGGGTTGTAGATCGGCAGCCGGAACAGCAGACGGTAATAAGCAGGCCGGAAATGAGAATACAGCTGGGTGAATATTTCTTCCTGATTGCTGTAATGCGCTCCGCTCAGCAGTTCGAAGCGGTTCATGATCTTGGCCACGAGACTCGAGATATAGGCTTTATCCTGAGTCTGCTCGCTGAGATCACCATAAGAGATTCCGAGAACCCACGAAGAAATATACTTGATGTCTGCGGGCTTGATCTGATCGGTGTTCTTGTAATTCTCAAGCAGTTCCTGTGTGAAGGCGTATTCCTTCGTGGAATGCATCATGTCGATATTCGGCATGTTCTCAATCTCGCTGGCGGCACTTGCACCATTGGAGATCCGGGCTTTCAGGAACGTGAAGATATAGATGAATTCAAAGAGACGGTCTTCGACGAACTGGATGTGATGTCGTTCTGCCAGTTCCTGGATCACAAGGTTGGAGTATTCATATAGATCCAGGTGATAGTCATCGATGAGCGTATCGAACACGCTGGCGTAGCGGTAGTAGATGATTGTCCGCATCATGAAGCGGCGGATGTTCATCTCGGTCCCGCCGAGGTAGTAGCCTCTGGTCCGGTTGTATTCAAGAGTGATGTCATTCTTGCTCAGATCAGAGCTCATGGTCTTGAGATCCATCAAGGTTGTAGACTTCGAAGTCCTGAGGCGGTCCATGAAGTCATTCAGGGAAACATATTCCAGGTTCAGAAACAGCAGCAGGAACATGTACGCATACCGCTCTTCTTTGTTGAACGAGAAGCGCTCCATGGACTTGGCTTCTTTCATGATCTTCCTGAGGACTTCTCTGGTGTCATCGTGGATGATCAGCTCATTCTCCTGCCGGATCGAGATCGTCGGTATGTTCATGGGTTTCAGAATGGCATTGATCTTGGAAATCCGGTATTTGATCTGCCGCTTGGTCAGACCCGAGCTCTCCAGATCATGAACGGTGATGCCTGGCGTTCTCAGAAGGGAACGAATCGTGGTGAAGGTATCGCTGTCCATAGAGCTATTCTGCTTTCCGGAAAGAGAGCTTGAGCTTATAACGCTTCGCAGCTTCTTCCAGCCGATTTCTCGTTTCTTTCGTCATTGCTTTTGAAAACGGGTAGTTCAGCCCGAAATACTGATGGCCGGACGGGTGAGTGACTTCTTTTCCGGTGATCAGCATCTGCATCGTATGATCGTTCTTCTCGAGCACCGTGATATCGCTGATGCCGGGGTAATCCCATACGAGCGGTTTATGAAAGGTGCGGGGAATCTTCAGACCTTCGGGCGTGAAAATCACGATCGGGGTCTTTACGATGGCCTGATGGAAGTAGGTATACGTATATTTCACTGAGATGACCAGCAGGGTCAGAAACAGAAAGCTGATTAAGGCATTGCCGGCAAAATAGAACTGTGCAGCCAGGTACCAGGAAAGGAAGAAAATTGCAAACCAGAGCAGACCGAGCAAAGCATTGCGCGTCCGGTCGCTTTCAATCCGGATTTCAGATTCACTCATAAGGGAAGCCTCCGTATTAGTATTATTATAGGACATAAAAACAGGAATCTATGATTCCTGTTTTCGCAAAACTGACTAAAAGTATTCAGGCAAGTTTATAGAAGCGGAGCATCTCCATAATCTGTGCATCCTGATCCGGGGTGGAGTCATGTACCGGTCTTCTTGCCGGTCCGACTTCTGCGATGCCTGCCAGTTCGACAGAACGCTTCATCATGGACGGAACCGTGCCGAGCTTCAGAATGGCACGCAGCACATCGATGTCTTTCTGCAGCTGTTCTGCTTCTGCTGTATTGCCTGCTTTCAGATCTTTCCAGAGATTCACGATCGTATCGACGATGACATTGGAGGTTCCTGCTACGCATCCGGATGCCCCGAGTGCATATGCCTTGGAGATCTTGGAATCAGATCCGACCAGGACCTTCATCTTTGTGCCTTTGGCGGCATCGAGATAGCCCTGCAGATTCTCCATATCTCCGGAGGAATCCTTGATGCCGAGAATGTTCGGGCATTCCTTTGCAAGGCGGGAAACGACGGAAGCAGGAATATTGCAGCCGGTGGACTTCGGGATGTTGTACAGCATGACCGGAATCTTCACGGATTCTGCGACAGCCTTGTAGTGATCGAACAGCTCGTCATCGGTCGGCTTGATGAAATACGGGGTGATGACAGACAGCACGTCTGCACCAGCTGCTTCCATGTCCTTTGCAAGAGCGATGGTTTCCTTGGTGGAGCATGCACCAGCACCGGCATAGACCGGTACTCTGTGATTGACGACTTTGACGACCGCCTTGACGAATTCTACCTTCTCTTCATGCTCGCATACATGGAATTCCCCATTGGAGCCAAGCGGGAAGATTCCGTCTACGCCATGCTCAATCAGATGATTGACGAGCTTTTCCATCGCCTCATAGTTAATGGACTGCTCTGAATCGCGATGGAACGGAGTGACGATCGGGGTTACTACGCCTTCAAACATTGCCATGGGGTTACTTTCCTTCTTTCTGTGCATCCAGGATGCTCTTGCCGAGTGATCCTCCCGGATGCCACTTCACATACTGATCCGGGGTGAGCTTCTTCTCGTTCTGCAGCAGGATGCTGAGACTCTGCAGCATCAGTGCTTCCGCCAGAATGGAAGCACGCGGAGGCTTGTTCATGGAATCGCCTTCCTGCTTGACGCCAGCCGTGAGGCAGACGTCTCCCTGCTTTGCCAGCCAGCTTTCCGGATTGCCGGTCACGCTGATGATCTTAGCGCCGTTCTTCTTGAGAGCAGTGACGGTTGCCTTGAGCTCTCCGGTTTCGCCGGAATTCGAGATGGCGATAACCACATCTCCCGGGACCACCTGGCCGGAGGATCCGTGCACGGCTTCGGTGCCGTGGAGTTCATATGCCGGAGTTCCGGTGGAACTCAGAAGGGAAGCGATGTAGCCGCTGAGATGCCCCGGCTTGCCGATGCCGGTGACATGGACGCGGTTGTTTCTGGATTCTGCGTCGAGAATCAGATTCTTTGCGTCAGTCAGGGCTTTGATATCGATCGTGTCTTCAAATGCCTTGATCTGCTCGTTGACGATGTTCAGGAATTCCTGAACCTGTGCCTTTTCATTTGCCATAAGTGATGGATCATATCCTTTCTAAAGATTCGGAAGAAAAATGAGGGCCTGGACGAATGCCCCAAGCCCTCATGGAATTATCACCGGATTAGTGGAACAGTCCGAGGATGAAGTTCAGAACGCAGCCCACGACGTTGTAGTCGACGTTCGGGAAGGAAGCTCCGGCGATTCCCAGTGCTGCAAATGCAGGATAGAGAATCAGCGGCAGCATTGTCGTGCAGAATCCGAGCAGGAGTCCGCCGAGCAGTGCGCCCTTGACGCCGCCGTAGATGCTTCCGAAGACACCGCCGGTACCACCGGAGAAGAAGCAGATACCAGCAGCCGGGATCATAATGGTCTCAGAATGTGTAGCAACCATGATACCAGTAGCGATCAGGCCGCCGGCAACAGCACCGACGAATCCGAGCAGAACTGCATTCGGAGCGAACGGGAATACTGCCGGGCAGTCAACTGCAGGCTTGGAGTTCGGGATCCACTTTTCGGAAATTCCGACGAATGCTGCAGTGATCTCAGCGATGAACTGACGGACACCATAGATCAGGACGCTCATGCCAGCTGCGAACTGGAGGCCTTCAATCAGCGGCCAGATGAACCAGATGTCGTTTCCGGAAGAAGTCTGAACAAGTTCGAATGCATCGCCGCCCTTGACAGCGCAGGCAATGACAGCAACATAGAACAGAACGACCATGAACAGTGCAACGGAGAAGACGAAGTCACGGAACAGACCGAGCCAGCCCGGGAGATCAAGTTCAGAAACATCCTTGCCCTTGTGCTCGCCGTTCTTGCCGCCTACGAGCTTGCCGATGTAGCCAGCCAGCGTGTAGCCGATCAGGTTGAAGTGGCCCATTGCGATGTCATCAGAACCTGTGAGTTTGTTCATGAATGGCTGAGCAATGGTAGGAAGAGCTGCGCCGCAGAAGCCGAGGATGATGCCGCCGACCAGAATGGTAACTGCTGCCGGAGCACCATTAGCGATGAAGACGAGTGCGATGACGCAAGCGAAGTACAGGAAGTGCTGACCTGTGAGGAAGATTGCCTTGAACTTCGTGAACTTTGCAAATACGAGGTTTGCTGCGAAACCGACAACCATGCAGAGAGCAACTTCAGTACCATAAGTATCGAGAGCCAGAGCAGTTGCGATTTCAACCTGTGTGGTGACACCGGTGATTCCGAAGCCAGCCTGGAACAGAGACATGAAGGTATTGACAACTCCGCTCATTGCACCGGATCCGATGTTGAAGATCATGAATCCTACGACGGTCTTGACAACGCCGTTGATGGTGTCTTTCGCACTCTTCTTCTGAAGCAGAAGACCGATGAGTGCAATGATTCCCATGATAAGAGCTGTATCTCTTACCTGAGCAACTAATGCATTTAACATGATGTGATTTTCCCCTCTCTTTTTATGAGATTAATGAATGAAGCTGTGAATTACAGTGCGCCCTTTGATTTCAGGAATGCTTCGAGCTTTTCCTTCATCTCCGGCTTGGATACGATGTTCGTGATTCCTACACAGTAGAGCTCCGGATGATCTTTCGCGAGGTCTTCTGTGAGATCAGACATCGTGATGACCAGGTCGCCCTTGAAGTAGGTCAGAGAATCCAGATTGCCATGCTCGGTTTCGATTGGGTAATGGTTCTCAGAGATTACCTGGTCTGCTTTGATCTTCAGCAGAGTACTGGATCCCATTCCGGCTCTGCAGCAGACTAATGCGTGATAAACCTTTGCCATTCAAGCTTCCTCCTTTCCTTTTGTGAGATAGTCATACACTTCATGACTGTTCTTCGCCGTGTCAAGCATCTTGTAGAATGCTTCATCTTCCAGCAATTCGGACAGGTCCGCAAGCGCCTGCAGGTGCTTGTTGTTATCTGTTGCACTCAGACAGAACAGATAGCTGACCGGATCATTGTCCTTGTTGNCGAATTCGACCGGCGTGTCGAGCGTGGTGATGCCGATTGCGCATTCCAGGGCACCGCTCTCGGGACGGGCATGCGGAAGGGCTACGTGCTTGGTGATGACGATGTATGGTCCGTATTCATGGACCCCTTTGACAATGTCATCAACGTAGCTTTCTTTCACTTTCCCCGTTTCCACTAAGGGAGCTGCAGCTTTGCGAATTGCGTCTTCCCAGCCGTCCGCATGGACATGAAGCTGGATCAGGCGTTCATCCAGAAGGTCTTTTAACATATTTTCTCCTGTCTATGTCTGCTCGCTGCTATATCCAAACTATAGTTTCAGATTGCAGGTCAGACAATTCTTTTTGAGTTCATTTTTTGTAAACGCTTAGAACAAAAATTAAACTCTGTTCAGCATTTGTTTCAATTTTCTCAAACTCAAGACAAAAATTACACTCAGTCCTGATGAGAAGCGCGGTAGTCCTCAATTGCCTTGCGGACCTTTGCAGCATTTGCAGCGATGTCATCAGAAGGTCCCTTGGTCAGCAGACTTCCCATGCCCATGAAATCAACACCGCTCTCCAGCCACTCATTGATGTTGTCCAGGCTGATTCCGCCGGATGCCATGATCGGCATGAACGGCGTAGGAGTCTTGAAGATCTTCACGAGCTTCGGACCGTAAAAGTTTGAAATCGGGAATGCCTTGATGAAGGCAGCGCCCCAGGTCAGGCCATTGATTGCTTCCGTGACGGTTGTGCAGCCAGGTCCGTAAGGAATCTGGTAGCGATTGCACATCCGTGCGACTTCTTCATCCGCATTGCAGGAGATGATGAAGTCTGCACCAGCCAGGATGGCGATGCGGGCAGTTTCCGGATCGAGCACGGTGCCGGCCCCGGCAATGATCTGATCTCCGTACTTTTCCTTGACTGCTTTGATGCAGTCGGCAGCGTCATTGTTGGTGAAGCTGATTTCCATGCAAGGAAGTCCGCCCTTCACCAGGCCGTCTGCAATTTCAAGGGTACGCTTGACATCGGCACGTACAACTGCGAATGCACAGATGTCGTACATTCTCTGAGTGATACTAGCTTTCTTGAGTCTCATAATCCCTCTCCTTTTCCACTTACAATGTAATCTCAAAGGCCATGACTACCAAATGCTTTTCAGATCATCTTTTGTTCAGATACAGGACAGAAATCAGACTTTGGTCTGGCCGGCTGTCAGATCTTCGGATCTGTCGGTTCCACTGTTTTCAGAATGTGTTATCTTGAGATTAACTAGGAGGGTTCCTGCATATGATCTATACCATCACGCTGAATCCGGCAGTGGATTATCAGATGGAGTTTTCTGATCCGCTGCATTCGAAGGGAGTCAATCTTGCAGACCATGCATATCTCCATGCGGGCGGAAAAGGCAACAACGGATCGATGCTGCTGAGCAATCTCGGCATTCACAGCACGGTGCTTTCGTTTCTCGGCGGGTTTACCGGGAGCTATATCAAAGAACAGATCGGTTTCTATTCTTTCATTGATAACCAGAGCACGAAGATCAGTGAACCGAACCGCATCAATGTCAAAGTCAAGGACGGACCGGAATATGTGCTGAATACAAAAGGACCTGCTATTCCGGAAGAAGCTCAGCAGGATCTGCTGTCGCATCTGGATCATCTGAAGAAAGAAGACTATGTAATGATCTGCGGCCGGGCTGCCAATGGCATTGATGTCACGTTCCTGTATGAGATTGCCGACCGGGTCAATGAGGCCGGGGCGAAGCTGATCATGGATACGGCTGACTGCCGGCTGGAAGATCTGGTCTACTGCAGTCCGTTCCTGATCAAGCCGAATCTGGAAGAGCTCAGCGAACTTCTGAAAGAAGAAGTCACCATGCAGAACTGCGCAGCAGCGGTTGAGAAAGTCCTGCAGAAAGGAACGGAGAATGTGCTTCTGACGATGGGAGCCCAGGGCGGATACTTTGACGGGAAGCTTGGAAGGTTCGTGCTGAAGTCTCCGGAGGTTCCGGTCATCAGCACGAATGGTGCCGGAGATGCGGCGCTGGCTGCGTTTATAGGAACATATCAGTCGTCCAAGAATGCCGAAGAAGCATTGAAGATGTCCATGGCGGCGGGAACTGCTTCGGTGCAGACCGAAGATATTCCGGATTATCAGTCGATCATGGCTGCTTACAATGAAGTGAAGATCAGCAGAATCTGACATCGGGGAAGCTTGCAGATGCAGGCTTCCTTTTTTCAGCTCAGAGGAAGAAAACGCTCTCATCATCCATGCTTGAAGTGAATTTCTGAACAAAGCAAATAGCCTATTTAGAATGCGGAAAGATATGTTAAAATGCGTAGCGCATTCTTTTTAATATAGGAAGGAGCAACTTTATGAAGTCATGGAAACTCATGATGAAATCCCTGCGCGAGTACAGGAGAGCGACGTATCTGACTCCGATCATGGTCATCGGTGAAGTCGTCTTCGAAGCCTTGATTCCGTATGTGATTTCACTGCTTGTCAATGACGTGAAAGCCGGATGCGGGATGGACCGGATTCTGCATTATGCATGGATCCTGCTGGCCATGTCGTTTGCGTCTCTGCTGTTCGGGTATCTGGCAGGTGTCTATTGTTCTCAGTCTTCGTGCGGGTTTGCGAAGAATCTCCGTCATGACGTGTTTTACAAGATCCAGGATTTCTCATTCGGGAACATTGACAATTTCTCGTCTGCTTCGCTGGTGACGCGTCTGACGACGGATATCCAGAATATCCAGCAGGCCTGGATGATGATCATCCGGACCGCATTCCGGGCTCCGCTGAATATCATCTTCTCCTTTGCAATGGCATATATCATGGGAGGTTCCATGGCGATGATATTCCTGGTCGTTATTCCGATTCTCGGCATCGGCCTGTATGCGATCAACAAGATTGTCATGCCGATCTTCAAGAAGGGCTTCCCGAAGTATGACAAGCTCAACAATTCGGTAGAAGAGAATATCAAGGGAATCCGGGTCGTGAAGTCGTTTGTCCGGGAAGACTATGAAAAGGAAAAGTTCAATGCGGCTTCTGAGGATATCAGAACAACCTTCACGAAGGCAGAACGGATTCTTGCACTGAACAATCCGCTGATGCAGGCATGCATCTATGGGGTCATGCTGTTCGTGCTGTCCAAGGGTTCTGAAGCGATTATCACGACCAATGGTACTGCTCTGGATATCGGACAGTTCTCGACACTGCTGATCTACAGCTTCCAGATTCTTGTTTCGCTGATGATGCTGTCGATGATCTTCGTCATGATTACGTTCTCTGAAGAGTCTGCACAGCGTGTCTGCGAAGTGCTGCAGGAACAGAGCACGCTGACTTCTCCGGAAAATGGTCTGAAGGAAGTCAAGGATGGTTCCATCGATTTCGACAATGTCCGTTTCAAGTATTCGGCTGGTGCAGATCGCCCGGTTCTGGATGGCATTGATCTGCATATCAAGTCTGGTGAAGTCATCGGCATCATCGGCGGTACTGGTTCTTCGAAGTCTTCGCTCGTTCAGCTGATTCCGCGTCTCTATGATGCGACAGAAGGAACCGTAAGGGTTGGCAAGGAAGATGTGCGCGATTATGATCTTGTGACACTGCGTGACAGTGTTGCCATGGTTCTGCAGAAGAACGTGCTGTTCTCCGGAACGATTGCGGACAATATCCGCTGGGGAAATAAGGAAGCCACCGATGAAGAAGTGCGTGAGGTGTGCCATCTTGCCTGTGCTGATGAATTCATCGATCAGATGCCGGATGGATACAATACCTGGATTGAACAGGGCGGCACCAACGTATCCGGCGGACAGAAGCAGCGTCTCTGCATTGCAAGAGCGCTTCTGAAGAAGCCGAAGATCCTGATCATGGATGACAGCACGAGTGCAGTGGATACGAAGACTGATGCACTGATCCGCAAGGCAATGCGCGACTATATTCCGGAAACCACGAAGATCATCATTGCTCAGCGTACTTCTTCCGTGGAAGATGCTGATCGGATTGTCGTCATGGACGGCGGAAAGATCAATGCCATCGGCACGAGCGAAGAACTGCTCCGCACGAATGAGATCTACCGTGAAGTCTATCTTTCCCAGAATAAGCAGGGAACCGAATCCATTTCAGAAGAAGTTCCGGCTGGAAAGGAGGCATTAGCATGAGACAGAAAAAGCTGAAGAATGCAGGGGCTTCCGTCAAGCGCCTGATCAAGCTTCTCTATAAGTACAATCCGAAGCTGATGCCGATGATCATCATTCTGATTGTGGTCAATGCTGTGATCTCGGCACTGCCTTCGATCTTCCAGCAGAATGTCGTCGCTGTGATCCAGGAAAGCTGGGAAACAGGAATGACCTGGGCAGATGCGCGCCCGCAGATCATGCATTATGTCACGATCCTGGCAATCCTGTATGCATGTTCCCTGCTTGCAAGCTTCGTCTACAACCAGATGATGGCAGTATTCACGCAGGGATCGCTTGCTAAGATCCGCGGAGAACTCTTCTCTCATATGGAGAGTCTTCCGATCCGCTACTTTGATACGAACAAGCGCGGTGATGTGATGTCGTATTATACGAACGATGTCGAAGCGCTGAGACAGATGATTTCCCAGTCCTTCCCGCAGCTGCTCATCTCGGCTATCACGCTGACCACGATTCTGTGCATCATGATGTATTACAGTGTCTGGATGGGTCTGGTCATCATTCTCGGATCTCTCGTTTCCATTCAGATCACGAGAAAAGTCGGCGGCAAGTCGGCGCGCTACTTCATGGCGCAGCAGAAGGCAGTCGGTGCGACAGAAGGTGTCATTGAAGAAATGATCAATGGTGAGAAGGTCATCAAGGTCTTCAACCATGAAAAGGATTCTGAAGCAGACTTCGATCGTCAGAATGAGGCACTCTTTGAAGCATCCTATCAGGCAAACAAGTATTCCAATACGCTGATGCCGGTTCTGAATAATGTCAGCTACATCATCTATGTGCTGGTTGCAGTATTCGGCGGAATGTTCCTGGAATACAATATTCCGAATCTCTCATTCTCGGGTCTGCCGTTCTCGATTGCGGTCATCGTTCCGTTCCTCGGCATGAGCCGTCAGTTTGCTGGCAATATCCAGCAGATCTCTCCGCAGATCAACTCGGTGGTCATGGGCCTGGCTGGTGCAGAGCGCATCTTCCAGCTCATGGATGAACAGCCGGAGACTGATGAAGGCTATGTCACGCTCGTCAATGCGACAGAGAAGAATGGGGTTCTTGAAGAAACAGATGAGAATACCGGTCTCTGGGCCTGGAAACATCCGCATCAGGCAGATGGAACTGTCACCTATACGCCTTTGAAGGGTGATGTCCGTTTCTATGATGTGACGTTTGCATACAACCCGGATAAGATCATCCTGCATAACATCACGCTGTATGGCAAGCCTGGTCAGAAGATTGCGTTTGTCGGTGCTACCGGTGCCGGCAAGACAACGATCACGAACCTGATCAATCGCTTCTATGACATCGAAGATGGCAAGATCCGGTATGATGGCATCAACATCAACAAGATCAAGAAGTCTTCCCTGAGAAAGTCTCTCGGCATCGTGCTCCAGGATACGGTCCTGTTCACCGGAACGGTGATGGAGAATATCCGCTATGGCAGACTGGAAGCGACCGATGGCGAATGCATCGCTGCCGCGAAGCTTGCTGGTGCAGATGGATTTATCCGCACGCTTCCGCAGGGCTATCAGACGATGATCAGCGGAGATGGTTCCAGTCTTTCCCAGGGTCAGTGCCAGCTGCTTGCCATTGCCAGGGCAGCAGTTGCAGATCCGCCAGTCATGATCATGGATGAAGCCACTTCTTCGATTGATACTCGTACCGAGCAGATTGTTCAGAAGGGCATGGATGCTCTGATGAAGGGCAGAACCGTATTCGTCATTGCGCATCGCCTTTCCACCGTCAAGAATTCCAACGTGATCATCGTGCTTGATCATGGACATATCATTGAGCGAGGAACCCATGAAGAACTCCTTGCTGAAAAGGGAGAATACTATCAGCTCTATACTGGCGCATTCGAACTCGAATAAGCACATGCATCCCCGCAAGTCTGATGACCTGCGGGGATGTTTTCCTTCAGAAGAACCCGGCAAAGCATGCATTTCTGCTCCTGAAGAAAGCTGAGCAGCTAAAAAAGGCGCTGTCTTCACAGACGGCGCCTGAACGATCAGCTTCTAACGGTTTATTCAGTTTCCGAGTGTCTTCTTGAAGAATTCACCAGTCTTGTTTGCGGCGTCATACAGGCTGTGGAAATCTTCTTCTGAGAACACGTTGAAGGTATGATCCATTCCCGGAATGTAGTAGACTTCCGATTCCGGATTGGTGCTCTGATCAGCGATCTTCTTTGCCCAGGCAGGATCTACGGTCGTATCGTTTTCGCCGGCAATGGCAAGCACCGGTCCGGTATAAGCGGAGAACACCTTCATGACATCTGTGTTTCTCACGTCTTCACACCACTGTTTCGAAACTGCAACCGGATCGCGGAAATCAAACTGCATCATGAAGTATCCCTGTTTTTCTGCGGTCTCGTAATCTTCATCTGACAGCATATCGCTGAGATCCGGTGCGCCTGCCCAGAGAACGACAGAATCAAATTCCGTGGTTTCTCCGGCTGCGAGCATTGCGTCCGTTCCGCCCTGTGACCAGCCCATGACACCGGCTTTCACATCACTGCCGACCTGCTCGATCAGATAGTTCTTTGCGGCAACTGCGTCCTTGACTGCTTCATCGAAGTCATACAGGGTGGGATCTGCTTTGGAATCCCCATAGCCAGGGAAATCAATCCGGATCGTCGCAATCCCGTATTTCTCTGCCAGAACCGGTGCAGCCATGAAGTATCCGTTGCCGGCTTCATTCTTGGTGGAACCGGTTCCGTGCATCATGACTACTGCGCCGCTGATCTCTCCTTTCGGAATGCAGGTGATTGCTGGCATCTGATAATCATCTACTGGGATTTCGACATAGGTTTCCTGGTAGGCATCCGTTTCTTCATTGATAGGTTCATGTTCCTGAGCGGCTTCTGCAGACTCAGAAGGCTGTGCAGATGCAGTTTCTGCTGCGGCAGATTCGGAAGCGGCTGGTTCAGAGGGTTCTTCAGAAGCAGATGCTTCGGAAGAAGAACCGGAACATCCGGCAAGCAGTGAGAAAGCAAGCAATGCACTCAATCCTGAAAGGTATCTTTTCATATTCCTTTCCTTCCTTTGTACAGAATAAGATATTCTCCTTTGGACTGCAATCACGATAGAGAGTATCAGAAACCGGATTCTTCAGAATCTGCGGTAGAATCATTCCGGAGAACCGGAACAGGTGGTTCCTGGTTCTGATAAGAGAGGGAAAGAATATGTCATTATTGATCAAGCTATCTGCAACTCTGGTTGCCCTGGAATTTCTGTATATCATGTATCTGGAGACGTTTGCCACAGCGTCAGAAAAAACTTCGCAGGTATTCGGAATGGAGATTGAGGAACTGAAGCGGAAGTCAGTCAATACGCTGTTCCGGAACCAGGGAATCTACAATGGTCTTCTGGCTGTGCTGATTCTGCTTGCAGTATGGGTATTTGCCAGCAGAACTGCAGTGATCATCCTGATGTGCTATATCATTGCAGTGGCACTTTATGGAAGTGTTACCAGCAATCCGAAGATCATTCTGATGCAGGGCGGTCTTGCAATTGTGACACTGTGCCTCTGCCTGATCTTCTGAGTCCATTGCAGAAAAGTCCGGATCTTCGGAATCGATTCTGCGCTATATTAGAGGAAAGAACGGAAGGAGAAACTGGATGGAATACAGAAAATTCGGAAATCGCTATCTGGTGCGGATGGACCCGGGAGATGAGGTGCTTGCCAAGCTCACGGAATTCTGCAGGACAGAAAAAATCGCACTTGGAGAAGTGCGGGCGCTCGGTGCAGCGGATGATCTGGTACTCGGCGTGTATGATACGCAGGTGAAGAAATACTTCAGCAAGGAATATACAGGAGCTTATGAGATTACTTCTCTGTTCGGAACGATTACAGAAAAAGACGGAGAAGTCTATCTGCATCTCCACCTGGCTGCGTCCGGGGCAGATGGAAATGCCATCGGCGGCCATCTGAATAAAGCTGTCATCAGCGGCACTCTGGAGATGGTCGTGGAGCCGATGGAAGGACATGCAGAAAGAGCAGTGAATCCGCTGACTGGCTTAAATGACATTGCGTTCTGAACTAACGGTTTCTTACGATTGACACTGCCGTTGAAACAATTGCGATTGCGGTTGCGGCTGCTCCGACAAAATTCAGAATGAAGAGATCGAAGATTGCATAGAGAATTAGGTAGATCAGGAAGGCCCATCTGAGTGCAGTCTGATTATGGCTGATGCGGAAGATTGAAAACGTATAGAGGCCATTGGCAATGACTGGCAGATAGCCAAGCAGTCCGAGATTGTTGAAGGCGATTCCAAGCACAATTCCAAGAATCAGGATGATCCATTCCAGAATATCGGAATGGATTTTTCTGATTGCGAGAATGTTGCGGACCAGAGCAAGCGAACTCTGCACGACTGCACTGTATCCCTTCAGAACCAGAGAGCTGGCTCCGTAGAACAGCTGACTGAAGCACTGGAAGGTCAGCATCTTTTCGCTGGATTTCTGGTTGCTGCTGATGGAATCGGTGAACATCGCACCGAGGCTGAATAAATTGCCTAATATTACTGAAGATAACATGAATTGTGGTTCCTTTCATTTCTGCCGCAGGAGAATATTCTGCAGATCTTCCGGCAGCTGGCTTCTGATATGGATGGGGACATCTGTCCGGGGATGGCGGAATTCTGCTTCTGCACAATGCAGGGCTGGCCGTTTCAGCAGAGACTGATCGCCGCCATACAGTTTATCGCCAAGCAGAGGATGTCCTGCTGCAGCAAGACCGGAGCGGATCTGATGAGTTCTTCCGGTTCTGATCTCAATGCGCAGAAGAGCATATGACGGGTACTGATGAAGTACCTGGTAATGGGTGATGCAAGGTTTTCCGGTTTCTGAGACGGAGTTGCCGCGGATTCCTTTCTTCTTTTCCATGGTGTAGAAGAGCGTATCTTCCTGCTTCGGGAATACTCCGGAAGCGATGGCAAGATAATGTTTCTGCACCAGGTGCCTGGTTTCCATCTTCCTGGCGGTCTCTGCATTTCTGGCATAGATCATGATGCCCGATACTTCCCGGTCCAGTCTGCCGATGGTGCGGATGATGAAGGAGGGACCGTATCGTTCCTTCAGCATGGTTCCGAGATTGTCTTCCGGATGTTCTTTTTCCGGGTGGCAGGACAAACCTGCAGGCTTGTCGAGAATTACAAGATCATCATCTTCATAGAGAATTTCAGGAAGCGCGATTCTGGTTTCCAGCACATCGCCGCAATGTACTGCTGCTGTCAATGGGGCTGGCTGGCCGTTAAGAAGAATTGACCGGGAAGTGTGAAGCCTGGTCAGTTCTCTTCTGGAATAGGTTTCTTTCAGAAGGTCCTTGATGCGCATGCCTTCTTCTGTTTTTTCAATCTTGATCTTAATCTGATGCATGACTCTATTTCAGCAGAGATTCTGCTGGTTTAAAATATACAGAATGAATAGAAAGCAGGAAACCGGAAGATGCTGAATCCTTACTCAAGAACAGAACTCGTCATTGGCAGGGAAGCCGTTGAAAAGCTTCATCACTCCAGAGTGGCCGTATTCGGCCTTGGAGGAGTGGGCGGCAGTGCGGTTGAAGCGCTTGCTCGCAGCGGGGTAGGAACGCTTGATCTGATTGATAACGATCAGGTATGCATGACGAACCTGAATCGTCAGCAGTTTGCGACGGTGCATACGGTCGGCAAGCAGAAGACGGATGCTGCGGAAGAGCGGATCCATGATATTGATCCGGCCATCATCGTTCATAAGTATCCGGTCTTCTATCTGCCCGAGAAGAAAGATCTGTTCCCATTCAGCGAATGGGATTATATCATCGACTGCATCGATACGGTGACTGCAAAACTGGATATCATCGAAGAAGCCAAGCATCTGAATATCCCGATTCTTTCCAGCATGGGCTGCGGAAACAGACTGGATCCCTCTCAGCTCAGGATTATGGATCTCTATGAGACGAGCGGCGATCCGCTCAGCCGGATCATGCGGCATGAATGCCGGAAAAGAGGGATTGAGTCGCTGGATGTAGTCTGTTCTTTAGAAGAACCTGTGAAGCCGATGGCTGGCGATGCCAGCGATGCGAAGAATCAGAGAACTGGCTCGAAGCGGAGATCCATTCCAGGTTCTACTGCTTTCGTGCCGCCGGCTGCCGGAATTCTCGCAGCATCGTTTGCGGTGAGGAAGCTGATCCAGGAATAATCAGAAGAAGTTCTTCTTCCGCTTCTTTGCGGCTGAGACGAGATCAAAGTCATTCAGGTAGTTCAGATCCAGTCCCTTCACGATGTCCAGGGCACGGTTCAGATATTCATCCGTCAGGAAGTGATCCGGCTGATGGATGTCCATGCCGATGATCACCGGGCATCTCTTTTCGGCAAATACTTCAAACATCGTCCTGGTCGGGTAGGCATAGCGATCGCCGTCTTCATAATGGCGCCAGCCATAGTCGCGTACGCCGCTGCCGCAGTTGAGTTCCAGGGGCATGTCATAGCGAAGTGACAGGTCTGCAATCTTCTCTGCCAGAGTGCGGACGCTCTCGTCCAGGCGCGGATAGCTCCACAGGCAGACGTCCGGGTGGGCGATATAATCGCAGAGTCCATGCCGGCAGGCTTCTTCCAGGCAGTCAAAGTATTGATCCAGTTGTTCTGCTTCTGTTAAGTCATAAGAGCTGAAGCCATGGAAGGAAAGGCAGTGCTGACCGAGAATGCAGTATTCCATCTCCTTGCGCCAGCGTTTCAGAGTCTCCCATTGGCTGGGATAGTATTCTACTTCCATGCCCAGGTGGATCTCGATGGTTCCTGCGTATTTCTCTTTCAGGGCAGTAATGCTGGAAACGTAATCATCATAAAGCTCGATCGGCATGCAGTCACCAGGAGTCGGAATCGGATAGGGAGCGTGATCGCTGAATCCGAGAATTTTCAGACCAGCCTTGACGGCTGCCTGAACGTACGCTTCATCTTCTCCCTCTGCGTGGCCGCAGCGCTTGGTATGTGTGTGCCAGTTCGTTTGAATCATAGCTATTTTCTCCGTAGAGATTATACATGGATTCTTTGTCCGGAAGCATTCGGATCGCAATATTTCAAGAGTTTGTTTTCAGAATGTTCCTGCTAGAATTGCTGTAGCTTGAGGAGGATACGCGAATGGCAAAGAAGACAGATGATCGTCTGGATGAAATACTGAAGAAACTTGATGCGGCAGAGAAAGAATTTGATGAGAAGTTCAGCCAGTCAGGGCTGGCAGATCTGATTGAGAAACAGAACGCATCTCAGGGACATTGAGAGCAGGCAGAAGCCTGTTTTTTTATGAAATCCATGGTTCTGTATTGACTTCTATTGCAGGAGATTTTATATTAGTTGCGTACATATGAACAATTGTTCATATGAAAGGAGATTGCGATGTCAGAATATCGGCTGAAACTGGAGGGGCTTGACTGTGCAGCATGCGCAGCAAAACTGGAAGGGCAGATTCAGAAGATTGAGGGAGTGAATCATGCTCAGGTTGATTTCATGACTCTGACTTGTACGTATGACTGCGATTCAGAGAAAAAAAAGGAAGTAGAACAGAAGATCAGGGAAGTCATTAAGGAAGAAGAACCTGATGTCGTGGTTTCCGTGATTCCGGATGCCCGGCATACGCATCAGGTGAAACTGCATCTGGAAGGTCTGGACTGTGCCGACTGTGCTGCAAAGCTTGAGGGAAAACTTGCAGGGATTCCGGGGATTTCCAATGTTCAGGTCAGCTTTCTGAATCTGTCTGCAGTATATGAATGCGAAGCATCAGAAGATGCAGAGATTGAGAAAGAAGTACGCAGGATCATTGCAGAAGAGGAACCGGAGGTGCAGGTAAGCAGGATTGCTGCAGGAAAGAAGGTTGTTTCCAGATTTCATCTGGAAGGACTGGATTGTGCAGACTGTGCAGCCAAGCTGGAAAGAAAGATTGCAGAAATTCCGGGGATTGAGCATGTGCAGGTAGATTTCATGACCTTGTCTGCGTCGTATGAGTGTGCTCCGAAGGATGATCAGAGAATTGAAGCAGAGATGCGCAGGATCATTGCCGAGATGGAACCGGAAGTGATCGTCACTCGGCTGGAGAAGCTGGCGGGCATGCCGGCAGAAGAGGCAGAAGAGGACGAGGATTCTGAGACAGTTCTGAAGCAGATCATCATCGGTGCTGTTCTGCTGCTGATCGGTGTGTTCTTCCAGGGAACGGTCAGAAATGTTCTGTTCCTGGCATCGTATGTGGTGCTTGGATATCAGATTCTGATCCGGGCGGTGAAGAATATCGGCAGAGGTCAGCTGTTTGATGAGAACTTTCTGATGGCGGTGGCGACTGTTGCGGCGATCTTCCTTGGTGATTATGCTGAGGCGGCAGGGGTCATGCTGTTCTACCAGATCGGAGAATACTTCCAGGATCGGGCTGTCGCAAAGTCCAAAAAGTCGATCGGCGATCTGATGAATATCAGACCGGATTATGCGGTCGTATCCAGGAATGGAGCATTTATCCAAGTAAGTCCGGAAGAAGTGGAGATCGGTGAGATTGTAAGAGTGAAGCCGGGTGAGAAGATTCCTCTGGATGGGGTGATCGTAAAGGGAAGCTCAAGCCTGAATACTGCATCTCTGACAGGGGAATCCAAGCCGAGAGATGTGGAGCCTGGCGATGAAGTGATCAGCGGTTCCGTGAATGAGACTGGTCTATTGGAGATCAGAGTCACAAAGGAATTCGGAGAAAGCACGGTCGCAAAGATTCTGGACCTGGTTCAGAATTCGCAGACGAAGCGGGCAAAGGCAGAAAACTTCATCACGAAGTTCTCAAGAGTCTATACGCCGATTGTTGTGTTCTCTGCAATTGCAGTAGCAGTCATGGTCGGTATTTTCACCAGGAACTGGAGCGAGGGAATCTATCGGGCATGTACGTTCCTGGTCATTTCCTGTCCGTGTGCGCTTGTGATTTCAATTCCGCTGAGCTTCTTTGCCGGAATTGGCGGATTGAGCTCCAGAGGTGTTCTGGTCAAGGGTGCAAACCTGATTGAGACTCTGGCAAAGACCGAACAGGTTGTTATGGACAAGACCGGAACTCTGACCTCCGGGACCTTTGCTGCAGAAGAAGTTCTGACCGATCAGGACCAGAACAGAGTCCTGGAAGATGCAGCATATGCAGAATGCTATTCCAATCATCCGATTGCTGAAGGAATCCGTAAATCCTACGGAAAGAAGATTGAGGAAAGCCGGATTTCGGAAGTTCAGGAAATTCCCGGAAGAGGCGTGCGCATGAAGCTGGATGGTGCGCAGATTCTGGCAGGCAATGCCCGGCTCATGCAGGAAGAAAACATTCCGTTCACCGAATGCAGTATGCCTGGTTCTCTGGTCTATGTGGCAAGAGATGGAGCTTATGAAGGCTGCATTGTTCTGAGAGATCAGCTGAAACCGGATGCGAAGAAAGCAATTGCCGGATTGAAGAAAGCAGGAATCCGGACTGCAATTGTCTCCGGGGATTCGATGGAAGTCACCAGCATGGTTCAGGATCAGCTGGGCGCGGATATGGCTTTCGGCGAATGCCTGCCGGATCAGAAAGTTGCAAAGCTGGAAGAGCTGAAAAAAGGATATGTGACCGCATTTGTCGGTGATGGCGTCAATGACGCCCCGGTTCTGACTGTGGCAGATATCGGCATTGCCATGGGTGCACTTGGCAGCGATGCAGCTATTGAAGCTGCGGATGTGGTCATCATGGATGATCAGCCTTCGAAGATTGTTCTGGCAATCGATGGGGCAAAGCGGGTTCTGAGGGTGGCCAATGAAAACATCTATGGTGCGATTACCATCAAAATTCTGACCCTGGTTCTCGGTGCGCTCGGGATTGCGAATATGTGGTGGGCAATTTTCGCGGATACTGGAGTAGCAATGCTGTGCGTGCTGAATTCCATGCGTTTATTGAAAATTGCGGAGAAGAAGTAACGTGCTTGCGGGTTCCTGATCGGGACCCGTTATTTTTTATTTTCTGTCAAGAGGAGAAAGTTTCTGATTTCTGCATTATGATGAAGGCAGAGTCACCAGGAGTACCCTGGAAGAAAGCGAGCAGGAAGGAGGCATTCAATATGTGTACCTGCGCAACGTATCAGACAAAAGATCATTACTTCGGACGCAACCTGGACCTTGAATTTTCCTATCAGGAATCGGTGACGATCACCCCGAGAAATTTCCCGATTCCATTCCGCAGAAAAGAAACCATGACTTCTCATCATGCAATGATCGGCATGGCTTTTGTATGCGGCGGTTTCCCGCTCTATTATGACGCCACTAACGAATATGGTCTTTCCATGGCGGGCCTGAACTTTCCGGGCAACGGCTATTTCCCGGATCCGGCTGGAGATGGGAAAGATGAGATTTCTCCGTTTGAATTCATTCCCTGGATTCTCGGCCAGTGCAGAAATCTCGAAGAAGCAGAGTCCCTGCTGAAGAAGATCCGTCTCGTCAATATTCCTTTCAGCAAGGAGCTCCCGATCACGCCGCTGCACTGGATGATCACGGACCAGACCCGCTCCATCGTGGTGGAGTCCGTCAGAGATGGCATTCATGTCTATCCGAATCCCGTCGGGGTCATGACCAATAATCCGACCTTTGATATTCAGCTGTTCCGTCTCAATGACTATCGCAATGTCTCTGCTGCTGCTTCTCCAGCAAAGTTCGGTCCCGGTGCAGAACTGGATGAATACAGCCGCGGCATGGGCGGTATCGGTCTGCCGGGTGATCTTTCTTCCGGATCCAGATTCGTGAAGGTGGCCTTCACAAAACTGAATTCCATCTCGGATGATTCAGAAGATGCTTCAGTCAGCCAGTTCTTCCATATTCTCGGGTCTGTCGAACAGCAGAGAGGCTGCTGTGATCTGGGAGAAGGAAAGTATGAGATCACCATCTATTCTTCCTGCTGCAACATGGATCGGGGAATCTATTATTACCGGACTTATGATAACAGCCAGATCTCAGCAGTATACATGCATCACGAGAACCTGGACGGATCAGAAGTCATCTCTTATCCGCTGGTGACCAAGCAGCAGATCAATGAGATTAACTGATTCAGCACAGATATCATAAGAGAACGAAACAGGCCACTTGCATGCAGGCGGCCTGTTGTTTTTACCCCGAAGAATTTTACTGATACCGCTTATAGGCGACAACAGCGATCAGCGCTGTGGTCAGCGAGAGAATCGCGGTGATTCCATGTCTCAGCACATCTGTATGATCGGCTGTATCAGGAACGAGATTCAAGGTGCTTGCAGATGGAGAGCTGTCGCCGCCGGAACTATTCGTATCTTCGGTGACGGTCGTCTTTTCTGCAGGCGTATGATGGTTCGTAATCGTGAATCCTTCGGCAGCATTTCCGGAAACGGAAGAAGTATAGCCATCGATGCTGGTGACTTCTTCTGCGGTATAGACAATCTCAGTACCGCTCTTCATCTGATCCAGATTATCCCAGGTGTATGTCCAGTTTCCATCGCTGTTCAGCGTTACCGGATCACCAGATGCCTTTCCGTCAGCATAGAGCTGAACCTGTACGCTTTCCGGGCGGATGCCATCCTGGTTGTTTCCATCATCCCAGACTTTCGTGACCGTTACGCTGGTCTTTCCAGGAGTATAGGAATTCGTGATGTCATAGCCGGTGATCTCAGTACTGTAATCCGGTACAGCATCTTCAATGACAGAATAGGAGATCTCATGGCCATCTCTGTACTTCGGAAGATCGTTGAACGAGTAGGCCCAGCTGGTTGAGGAATTCACCACGGTGCTGCGTACTTCATTGCCATCAGCCAGAAGCTTCACCGTGATATGGTCCGGCCTCTTTCCATCCTGATTGTTATTGTCATCCCAGGTCTTGGTTCCGACGATGCGCTTGATCTCCGGAGTATGGGTGTTGGTGATTGTGAATCCTTCGGCAGCATTTCCGGAAACGGAAGAAGTATAGCCATCGATGCTGGTGACTTCTTCTGCGGTATAGACAATCTCAGTACCGCTCTTCATCTGATCCAGATTATCCCAGGTGTATGTCCAGTTTCCATCGCTGTTCAGCGTTACCGGATCACCAGATGCCTTTCCGTCAGCATAGAGCTGAACCTGTACGCTTTCCGGGCGGATGCCATCCTGGTTGTTTCCATCATCCCAGACTTTCGTGACCGTTACGCTGGTCTTTCCAGGAGTATAGGAATTCGTGATGTCATAGCCGGTGATCTCAGTACTGTAATCCGGTACAGCATCTTCAATGACAGAATAGGAGATCTCATGGCCATCTCTGTACTTCGGAAGATCGTTGAACGAGTAGGCCCAGCTGGTTGAGGAATTCACCACGGTGCTGCGTACTTCATTGCCATCAGCCAGAAGCTTCACCGTGATATGGTCCGGCCTCTTTCCATCCTGATTGTTATTGTCATCCCAGGTCTTGGTTCCCGAAATCGTAACAGAGGTGTGATTTGAAATGCTGAAGGTCTGAACGGATGCGCCTGTTGTGGAGAAGGTGGTGCTGTCATTCGGATAGGTAACGGTATAGGTTTCTCCGTTAATAGTCGCTGATGCAGCGTTGGCGATCTGATTGCCGTTATCATCGAGCTCCGCGATCGTGTAGACATCGTTCGTGTTAAGGCCGGTGAATAATGGCTGATTTTCTGCTTCTGTAACACCGTTTTCCGTTCTGAGGTATGTCAGTTGTCCGTTGGCATTGGAGATCGTGAGGGTCTGCAGCAGTTGTCCGCCGTAGTACAGACCGAATCTGAAATCTCCAGACGGAAATGTCACCGGATCATTGCTTGTTCCATCGTAGAAATTCTTGCTGATGCGAACGGAAGTTCTGCTGTTCGGCCAGGTATAGTCGTATTCAGTCCCGGTATAGTAGATGTTGGCAATACTTGCTAAGTCGTTCAGAACACTTGTATTCCAGACATCAGCGCTATCGGTACTATTATTCATATCTTTCGGGTAAACCGTTACGTTATTGATTGTCTTTGTTCGAAAGATGCCAATATAAACAGGATCACTGCTTCTGATATACCCGGTCGGAGCAGATGTTTCAACAATGCTGTAAATCTTGTTGAACTGCAGTTTATAAGAGCTGCTGCTTGCTCCGAAGGTTACAGTTCCATCAGCATTGCTTGTTTCTGTGGCAACAGCATTACCTGTACTTTCAAATGTCTTATCGGTTTCAGAGTATGTCGTCTCATACAGTGAGAACTGTGCCCCTTCCAATGTCTTCAGAGCATTCTGACTGTCTACTTTTGTAATTTTGATGATGGGAGTGGTACCGAAGTCAATAGACCCAGCTGCTTCAACCTTTACTTTTGTTGCAGACCACTTGCTTTTCGATGACCGGTATCCGTACCAATATGCTTCATTAGAAATAGTTTCGATAGTTGTTCCGAGAGGCGCCTCTATGGTTGCGTCATAGCTGATAATTAATTTCTTGTTATCTGGTATCACCAGAGTCAAGGTGTGGGCGCTGTTATCTATCTGGTAAGTGAATGAAACATTTTCCGTGGAATCGGCCGATTCTTTTACCTGCAGAGAAGAGAGGTTAATATCCAGATTTTCTGAATAACTATCTACAAGAGTCAGTGTATCAGAGTTCTCCAGGAGATCTTCTCCTCTCGGGTTTACTGTCATTGTGAAACTTGTCTGAAGCTGATTGGAGGTGCTCAGAGTTGTGCCGGAAATATCACTTCCAGATTTGTTTTTAGTGATGGAATCGGTGACTGCAATTTTCGTCTCTGTGCTGCTGGAATTAACCAGGCTTCCTGCAGTGCTATAAACGTTCATGATATTAGTGAACGTCTTCCCGGTGCCTTTCAGTACTTCAGGATCAGTGACGCGCATTACGATCTGAATCTGAATATCGCGAGTGCCAACTGAATCCTCAGAATCAGTGTCACGGCTGAGATTTGAAACCTCTATTTTGATCGTTCTGGTTGATGAATCATAATAACCATAAGCACTCTTGCGGAGATTTCCTGCAGTTGCTGCACCGGCATTGCCGTCCAGAGCGGCATTCTTTACACCGATATCTACCCAGTTATCACCAAGATTGGTAATCGGAGCAATCTCAGGCTGGAGTGATGGATCATCTTTTTTCGTGCTCCAGAAATATTTGGCAGTCCAGAAATAGCGCACATAGACCGGTTCCATACCTTCCGGAACTACATCTTCCAGACGGAGCGTTCCTTCTTCATTGCCTGCATAGTTCACTACCAGACGATAATCGACATAGGTGCCGGAGGAAAGATACTGAGTGCTTCCATCTGCAGTGGCCCAGGATAACAGAATCTTGTCAGAAGGCTTATTTCCTCCGGAGACCTGAGTTACACCTGACCAGGTTTTGCTGGAAGCATCGTAATTTCCGAATTCTCCTACTTCTTTGAAGTTGGTTCCATCTTGTGCAATTTTCATCGATGCGGAATTTACGGAAGTGAAAGATTCATTTGAACTATTGCGCATGCTCAGGCTGTTGATGAAGGTTGCAGCAGGCCGTGCCTGGGTTGTGCTGAATGCATTGGCATTTGGTTCAGTGCGGACGATGATGTAGAGCTGCTGATTGTTTAGATCAATTGCTTTATTGAAGGTAAAGATGCCAGCATTGCCAGACACACCCCAGGTCCAGCTGTTATCAGAGACTTCAGTGAATAAATTGTTATTCTGAATCTGACTGATCTGTGTATAAGCAGAAGTCAGCGCGTCCGCATTCTCAAAAGTTGTGAGACATTTTTTCTATTTTAATTTTGGTATTAATTAGTAATACTATTAATATTTATTTCAAATATCAAAATATATGTATAAATAAGCTATCTTCATGAATAAATATATTTAAAATACTGGTATTATTAATACTAGAAATATGGAGGCATTTGATCATGACAGAGGCAGAAAATAAGGATCTTGTAGATAAGACAAGCGGTAAAAAGCAGAAAATGCTTTCCATGGCTATGAAGGTAGATGAAGCGACGGCATCGGAATTCCGGAAGATAGCTCGGGAGTCGGGAATGGAGCAGGGGACACTGCTTAATGCAATGATTGAAAACTTCCGGCTGAACGAGAATAAAACGCTCTATAAAGAACATGCTGAAGATATTCAGACGGTTCAGGACCTGATGTCTACCATTCTCTATAAATATGTTGCTCTCCTGGCAGAAAACAAAGTTTCCGAGGAGAAAGCAAAGGCCAAACAAGCCCAGGAGATTGCTGCGCTGAAACAGCAGATTGAAGAGCTATCAGCATCTTCAAAATTATTTGAGAGTGAACATGCGCTTCGCATGGAGCTTGAGAGCAGAGTGGCAGAACAGAGAAACAAATTAGATTCTCTTCAAAATCAGATTCAGCAAATGGCTGCACAGCATACCAACGAAATGGATGCCCTGAGGAATAAATATAATGCTGAGCTGGTTGAGCAATCCAGGAAATACGCTGAAGAATACCAGCGCTTCCTGAACGCGAATACTGTGCGTCAGCAAGGATGAAGAATGCTGACTGAGTGTAAGATTTTTAGCTTTGGAGAGCGCGTTAATAGATTGGCTCAATGAACCATATATCAGAATGATACTTTGGCTGATACTTTAGTATAAGCTCAGGTAGGGAGATTAACTGAATATGATCGGAACAAATAAATGCCCTGTTTGCGGGGAAACATATTTATACGAATACGAGATTTGCCCGGTATGTGGATGGGAGAATGATCCGATACAAATGGATAAGCCTGATCTGGAGGGAGGTGCAAATAGAATGAGTTTGAATCAGGCAATTTCTGCATACAAAAAAGGTGAAAAAATTGAATAAGATAAGAATCAACGAGGATTTAATAGTGATGGCTTCTGAGCCATTAAAAGATTATGAATTCGAAGATATTCAATGCTTAGCTCACAAAACAACCAAAATAGAGACTTTGGTGAACCTTTATGCAGCTGTTTTTAACGAGTTCTTCTGGGTGGAGGATAACGAGTATGATTTTCCAAAGGGAACTCCAGAATACGCTGAAGCATGCAGGATAACTGATCAATGGGGCGCTTTGATGGATGAGCTTGAAGAACGAATAATGCGAATCGCTTCCGATGCAGGCCTGCTTTTGCCTAGAGAACCAAATAGCGGGACTGTAAAGCAAATGGGGCCATTTATGAAAAAGTATGGCTTTGTAAATGAAAATGGCTGGTGGATTAGACATTAAGCGAATAAACAAGCAAAAGTAAATAACAACTATTTTGGACCGGAGAATTCCCATAATGATATTCTCCGGTTTCTTGTTGTTCAGCAATAGTGATTACACCGATGTGGCGAAGCCGGGTTTCCGTTGAAACCAAGGCCAGCTATCTGGAGTCGGATTCAGAGTGATTCCGGTCCATCAAGGCCACTGAACATTACCGAATAACCTTCTTTCTATAATGGCAATGAGGCTGATTGCCTCACTTGTACGAAAGGAGGTTATTTTCATGTCAAAGTACAAGGATATCCTGCGGCTTCTATCAACCACAGGACTCTCGGGAAGACAGATTGCCACTCAGCTTCATGTTGGGAGAGAATCTGTAACTTCTGTCCGAGAAGCAGCGTCATCACTCGATTTGAAGTGGGAGGAGGTGAAGGACAAGAGTGAAGATGAGATCCGCAGAATGCTTTTCCCAAGGGCAAAAATCGAATCTATTCAAGTTAAGCCGGATTTCAAGGAAATGCTCAAAGATTATGATCGTATTCCGGGCATGACCAAGAAAACCCTCTGGGAAGACTATGTCACGGAAGTGCAGGCTTCAGGAGGCATTCCCTATCAGTACTCTCAGTTCTGCGAACTGTTCGCAAGAGAGGCTGCAGTAAACAATGCCACTATGTATAAGCAGCACAAGGCAGGAGAACGCATTGAGTAGACTGGGCCGGGACAAAAGTTCCGATCATAGATCCTGATACCGGGGAAGTGACCTATGGATATATGTTCGTTGCGGTTCTTCCGTACAGTCAGTACGCCTATGCCGAAATACTGCCGGATATGAAGCTGGAGAACTGGATCGGTGCTCATTTGAATATGTATGAGTTCTTCCGCGGAGTTACCCCTATTCTTTTCTGCGACAATCTCAAGACAGGGATTCTTTCTCATCCGGAAATGGGCGACTGGATTGAGAATCCCAGCTACCGTGAAATGGCTGATTACTATGACACTGCAATCCTCGCTGCTCCTGTAAGGACACCAAAAGCCAAAGCATCTGTTGAAGGAACGGTCGGCAAGCTTACTTCAAAAATCATTGCACGCTTATATCAGCAGAAACCAGGAAGCTTTACTGAAGCAGGCAGGCTGTGCCGGGAATATCTGAATCGATTCAATGCCGCAAAGTTTGAGAAGCGTGAAGGATCACGGCTTGAAGAATATATGACAATTGAGAAGCCGCTTCTTCACAGCCTTCCTCGTGAGCCTTATGAGTATGGGATCTGGAAATATGCGACGGTTCAGCTGAACTACCACATCGCAATCGACCGTATGTATTACAGCGTTCCATACCGTTATATTCACCAGAAAGTCCGTGTGCGCATCTCAAAATACAAGATTGATATTTATCTGGGAGATGCCAGAATCGCTTCGCATACACGTTTATATGGTCATCCCGGCCAGTATTCTACGAATCCAGACCACATGCCGGCAAATCATAAACAGGCCCTGGAATGGAATGGTGATCGTTTCCGCCGATGGGCTGAGTCGATCGGTCCTTCTGCATTTGAAGTGATTGATAAGCTTCTGAAATCCTACAAAGCAGAAGAACAGGGATATAACGCCTGCATGTCCATTCTGAAGTTCGCAGACAAATATACCCCTGAGCGGTTAGAGAAGACCTGTGCCAAGGCCTTATCCGTTATCACTGTTCCCCGCTACAAGGATATTAAGTTAATCATCGAGCACTATCAAGAAGAGCCCTCTGCAGAAGCCCTATCCTCTGAAGCTCACGCAATTATCCGCGGAAACGAATACTACGGAGGAAATCACTGATGGATCAGGCAACTCTTGATAAACTCCGGAAGCTTCACCTGAAGTCCATGGCGGCTTCCTATGAAACACAGGATTCCGTTCCCGGGATCATGGATATGACATTTGATGAAAGGCTGTCCTTTCTCGTCGATGCGGAACTGGATTCCAGAGATAACAGAAGGCTGAACCGAAGAATCAAAGAAGCACATTTTCCTGACTCCAATGCGGTGATTGAAGGAATCAAGTATTATCCCGATCGTCATCTCAATCGTACTCAGATCACTTCTCTGGCAACGAATCAATACATTCATAAGCCGAGAAATGTCCTGGTGACCGGTGCCACGTGAGCTGGAAAGACATATATCATATCGGCATTAGGTAACAGAGCCTGCCAGGAAAACTATAAAGTCCTGTATATCCGTATGCCGGAACTCTTCAATGAGATTGAACGTGCTAGGCTCGAAGGAGAATATGACAGACTGCTGAAGAGGTATCACTCAAGAGACCTTCTGATCATTGATGACTGGCTGCTCTATCCGGTCAAAGAGGAACAGTGCGAGCAGATCCTTGAGGTACTGGAAGGAAGGTATCGGCATAGTGCGACAATCGTAGGATCCCAGTACACAGAGGATGGCTGGAGAGAGCGCCTTGGAGCAGGTGCGGTTGCAGAAGCAATCATGGACCGGATTACTGCAAGCGCTGAACGAATCATGATCCTCGGAGACAAGTCAATGCGGACAAGGAACGACTGACAGCCACTCCAGATAAACCACGAAACCCGACTTGAGATTGATCAGGCCGGGTTTTTGCATGCATGGAAAGCGGCCTCGGTATTCCGGAATGGTGGCCTAGGCCATCGGAACGATGAGCCAGAATCAGAGTGGCCTTGACACACCGGAGCGCTGGCCTCAAAGGTCCGGAATGATGGCTCTCAGAACTCCGGAATAATCAGCAATAGAGGATATATATTAGCGCTGCCATCTTGTGCTTGCCGGATGGATTATTGAGCAGTATATGCTTTTGATAGCATAAAATTTAAAATAATATATTATTTATGCTCTCTATAGCCAAAAATTGAATAGATTTAAGAAAAATGCTATTCTTAGCACATGGAGGTACAGAATATGATCCGAAATCACCCTCTCAAGAAACGGGATCTGTATCTTAATAAGCTGATTGCATTTCAGGACACAGAACCGGTAAAGGTCATAACCGGGATAAGACGCTGCGGGAAGTCCAATTTGCTAAAACTCATGGCAGCGCATCTTAGAGAAAGCGGCATTCATGAAGATCAGATTCTGGAGATGAATTTTGAGTCCCATGATTTTTCTGATATGACGAGTGCCGGATTTTATGAATATGTAAAAAAACACTCTCTTCCCGACAGGAGAATGTATTACTTCTTTGATGAAGTCCAGCATGTAGATGGGTGGGAAAATGCTGTAAATTCCTTCCGCGTGGATTTTGACTGTGATATCTATGTAACAGGATCCAATGCTTATATGCTCTCCTCTGAGTATGCTACCTACCTTTCCGGCAGGATGGTTGAAATCAAAATGTTCCCTCTATCATTTGCAGAATTCATCGAGTTTTATGATTTTCAAGTCAAGGAAACGACGAATGCATTCGGAGAGCTAAGAAAAGCGGTTTATGATTCAAACGGCAATCGCTACGAGTTAATGGACATATTCAAGGCCTACCTGACGTTCGGGGGAATGCCTGGAATTCTAGATATCGGACTGAATCAGGAAAAAGCCCTTATTCTTCTCGAAGGCATTTATTCCACTGTTATCATGCGGGACATACTGGAAAGAGAAAAGCGGAAGGATGAAAGGCAAGTCACTGATCCTGAACTTTTGAACAAAGTTGCTTTGTTCCTTGCTGACAACATCGGCAGCCCGATCTCGGTATCCTCGATGGGGAACGTCCTTGTCAACGAAGGGCTACTCGACAGCGGAAAACGCAAAGGCATTCCAAGTGCTCATACAGTTCAAGCCTATGTCAGTGCTTTGAAAAAAGCGTATCTCTTTTACAATATAAAGCGGTTTGACATCAGAGGGAAAGACTTGCTCAGAACCCAGGAGAAATACTATATCGTTGATATTGGCTTGAGAAATTATCTCCTCGGGTTCCGGGATCGCGACATCGGTCACGTGCTCGAGAATGTTGTGTATTTTGAACTGCTGCGGCGTGGATATGATGTTGCTGTCGGAAAGATCGGGAGCAGTGAAATCGACTTCATCGCGAAGAATGCATCCGAGAGGATCTATATCCAGGTAACAGAATCCATGACAAGCGAGGACGTCAGGAACAGAGAGCTTGAACCGCTTAAGAAAATCCGCGACAATTATGAAAAAATCGTGCTCACCCTTAATCCGGGACTGGAAACAACCTACGAGGGAATTCATTCAGTCCAGCTGATTGACTGGCTTCTGTCGGAATGATGTGTCTTGCGTCAGATACGATGGACCATCCGGCGTGAAATATCAATAATATGAATAATGATGGCAGGAACAAATATGACAAGAATCGATGAATTAGTCGGCGAAACTACTGAATACGATAAAAAACTGGAAGTTGAAGTGAAAAAGCCAAAAAGCTGGTGCAAAAGTGTCAGTGCTTTTGCTAACACGCTGGGTGGGCGGCTGTATTTTGGTATCGCTGATGATGGAACAATTTCAGGCCTGGACCATCCAGAAAAGGATGCAGAAGCCATCAGCGAAATCATTAAAACCAGGATCAATCCAATACCTGAATTCAATTTATCCTTTGAAAAAACAGACGATGGGAAGGTAATAATCGTCCTTAGCGTTTTTAAAGGTGAAGAAACACCTTATTACTATTCCGGTGATGGGGTTTTAGAGGCATACATTCGAGTTGGAAACGAAAGTGTAAAAGCCTCGCCAACTGATCTGAAAAGGCTTGTTCTGCGAGGGATTAATTCATCTTATGATTCCCGTATTACACAATATAGTTCGAATGATTATTCTTTTTCGAAGCTCCGGGAGCGCTATAAGGTCTGGACCGGCCAAAGTATGCCGGAAAGCGCTCTTGAGTCATGGAACTTAAAAACCGAAAGTGGAAAATTAACCATGGCAGGAGCTCTATTGGCTGACGAATCTCCAATCAGATATTCTAGAGTTTTTTGCACGAGATGGAACGGGCTTACGAAAAGCGGGGGAGTAGTAGATGCCCTGGATCATCAAGAATATTCCGGGAGTCTTATCTCTCTTTTAAACAATGCTGAAAACTTCATTAAACTGAATTCAAAAACAATCTGGAAGAAAACTGAGGATTCCAGACTGGAGTTTCCGGATTATGTACACCGCAGCTATTTCGAAGTACTGGTAAATGCTTTAGTACATCGCGACTATCTGGATTTTGGAAGTGAAGTGCACGTAGATATTTTTGATGACAGGTTGGAGATTTATTCTCCTGGAGGCATGTTTGACGGATCGCGCATCCAGGACAGAAATCTTCGCAGAGTCCCGTCCAGGAGAAGAAACCCTATATTGGCTGATGTCTTTAACCGTCTTGGTTATATGGAAAGATCCGGCAGCGGATTCAGCAAGATACTGGACGGATATGAGAAAGCTCCTAATTTCAATATGCGGAAAGAACCGGAATTCTATTCTGAAAACTCCATGTTTCTTGTCACGCTCCCAAACTTAAACTATGGGAGCAAATCACCGTCAGATCCGGCAGAAACACCGTCAGATCCGGCAAAAACACCGTCAGATCTTGCAGAATCACCGTCAGATCCGGCAAAAACGCCGTCAGATCTTGCAAAAACACCGTCAGATCCGGCAGAAACGCCGTCAGATCTTGCAAAAACACCGTCAGATCCGGTGGGAAACCCGTCAGAATTTTCTGATGCTGCTCTAAGCCTTTCAGAGAAAGGGAAAGAAATACTTCAGAAAATGGAGATAGGTAGAGAATATAGTGCAGATGAGATTGCGGATATCATTGATTTAAAAGGATCACGAACAAGGGAATTATTACGAGAGCTGAGGAGAAAGGATTTGATTCGCTCAACTGGTACAGCAAGATATACAAGATATGTCAAAACCGGAAAGAAGAAAATTTCCAGCTGACACTACTGCTCCTCAAGCACGTTGTCTGAAAATTCCTCAAACCCGTCCAGCGTCGTGCTATCATGAAGTCGATAAAGACACACTTTTGCAGTCCTGCAGAGCAGGGCATCTGATCGAAGTTCCGCATCACACAGCAATCCGTGATCGCGTGATCTGATCGCTCCAGATGGAGCTGAACTTCAGGATGTTCCGT
This sequence comes from Stecheria intestinalis, assembly GCF_009696165.1. GTDB lineage: Bacteria > Bacillota_I > Bacilli_A > Erysipelotrichales > Erysipelotrichaceae > Bulleidia > Bulleidia intestinalis. Next base: position 61,662 of record NZ_VUMN01000008.1, on the reverse strand, counting down.
TCATGCAGCATGGGACTCGCAGAAAGCGTGTCTTTTTTTGTGCCTTGGATGGCAGAGAGGAGACAGCAATATGACTAACGCAAAGGGAACCACGAGTTTCGCCGCAGATCTCAGGGGGATCGGCGCATTTCTGAAGGATGAGTACGGCCGCTTTCTGGACCGCATGACGCCTCCAGACACATCGGACTGTACGTTCATGCAGGCGGATGCCCCGCTGAGCCGTGATGAGGAAGCAGCCATGAAAATGGCGCAGGCTTGGGGCAGCGTGCATGATCCCGACGCCGTGGCAGTGGAAGGAAAGCTCTCCGCGGAAACGGCAGAGGATGGCGAGGGCTACACGAAGTATTCCTTCACCTATGTGATCTCGGATGACTTCGGTACCGTGACAATCTTCACCCGGCATCTCGTGGAGTATGTGTCCGTCGACGGTGAGAACGGAGGCTTCTGAACATGGCTGAGAACATCATCCAGGCATCCGACCGCTCGGTTTCCGAGGTGATTGAGGAATGCCTGTCGTCTGCCACAGCCCTCGGCATGGATCTGTCTTACAGTCCTTCCGTTCTTCTGGAGGACATCAGCACACTGTCCATTGATGAATGGCGTGAGAAGCGCAGAGAGATGATCGGCGGTTCCGATGCAGGAACCGTGATGGGAGTCAGCTCGCGTTCTCTCACCCGTCTGGTTCTTGAAAAGCAAGGAAAGTGGAACGCACCGCCGGCAGATCGGAAGCTCCAGTTCATCTTCGACTGGGGGCATGCGGCAGAAACCGTATCCGCACGCCACTTCGGCAGGGTGACCGGGTTTGAGGTCTTCCGGGATAACCGGATGTTTGCTCACCCGCAGCATCCCTGGATGGGCGGGGACGTGGATGCCTTCTGCATCGATGCGGAAGGCTATCAGTGCGGCATCGAGCTCAAGACAGCAAATCCCATGTTTCTGAGCCGCTGGCATTCCGGCGTGTACGGCGCAGATGCCACAGTCTACCGGCAGGAATATATCTGGCAGATCCGCCACTACATGGCAGTCACGAATCTGTTCCGCTGGTATCTCGTCATCATGTTCGACAACAATGCTGACAATGTGGTGATCATCCGCGTCGATCGTGACATGCAGGCAGAGAAAGAGCTGATCAGTGCAGAAGAAAACGTCTGGAAAAACTATGTTCTGACCGGGGCTGTCCCGAAAGAATCGACCTTTGAGAAGGATGAATATCAGCAGCTGAGGGACGGCCTCGGGCTTCCGGAAGCAGATAAAACTGCAGAACGTAAGCTGCTCGATGAGGCAGATCTGAAATCTCTCGAGGAATTCATCCGCCTTTCCGATCAGAAGTCAGATCTCGAAAAGCAGAAGAAAGAGATCGAGGAGCGACAGAACGCGTTAAGACTGCATCTGGAAGAAGAGCTTGGGGAAGCAGTGGAAGGCTATCTTCCTTCAAAGACAGAACCGCAGAAGGAATATGTGGTCTCCAATCCGCTTGTTACAAGAGAAGGGGCGGATCTGAGCAGGCTGAAGACGCTGCACCCGGAGATCTTCCAGGAGGTCAGGACCGCTTCAGACTCCAGGCGCTTTTCAGTAAAGCTCAAGGCCGTAAAGAGGAAGAAGTCATGACAGCAAACGAATCCGCATCGGTGGAAGGAAGGTTCTACCGCCGTAGGAATCAGGAAGGCAGTGACTTCTTCGTGAACCTGGTAACCTGTCCGAACGGGAAAGAACTTCCTCCGGCAGTTCAGAACCAGGGAAAGTTTGCACATGGCTTTCTGTTTACCGTGACCGGATACAATCTTCCGACTGTAAAGGAACTGAAGTACCGCTATTACGGTTCCTGGGTCATGAGTCCGAAATACGGAATGCAGTTTGAAGCGGCGTCCTGTCAGGAGGTGCCTCCGGATACACGATCCGGGATTGCAAATTATCTTGCGTCCTCCCGGTTCCACGGAATCGGGAAGGCATCTGCACGGGCAATCGTGGATCGATTCGGTCCGTATACGCTGGAGGTGATCCGCAATTCTCCAGAGCAGCTGCTTGAGGTAAGAGGCATCACCCGCACAAGGCTCGCAGCTTTGCTTGCAGGGTTCCGTGAAGCAGAATCCTATGGAGAGCTTGCTGCATTTCTTGGATCCTTCAATATTCGGAGCGATCGCATTGCACGGATCTATGAATGCTGGGGACCTTCGGCAAAGGAGCGGATCCAGGAGAATCCTTATGCCCTTACAGAAATCAGCGGAATCAGCTTTGCAGCGGCAGATCTGATTGCCCGCGCGCTGAAGTTTCCTCTGAATTCTCCAGAACGTATCCGTGCAGGGATCCTTGCGGTTCTTGAACAGGATACCGCCGAAGGAAACCTCTGGATGGATATCCGGGATCTGAAGGAACGCGTGCTGACCATGCTCAATGAACCCTTCGGCAGCGACTGCGTTAATAAAGCAGAGGCAGAGAAAGGATTGGCGTCTGCAGAAGAAGCGCGTGAAATTGTATTGCGTGGCGGATGTGCAGTTTTCCGAGAAGAGAATGATGCGGCAGAGCATCTGACGGCAGAGAAGCTGCTCGACCTGCTTGCAGTACCGCCTGAAGCTTCAGAAGAGATCTATGCACATGCACTGGATCAGATTCTGAGCGCACCAGGTGCACGTCAGCTTGCCAAAGGGCAGAAGAAAGGAGTGATGAACAGCCTGACGCACAGGATCTCGATTCTGACCGGCGGACCGGGGACAGGAAAGACCACGGTTCTTTCTGCGATCATCCAGGTCTATCAGAATGTAACGCACGGGCAGGTCACACTGCTTGCGCCGACTGGCAAAGCGGCAAGGCGCATGAGCGAGCAGACCGGAATTCCAGCAAGCACAATCCATTCCGCAATTCATCTCTATGCCAGCGACCAGAAACCCGGAGAATGCGTCACGCTTCCCGAAGGCCTGATCATCGTGGATGAGATGTCCATGGTCGATCAGTTCGTGATGGCAAAGATGATGGCATGCATCCGGAACGTCCGCGAAAGCCATCTTGTGCTGGTCGGCGATGCGGATCAGCTGCCTTCGGTGGCCGCAGGGGATGTTCTGTCTGAGTGCATTGCCTCAGGCGTGATTCCCACCGTGAAGCTCACGGAAGTGTTCCGCCAGGGCAGGGATGCGGAGATCATCCGCGACAATGCCGCGCGAATCAATGAAGGAAACACGGAGCTCTATGTGAATGACCGGTTCGAGTTCATCCCAGCCTCTGATGAGGAAGCAGCGGTGCATGCGATCCAGGAAGTATACCGGAAAGAGCTTGAGCGCTGGGGACCTGGAAATGCGGTTGTGCTCTGCCCGAGAAGGTCGAAGTGCACCGTGTCTGTGGATCTCCTGAATCCGAAGCTGCAGGACATCGTGAACCCGAGGGTGAGCGGTGAACCGGTGGTGACGATCAGCGGAACGGAGTTCCGGATCCGCGACCGCGTGGTGCAGATGAAAAACACTGCTCAGGCAAGCAACGGAGACATCGGCGTGCTGACAGACATCCGCTTTGAGAAGAATGCGGACGGAGAAAACGAAACGGTGTTCACGATCCGCTGGGAGAATGGCGCTGAGACGGAATACATGCGTGAAGACATGATAAGCGTGGAGCTTGCATATGCGCTGACGATCCACAAGTCGCAGGGTGCAGAAGCGCCGAGCGTGATCATTCCGGTGCTGAACAGCCAGCGTTACATGCTGCATCGGAACCTGCTGTACACCGGTGTGACGCGAGCATCGCAGAAAGTGACGCTGATCGGAGAAAGAGATGCGATTGATGTATGCATACAGAATTCTGAAAAGGGCAGAAGAACCACTCTGCTCAGTGAACGGCTAAAATTCCAGTATCAGAAGATTACCTGCAGGTCATAGAACGCTGGCATGACTTACAGCAATCTTCAGAATCATGAAAGGCGGAAATGGGACGTTGGATATCCTGTTTCTGCCTTTTTTCGTATTGATAGATTATTCAGCTATTGCACAGCTTCCTTTTTACTCGGAAAGCACGCTTTTGTATCGCTTAGCGTCATACAATGCGATACTATTTTGGCAGAAAGGCGGTAATATTATGGCTATTAAGAGTGCGAATGTTACAGCGAGAGAAGAGCCTGAAATTAAAGATAAGGTAGCGATCCGGCTTCTCAGAGCGTCAGAAATGGCACAAGAAAAAACGGTCTCAGTTTCAGCATTTCCGCATTGCCGATATCTTTCTGTGATATCAGATATCGATCTGCAATAAAATGTGAATATTTCTTACAAAAAGCATCAATTGAAGAATGATTTTTTATACTGGCAGATTTTACTTCAAACGGGATTATTTTAATCCCCGCGGAAAGAAGAAAATCGATTTCGTAATATCCACGTCCTTTCTCTTTTTTCCATGTATAGTAATAAAGATCGTAGCCGCGTGCCGTAAGCATCTGAGCCATAACATTTTCATACAGATAGCCTAGATCAGTATCTATTTTGTCACTCAGCAATTTAATATAAATATCACTGCTTACGCCATGGCCTCCATCAAAAAGAAGCGTTGTAAACAAACCAGTGTCTGAAAGATAAAGTTTAAAAAAATCCTGATCCTTTGATAAAGTGAGAGATTCACCAGGGTTATCCGCATGCCAGCACGGAAGAACTGTTTTAGAATCAATCAGGTCAAATATTCTTTCCGAATCTCTATTTGTCTTCTGTTTTCCTGTAGCAGATGTAATTACAAAACGCTTTTTCTTTAAAGCCAGCTGAGAAGGAATACTTCTATACATCGCAGACATCCTGCCTGACGGGTCAATTTTCTTGATGTCATCTTCGTACAGACGAATAATTTCTCTCTTTACCCTGTCAACAACTTCCATATTTTTGGCATTTAAATATGCTTCGACAGCCTGCGGCATTCCGCCTACAGCCATATATACATGGAAATCCCGCATCAGTTTTCGATTGGTACTATCACCAATTGGCTTTTTCATTCCTGCCATTTGTTTCAGAACATCTGCAGTTCTTCCTTCGGCCCACATAAATTCTTCATAGTCCATCGGATAAACATTGATCTTCATCTCTTCTGAAGGAAGAAGGATATCTTTCACATTCTTTCGGATTGAAATCAAAGAGCCAGTTTCGATGTAATCATATCTTCCATCTTTAACAAGATGCTTGATCGCCTGACGTGCTTTGGGATAGAGCTGGACTTCGTCAAAGATAATAACAGAGTTTCTTTCGATAAGAGTGACATGTGTAACGGCCTGAAGACGTATAAAAAACATATCCAGGTCATTTAGGTCAGAAAAAACATCCATTAATTCGCTGCTGGCAGTTGAAAAATCCACAAGAGTATACGACTGATACTCCTTCTTCGCAAACTCTTCTGCAATTGTAGTTTTCCCCACACGACGCGCACCTTCCAGAAGCACAGCATATTGTCCATGCCATGTATTTTTCCATTCCAGCAGCTGATCATATACTTTCCTTTTAAACTTCATCTGCCCACTCCTTCAGAAATCTTTTCATCTACCTACAGAATAATAGAAAAGTATAGCTTTTCCAATATAAAAAAGGATAAAATTACCGTTTTTACCACTTAAAAAATTATAAAAAATACAGCTATTACAGCCTCATAAATTATGAAAAATATAAATTTTGCATAGTTAAATTCAGCCAAAAGTAATGATTTTACACATTTCAGAACTGCAGAAAGTATAGTTTTTGCACGGTAAGTGCCCTTTTCATTGCCATGATACGACAATACTGACCGCACATACCGCCAGCATCAGCGCCATTACAGTATTCACAGCCTTCTGATTTTTCTGGAAAAGACGTTCCAGCGCAGACCCGGAAAACAGCCAGACAAGATTGGCAATCGGCCCGGTAAACGGCAGAATCATTGCAATAGCCAGAAGCTTCCAATAGCTCTCTGCATAAGGAAGCACATAAGTCGTCAATGCCGTAACACAGTAAATCATCAATTCCCGAACGCTTCATTCACTGCCATTCTCAGAAATCAGCACAATATGAGACTGGTAAAGAAGCTTGCTGAGATAAGCGGATTAGACTTGCTGTTTTTCCGGATTCTTGATGCTGAAAAAGCGGATACCAAAGAGTAACCAGTACGAGGAGAAGCAGATGACCATCTATTACTATGATGCGACCAGAGAACACAGCGGTCTCTCCAGAATCATAGGAGATGACTATTCAGGGGTGAGTGAACCTCCCCGCATAAGTCCTAACGGACTATAAACGGGGCTTCCAAGGGCTTGTGTGCCCTCAGACTTCCGTCTGCTAAACGATTCGGTGACAGCACAGCACACAAGCCGAAACTTATGTCCCCATCTGCACTAACGTTTCTCAGACTTATGTCAGGATCGTCAGACTGCTGCGGGAAGAGGAGAGCACATAGCCCTGTTGATCTTCCACAGGTCAGCTAACGTCCTTTGGGTTCCACTCCCGATCTCAGAGACTTTGGTCATAAGATCGGGTGATTCCATAAACAGCCTGCGGATCATGAACAAGGTGGGGAGGTTCACATCAGTTTTTATGCTGTTTTCTCGGTTATATACTAATAACTGCTCATTAAAATTTTGCGGATTTCCGCATTTTTTTGCTGTAGTCCATAATTTTTAAACTTTGAGTAACTAAGGTTATGGACAAGCGGAACGAAGGAAGTTGGGACCTGCGCAGTATGCAGTGATCCTGGTAGACACGGGAGATTCGCCGCCATAGAAGCGATGGGAGAACAAGTGCTGTTTATTGAAGAAATAAGACGTTCTTGTTTTCAACGAACCCGCTCTTCTATGATTTCGCATTCAATGCAGGAAATGATCGATCCATAACTAAGGCAAGTACTTTAAGGTACATTCAAAAAAGCTTTATTTCAAGCCAAAATGGTCTTGACTTAATAGGGAGGTATTTTCGGTTCTTCGATGTCTGATTCCACACGAGCAATGGTCACTGAAGAAGCCCATGAGATTCTTGTCGTGATTTACTGCTTTGAAAACGGAATCGATCTGGAGAAGCTGCTTGCTGATTTAAAGGAGGCATTTGAGAAGTATGCTTCTGTATCTCAGGCAGAAAGATGGATAGTTTGACACTCCCTAATTGAAGCTTGTGGGAGTGTAAATGATATAAGCCAATTTATTCATCTTCTCCTAAAGCTCTCTAGGAGATCAATGGAAATCCTCGAAAGTAAGCACTCTTGTGCGTATAAAATCTAATGCCTGAAATCTCGCTTATTTTTCCTTGGCCATGCTATCATTAACTCGATAAAGACATACTTTGAAGCCCTGCATTGCAGGTCATTCCATTGAAGTTCCGCACGCAACCATTTCTCTGCGTGTGTGATCAGAACGCCGTGAATCGGCTGAACTTCTGCGGAATGCTTACGCATAAGCAGCGGGCAGATGGGTATGTCTTTTTTGATGCCTGAATGGCTGAGAGGAGGACAAATCATGACATCAATCGAACACAGACAGCATGTTTTTGAAGGTGAGGTGCGGAATGATGGGATCCGCCCGATCGTTACCGCGAAGTATCAGACGAGCCGCGCAAAGGCAGTCGAGATGATTGAATCCGGAAAATTCGGTCTGGAGGACACGGATTTCTGGATCCTGCAGAACCGATCGAAAAGCGGAGCCGTGGTCTTCAGCGGTCTGATCATCTCCCACAGCGGATGCCTGAAGATCAATGACCATCTTCCGAAAGAGAGCCGCGTGAAGTGCTCCGGTTTCCAGAGATCCATCGTGGAGTCGAAGACTTTCGGTGAGATGATCGTCTACGATTACATGGATGACGAGATCTGCGAAGTCGGAGAAGTTTCCGCTGCAAACTGCAGGAACGCCTACCCTCTGAGCATGGCGTACAAGAGATGCTTTGACCGCGTGGTGCTGAAGAAGTCGAGGCTTGGCTACAGCGGGGTGTATTCCGAAGCAGAAGCGGATGACTTCCGCGAGCCGATCCAGGCTGCACCGCGGCAGACGGCAAGGCTGTCTCAGGCAGCTTCTCCACGTGCAAAAGCTCCTGCAGCAGAGAGTCAGCTGCAGGCACCATCAGCACAGCTTTCTGTTCCGCCAGCAGAGAGACATGCATCGGCTGCTCCATCGCGGAGTACACCCGCTGCAGCCCAGAGTGCATCGAGGCGCCAGACAGTGGCTCCGGTAACCAATGCGGCTGACCAGGTGGGACTTCCCGTCAGAAACAGCGCTCAGCCTTCCGGCATGAATCTCCGCCAGGCGATGAGCTGGAAAATCACTTATGGGAAACTCGCAGGGAAGACCATGGGAGAGATTCTCGGCTATGAAGAAGGCCTTGGAACGGTGTTCCTGCAGTGCTTTGTGAACAATGCCGGCCACTCGGAGGAAGCCGAGGCGGCAAGAATCATGATGGGCGCTCTTGAGCGGAAGGAGCTGCAGTTCATCGGAACCCAGAGCTGAATCGAGAGCTCATTTCCGCACCAATGAAATTTGACAGCGCAGGGGGAGTCAGAGCATGACTCTCCTCTGCTCTTCAGGAGGAGAAGAATGGAAACACGATTCCCGTTTGGGATTGATGCGGTGATGGAGCTCGACCGGCCGGACATCCGGCGCTATCAGAAGACCGGAACCTCGGCAGACTATGACTGCCCGTTCTGCGGCAGAAAGCGGAAGCTCCATCTCGACTTCACGAAGAATACCTTCCGCTGCAACGTCTGTCATGAGGAAAATCACGCACAGGGCGGGCTGATTCAGCTGCACTGCATGCTGAAGGGTCTACCGTATGACACGAAGGAAGCTCGGTCGGCTGGTTACCGCGATCTCTTAGCAGAGTTCGAAGGCCTGAGCGAGGATCAGAAGCATGCATTCCAGGTGCAGCACCAGGAGCGTTCCGCTCCATGCACGGAAGGCCATCCTGCGTCAGCTGACGTGCTGGATCGCGTTTACCGGTCCTTCTTGAGTGAGCTGAAGCTGAGAGATCCCCATCGGAAAGATCTTCTACGCAGAGGATTTACAGAAGCAGAGATTGCAGATTCATGGTTTCGCAGCGTACCGCGGGTCGGCTTCTGCACTTACGCCGAAAATGCTCTGCTGAAGAGCGGAGTGTTCCGGATTGAAGATCAGGAAGAAAACCTGGAGAAATGGAAAGAGATCTTCCGTGAGAAAGGGTCCGTCATCCCTGGGTTTTATCTGTCTGACAGCGGAAGAATTGCTGCAGTCAGGATGGATTCCGGATATTTCATTCCCGTGAAGGACTGCTTAGGAAGAATCACCGGCATGCAGATCCGATTTGATCCGCTTCCTGAGAACGCTCCAGAAGAAGAGAAGGATCGCTACCATCGGTATGCATGGTTTTCTTCCGCCGGGTGGAAGCAGGGATGCTCGGTAAGAGGAGCCTCTCAGATTCACTTTGCCGGATTCTCATTTGAGAAGGAGCAGACTCCGGAGACAGTCGGACTGACGGAAGGCGCCCTGAAGGCAGATGCAGCATCGGCAATTTCCGGAAAACCATTCATTGCGCTTATCGGTGTCGGGAATCAGGAACAGCTTCCATCTGTGCTTGGCTACCTGAAGGATCATGGGACAAAGAGAATATCCGTGTTTGTAGATATGGATCTTTATGAAAATGCCCATGTTGCCTCAGCTTTGAAAGGTATCGAGGAGAAGGTGACTCTTTCAGGTCTTGAGTTTGCTGCATGGAGTTGGGACAGGAATTATAAAGGCATTGATGACTGGCTTCTGGAATGCAGAAATAGAGGACGGATCACAGAAGCCAGCAATCTGACAGGGTTAGTCAAAAGGTTAAAGCCAGGATTGCCTGAAGCTGAATAATGCATTTGAAAAATTAGAGACAGCTATTAATTCAAAGGCGGCTCATGTCTGATGTTCAGCGTCATAAAATGCTGAGATCGAGACAGCCGTCCTTTCTAATAGGAGAAGACAGCCTTCGCTACAATTTCTGTAATATATTGAAATCCGCAAAGCATAAGAATTTTGATTAAGGAAGGAGGCGCTAAAAAATGGAAACGATTGAGTATTACCTTAGACTTCCGTACAGATTGGAAATAATTACAGATCCAGATGAAGGAGGTTATGTCGCACGCTATCCAGAACTTCCGGGATGCATCACAACCGGCGAAACACTGGAGTCTGCCGCAGAAAACGCTGCGGATGCAAAGAAAGCATGGCTGGAAGCGGCACTGGAGGATGGTACAGCGATTCCAGACCCGGCCTCAGTAAAAGAATAACTCCAGAGTATTTATTTAGAATCTGTATCATTTTTATTATTTATGCAATAATACTTTAATAGATGAAATGGATAGATGTATTTTCAGGGTATTCGATATCAAACAGACTGCATAGCCGAGGATGCTTCACACTCACCTTTCAGAATGAGAGGAATCATATATTTCAGCTTCCCGCGGTTGAGATCTCTCTTGAAAGTGGAAGACCGCTGACCATACATTACATCCTTGTCTATGCACTTCTTGATGCACTGAATAATCTTTCTAACAGCAAGCCTCCGAAAGAGCCCCTGTTCGTGACTTATTACTGTGCCAACCGGAAGATTGCCTTTGAATGGAATCAGGAATATCTGCAGGATCATGCATTTTCTGCTTCCACTGAAGATCTTGACCTCTGGAATGAAATATCAGAAGTGTGTTCGGATTTTCGGATGGAACTTAGAATTGCTGAAACCGACTCTGTTCTGAATGGAATCGTACGCATTGAATCGGGAAGGGTGCAGCATCTATGAGTGCATACCGAACGCTTGCAGAACTTCTCCTTGAGGAAGCAGAAGCAGAGCCGATCATCTCACGCATTCCGACAGCCAGCAGGCATGAACATCACTGCCGTGACATTCTGAATCAGATTCTGAGCGAGGATCCGGACAGTTATCCTCTGATCATTTCCCTGTGTGCCTATCCGGTTCAGTCCTGGGCCGAACACATGCGGAAAAGCCTGGATCTTGATCTTTTCTCACTGCAGAAATTCCTGGAGGAAGAGCAGGAAAGCTACTGCGGAATCATACGGTATTCCAGACTGAACCTTCAGAAGGAAACACTGACGGATTCGGCCTGTATGCTTCATCTGACTGAAGAAATCCTGAACGGAGAAAGCAGATGCTCTCTGAATCTGAAAGCGCTGAAGACACTGAATGCTGTTCATGGATCCATGAAAGAAGATGTATCCAAATACTGCATCGATATTTACTATGAAGCTTCCGTCAGAGAAATCATTCAGGAATATGGAGAAGACTTCCGAAAGCTCGATCAGAAAATGGAGAATGCCTCTGCAGTGCTGGATCGGGATATGAAGACTGCCTTTCATAACACGGAATATCTCGTGCAGATTGCTCCGCTGGTCCGAAGAAATGCAGGAAGAGTAAAAGGGAACCAGATTGATTTTGAACTTGTCGATCATGCAATCCATGCATGCCTCAGTGCGGTCGGAACCTATCCTTTTGAAGGAGAAGCCATTCAGAATGTTCTGATTCTTCGCTCCCAGGGGAATTCAGAAGCAGAATGTGCGCGGATCATCGGCAAGTCCAGAAAGTATATTCACGCCAGGTATGAGGAAGGCATACGAGTTCTTTCCAGCCTTTTATGGGGATATTCCGCCAGAGAAATCATGAATGACTGATGGTTCATGGACTCCTGCTCAATTTTCATAACCTGCATTTATGATTGCTATACAAATATGTATTTTTTGTATCGTATTCTTATTATCCTATGTTTATCAGTATTTTCTGCGTTTTGCAGTTCATTTTTATATTGACAGGAACAGCTTTGCAATCTAAGATGTTAGCGTACCAAAGTATAGAAAAGCCTTAACTGTATCACCTCCTCTTGAAGCATCTCCCGTTCTGCAGACTATCCCCCATTACTCTGCAGGGCGGGATGCTTTTTTGTTTTTCCAGAAGAGAGGGATCAGAAGGAAAGGAGAAATTTATGACCTCAGAATACTTATGGCTTGCAGCTCAGAATCTTCTGTCTCCTGGGATCGGCATCCTGATGGAAGGGGAAGGGGAAAGCGGAGCGGCTGCACAGACAAACAGCGTCGGCGACTTCTTCACGGCCTTAGGAAAGATCGTCACGGAATTCCGGACCGGATTCGGCAACATCTTTCTTCCCGTCGCCATCGTGTGTGTTGCCATCTGTGCGTTCAAAATCCTGATCGCTTCCAATCAGAACGAAGTCGGATCCGCGAAGAAGTGGCTGATCGGAATCCTTGTCGCCGTCGTCCTGTTCTATTTCGCGCCGGTTCTGATCAACACGATCGCAGAAGCAGCAAAGACTGCCGCGGCCGGAAGCTGATCCATCGCATAATCTGTCATTTTCCTGTCTGCAGGGGTGCTGAATGTGCTCCTGCTTTTCTTTGACCTTTCTGAAAGGAGTATGCATGAAGAAACCGTTATCATTCAGGGAAATCCGCCTGATGCAGAAGCCCTCCCTGAAGGAATATCTGAAATACCTCGTCTGGATGCTGCCGATGCTCCTCCTCCCATCGCTTGCCGGCTGTTCCGGGACGGCATCCGGATCGATTGAATCCCTGAACGACCCGAATCTTGCTGAGGCGGAGCGCTACAGCGGAGAAGCAGCAGGAAGGCTCCAGGCTTCCACCTGGCAGTCCCGCCTGAGCCCGGTCATTGTCCCGCTTGCCGCAGCCTCTGTTTCCTGGAGTCTCTACGTGATCATGACGACACCGGATCCGATGCTCGCCGACAAAGAGCGCTCCCGCATCTTCCGGGTGCTTGCGGCAGTCGCGCTGTTCTATCTGATCCCTTCACTGATCCGGACCGTAAGCGGGATGTGATCTTTTATGCTGGACATCATCTTTGATTCGCTCGGCGGCTGGCTGGTTGATTTTGCCAATCTCATGTTCGAAGCGATCATGAGCACGGATTTTGAAACCGCACTGCGTTCCGGTGCAGATCCGCAGTCACTGAATTCCGTGATCCCTTACTTTTCCGGATTCATCAGCATCCTGAACGTCGTCGGCTGGATCGTGCTCGTAATGCTTGCCTACAGCGCGCTGATCCGCATCATTGCAGGACCGTTCACCGGCTCTGAAGAGGATCCGCTGAAGACAGTGCTGAAAATTGCGCTGGCCGCAGTGCTTCTCAGATACCGGAAGGAGATCTTCACGCTCCTTCTGAATTACTCCGACATTTACGTGTTTCAGCGGATGAAGAACCTTGTTTCCGGAGTGGAGACCGTGAAGCTGAACTGGTCCTGGTCCGGATGGCACTTCATCAACAAGTTTGCCCGCTTTGCGCTCGTCGGCTCCATCGCCTTTGCGGAGGCCCAGGCCGCGATCACTTACGTGGAGCGGTTTCTCTCATTCTGTCTTTATCTCTATACGTTTCCGATTGCGGCGGCATTCATCGTTTCCCCGCGGACGATGGAATCCTTCCAGCAATGGCTGGTCGGCGTCCTCACGCAGGTTCTGATGCTTGCGTCGACCTACGCGATGATCTTCATGGCGATGTCCTCCCTGAACACGTCGTTTACCGGTTATGACGGGACGCTGAACGTGCTCGGTCTGGCCGTGTCGCTTGCACTGTTCACTCTGGCGAAGAATCTGGAAAAGATTCTTAGCATGTATAACATCCGCACGATGCCGACCGCAGATGCCGCAAGGAGCTTTCTCGGAGGAATCGGGACTGCGGCTGCGCTTGCAGGTTCTGCGGTACGGATGACCGGAAGTGCGGTCCGCACCGGGATTGCCGCCGGAAGCGATCTCAGAACGCTGCGGGCAAATGCAGCTTCCGCTTCTTCCGGAACTTCGCTATCTGCGGAAGCCCGGGCGTCGGTCAGAGGAATGAGCCGGAAGGAAGGGATGAGCACGCTTGGTGCCCGCGGGGAATCGCTGCGGAATGCATCTCATTCGGATCCGAAGAACCCGCTGAAGGTGGTGCCGGATTCCATGTCTTCTGAGCGCGTGGTGTCNCGTGCGGCCAGGGAAGACGGGATTGCGCGCACCGGCCGGGAAGCAGGGATGCGGTCGATATCCGGCACGATGCTGAACAGTTCGCTTTCCCGTTCGGATCAGAAGCGGTATGCGGAAGGCTATCAGAACGCCTGGCAGGAGCGCTCCGCCGCGCAGAGCCGCTATAACGCCTGGGTGGACTCCAGGGGAAAAAGCGGTTCTCTGTCCTCTGAGGACGTTTCAAAAGCGCTGCATCTGGATCAGGCAATTCCGAACTTTGCGGTATCACGCGGAAATGCGCAGTACATCCGCGGAAAAGACGGCGGGGATGCGGTGATGATCTCAGGCCTTGAGAGAAGAACAGACGGAACTTCGGTTCCGAAGACCTATGCAATCGGAACAGAAGAGCTGATGCAGTCGGCAAAGCATGAAACCGTCGGCACCGACCGGCATGGAAATGAACGGCATCAGGTGTCATATCAGATCGGCAATGATCCGGAACATGAGGCGTTCACATTTGCAGAGACTTCAGCTCATGCCCCGGTCATGAAGGAGGTCAGCGATTCCCTCTACGCCTATGAAGTCCATCCGACAAGATTTGACGCGGACGATCCGTACAAGTCCTTCGGCGAAACACTGAATGAAGGATCTTCCGAACAGGCAGAAAGGGAGATGAAGGCATTCGGATACGGCTCGGAGTTCAGCTTCGAGGAACATGACGGAAGCGGTGCAGAACCGCCTGCACCCGAGCACTCAGATGCCCCGAAGGAGCAGGCGGAATGGAATGAAGAGGAACGCGTCCGGCAGAAGAAAGAGGAACATGATGCGATCGAGGCAAGTCTTGATGAGTCAGAGGCAAGTCTTGATCAGCCTGAGGAAGCTGTTGAAGAGGAATTCGTTGATCCGGATTCGTTTTCGATGGAGGAGGACGCTGATGCAGATGACCTAAATGATCGCATAGATTCTTCTGAGCAGACCGCTGCAGCAGAGGATCCGAAGGAGGATCAGCCTCATGGAAACGCATGACCGCTCTGCTGAAACATTCGAGAGCGGTGTAAATCGGGCAGAGCACCTGACCGGAGAATCCGTCCGGAACCTTGTCCGCCTTTCTTCCTCAAAGCCCGTTTCCAAAGGAATTCAGAAAGCGGGAAGAGCAGCAGGCAGGGCAGTTGAGAAAGCCGCAGAGGGAATCGGAACTGCGCTTAGCAGTGCCGGTCCGATGGCATTCGTCGTGATCATCCTAGTCCTTGCCATCGTGATTCTGATTTCAGTCTATCCGAACAATCTGTTTCGAACTGCAGACTCTGATCTTCCGACAACGGATTCCGACCGTTCTGACGTCTACAGCTCTTCGGATGGAGTCCTGCTGGATGCAGCCGCACTCGTGGACCGGGATGCCTATGAAGCGGCCTATGCGCGCATGGTTTCCCTGACTGAGGAAGCGATTCAGTCATCTTATGAAACCGCCCGTGCGGAAGCTGAGAAGGCTGCGGATGACTGGCTTAAGGAGCACTATCCTGAGGACCATTCTCACATTTCGATCTCCATCTATATGGATTCTCCGCATGCGATTGCCGAGACGATCACGCCGTATATCCTTGCGGTTCATGGCGGAATCCAGTATCTGAGCACATCGCACGGCGGAATCGGAGACTTTCTGGAGCCGGACGACGCGACGGCATTCACGGATCCGAATGCGTATCAGGATGGCGTGCGCGAATATGCGGAAACCTCTCTGTTTTCCTCGGACGGAGCACTGTTTCTGACCCCGGTCAGCGAAGCAAAGGATGAAGACGGAGTTGGCATCCATCCGGAACCCTATGAGGAACCGGTCCTTGATCCGCTGACTGGAGAACAGGTCAGAGAAGAAGACGGAAGGATCCGGACAGAAACGGTTCAGCATGAGACCGGAACGATCTATCTGGCGGTGAATTATGACATCTCAGGCTATCGGGCAAGAGATATAGCGGACGCGTCCGAATGGCTTCATGAGCAGGAAGTCTTCTCTGAGTACAGTCTGGAGGAATGCTCCGACATGATCCTCGACACGATTCTGAATCTTTATGAGGACCGCACCGGTACCCGCGATCTTCCTGCCGGAAGACGCTACGGCGCTTATCTGGACCAGCATTACGAAGATCTTCTCTTGAAAAACATCAGTCCCGGCTTTTCAGGCGGCGGCCTGCTTGCAGGCTTTGCGGAGAACGATCCGAACGCGCACACAGAGCTCTGGGCAGCAATCCGTAAGGACGCCGCCGGCCACTTTGCACTCACGGGCTGGGGACGCTGGTGCACCGACTTTGCGCACTGGATGTTCTGGAACTGGTACGGGAAAGACTGCGGAGGCGGAAACGGGCTTGAGATGGCGGAAAACACTGCAGCAAAATATCCGGACGAATTCGAGCTCTCCAGGTATCCGGCCCCCGGAGCGCTGTTCTCTGCCTGGGGCGGATATACGACCAACCATGTCGGATTCGTCGTCCGGGTAGAGGGAGACACGATCTGGACCTGCGACGGAAATACCTCCTGGGGCGGTTCAGCAAACGGCATCCGCATCAACCGGAAATGGGCGCTGGCGGAATTCAGCAGCTGGTATGGCGGAAAGTACATCTTCTGCAATCCGAAGCAGTAAAAGGAGGAAAAGATCATGAAGCAGAAACGGATGAAAACGGTGATTGTTTCCTGTGCGACTGCGCTGCTTGCGGCAGTGGTTGCGTCCGGAACGCTCCTGCGAGGAATGCACCTGCTTGCAGGGAATGATCCGAAAGGAATTTTCCATTATGCACTCAGCGAAGGAAAAGGGCTCACGGCGATCCTGTTTCTGATTCTTGCCGGAATCTTTCTGGCGGCTGTTCTTCGGAATGATCCGCGCAATTACGTCGTGCAGAAGGATGAGCGCGGCGTGAACTGGCTTGCAAATGGAACGTTCGGAACCTCGAGATGGATGAGCGAACAGGAAGCGGAACAGGTTTTCCGCGTCGAGGACATCCGGAAGACCACGGACTTCACGACGATCTACGGCCAGCTTTCCGAGCATGGCGAAAAGACGGTCTCCTACCGCCGGTCGAACTATGCGGATGAGCTGCAGAACGTGTTCATCGTCGGCTCTCCGGGCTCCGGAAAGTCCCGGTGCTATGTGCGCACGGAACTGATCAATTCCATTCTCCGCGGAGACAGCTTCATTGCGACGGATCCGGCCGGCGAACTGTATGCGACTCTGGCGGAATGGTGCCGCAGCCGCGGAGTCGATGTGAAGGTTCTGAACCTGAAGGACTTTGAACACAGCGACTGCTGGGACTGCCTGGCCGAAACCGTGGACCCGGAGACCGGCAGGATGGATGGCCAGAGCATGATGGAATTCGTCACGACCTATGTCTGCAACATGACCTCAGACGGTCAGAAGATGGATGACTTCTGGTACACGATGACGATTCTCTATCTGGAGCAGGCATGTGCTCTTGCCGCATGGAGCCATGAGACACGTGTGATCTCAGACCTTTCCATGCTGTACCGAAAAACGGCAGAATCGCTTCCTGAATATTCCGAAAACGCGCAGCTGTTTGAGAACACTGCCCCAAGCATCCGTGCTCTGCAGAAGATCATTCTCGATGCTGCGAAAAGGACCGGCTATTCCGAGTCTGAGATCCGCGCTCTTTTCGAAGAAATTGACGCTTCCGCACCGCCGTTTCATATCGCGGAAGTGCACCGGCTTCTGCTCCATTACGACGAGATCGAAAAAGCCTACCATCCCCTGAGCGGAAAGTCTGCAATCCCCTCAAACAACATGGGAATGATCGCGTATCTGTCTGCGCATCAGGAATCCGCGGAGCAGAAAGGGAAAAGCACGATTCTGACTTCCGCGATTACCGGAACGCTCGGCAAGCTCACTCTCCTTACGGATCAGAGGCTGTCATACATCCTTTCAGAAAAGGGCATCCGGCTTTCGGAGGTAAACCAGCATCCATGCGCCTACTTCCTGATCCCGTCCGAAGATACGCCGGACCTGCGTTCGATCACCGGTCTCTTCTTCAGCTTTCTTCTGAAGAAAGCGCAGGCGAACTATGACCGGGCAGAGAACGATGCGTTTGCGCATGGAACGAAGAATCCGATTCTCGATCTCACGGTCATGCTGGACGAGTTCAATACGCTCGGAGTGATCGGTTCCTCGCCATCCGTGTTTGCAACCTTCATGGCCAACTCCCGCAAGCGCCACCTGCATACCTGTATCATCGTGCAGAACATGACCCAGGTTCCGGCGCTCTACGGGAAGGAAAACGCCGTGACGATCACCCAGTCCTGCATCGACGTGACGATCCTGCTTGCTTCAAATGATTCCGAGACCAGCGAGAACATCTCGGCAATGACCGGCGTCGGCACCGTGCAGAACGAATCTCATAACAGTGCGGCAGGATTCATGGACGCGGTGCAGGGGCAGGATTACCGGTCCGGACAAACCGGAAGATTCGTGATGACTCCGGATGAAGTCTCGCGGTTCAAGAAGGAGCGAGGCGTTCTCGTGATGAAGGCAGGAGAGCGGCCGCTGAAGCTGAAGCGGTTCGATTATACCGAACATCCGTTCTATGCGGAAGTAACTGCCCGCAAAGCCGCCCTGGAGGACCTGGAACCGCTGAGCGCCCGAAGAATGCGGCAGAAACCGCGTCCGGAGTGGCCGGAGATTCTTGAGAAGATCGACACACTGATACCGGCAGAAAATCCATGCACGTTTCCAAAAGCAGAGGATGCAGAAAAGAACCGGTCAGAGAAGCCTGTCGAAGACACCCTGCTTGAGGAAGCAGACCTGCTGGAAGGAAGCGGTGCAGATTCGAAAGAAACCGGTGAAGCGGAAGGCTCTTGGGCAGTAAACCCGGAAGTCCTGAAAGAAGAAGCGGTTCAGAAAACCGAGGCGGAAGGAATCCGGACTTCTTCCAAGGCAGGCGTCGGGAGCAGACGCAGAAGACAGGCGAACCGTCAGGCAGAACGAAGACAGCCGCGGATCAGAAGCCGTTCATCGTCACGGCTTTATGAATAAGAGAACAAAGGAGGAAAACGTCATGGAAGAACCAAAGAACAGAACCGAAGAATCCACAGAACCGGAAGTTCCGGAAGAGCTTCAGCCCGATCATCCGGAGCATGAGGAGCCGGATGCAGCGCTGCAGTCAGAGGAAGTGATCGCTTCCGACATTGTCGTGCCTTCGGACAATGAACCGGCGGAAGAGGCTCCCGAAGAGCCCGTGCACCCGGAGGAGGAAGTGAAGCTCACCGAAGCGGAGCGGCGGCAGGGGAAGCATCGAACGATCGCGGATGATCGGATCGGAGACCGGCGCCCCGGCGACATCATTGCCGAAAGCGAGACAAGTGAAGCCGAACGGGAAGAATCGGAATGGCGGCTGATCACCCGGCTGGCAAGGACGAAGGGCATTGTCTGGACCTCCGTGGATGGAATTGAGGAGACTGGGAGAAAATCAAAATCTCTGCTCTTCACAGCCCGGGTCCATGGCGAGCGGATTGCAATCCCGGAAGCGCTGTTCTGGATGCCGGATACGACGTTCGGATCCCATTACGCTGAGAAGGATGAGGCAGTGAAGTTCCAGACGAGAAAGGATGCTGCCCGCAGGCGGATCGGATCCACGATTCCCGTGATCATTACCCGGGCGGAGCGCGATACCGTGCATGCGAAGTATTCCGACGGCTCTGAATACACCTATCATCGCAGCGGCCTGCTCGGTTCAAGAGTGGATGCGATGCTGATGCTGCAGGAACACTGGTTTCACCCGGACCTCGCAAAGCATCCGGAGCTTGCTGATCGGGAGATCCGCAAAGGCGACATCTTTGAGCGTGCAGAAGTGCTCTCGGTGCGCGAGGACTCCGTAACGGTCGAGCTCTTCGGAGTGGAAACGACCATGCATCTGTATGATGCAGGCGGAAAGGAATACCTCGAAGACTGCCAGGAGAAATATCATCCAGGAGATCAGGTTCGTGTGATGGTCACCGGAATCCGGCACAGCGTGGTGAAGGATGCATCCGAAAAGGATCGAGCAATCGTGAATCTCTTTGCTTCCGCAAGAAGAGCGGAGATCCGCTTTGACGCCAAGGCGTTTGCAGAAGTGCAGGTCGGAGGCATCTATTTCGGAACGGTATCGCACATGTCAAAGGCCGGCCGCTACATCGTGATTCTGAAGAACGGCGTCACTGCATTCATCAACCCTGCCGCGGTAGTCGGAAGAATCATGCTGAATCCTGGAGACCGCGTCACCGTGGAAGTAAAGGTCAAGTATGACGAGACCGTGACCGGCGTCGCGATGAAGTACTGATATGACAGGCTCCATTCATAAAGCGAGCGCTCTCCTTCAGAAATCTCCGTTCAGCTCTGCTTCCTGTATCCGCCTTCGCTCCGAAAAGCCGATTGCGCGGAACAGAGATGAACGGCAGAGTGCAGAGGAATGCGTGAAAGAAATCAACGATTCCGGAGATGCGCTGGGATTTTATCGGATGCGGAAGGATAACCGGCTGGAAATGCAGCTGATGATTCTCCCGGCATCGGAAGAGGTGGACTATGAGGAAATGGCGGATGCGCTGAATGCCTCATTCCGCTCTTCTGCAGCAGTCATAGCAGAGGCAGTAAGGAGGAACCATGGAGCAGAGTGAAGAACGCACACGATCGTTCTTCCTTCCGAAAAATTTCCAGAACGGCATCTCAATCGGCACGCATTCCTATCCGGCTTCTTTCCTGGTGCAGGGAGTGGTCTTTGCTCTGCTTCCGGTCGCGGCTGCCTACTGGATTCTTCCGGCATTCGGCATGGTACTTTCAGTTTCTGACTCGATCGGAACCGTGCTGATGTTTTCAACGCTGTTTGGATATGCCGGGATTCATGGCGTGAAAGGGGGAACATTTCTGCAGTTTCTGAAGGCAGTATTCCGGTTCTATCGCTCGCGCCGCACCGCATATTACAATCCGCGCGTACGGATTGAAGTGGCAGAAGAAAAGAAAGCTGCGGGTAAAGAGCAGGAGCTTCCCCGGGAAAAGCTGAAGAAATTCTTATCCGGCTTTCATAGAACTTCTGTTCATCGTGCAGCATCCGACCCGGCAGATACTCTTTCTGAAGCTGCTGAACCTGGAGAACTTTTCTTTGAAGAGGATATCGGGATCGTAAAGACGCCGGTGGAATATATGAATCCGAAGGAATACCGCACCTACCGGAAGAATCTGAAGAAGGAAGAGCGCCGAAAGACCAAGGAAGAACGTCGCAGGAGAAAGGAGGCACAGCGTGGCAGTAAAAAGGAAAGAAAAGCGAAGGTTTCGGAAACCTCTGCAGAGCACTCAGCAGAATCTTCCGATCAGAGGACTCTACCGCGGCATCGTCATCACAAAGGATGACCGGTACGTAAAAATCCTGGAAGTACTCCCCGTGCCGTTTCTGCTTCTCTCATCAGAAGAGCAGACCGATACGGCACTCCACTTTGAGACGGTGCTGAAAAGTGCCCCTCACCATCTGCAGATCACGGTGATGACCCTTTCTGCTGATCTCTCCGAAGAAAAGGCACGGCTTTCAGAAGCGATGAAAAAAGAAGCCTCTCCGGAATGCCGGATGGTGGACGAAGAATACCGGAAGCGGATGAGCGAATCCGAGCAGTATGGTCTTTCCAGAAGATTTTTCCTGAGCTTTGAATACGAGCGCAATCGCAGTGCTCTTTTTCAGAAGGAAACGCTGGAGGAAATTGCTTTTGAACTGGAGCGTACTGCGGCCGTGCTGACTGCCGCCCTTCGCAACTGCGGCAATGAGGTGATAGAGCCTTCCCTGAAGGAAGCAGATGCTGCATCGGCCAAGATTCTGTACACGATTCTTCATCGTGCGGAATATCGTGAAAAGCCTTTTGAAACGCGACTTGCGGAAGTGAAGGAGCGGTATGCTTCCACCTCTTCTGAAGGAAACCCGATTCCCGTTCCGATCACTGATATCCTTGCACCGGATCTTCTTTCCTTCATGGATCAGAGATATGTAAGGTGCGGAGAAAATTTCAGCACCTATTACTGCATTGCCTCTGACGGCTATAACCCCCTTGTGCAGGCAGGCTGGCTVACGCCTTTCTTCAGTGCATCTCCGGGCATTGACCTGAATCTCTTTATTGAGCGGAAAGAGCCTCAGGAAGTGATGAACTCCATCCGCCGCAACATGACTTACGCAGAAACAGATATGGCAAGCGTTTCCTACGCCTCCGAAGCGATGGATGTGTCCTCGGAGGCATTTGCGAGTACGTCCTATATCCGGGACGGGATGCTTGCAGGCCAGGACTTCTGCTATCTGATGGTTCTCTTTTCCGTAAACGGGAAGAATCCGGAAGAAACGGCAAGAAGAGCAGATGAACTCTGCACGCGTGCAAAGCAGTCCGGTCTGAAGCTTCGCTCCTGTGAGTTTGAAGAGGAGCAGGCATTCTTCTCCGGTCTTCCGCTTGCTCGTCCGGATCCTGCTCTTTTTGAGAAAACAAAGCGAAATGTGCTTACGGAAGGAGCGGCAAGCACCTATCCGTTTACCGCATTCGAACTTCACGATCCCGGTGGAATCTATCTTGGCGATGATCTTGATACAGGTGGTCTTGTGATTGCGGATCTCTTCGATGAAAAGCGTCTGACGAATTACAACCTCTTCATTGAAGGCACCTCCGGCGCCGGGAAAAGCTATGCGCTCTCCCTGCTTGCAATCCGTCTCAGAGCAGGTCATATTCCGGTCTATCTGCTTGCCCCGGAAAAGGAAGATGAGTTCCGGAGGATGTGCAGCGGAGTCGGAGGGCAGTTCATTCAGCTCGCTCCCGGGTCCAAAGATCGGATCAACATCATGGAAATCCGGCCGAAGGATGAGCGTGCAGAAATCAGTTCCGGAATCGTGAACGGTTCTGCGGAGGCGGAAGGATCCAGGCTTGCTGAGAAAATCGACACGCTGAAGAATTTCTTCTCGCTTCTGATCACCGACATGACGATCGAGGAACGCCAGCTTCTGGATAACGCACTGATGAAAGTCTACGCATCATTCGGAATCACCGAGGACAATCGATCGCTGATTGATCCTGAGGATCCTGAGAGGAAGCGATTCCGCCGGATGCCGATCGTCGGAGATCTTGTCAGAGTGCTGAAAGAGTCCCCGGACACGCGCCGCATGGCAGGGATTCTCTCGTTCTTCACGACCGGCTCAGGCAGAAGCTTCAATGGCGAAACCAATGTTGACCTTCAGAACGAATTCATTGTGTTCGGCCTGGAAAAGATGAAGGCTGAGCTCCTGAAGGTCGGTCTTTACATCGCCCTGGATTTCGCCTGGGCAAAGGTGAGGGAAGATCGGTTCCAGGACTGTGCGCTGATGATGGATGAAGCATGGACTCTTCTGCAGGATCCGGTGTGTGCGGAATACGCGATGAAGATCTCGAAGACCATCCGATCGTACCACGGCTCCTATGTCGTCTCCACCCAGCAGCTGCGGGACATCCTTGCAGTTGAAAACGGAAAGTACGGCATGGCCCTGATCGGAAACTGCGCGACGAAGATTCTGATGCGCACGGAGCCTTCCGACAGCATCACGGTTCAGGAGCTTCTGAACCTCTCCGCAGAAGATACACGTCTGATCACCGGGCTGGAGCGCGGAAATGCGCTGCTTCTGACCGGAGGGATCCGCCTGCAGATCCGCTTCCAGGCTTCGCGGACGGAACATTTCCTGATCACCAATGCGCAGGACGATCTCCGGATGATCCTCGCGGAAAAAGAAATGCAGGAAAGAGAACAGAGAGCTTCCGCGTCAGCTGAAAGGCAGGAACAGAAATGGATTCCGCTGTTCTCAGCAGACGAGATTCCGCTGCTTCTTCGAAAAGAAGAGCTGGCAGACAGCATGGAAAGCATCCGGGATATTCCGGTCTTTGAGGAAGCCGAGATGGCTCTCGAAGAAGACGCTGCGGAATCTCTGTTCAAATCAGAAGAGAAAGAGACTCTGAACCATCTGAATCAAAAAAGCTCAGGCAAGTCTCAGCGCCTGGAAAGGAGGACAGCATGCTGAGCGATATTGAACCATATCTGGACTTTGAACAGCGGATTCTCTATCGGACCGGAGTACTGCGCAGAGCATCTATGCGAATCAGTCTCTGCCGCACGTTTGAGGAAATGTCAGGGCATTACGCCGACATGATGATCGAGGCACTCCAGTACCATGGCGGCGTTCTCATCTCAGAAGATGGCTGGCTGATCACCAAAGGATGCTACAAGCGCATCACCGGAGACCGGGAGTTCTCGCTTCTTCGCTCCGGCTCAAAGGAACGGATTCCTGCCGGTGTCCTGGAGATAGAAGACGAGCGGGATCGGGCCATCGCTGACTGCATGGTGATTGCCGCAGACATGATGCCGCTGAGCCGAGACTTCGAGATTTCCGCCGGGCACTGGTACATCCAGTTCATCATGCCGCCGAAAGAGAATCAGCCGTCTCTGCTCTTTCAGATCACGAAGATTCCGAAAGGGGAGGAGTTTACGATGGCGCAGCTGCTGAAGAATATCCCATGCGTTGAGAAGGAAGAGACCGCTTCTCATATCCGCCGGATCGCAGTGATCGAGGATCCCCGCTGCGTGTCCCAGGTGCCGTTCATCGGCTTCCGCTACATCTGCATGCTGAATGAGAAATCAGAAAGCGGTTATCGGATTCTTGAAAAACGAAGTGAAGAGGAGATGTGGAAGGATTATGGATTCTGAAGAGAGAATGGCAGACCTTCGCGAAGGCGCACTGCGGGAGGTGCAGAAGCTTTCGGATGCGATTGCTCATGATGTAAGAAGAAGCGAAAGCCTGCCGGAAGGTGCACTGACTCAGAGCGTGCTATCCCGGGCAATCACCCGCACGGAACGGATGAACGATCTTCTGCGGGAGTGCTGGAGAGCAGATCACGATTCTTCCATGGCTGAGCCCGCTGTCCTGAGCAGCCACGGGATCAAGGTTGACGTCGATTACGAGGACGGGATCCTTTCTGTGTTCACGCCGATGACGACAGCACGAAATGGGACAAACGCAGCCGAAGCAGTGAGCTCCGCAATCCTTGCCTATGAATATGAAAATCAGATCGATCTTGCCTCAGAAGCTCCTCACCGCTTTGCTCTGATCGAGACCCGCTGGGTCAGAAAGATCACACGGACGGTCATGGATAACTGCAATGAGGACGGCGCTGTGATCAATGCGATCATGCGGACGATCATACGGACGGACAATGTGAAGTGCCTGGTGTTCTTCGGTGTCCGAACGCTGGAGGCGCCTGAGGGCGACAGGATCGGCACGGAGTTTCAACTGATCCCCTCCGAGAAGTTTCAATCGATGACCTGGATCTAAGCTCATTAGAGCATAAAGGAAAAGGGGACATCTGAGAAGAACAGGTACAAACTGCTCGCATGTCCCTTTCTCAATCTGAAAATTCCGGAAGTTATAAGGTCTTTTATGAATCGCCGGAATACCAGGTAATGAGAAAGCATAAGATTGGAGGATGAAGAAAAGATCCTATGGAATCACCCGATCTTATGACAAAAGTCTCTGGGATCGGGAGTGGAACCCAAAGGACGTTAGCTGACCTATGGAAGATCAACAGGGTCTTGTGCCCTCTGCTTCCTGCGGCAGTCTGACGATCCCGACATAAGTCTGAGAAACGTTAGTACAGATGGGTGCATAAGCTTCGGCTTGTGTGCTGTGCTGATACCGTATCGTTTGTGCAGACGGAAGTCTGAGGGCACACAAGCCCTTGGAAGCCCTGTCTATAGTGCGTCAGCACTTAGACGGGGAGGTTCACGTGGTTGGACAGAATGACTTTAAGAATTAAGCCGAGAATTCTCCCTTACTTGTATGGGAGATGAATCGGCATTTTTCTATATTATATGCATCACAAATCAAGGCTTATAAATATGCATAATTGTGCTTATATGCTATACTATGTGTATGAATGATGAGTATGTACATGCAAGAACCTGCGTTTATAACGTTCACTATCACATTGTATGGTGCGTCAAATACCGCAGGAAGGTTCTTACGCCTGAGATTGAAGCCACTTTGCAGGAAGTGCTGAAACAGATAGGCATGGAGAATGGGTTCTCTGTTGATCAGTGCGAAGTTGGAGAAGCAGATCATGTGCATTGTTTTGTGTCTGCTCCCCCGAAGCTGTCAATCACGTTTATCGTCAAACATTTGAAAGGTGTTTCGGGGCTTCGTTTGTTTCATCAGTATCCGAAGCTCAGAGAAAAGCTGTGGCGCGGAGAACTGTGGAATGGTTCTTATTTCGTTGAAACTATCGGCTCCACAAGCGAAGAAAATGTACGCCGTTATATCGACCGTCAGAAAAACGTCCAGAGGTAGAATATGCCGCTTCGCAGAACAAAACATTCATCAGCAGACAGAGAGCGCATTGCATATAAATTCCGGATTGGAACCCTTTCGTCGGAGCAGGAGACTTATTTTGCAAAGACTTTCGGCTGCGTTCGCTGGCTCTACAATCGCATGTTAAGTGACAAAATTCATGCCTGGGAATACTGGCACGAAGATCTTAAGCTTACCCCTGCATGGTATAAGAAGATCTCCTGCTGCCTGTGGCTGAATGAGGTGGACAGCCTTGCATTGGCAAACGTGCAATTGAACCTGAATCAGGCATTCCAGAATTTCTATAACAAGAAGTCACGCTATCCCCGTTTCAAGAAAAAGTCCGCTCACAACGATTCCTATACAACGAACAACGCTTCCATTCACATGGATCACGGAAAGATGTATCTTTCGCTTCCTAAGATGGAAAAAGAAGTCCCCGTTATCAATCATCGCCCCATTAAGGATGGAGGGCAGCTGAAAAGTGCGACGATTTCCCGTGAGCCTGATGGAGCATATTACGTATCTCTTCTTTACGAATATAAAAAGGTTCCAGTAATGCATCAGATCGATCCAGGCAATGCAGTCGGACTGGATATGTCAATGCATGGCCTGTATGTTGATTCCGAAGGCAATGAAGTGGACATCGGCTCTCCATATTGGAAAGCAGAAGACTGCCTTGCCCGGGAACAGCGAAAGCTGTCCCATATGCAGAAGAATTCTCATAACTATGGGAAACAGAAGCAGAAAATTGCGAAACTGTATGCGAAAACCAAGCATCAGCGAAACGATGCTCTGCATCAGATTTCCCGTAAGCTGGTGAATCAGTATGACATCATCGGCATTGAGGCTCTGAATATGAAAGGCATGGCACAGTCTCTCAATTTTGGGAAGTCCGTTTCCGACAAAGGATGGGGAATGTTCACCGCAATGCTTGCCTATAAGGCTGAAAAAGAAGGAAAGAGGGTCATTAAAGTCGACCATTTCTTCCCTTCCTCGCAGACCTGCAGCCATTGCGGAACGGTATCCCCGATTACAAAGGATCTGTCTGTCAGAGAATGGACATGCCCGGTATGCGGGCATCATCACAATCGTGATGTGAATGCCGCAGTCAACATCAAAAACGAAGCAGTGCGGATCTACTGCACCTGCTGATACGTGTCTTACAGAACCGCTGGGACAGCGGGGATAGCCTGAATCCAAACCCCACGGAGCATACAAGACCGCGTGGGAATACTACGGCAGAATGCATCGCCTGTGCTTCGGCATAGGAACGTATTCCTAACAGCCCGGAAACACAGGAAAAATGAGAAGGGTCTGCCCTTTGAAGCTCGGTTACTTGTAACCGAGTAGTTCACGCATCCTTATCCTCCAGGGCATCCTTCATTGCATCGCGAAAAGAAGAATAACGCTTGTATTTTTCGGGATGTGCCTTCATTTCGTAATACTCATTCATTGCAGCCATTGTTTCTGCATTGGGATTTTCTCTTGTAACCGGAAAAGGAATACCCTGAACGCGCAGCGACTGCTTCAAGAAAATCGTTACAGCAGTAGAAAGATCCATTCCAAGGTCAGAGTAAAGCGCCTGACTGGCCTTCTTCAAATTTTCATCGAGACTGATATTTGTGCTTACTTTAGCCATATTATTCGTCTCCTTGACAGAATAAATATATCATAAATGTGCACAAAATCAATAGGTTATGCGCATATTATGCATATACTACGCATAAAAAGCAGGGAAATGCTATGGAAAACCATATTTAAAACGGAAGCATTGCACCTAATACTTTCCTAGTCTTCGGGGTACCCTGGAGGATATAAGCGCAGAATTGAAATACGTCAGGCATACAGCGTCAGCAAGCATTAAAGCAGCTAGTTCTGCAGACCGTCAGTAAGGAAGGAGGAACATACGACATGTCCCGTTTGAAGTCAGAGTCAGAGAAGCAGGCATATTCGCGTGCGCACTTAGGTGCACGTGCATTCCTGATGATGCATTATCTTTTTGAAGTGAATCGCTGCTGGGTGAAAGATCTCCGCCTGGTTGGGAGCACGCTTTCCGTTCATCGTCAGGATGTCAGCAAAACCTATCGGAATCTCCTGAAGGATGGGCTTCTGGAACTGCTCACCCCGGCGAATCCCTCAGAGCCCGACCGTGCCAGCATGCGCAACTGGATCGCTCCAGCCGATCCTTCCGACGTCCGCAATCCTTATCTCGTGGCGCATCTTACCCGGAAAGGCCTCGTCTGGCTGATTGAAAACACCGGCAGGTTCCAGGATCTTTCCCTGATGCCGCCGGGTGAGGAATACTATCAGAACTTCTATCGCGAAAAGGAGCACCGCTTCTCCCGCTCCGGGTTTGATGCCTACGTCCGCCAGCTGAAGCTCTCCCGTCTGGAGGCGGTCATGCTTGTCACAGGCGTGCATGTCTTCCCGTTTGACAAGCCTGAGCTCTATGATCTCTGGGGATGTCTTCCCTGGGTTCACACTTCCGCAAACGGCTATGACAGCGATCACCCGCAGAATCTCCGCTATGACGGCTGGAGCAGGGAAGATGGCGAAGCACTCTGGAAGAAGCATCCGTGGGAAAACACACGGAATGACCTCTCCGGGTTCTTCTACTCCACACGGGAAGTCGCACGCTTTGTGGATCAGGTTGCTTCCGGGGTCTATGCGATCCCCTCGGACGGCTTTGCAAGAAACTCCATGCATGATGACCCCGATCATGATTTTGCGATGACCGGTTCCGACACCTTCCGCGGAACGCGATGCCTTGGCGTCTACATTTCTCCTGAAGCGGTCGTGATGTTCTATATGGGAACGCCGGGTGACAACCGGTTCCTCACGCTTTCCGGAAAGCTCGGTTTCGAGAGCGTCCTGAAGGATCAGCTGGCACGCCTGTTCTTCGCCCATGATCCTGGCGCAAGGGACAAGGTTTCCGCGGTGTATCTTTCCGACACAGAAGCGATGGCCTACGCGATGACGATGGGCGTGACGAATGGAACCGTGAAGGTGAACGAAGCCCGCATTCTGGAGAACGGGGTGATCGATGAAGGTCTGGTGGAGAAAGCCCGGGCAAAATCCGAGAACACCCGCAGCATCACGAAGTCGCTTCTGACCGCAGGCACGGATCTCTTCACCCGCGTCTATGTCGTGCCGACCTCTCACCCCGGCGTGGACACCCTGAAGGACATCCTTGCAGTCGGCCACTCCGGCTATCAGGCGGCTTCAAAAGAAGTGCTTGCGAAACTCGGGGTTAGCGGGCCGACCTATGGACTTCTTGGTTCCTATGGCCAGATGATGGTCGGAGAAGGAAGCTATGCTCACCCTTCGCCGGTGATCTATATGCCGTTCTTTGAAGTCCGCCAGCTTGCCCAGATCTATGCAGTCCAGGAACATGGCGCCGGGGATTACGTGATCCTCTGCCATGACTGGATGGCGGATGCGGCTGCACATGCGATCCGGAAGAAATGCCGCTTCCTTTCCCTGGACGCTCCTCTCGATCCGGAGCACTGCCGCTGGATCTTCCGCGAAAAAGGATCCGCAAACATCCCGGTTACTTTGAGCAAAGAAGAACTGCGCAAGGTTTCTGCATTGAAGCAGGCATGGGAAAAGCGCGGGGGAACAGGAGAATTCCGGTTCTCCTTCCGCGAGCTTTCAATGCTGGATGCAGGGAAGATCGATGATCTGAATGAAGTGGAGCGGATCATTGAAGCCTGCCGCATCGAACAGCAAAGGATTCATGAAGCCGCAAAGGATGCGCATCGGTTTAACCATGAGGAGACAGAGGAGGACCAGCTCCGCAGGGAACCTGTCAGCATTCCGACCTATGGCTGGCATGGAAGCCGCGCTGGGAGTGACAGCTGGATCAGGCATCCTTCCTCCGACGCAAAGGGCACAGGAAAGAAGGTGTACATCTGGCTTTCGCCGAAGGACTACGAGCGGGCAAAGTCCGTCGCAGGATACATCCACATGCCAGTGACCGGATACCTCCAGCATCTTGCGGTGAATGGAGTTCAGGCGGATGAGAAGCGGAAGAATGAGGCCGTGCGCGACATTGCGGCAAGCAAGCGGCAGCTTTCGCTTGCAAAGGGGAGACGGTTTCCAAGTACCAGGGAAGAATGACGAGAAGCCAGGACGATTGCGAAAGCAGAACATAGGAAAAATGATGAATGCTGCTTCAGCAAAGGGCAACTGCATGCTTCGCACCTTCTTCGGGAATGTTTCAGGAACGATAGAGCCATGATAGAATAGGGTCAGTTTCAGTTAAGGGTGGCAGTTGAGATGTCTAGACCGAAGAGAAAGAATTCAGAAGAACTCAGAAAACAGTATCAGAAACAATACGTTGATGAACATTACCGCGCATTCATGATCCGCTTCAGATATGACGAAGATGCTGATGTCATTGATTGGCTGAACAAGCAGAAGAACATCTCGGAATCCATTCGAAAGATTGTCCGCGCACAGCATTCCAGCAAATCAGACCAGCGCAGGGCCCAGGAAGATAAGGAGATTCTGACCTGGCTGAAAACACAAGATGACGTCGGAGAAACCCTTCGCAAGGTTGCTCTCCGGGAAGCAAGAAAAGAAGCAAAGAAAGCTGAAAAGATCGCTGCAGAAGGCGGAGAAAAAGTTGATCGCCGCAGAAAGAAAGCCAGCGCAAAGAAGTAATTATCTGCTTTCCGGTACAATGTGATATCGCTCCTGTAATTGATGCAGCAAGAGAAAGCCGCCATTTTTGAAGGGCAAAAAACCTTGGCTTGATCCTTTGCCAAGTGATGGAGGAATAAATATGTGTGAAGTAAATGCAATCCGCTGGGTCCTTCTGACCGAGAAAAGGAATAATGATCGAAGCGGTCTATATGGTTATACGCAGCGTACATTAGCTTATAACTCAAACCGAATAGAAGGAAGTACACTGACTGAAGATCAGACAGCGGCCCTTTTTGAAGAAGGGTTTCTTCCGCCTAATGATTCTGTTTATCTTTCTAAAGATGTCGAAGAAATGAACGG
Source organism: Stecheria intestinalis (assembly GCF_009696165.1). GTDB lineage: Bacteria > Bacillota_I > Bacilli_A > Erysipelotrichales > Erysipelotrichaceae > Bulleidia > Bulleidia intestinalis. The sequence continues at coordinate 30,423 of NZ_VUMN01000008.1, read as the reverse complement.
CCATTTTCTGATGTTTAATAAAATGCTCGCATCCTTGGACGAACCTCTCTCAGAAGAGCTAATTAAAAGTTTTCATTATGAGTTGAAAGCTGGAGTCTTCGAAGATCGAGCAAACGGCTATGCAATCGGAGACTATAAGAAGCGCCCGAATACCGTAGGAGGGCTGACTGTAGCGGCTCCTGCTTCTGTCTCCGATAAAATGAAAGAACTGCTTAACTGGTATCATTCATGCAGCGAAGTTTCTTTAACTACATTGGCTGAGCTTCACGCAAAGTATGAATTCATACACCCGTTTCAAGATGGAAACGGAAGAACCGGGAGAATTATCCTGTTCCGCGAGTGCTTGGAAAAAAATATTATTCCATTCATCATTAAGAACGAAAATAGAGCTGAATATATTGTCAGCCTGCATGATGCTCAGGTGAATGGAAATTATTCTGGTCTTTCAAAGCTCTTTGAAAAAGAGCAGAAAGAATACAAAGCCCAGTGCATTTTCTTTGACGTTGAGAATAGGTACTCTACGGCAAAGAAATTTCAGCGAGCTTGTTAAAAATGAATTCTCAAAACCACCATTTGAAATTTGGAATGCTTTTTCAAATCTGTAGAATACCTTTGTAAATTGTCGCTAACACTATTCGACTTTCTTCTACGTCACCCTTCGTGAGAATTGCTCCCATTTCGCTTATTCATGATCACGGTTGATCTATCCGTAGTATTCTTTATTACAATTTACCCTCTATTAAACGGTTGCTTTCTTTTTGTGCACCGTATTACGGCTGGTACTGAAAAGATGACGCCCTCATTCATAGATAAAGTCGTCATCTTATCAAACTGGTAGAAAATATACCCGCCGGCCTATTCAAGCGTTAATTTTTGGAAATTTCGAGGTCTTCACCGTTTGAAGCAATTACTTTTTTATAGTAATAGAAGCTGTCCTTTTTATAACGTTTCATGGTTCCTTCGCCTGCATCGTTACGGTCTACGTAAATAAAGCCATAACGTTTAGACATCTGGCCAGATCCATTAGAGACAAGATCTATCGGTCCCCACCAGCAATATCCAAATAAATCAACACCGTTTCTAATGGCTTTTTTCATTGCCTCGACATGTGCTTTAAGGTATTCCATGCGATAAACATCATGAACCGTGCCATTAACTAAGTTTTCTTTTACACCTAATCCATTTTCAGCGATAAAGATTGGTACCTGATACCTGCCATACAGATCAACTAATGCCAGGTAGAGCCCATCTGGGTCGATAGACCATCCTGATGGAGTAGTCTGAAGATAGGGATTTGTCTTACCGGTATTTACAATATTTGAATCGCCACGATAAGAAGTATCACCTTTTACTTCCTTATCAGATGTATTGGTTTCCTTCTGGACAGATTCTAGGTAGTCTTTTGAAGCAATTCTAGAACGATAATAAGTAAAGCTGAGGAAATCACATGGGTATTTTTTAATAATCTCCATGTCCTCATCCGTGTACTCAATGTGGATATTGTTGTCCTGAAAGTATTCCCATTGATACTTTGGATATTCTCCACGAATTTGAACATCTGGGAAAAAGAAACTTCTTTGCTTTTCCTTGTACACAACGAGCATGTCTTTAGGATCGCAGCTTATCGGATAGATGGTTTTATACTCAATAACTGATCCTACTTTCGCTTCAGGGTCTATTTCATGAATAGTCTTGACCGCAAGCGCGCTGGCAACAAACTGATAGTGACTTGCTTGATAAACATCCTGTAACGTATCAGTCTTCGGATCAATTCCGGCAGTCATCCATTCCATCTTATGGATGTTGTTCCCAATTTCATTGAATGTCAGCCAGTATTTAACGATTCCTTTCCATCTTGAAACCATCGTCTTTACGAATTTCAGATAGAAATCTATCATTCGTCTGTTTTTCCAGCCGCCATATTTATCAGCAAGATTTAATGGCATCTCATAGTGCGAAATTGTGACCATGAGTTCCATTCCTTGCTTTCTGCATTCTTCAAAAACCTTATCATAGAATTCAAGCCCTTTTTCGTTCGGCTCATCTTCATCACCAAGAGGGAAAATTCTAGACCAAGCTACGCTTGTGCGGTAAATTTTGAACCCCATCTCACCGAAGGCATCGATGTCTTCTTTCCAATGGTGGTAGAAATCAATGCCAACATGTGTCGGGTAATATTTAGCATTCCTGTCCGGATATCCGAAGACTCCATGAGGCTGAACATCAGCAACAGAAGGAAGCTTTCCATCTTCCATATAGGCTCCTTCGTATTGATTTGCTGCGGTTGCTCCTCCCCACAGGAATCCTTGAGGGAAGCCCTGAGGGACCTGGTAAAGATAATGTTTTTCAGTCATTTTTTCTATCCTTTCTTAATTCTTTGCAGCTTTTGGATCATCTTTGAAGAGTGCATATGTAATCAGGAACGAAACAACGAATGAAACGATACATGCAATAACAATCGCAAGTATTGTATCTTCGAAGATTACAACACCTAAGATGCTAGAGTAACCCATTGAATAGGCTTTTGCTCCCATGATTCCTGCGATTGCGCCTCCAACGAGACCACCAATGGAAACGCCAATAATCGGAGTTTTGAAACGAATACCAATTCCATACAGTGCCGGTTCAGACACTCCGGAAACTACAGCTCCAATTCCTGCAGAAAGAGCAGTTGATTTTAAGTCGCCATCTTTTGTTTTCAGCATTACAGCAAAGCACGATCCACCTTCAGCAATGTTATGAAGAATCCAGCCAGGACGGAAGACATTGTCATAACCCTGAGCTGTAAACAGCTCTGTCATAGGTGGAACCATCAGCATGTTAACTCCAAAGAGAACAAGGAACGGATGTGCTGCCGCAATAATGCCAGGTGCAAGTCCTGCAGTATGAGATTCAATCCAAACGATGAGATTCACGATCCAACCGCCTACAACATTTCCCGCCGGGCCAAGGAAAAGGATAGTAATAGGGTAACCTACAAGGAGAATGCAAAGGGGTGCGAATACAGAACGGAGAACAGCTGGAATATGTTTATAGAAGAATTTTTCTAACCATGCTGCAAGCAGAGCCAGGAAAATTGCAGGAAGGAGCGTGGATGAATAAGAAATCAGTTTTACCGGCATTCCAAGCATTGTAATTGGATCGCCCGCAGATACCAGAGCGTTGAAATCCGGGTAAAGCAATGAAAGGGCCAGTGTCATTGAAAACGCAGGATTGCTTTTAAGAACGCGGGATGCACCATAAGCAACAAGCACAGGCATAAAGTAAAACGGTGTTTGTGCAACGAAATTGAATAGTTTATATGTCGTGCTGTCCGCAGCAGATGAATTAAAGTAAGATGAGAGAGAGAGGATTACTCGCAGCATCCCGGCACCATAAAGAATTGTGATGAACGGTGTTAGAGACTGCGCCATGAAATTAACTGCTTTTGAGAAATAATATTTAAAGGTTTTGTTTTGCTGATTCTTTATCTTTAAATCTTCCTCGTGATTTTCATTAACAATATCACCGGTTTTAATATCGTAAGATTTTTCGATTGTGTCAAAAACAGGAAATAGATTTTCACCAAGGATAACCTGATACTGATCCATTCCGTAAACTACCCCCAGCACGCCTGGAAGAGCACGGATTGCATCATCCTGTGCTTTTGTACGATCTTTTAACGAAAAGCGGAGCCGGGTAACACAATGTGTTACCATACCGATATTTTGTTCTCCACCAACAAGCCTTACTATATCCGATGCGAGCTTCTCATAATCAATCTTTGCCATAATTTCCTCCGATTCAATTTGCTCTGCTAAAGTAATCTTCAGATGTCCCCTCATGAGCTCAACTGATTCAACATCTGATAGCTGCTTTAAGGCGTCAGGATGAACCATGCTGCGATCCTTTACATAGATATAAAGAATCGTCCCTTTTTCAGAGAAACTAGATACATTTTCTTTTCCTCCCACAGAAGGAAAGATGTTTTCAAGAATCTCACTCGTCTTCATCCTTTACCTCTTTATTGCTCTGCCGATGCGTCCATCGACTTTAAGCCAAATTTATGAATTCCCACATCCTGTGATCCAGAATCATCTAGATTACGGTTTTTCCGCAATGCGCTTTTATTCCTCCTCTTGAAATAAAAACCCATGAAAACTTCATCAATAATAGATGTAGTTTTCACGGGTAATGCGCCACAAGATGCGGTTAACACTCCGTTCACTTTTTACTCTTTTGAAATCACGCGATTGATGTGAAGCATCAAGTAGAATACTTCATCTTCACTGCACTTCCAGTTCCATTTCTCTCGGAAATATTTCTCAATGTTTCTAGCACACAGATATGTTTGTGGATATTCCTTAGCAAAAGTTCTAAGCAATGACAAATTCTTATCTGTGGTTTTCCCGTTTGTGGAAAGGCGAAGAATCAAATATCGCAAATGCATGATGAAGCGTTCATACTGAAAACTTTCCCTGTCAATCTGTACACCCATATCTTTTTCGATAATGTCATTTAGGTCCTGAACGATCTGTAATGTTGTAGCATAGTTGCTATGATCAGCTTTTTCATATTCTCCGCCGATGATATGCAATGCAATATTTGTAATTTCCCCCTCCGGAACCATAATGCCTGTATGTTGTTTAATAATCTGAAGGGCAGATACACCAAGGCGGTATTCCTTTGGATATAGATTTTTCACTTCATAGGAAAGGGGACTTGTATACGAATAACCTTCCTTCATCCGCCTTATCACAAAATTTAGATGATCAGCCAATGTAAAGGAAAGATTTGCATTCAAATCACATTCTAGATTCTCCTCAGCTTTTTCAGTAATTTCCGCCGCCGCCATAATTACTGCTTGCGGAATTCCCGCGATCATATCGATATATTTCGGATCAACATCATAAAACGTGCGCTTAATTTTTGAAAGATCTTTCAGGTCATATGGAACTCTTGGAAAGCCAACACCGTTACCGAGAATAACAACCTCAGCCCCAGAAGCATCAAGAGCCAGTGCTGCATTATTATTTATTTGCTTGACTACTTTCATCTTGCTCTCCTCAGAGAAGTAAAAAGCACTACTTAAACAACACATTCTCCGTTGCTTCCAAGTAGTGCCTGCAAGAGTAACACCTTGTCTACATTAATCTTTATAATCAAATTGATAGCTGAAGTCAATAGAAGCGCTTTCATTTTTTAAATTTTTGCAAGCATGAAACATTCGTAATTTTTTGGGTAAGTAAAAGTGGATATGAGTGACCACTCGTTCTACTTTCGGGTATTTCTCATCATCCCGCTTGATATTTAATAGATATACAAACAGGTTCAGACAAGACAGAAGATTCTCCGCTTCTATTCCCCTCACTTTCAGAGAAATCTCTGAAGTCAGCCGCACATATTGTGGATCAGCCGCATCTGCTCGATGTACTTCGGATCATCAGTGTCAGCCTTATAAACTTCGCTCGTACAGCCTGCTTTTGTGATCAGCTGATTATGCGCAACATTCCCATCATGAACGTTTATTGAACCTGGCTTAATGTGCTTGAGAAAAGCTTCTTCAATCCGCTGACTAGTCGGGTTTCCGTTTCCGCATTGGACCGCAATCATGTTTTTGTGGACATCGACCGCAGCAACTATGCAGATCTGATTCTTGGGGCAGTCTTCTCTTCCTCTCGAATTCGTGCATGATTCAGTGTCATTCAGATAGGTTTCATCAATCCAGATACGCTTTGAAAGAATCAGGCGATACTGACAGCCATCTACTGTCGTTTTCAAAAACATGATGGTAGTATGATTTCATTGTTTGAGGAACTGATGAAATACCGGATAAAAGATGTAGCAAAACTGCTTGGAATGACAACGGAAGGGGTTCGCTTTTTTGAGCGCCAGGGGATCGTTACCCCGCACCGTGATGTAGAAAACAATTACCGTTTTTATGACAGGGTTCAGCTTATTGATCTCGAACAGATCCAGAAGTATCAGAAATTTGGATTTACGATTAAGGAATCCGAAGATCTTCTTAGATCAAGTGAAAAAGATGAAATCAGCGATGCGCTCACTGCACAGAAAAAGAAGCTGATTGAAGAACAGAAGGACCTTCAGCGGAAAATCCTTGCGACAGATGAAATGATCAAGAGCATTGAGTATCTGAAGAAATCTGATCTTCGAACTGAAACAGTTGAAATTCCAGATTTATCCTTTCTTCCGCTTGAAGGCGATCTTGCTCCAGAAAAAGAAGAAGCTATCAAAGCTGAAAAATCCTGGAATTGCATTGAATCAGCAAAGCTTTCAAGAATTGTGATGCATTCAGATGGGAGCTCCTGCAATGAAAAGGGACTGCTGATCTCCAAAGTACTGCAGAATCGATATCATTTTCCTGACTACCCGTATGTAGTCCATTTTTCAAAGCATTTCTCCTATAAAATCACAATTAACCGAGCTATTTTTGACGATTCTATATATCCTCTGCTGTATGCACAGGTTAAAGCTGCAGGATATGTACCATGCGGTGAAATGATCTCAGAGATTCAGCTCGCCTATACCGAAAAGGGCGTACGAAAAACGATTGAAAATATATTCATGCATGTGAATGCAAATAATAGCTGACATTTTGTGATTTTTTTAATTTTACGGTTGACTATAAACCAGCTTTATAGTTGTAGAATCGGAATTGTCTTGGGGGAGGAAAGAATGAACAAGATCAAAAAGGCAATTTCCGTAACAGCAGGGCTTGCAATGCTACTCTGCGGATGCACCGGATCTGGCACCGCCGCATCATCGTCTTCCGAAGTACTCACTGGTACTGGAAAGGGTAATGGAGGCGATATCACCGTAACTCTGACAAGAGAGAACGGGAAAATCACAAAGGCTGAAATCAAAGGAGATGATGAAACTCCTGATATCGGCCAGAAGGCTTTCTCCACATTATCCGACGAAATCGTGTCTGCAAATGCCTGCGATGTTGATGCCGTTTCCGGCGCAACGAGAACGTCCGACGGTGTTATCAGTGCATGCAATGCTGCATTGAACGGCGGATCTTCAGCAGCTGCTTCAACCGCTTCTGAAGAAAAAGGCACTTTGACAGATGGTGAATATACTGCAAGCGCATGGGGATTCGGTCTTACTGCACCGCTCCCTGTGACTGTCCGTGTGAAGAACGGCAGGATTGCTGACATTACCACTGGTGATAACAACAGTGAAACTGCAAGCATTCTGAAGAATGCCAAGGATCTTCTGATCCCGCGCATCATCGAAGCACAATCCGTTGGTGTGGATTCCATTACTGGCGCAACTGAAACTTCCGGTGCTATCAAAGCGGCTGTCCTGGATGCAGTGGAACAGGCAGGCGGAGATCGGACAGTTTATTCTGCAGTTGTTGCAGACACTCCAGGTGAAGACCGCACCTATGATGCCGACGTTGTCGTAGTAGGCTTCGGCGGATCCGGCGCTACGGCTGCATTGGCAGCACAGCAGGCTGGTGCAAACGTCATCGCACTTGAGAAAGCCGGAAAGACCGGCGGTACCTCCGCAGTAACTGGCGGCCCGATGAGCATCAATGAGCCTTCTCAGGTTGCAAAGGAAATCAAAGACTGGACCAATCCGGCAACCGGTGAAGTTGAAGATAAGCCGGCAGGTCAAGAACTGGTCGATGCAGATGAGCTCTATCAGGATTGGGTTGACTATACAACTGTCGATGGCGAGGTTGGCTCAAAGCCTGAGATCATCAAGGAACTGCTCGACAATTCCGGTCAGACCAGTGCATGGATGATCGATAACGGATTTTCATTCACTGATGCGATCGGATTCCTCGGAAACAAATATGCTATCTACACTCCTTACGTCGGCAACAAGGCACAGACGGAAGCAATGTGGAATACCTTTGAGGGCAACTTCGAAAAGCTGGGCGGAAAGGTTCTCCATGAAACGACTGTCGAATCCATCAATACTGATTCTGACGGAAAGATCACCGGTGTTTCTGCAGTCATGGATGACGGCACGAAAGTTACGGTCAATGCCGGACAGGTGATTCTCGCAACCGGAGGATTCGGCGGAAGCGCAGATATGATGAATGAATATCTCGGCGAAGACTGGAAGCTTTACGGCATGGCGCAGAATACCGGCGACGGCATCCGCATGGCTACTGAGCTTGGCGCGGCTACTTACAACATCGACATGCCTCCGATGTCACACTTCTCTGCTCCTACGGTAATCACAAATGACTACGATTCTCCGTTCGATAACGACATTCCATACGCTATGGTCTCGACCAGCGAAACGCTTGCGCTGAACAAGAAAGGCGAACGCTTCCTGAATGAAGAGCGGATTCAGTACACCGCTTATGTCGGCGGATCCAGATACTTCTCCATTTACTCTTCAGATATGATCGATATGCTCCGTGAAAAAGGATTTGCGAAAGACGCATCCGGCCGCTATCTGAATCACTTCGGCGTCGGCGGAGTTCCTACAAAGGATGTTCCGATGACTGACATCGACACTGTCCTGAACGATGCAATTGCAAAGGGCTTTGTCTACAAAGCAGATTCTCTGCAGGCTCTCGGCGAAGCAATCAAGGCAGATTATCCGGAAATGGATGTAGATACCTTCCTCGCTTCTATCAAGACCTACAACGAAGGCGTCGCAAACAAGGATGATGCACTCGGAAAGTCCGAAGAGAGCTATGAGCGTCTCGGACAGATCGAGGACGGAAATGACTATTACATTGCTGTCACAGGCGCGCCTTATATCTATTCAACCTGCGGCGGTCTTGACGTCGATGAAGAATTCCATGTTCTGAATACAGACGGCGATCCGATTGAAGGTCTCTATGCAGTAGGAACAGATTCCATGGGCGTTCTCTTCACTAACAAAAAGGGATATGCAAACTATGGCGGTGTAGCCCAGGGATACTGCTTCACATCCGGCCGCCTTGCCGGAGAAAACGCTGCTGCCGCAGTGAAGAATTAACTCGGTGACATCAAGCATTCTCTGAATAGAAAACGCTTGTCAGAAATGGCAAGCGTTTTCTATTACCCGGAAATGGAGGAAAAGCATTTGGCAGAAGGGCAGACTTTGATGCCGAGGAGGATTTCGCGCTGGATAAAATTTAAGAAGCATAAATATGTAGTAATGAAAACTAAAAATATGTAGTAATGAGAGCCACAAATTTATGGCAGTTGGAAAGAAATGAAAGCCAAGGACATTCTCAAAGAACATGATAGTTATGCTTTTCGGATTCAGTTTTCTGCCGCATCCAATCCGGCGAAAAATCTTTAAAAACTTTCGGGGAATCCTCTTTTGCCTGGCAATAGGGATATCAGAGGGCGATGATTGCCCGAAAGGAGAATACTAATATGAATGAAGCTTACATTTCTGTCATGGATGCACTGTACATCGGAATCCGTTCCTGGAGGAGAAAGGGGTGCCGGCCATTCTGTCTGCTTTGCTCTTTGAAGAAATCCTTTGCCGCACGAGACATAATTAATGGGCAGATTATTCCTGAATCGGATGATTATGACCCTGAAGAGTATTACGGCCAAGGAATGTTCTGATCTTTGTATAACTGCGGGCTGTCTAGAAAAGGGCAGCCTTTCTTTCATTTTTTTGATCCGGGCAAACAACTTCAATGAATTGCTCGTATGGTGCTCCGGGGTCTTCAAAAAGAGGTTATTAAGCCGCTGATCGGATACATTCATTACGAGACACCGGAAGAAGAGCAGAACTTTGCGACACTTCTGGAGATGCTCAATTCGATGGATGTCCGGGAAGATGATGAAGAGTGCCAGAACCCGGTGGATATCCTTTTTGAGCGGCTGAAAGAGAAGAACCCAAATCATTTTGCAGTAAGACAATATGTGAAGTTCAAGATGGCTGCCGGTGCCGCATGATCTATTTAGTTTCTTTCACAAGTAAGCAATAGCAGACAGACACAGAAATCTGCGGAAAGGAGAACAAGCTTATGAAGAAACAAATACGATATACCGCGTTGTACGAAAGACTGAGCCATGACGATGAGCTTCAGGGAGAATCCAACAGTATTTCCAACCAGAAACAACTTCTCATGGACTACGCTGTTTCACATGAGCTTCCCAATCCGCGCCATTTCTGGGACGACGGCATATCCGGCACGAGGTTTGACCGCCCTGCATTTCTGAAAATGATCGAAGATGTGAACGAGGGCAATATCGGCACCGTCGTGATTAAGGACATGAGTCGTCTGGGGAGAGATTATCTCCGCGTCGGGCAGATTGTTGAGATGTTCCGACAGAAGAATGTGCGTTTGATTTCCGTCAACGACGGTACAGATACACTTCACGGCGATGATGATTTCCTGCCGTTCCGTAACATCATGAATGAGTGGTATGCGAAAGACACCAGCAAGAAAATCCGATCGACATTCAAGGCAAAAGGAAACTCCGGTAAGCACGTAGCCAGCGCAACACCATACGGGTATCTGAAAGACCCGCTTGATAAAAACCATTGGATTATCGATGAGGAAGCGGCAGAGGTCGTAAGACGCATTTTCAAGCTGACGCTGGAGGGGCTGGGGCCGTATCAAATATCGCAGGTTCTTGAGAAAGACCACATCCCGGTGCCTGCCTACCACATGCAGAAATTAGGTGTCGGGCTGTGGAAAACAAGACGAATCCAACATCCGTACGCGTGGGGGAGTTCTACCATTGCCAACATTCTTACAAAAAAGGAGTATCTGGGGCATACGGTGAACTTCAAGACGAGGAAGCATTTCAAGGACAAGAAAAGCCATTACGTGCCGCAGAAGTATTGGCAGATATTCGAGAACACGCAGGAGGCGATCATCGACGAGGAGACATTCAACAACGCACAGAAGTGCCGCCGTGGGATCAAGAGATACCCGAACGGGTGGGGCGCGCCCCACCCGCTGGATGGAAAGATGTTCTGTTACGACTGCGGCGGTATCATGTACTGCCACAGGACAAGCAATGGAAAGCGCGTCGCGCAGTTTGTATGTTCCAAGTACGGAAAGGTTCCGGTAGGGACGCAGTGCAGTTCCGCTCACAGAATCAACGGCGATGCGGTTATAAAAATCTTGCGGGACACGCTGCGGTATCTGAAAGAGACCATCGACGAAGACCCCGAAATGTTCATCGAGAGCATATCGCAGAATGAATCCGAAACACGCAGTGCCGAAATCAAAAGACGGCAGGCGCGGCTCAAGGTCTGCAAAAAGAGAACCAGCGATCTGGAAAAGCTCATTTGTAAAATCTACGAGGACAATGCGCTGGGGAAAATGCCGGAGAGCCGGTATGAACTCCTGCTGGGAGAGTACAGCAGGGAACAGAATCTGCTGAATGAAGAAGCCGAACAGATCGAAGACGATCTGTCCAGAATGGAAGCAGAAAGCAAGAACGGCAAGAAGTTCGTCGATCTCATGAAGCGATACAACAACTTTGATGAAATCACACCGTACATGGTGAATGAGTTCGTTGACCGCATCATGGTGCATGAGCGTGACCGGAAAGGGTCAACACAGACCACACAGAAGATTGATATTTATTTCAATTTCATCGGAAACTATTCCATGCCGGTGCAAGAGCTGACCGAGGAGGAGAAAGCGGAGATCGCAAGCAGGGAAGCATACAAGGATAAATGCCATCAGAAGTATTTGAAGCGCAAGCAGGACGGTTCGCAGCAAAGGTGGGAAAAGAAGAACGCGCCACGACGAATGGCAAGGCTTGCAAGAGTGAAAGCGCAGAACCCGAACACCTATGGCATTCCTGCGGAGGAGTATGACGAGGAACATTTCTCTGCTCAGAGTCTGGTGCTTGCCGGTTCAGAAAGGGTGAATTCTTAAAAAAGTTCACCCGATAACTATGGTTTGGTCTATATGTGCGAAAGTGTTGATGGGGGAGATTTCATCAGCACTTTTTCTTTTGCAGGAAGTACGACAATTATCGGATGCACCCTTTCTTCCCCTCTCCTTTCTTTTTCTTCTTCCTCTTGGAAAGAAAGCGAAAAGAAAGAACCAAAGATTTTCTGTTTTTCACGAATTCCAAACATGATATACTAAATATCGAAATTGTGCTGATGAGAAATGGATATAATTGCTACAGATTTCAAAGCTGCTTGGAAGAAGACAAGATAGGTATTCCAAGATATAAATCGGGATTTGTGGAGGTAGGATAATCGTGAAAGATAAAAAAGACGGTGGAAACAAAGCAGTAACAGGTATGGCTTTAGGCATGGCTATAGGAATGAGTCTGGGAACAGCCTTAGGTGCAGCAATAGGAAATATTGGTATGTATATGCCGATGGGACTTTCCGCTGGCATGTGCCTTGGGCTTGCCATAGGAAGCGCGGTAAAAAACAATGACAATGATGACGACGATGAGGGTGAGAAATAAAAAGAAGAAGTGGATGCTGATAATAGTCGCTATAGTTATCGTCGGGATTATTGTATTTTCTTTTATACAATATAGAAATGTGCATACATTCACATTAACTGATTTGGAAGCCTCAGAATGTATTTGTTCTGGCATCTACTATTTTAATTATGGCAGGAACAATTATCATCATATTTTAGCAAAAAAACATGCAAGCCTGCCCGACGCCGCAACATTGTAAATTGTAATTTATTGGGATAGATAAACTAGACATGAGTGATTAATAAAAGCATACACAGTATTTAACTGATAGGTGGCATGGATTTCATGATGAGAAATCCTCGCCGCCTTTTTTTGATGGAGCAAATATCGAATCGAAAGGAGCAGAAGCATGATTCAGAATGAAGAAAAGTCCAAGGAACAGATCAAGGCAGAGAAAGCAGTGGAACAGGCAAAGGCGCGTCTTCTGGAAGCGAACCGAAAGGCATCGCAGAAAAAGCGGCAGGCAGAGAACAGGCATAAGTACATGATGGGCGGCATTGTTCATCGGTATTTCCCCGAATGCTATGAATTTGATGAGCAGGAGCTGAACCGGATTTTAGCATCGGCGATCAAGTCAGATCAGTGCCAGAGAATCATTGAGCTTGTCAGAAAGGAGAGCGCCGGAAACGGCAAATTGGGAAAGGATATTTCTATCGACGGGGGCAGCCAGAATGAGGAATAAACAAAGTGCAGGGGAGAGCAAAACCATTCACCGATATTTTCTCGGTGCGCACAGATATACCACCAGAGGTGGTAGGTGCGTCCTTCGGAGACCATTGCATGGAGCCTTGCCTGCCGCATGGGCAGGGACGCGTGCTACGCGGCGACAGAAAGCAAGGGGCTGAATGGCAGTTAAATCTATCAGTACGCGTGCGCAGATATGCGGACGAGGGGAGCGATGTCACGGCGGGCATTCCGCCGTAGAGCAATCATCCTACATCAGCCGAACCACCATGCATTCGGAATACGACGGGCAGACCTATTACCCGAAATATTCCGAAGACCTTGTTTACACGGCGGTCATGCTGCCGGACAATGCACCGGAGGAATATAAAGACCCTGGTAAATTGTGGAATGCAGTTGAAACGTATGAAACCGGAGCAAAGGCACAGCTGGCAAGAACCTACCGCGTGGAACTGCCAAACGAATGGAACTATGAGCTTGCAACGAAAGTGATGCGGGATTACGTGCAGAGGAACTTTGTTGACAAGGGAATGTGTGCGCAGTTTGCAATCCATGATTCAGAGAACAGGAAAACAGGGCAGAGAAATCTGCACTGTCATATCTTGCTTACGATGCGAAGTCTTGACGCACAGGGACATTGGATGGCCAAGCAGAGAAAGGAATATCTCAAAGATGAGAACGGTGAGCGGATTCCGCTCATGGATAAGAAAACCGGACAGCAGAAAACCGATAAACAGCACAGGAAACAGTGGAAGTGCGTAACCATTCCCACCAATGACTGGAGCAGTAAAGAGAATGCCAAACGTTGGAGGAAAGACCTGGCAGATACTATCAATGCCGTAAACCAGAGAATCGGCATGACAGAAGATTTCTGGGAGCATCGCTCATTCAAAGAGCAGGGATTAGAAATTGTCCCGCAAATCCATCTTGGAGAAAAGGCAAGTGCAATGGAACGGGCTGGGGTGCAGACTATCCGCGGCGATATTAACAGGGAGATCATTGCCAACAATGCAGTTATCCAGATGGCACGTGCCGCGTATGAACAGGCGAAAGAGAATCTGCGCGTAATATCGGCGATTCCGGCATCTGCGGTTAAGGCCATCAAGAGCGAGATTCTTGATATGATTCGGGAAGCCGCGAAGCGGAACCATGAACGGCTGAAACTGCCGATCATCAAGGGAAAGTTCCTGCGCCTTATGTCAGATCGTGCGTCCCTGCAAAATAAATCGCAGATGGAAGACTTTGTGCGGAAAATGGGCTGGACTTCCTTTGCGGAAATGAAGTCGTTCAAGCACGAACAGGAGCAGAAGTATTCTGCAATCAGTACACAGAGATTGGATATGCAGAAACGCGCCGTGTATCTGCAATCGCTGTTGGATGCTTACAGGGAGTATGAGCCATATATCAAGTTCCACAAAGAGCAGTGGGCAGTAACCGGGTGGGCGCGGAAGAAGTACGAGCGACAGCATATCAGTGAGTTGGCGTTTTACGATGCGCACCGCAGCCACATCAAGGGCATGATTACGGAAGCGGATAAGAAGATCACACCGCGGACATGGAGACAGGAGCTTGCAGCGGTACAGGCATCACTTGACCGGACACAGAAACCATATGCAGAGCTTGTCACCAATCTGTCTGCCGTGGAAGTGCTTGAGTACAATCGCGATGATCTGAACCGGATGCTGGCGAATGAGAGCCGCCAAAAGAAGCAGATCGCGGCGCGGGTGCAGAATCGCAGAGAGGAGGCATTGTAGAGGAGTTTATGGAGAAAGAGCAGAATTTAACACAGGAGCAGGAAAGCACAGTTGCCGGGAATGVTGATTGTGCTTTTTCTGCGCCATCGGGAACCATACGAAAGCAAGTCGGCAAAATCACGTACATCGCCGATATGTACTTCAAGAACGAGGGACAGACCTTTTCAGAGAAGTTGAAACGGGTGTTAAAAGCCGATTCTGGGAAAAATTCGGTATAAGAAACTATTGACAATTAGTGTTTGGCAAGACCCTGAAAAGTATACTTGTCAGCTGCGGCGCAAGACTTGCTCCATTTGATATTCAGGAAGTCCGGGATATCACCATGTACGATGAACTGGAGCTTGATACGCTGGGAGACAGGAAAACAGCGCTTTTCCTGATCATGTCGGATACCGATGCCACATTTAACTTTTTGATCGCTATGATCTATACGCAGATGTTCAACCTGCTCTGTGAGAAGGCGGATGATGTCTACGGAGGACGCCTGCCGGTGCATGTGCGGTATCTCATTGATGAGGCTGCCAACATCGGTCAGATCCCAAATCTGGAAAAGCTTGTGGCAACGATCCGCAGCCGTGAGATCTCTGCCTGTCTGGTGCTGCAGGCGCAGTCGCAGCTCAAGGCGATCTACAAGGACAACGCAGATACGATCATCGGCAACATGGATTCGCGGATCTTCCTTGGCGGCACGGAACCAACAACGCTGAAGGAGCTGAATCAGGCACTCGGCAAGGAGACGATCGATACCTACAACACCGGAGAGAACCGGGGACGGGAGCTGTCGCACAGCCTGAACTATCAGAAGCTGGGACATGATCTTCTGTCCGTTGATGAACTCGCGGTGCTGGATGGATCCAAGTGCATTTTGCAGCTCAGAGGTGTCCGACCATTCCTGTCATCCAAGTATGACCTGACGAAGCATCCGAACTATTACCTGACCGGGGACCTGTTTGACATTGAGAAGTTCCTGAACCGGCAGATGAAACTGAAGCCGGACGAGAAATACGAGGTGGTGAACGGAGATCTTGCAGCAAATCGTCTGTGCATTGTTAATGGCAAATCTTAAGGTGCCAGATGGGAACCTTAAGATGCATGAGGGCACTATGGATAAAGAAATCGTCGCAGAAGGAAAGCTGGCAATTCAGATTGACACCAGACCGATGTTCTGATCAAAGGTTGTTATCAAAGTTTTTTTATTGTAATGTCACCTTGAGGTCGCAACCACTTGAGGTCGCAAATTGCGACCTCAAGTTTTAAGAAGGACAGGTAATGAGCAAAATTAAATCCGAGAAAGCTGTCGACTTGGCTGTCATAAGTAGCGAGAGCGAAATCCGACGAATGATTTATATCGTCAGAAATCAGCAGGTAATGCTGGATTCCGATCAGCTTTCCAACACGCTGAGAGTCAGATAACCTATCAAAGATAATCCTCCCGTCACATCTATGTCCGCCTTTTCAGACTTTGGTATGCCGGGGTTAATACTATGCAGACCTATTGATGCTTACTTTGGAGCTACCAGCTTTGTTCACCCACCTTCACTGCAGAAGACTCAAAGACTTTCGGAAAACAGATAAATAATTGAAAAATGATTGCTATATTTGCTGTTAGGAGGTGAGCATAATGAATGCAAAGATACTGATTGCTGACGATGAAAGCGATATTGTTTCCATGCTTGGTAGTTTTTTTGAGAGCAAGGGTTTTCGTGTGCTGCCCGCTTTCAATGGCGCAGAAGCACTAAAGCAAGTGGAAAAGCAGCCGGATATTATTTTGCTTGACATCAATATGCCCGGAACAGACGGGTTAGAAGTTTGCAAGCGTATCCGCGATCACATATCCTGCCCGATCCTTTTTCTGACTGCTCGGATTGAAGATGCAGACAAGGTAAAAGGCTTTGCCGTTGGCGGTGATGATTATATTGTGAAGCCCTTTTCCCTCGTAGAGCTTGAAGCACGGGTGCGCGCTCATCTGCGTCGGGAAGCACGACACAATTTTGAAGCACAAGTCAAGTTTTCCGGTGATTTAACGATTGACTATTCAGAACGTTGCGTGTTCTTTGGCGATAAGCGTGTCGATCTTGCAAAAAAGGAATTTGATATTGTGGAACTGCTTTCTCAAAATCCAGGACAGATCTTTGATAAAGAACGAATTTATGAGCGTATTTGGGGTTATGACAGCGAGGGTGACAGCAGCGTTGTGGCAGAGCATATCCGCAGGATACGGACTAAAATTGCTGCATATACCGACCATATATATGTTGAAACGGTTTGGGGGTGTGGATATAAATGGGTCAAGTAAATTGCCGCAAGCACTATTTATCTCTCCAAAAAAGCCTTGTTCTCTATGTAATTGCCTTTGTTGTACTCGCAGTCTTTCTATCCGTAACGACTTTTTCGATCTGTGGTAGTGCTGCCGAAGGTATCAGAGCATCTTATCCCCCATCCGGCGAAAAATATTATTTGACGAATGAGCAGGGGGAACAGTTGGGTGACGGCGCTTACATCGGGATAGTGCCCGTCCCGATGTCTAAAGAGGACGAGCGTACAATTGCGCTACTGGAGAAACTTCCCATTGTTGCAGCTCCTATCTATTCTGCATTCTGTATTATCGCCGCTGCGCTGCTGTTTTACAGAAACAGGCTGAAAAAGCCGCTTGCGGAACTGCGGACTGCTTCTGAAAAAATAGCGAACAATGACTTGGACTTTTCAATAGACTATGATAACAACGATGAATTGGGACAGCTTTGCGCGTCTTTTGAAATCATGCGGACAACCCTTGCGAACAATTTCTCTAAAATGTGGCGGCAAGTTGAAGAACGAAAAGCACTCAACACCGCTTTTGCTCACGATCTGCGTACTCCTCTAACAGTATTAAAAGGATATAACGAAATGCTGCAAGCCAGCGACAATTCCCAAACGAGGGAAACCGCCGCCACAATGGGAAAGCATATCTCTCGTATGGAAAGTTATGTGAGCAGCATGAGCAATCTTAGGCGTATGGAAGATACACAGCCAGAGTACAAGTTGATAGACTTGCAGACAGTGGCATCTTCTTTGTATGACAGCGCAAAAATCGTATGTGCGAAAAACGGAAAAAAATTAATTTTACAAAATGACATACCTGTTTCGCGGTTATCCCTTGATGGGTCCTTTGTTTCACAAGTGTGTAATAATCTGATCTCTAATGCAGTTCGGTATGCCCGGACTTCGGTAACAATCTCTTTTGCCTTGCGTGACAATGGTCTGCTGCTTTCCGTATCAGATGATGGAAAAGGGTTTGACAAAAGCGGTCTGCAAAAAGCTACCAGCCCATATTACACAGAGGAAAGCAACCATTCCGAGCATTTCGGACTTGGACTGTATATTTGTAAGCTGCTTTGTGAACACCACAACGGCTATTTGAAGATCGAAAATACTACAACCGGGGCAAAGGTATCCGCCTACTTCAAATCTCCAGCCTTGTAGATAAAAAGTAGATATCTCCTCTCTATACTCTCCATGAAAACACATGGAGAGTATTTTTATTGCTCCCTATGGAGAAAGGAGCGTTTTTTATGGAGTTAAAGACAATCGGTCTGACAAAAAAGTTCGGCTCTAAAACGGCTGTGAACGCCTTGAACATCACCTTGACAAATGGCGTTTACGGCTTACTGGGCGCAAATGGCGCAGGGAAAACAACGCTTATGCGTCTGCTCTGCAATATCCAAAATCCTACTTCCGGGAAAATTCTGCTGAACGGAAAAAACATTTCTGGGCTTGGTGAACGCTATCGCAATCTTTTGGGTTACTTGCCCCAGCACTTCGGATATTACCCGGATTTTTCAGCGTTTGACTTTCTGCTCTATGTTTCTGCCCTAAAAGGGTTGGATGAGAAGACGGCGCGTAAGAAGTCAAAGGAGCTGCTGGAAGTAGTAGACTTATCGAGGGAAAGTAAGCACAAAATCAAAACCTTTTCCGGGGGCATGAAACAGCGTTTGGGGATTGCACAGGCCATGCTCAATGACCCCCGCATTTTGATTTTGGATGAGCCGACAGCGGGACTTGACCCAAAAGAGCGCGTCCGTTTCCGCAATTTGATCAGCGCCTTTTCCAAAGACCGCATTGTAATTCTGTCTACGCATATTGTTTCCGATGTGGAGTTTATTGCAGAGGAAATCATTATGATGAAATCCGGTCAGATCATTCATTTTGGAAATCCGCAGGAGATTACTTCTGAAATCGACGGTCAAGTATGGGAATGTACGGTTCCGACTGCCTATGCGGAAAAATACGCGGCTGCCTACAATACAAGCAATCTGCGTAACATCAGCGGAAATCAGACAATCTTACGGGTTATTGGAGATCGTCCGCCTATGGAAAATGTGGTAAGGGTGCAGCCTACTTTGGAAGATTTGTACCTGTTCTATTTCAAAGGGGGTTGTGAAGAATGAAAAAACTAATTCTTTTTGAACTGCGAAAAATATTTTCAAAGCGTTTATCTTTGATTGTTCTGGTTGGAATACTTCTGTTTTCTGTCTTGATTTCCTTTTCTACCTATCAAAACAAATTTGCTTTTGACGGTGTAAGTGCGGAAGGTTCAGGAAAAACGGCAGTAGAAATCGACAAGGAAATTGCCGCGAAATACGAGGGAATATTGACCGACGAAAAAGTACAGCAAATGATGAATGACTTTGCGCCGACCCATGATCTGCATGGTCTCAATGCGATGTACCTGTATCAAAACGCTACACAATCCGCCGCCTTTTCCCGATTTTCTGATAAAGAGGGAAATTGGAACGGATTAAGTGTTTCGGATGTGTTCGGTAATGAAAAAATCAAAATTGGCTATGTAGATGGTTGGCTTTCAACAAGTAAAAACATGGTGCGGATTTTTATCGTACTTGCTCTTGCGGTTATCATCATGCTTGCTCCGATTTTCTCCGGCGAGTATGAAGGCGTTGACAATATCATATTGACAAGCAAATACGGCAAAACCAAATGCGCTACTGCAAAGGTAGCAGCAGGTATTCTTACCGCCATTCTCACTACCGCGCTGGTTGCGGCTTTTAACTTGCTTCTTGCTCTTATCTTATATGGAACGGAAGGGCTGGATTGTAGTATCCTATTCGCTCCCAGCGACTATGTAGAGGGGTTCATTCCTTTCAATATCACTTGTGGGACGTTGCTAAAATACCAAATCCTTTTGGCGTTTACCTGTACTCTCAGCGTAACGGGAATTACGCTACTTATATCTGCAATCAGTAAAAATCAGATTGTAGCTTTCGTTGCGTCTATGGCAATTTTTCTTTTTCCCGTTTTGCTGCCGATCACCGAAGTAAATCCATTGTTCCGATTGGTTGGACTTCTTCCAATCTATCATGTACTGGTCATTTCGCTTCTGTCGGTGGAGCAAATGAATAACGGTATGCTGTATGCGATATGGGCCATCCCGGCAGCACTGCTCTTTTTGGGAGTTGGCGCCGTTTTCTCCTGCTGCGTATTTGCAAAGCACCAGGTTTCATAAGCTTTTGATACCAAATCGCTGACACTAGATTTGTATGAAATCAGTTATCTCGTTCGCACGCAGATTGGAGGTAAAAGATGACGTACGTCTTTGATGAGCATGGAGAACGACACCGATTCGATGCTTTTTGTAAAACTGTTCTACGTCATGAAGCCACAAATTATTTTCGAGAGTTGAACCACCAAGGGAAACATATAGCTCAGTTTAGCACCTTATCGCAGTCTGAATTAGGCAAACTCTATGCAGTTGATGAATACCCCAGCGAGAAGTTTGTATTTTCAGCGTTTGGTTATGTACTGTACCTTCGTGAAGAAATGGTGGCTGACGCTTTTTCCGGTCTGCCGGAGCCGGAACATACTATTTTGATCCTGTATTGTGTGTTGGAACTTCCAGACAAAGAAGTGGGCAATTTTGTAGGGATGTCCCGCAGCGCCGTCCAGCGCCACAGGACAAAGGCATCAAATAAACTGCGAAAAACTTGGAAGCCGAAGGAGTACGAAATTGATATGAAACAGGCAACTTTTAACGGCAGGGTGCTTTTGCCGATGGACGTAATCAAAGCGGCTCGCGCCGGTGATCCATTAGCATTGCGACAAGAAGAACCTGTTTGACATTGAGAAGTTCCTGAACCGGCAGATGAAATTGAAGCCGGGCGAGGAATATGAGGTGGTGAATGGAGATCTTGCTGCAAATTAACTTTCATGGGCTATCTTATTAGATGCACTATGGCATCGTGAATTGAGAAAAGTAAAAGCCAATTATCCGAAGACAAAATTCAATTATCTGAGAAGAAAACTCAACTAACTTTAGCAAACATCAATTATAAGTAGGATAGGAAGTTGATTTTGCCAGTACAGTTTTCAAGCAATACGCTGCTTTCAATAAACCTCTTGACTGCTCCCTCAGGGGGCGGCTTATGGTTTAGCTGGAGGTGATGCGTATGTATATCAATGAAGCCGCAAAATTAGCTGGAACAACGAAAAAAGCGATTGAATACTATTGTCAGAAAGGATTGCTTGATCCTGCAATAGCAGAGAATGGGTACAAATCCTTCTCTGCGGAAGATGTTGAAAAACTGAAAAAGATTTCGCTTCTGCGAAGTCTTGGCGTATCTGTTGCTAATATCGCGGAACTGGTTAATAAAGGTGATAGTTTGGCTTTTTGGAAAATCATTGATACTCAGCGGCGTGACCTGCAAAGAAGAAAAGAACAGAACGATCTTCTGAAAGAGCTGGCGTCATCTTTGGACTGGAATGCTGTGAAGCTTAAGGCAGCCGCGGCGGAATGCCGGGAATCTGTAATAGACCGCTTGATGATCGCCTTTCCGGGATTCTGGGGAAATTATTTATCGCTCCATTTCCGCGAATTTTTAATGAATCCGATCGAAACCGAAGAACAGGAGAATGCCTATCATGAAATCTGTGATTATCTTGATAGCGTACATATGGAAATCCCCGATGAATTAGAAGACTATCTGGATTCCCTGAATATTCTGGACAGTCAGGAAATCTTCTTGAATACAAGGAATGCTCTATCAGATGTCATAGATGATCCAGAAAACTGGCTGGTAAATCATAAAGAAATCATCGAGCAGTATCTTAAGTTTCAGGATACTGAAGAATACCGAAATTCAGAAGGAGCTAAGCTTAAGGAAGTGTTAAAGAGATTCAATCAAGAGCAGGGATATAACAGCGTTTTCATTCCTGCAATGAGAAAACTTAGTCCTGCTTATGATGAATATGTTTTAAAGCTGCAGAAAGCGGATCAGGCCTTTTCACAACGCTATCAGCAATAAACAGGTTTATCATGCCGAATAATGAGAATACCTAGATCCATACCTGGCTGCTATCTGTGCCGTTCATGTTGGACAAATGCGACAGTCCAAAGATGAGGGACGTCCAGATAGCACTGTGGCAGAGAGGGTGGTTTGTCTCTTTGTACCAGGCGCAGAAGGTATCTGCACCGATACCGCGGAATATTGTTTCTTCAAAGATGCCAGCAGTTAGGGCAATGAAGGTGTCACAAAGGATGGAAGAGATGTCTTGTTTCAGCAGTGCGGTGATATTTCCCGGTACATCGAATAAATGGACCATGTACAGGTCGACAAAGATGAGCAGGAATATAAGTGAGAAAGCAGGTGTCTGGAAAAAAGGATGTGCTTCTGTTAAGAGGTGGTTTCCTTTGTGAAAGTGGATAAACCAGAAATAGCACGCAAGAGCAAACAAAAATCTCCCGATGATGTAGCCGGTAAGGCCGAAGGTGCGGTACAGGAAGCTGCTGCCAAAGCCTTAGATAAAAAGCAGAGTGATAAACAGCAATAAGAGAAATTTTGGTTTGATCGAGTTTATGCGATTGTTAAACATCGGATAAGATGATTATAGTATGGATAAAGCTGTTTTATGAACAGAAAGCGTTCAAACTGCTACGGCGAAAAAGATCGTAAATTTTGAAGCTATGTAAAACTTGAGCAGGCACCAATCTAGAAGATATTTTATTCGTGCAAAAACCAGAATAGTGCATGTATTAAAATTTGCACGCGTTCAATATTACTTCGTAAAATTGTTATTGTACGAAGTTTTTTATTCGCCATATTATTGCGCTCTAATAACTTTTGACGAGACNCCAAAAATTAAAAGAAGCTGTCAATACACAATGAATTTCCATCGTTGTTATTAGCAGCCTCTTCAATGCATGTCAACCGTTTCGGTTATTGATCTACTATATGTTTTCGTTGAGCATAGTTTTACGTTCCGTAATTTTCTGCCACTGATAGCATTGCCAGAACACTTATATCATAAGATTTAATTACCATGTCGGCTTCATCAGTGCATTGGATAATTCTTGATCCTTTATAGCCAACTGTAAATAATCCTGCTCTCTTTGCTGATTTGATACCATTTGGAGAGTCTTCGATCGCAATTGCCTCTTCAGGTTTTACTTCTAATCTCTTACATGCTAGTAGATAAATATCTGGTGCTGGCTTCCCACATATAACTGAGTCTCCAGTAATCACCGTGTTTATCAATTCAGCAATACCAATTTGATGAATAATTGCATTTACATAGCTTTTTCTTGAGGAAGAAGCAACAGCGATTTTCAGTTCCCTGTTCCAGCAATCCATCATAAATTGTTTCAGAAACGGCATCGGCTGGAGAGGAACTTTCTGCATTTTGGAGGACATTTTTTTGCGTGGCCCTTCCAACAGTTCTTCATCCGAATATTGCTCTAAAGGAAATTTTTTACGCAAATATCTGATGATATTTGGAGAGGACATTCCAAGAACACCAACGACATCTTCTAACCTAGCTTGAATATTTTTCGAACAGAGATAACTCAGAAGGCTTTCTAAATAGTAGACTTCGCTATCAACTAACACTCCGTCACAGTCGAAAATAATTCCTTTGATCTTCACTCTAAATTTGCTCTATATTTTTTCAATTTGGCCATGAACTTCTTTACTCGCTCTTCATCGACTTCATTCTCAAAAATGCCATCCTTTTTGAAATATGTCGCGATAAAGGCTGCATCTGCTACTGAATAAATAGATTCAATCGTTTCGAGCTTAACTCCGGTTGATGCAAACATTACCATATCTGGCCACATCAGCCTGCATTGTTTCATGAACTCAAGATCAATAGGTTTTCCAGCCGACTCTCCGCAGAATCCTAATGCATCAGGAAGGTCAGAAAAAACGGTTGATTTAGCGATTGTCATCTTGTCTCTTCCGCCAATGTCTCCACTCGATTCAGGGACAACATATTGAACCATCTTTAATTTCTTATCTAAGCCCAAATTATGTCTATGGCGTAATAAATCGCCAGGGTGAGCATCCACAAGTCCCATATTCCCGGAGAAAGCACCTGAGAATGTTCCACGCATGATCACTCCTCCGATAGCTGCATTTAATGCAATGCTCGCATGAGTATTTGAAATTACATTGGCTCCAAAGGGAACATGAATATCATTTTTCAAGCAGCCGATTGCATACGCCATTCCAGAAATAACTTCTTCCGAGGGATTTGTCACATAAGGAAAGCTGAATTCATTTGAAAACAGTACCGCATCAATTCCGCCATTTTCAAGTGCAAGCAGATCTTTCCTTGCGCTTTCAATAACATAATCCATCCCTTTTTCCTGACAAAACATTGGATCTGAAGGAAATGCCTTAAAATGAACAACTCCAATAGCAGCTTTTTCAGTTCCTATTACATCAGTTAACCAAGTTTTATGCATTTGTTTTATCCGTTTTGCTTAATTAAGCAATAATTGGCAATCCCAAGGAGACAGTTTCAACCCGCAGCCTCAGGACTACCACCTTCCTTTCTACTCATCCAATTTTGGGTTCTAGTCATCAATACTATTTGAACGCTTTAGTTATTCATGGTGAAAGTTCACTCATGCAATAAAGTAAAGTTAGAAATGATTTCTAATACGATATTTGATTACAGAATTCCCAGTAAACTGCAGACAATTGCAACAACGAACATCCAGAGCATGATCTTGAATACGCTTGTCCCTTTACTGAGGTTTTTAAATACCAGGAATACAGCAAAAACACTTAATAAACCCGGAACAATTGCATTGAACAGATCCTGAACGACGACCGTTGATTCAGCCACTGTAAACTGGAGAGGAGTGGTGATATTCACATTATTGTAAATCATTGCTCCAGCAATAGTTGATCCGATAATGCTGAGGATATCTGTGATCTTCCCCATTATCTTTTTATCTGTGATTTTACTAAGAATGTTTCTGCCCACTGTATATCCTTGCTTAAACATGAAGATTCCCATTGCCATCAAGTAAGCACCATACAGCAGAATAAACAGAATTGTGCCAAAGACATTTCCTTTGGTAGCCATGTCTACACCAATAGCCAGTGCTACCGTTTTCACCAAGCCTTGAGTAATGGTGTCTCCAATTCCCGCCAGAGGTCCCATCAAGCCAACTTTCACGCTTGTGATCATATCAGGATCAACGTTTCCGCCATTTGCCATGTCTTCTTCCATGGAGCAAACGAGGCCCGGTATAAATGCTCCCCAGTTATTCTCTGTATTAAAGAAGACCAAGTGGCGTTTCAAAGCTTTTACACGTTCTTCCTTGTTATCAGGATAAAGACGGTTGATAATTGGGGACATTGCATGGCAGAATCCCAGCGACATTAAACGTTCATAAGAGAGGCAGGATTCGGATGTTGTTTCCCAAATGACAAAGCAATGGATAAGATCTTTTTTGGTCAGCCTGCGTGCTACAGGTTTCTCTTGAGCTTCCATAACATTATTCTCATTCATTATGCTGCATCTCCTTCCGTCAGTTTATCTATTCCTAAAGACCAATAAAGCAGTGCTGCAGCTAAGCCAATTAATGTGCAGGCAATAATATCAAGGTTCAGATATGCGCAGAGAACAAATCCAATAATTACGAACGCTACGAATCTCTTCTTATAAACTGCTTTCAGCATCATTCCAATTCCAAGCGCAGGAAGGACTGCTCCTACTGTATTTAACGCATTAGAAACAAATGCAGGCATAGCATTCATAAATGACTCAAATGCAGAGGCACCATACATGACAATAAAGAAGGCTGGTAGGCCATAAACCAGAATGCAGAATAGATTTGGAAGCAACCAGTTATAGACCCAAATTTTCTTCGTTTCCCCAGACTCAACATACTTATCTGCCATATGAACGAAGATGACATTCACAGTCATAATTGCATTTGATGCCAGCAACCCAAGAGTGCCTAAAGTGACGGCAAGTGTTACGCCAACCTCTGGCGTCTGATTTGCAAGCATTGTTACAGCAGTTGCCATAACTCCGGCATAGCATTTATCAAAAGACGAGATACCGCCGACTGTAATCTGCCCCATATAAATTAATTGAATCGTTCCGCCAATAATAGCACCTGTTTTCACATCACCAAGAATAAGACCAACAAGTGTTCCTTCTACCAGCGGATTACGGAAAATCCAAACCAGATATTCACTGAAGACATTCCCACACATGGTGGCAAGAATTCCGATCAATATTGCTTTTATTAACATATTTTTCTCTTTCCTTTTTAAAAGTTAAATTCTGTTTTTTTCTCATCAGGTGTTACTTGAAAATATACAAAGACTCCTGAATTTTGAATTTCCTTCAATGTTTGCACTTCTGATGGACTTGCAGAGATGTTCTTAAATAATTTCTTCCTTTCTGGGTTAGCGCCCATGCCACCAATATTGAGTTCTGTAAGCTTTACCCCTGCTTCGAATATTTTTTTTGCCACTTCTGGCGTTTTCATTAAAATCAAAACATTTTCTAGTTCCGCATCAAATTTAGGGACCAACTCATTGATTTGGTCTTCAGATGAAATGACTAATTCTCTATCACTAGGAGCAACCATTTTCATTACTCCTGAAAGAAAGTCATCCTTTGCCGTTGCAGTGTCAACAACCCAAATTTTTCCAGCATTCTTGTTTTTTGCCCAAGCTGTTACAATTTGACCGTGAATTAAGCGATCATCGATGCGAATCATAACTATACTCATCTTTCTCCCTCTCTTTCCGGCTCTCTCCTTTCAATCGCTTCTTTGAAATCGACAATTCCGGACTTGCCTGATTCAAGAGCTATTTTTTTCAATTCTTCAAGAGAATGGCCTTCCAAATTCGAAATAACTTCCATTAACATCGGCATATTCACACCTGTAATCATTTCAAGAGGATACTCATTTTTTAATCTGCTATATACTCTGGCAGTAATCATGAAAGGTGAACCTCCCATGAGATCTGTTAAAATAAGAGTCCCCTTTGAGCCAGAATCCTCTATTACTTTTTCTATTTCGGATTGATACTGTTCTAGATTTTTTCCATAAGGAAGAGTGATGTAGTGAACATTGTCTTTAGGGCGTCCCATAATCAATGAAACAGTTTTATATAGAGTTTCAGAAAGGTCCGCATGACTTAGAATAAGAAGAGTTGTCATTACGTTTCTCCGTTTCTATTGCTACACATGCATTATAAAAAAGCCGAAAAAGTGAACAAAATCATCCGATTTTTTGACACAGATTATATGTGTGTTCTTGAAATTCAAGCCGAAAGATATTAGTTTTTCAAGCGATTGCCATAATATTTCTTTTCGGGATTTTGCAAGAGAAGATATCGTCTTGATTTCTATATCATGTGTGTTAATATTCGTGTAGAAATTGACATCCATTTATTGATTTCTTTGGATTTGTCATTCGTGTTTGACACTGATACGAAAGAATTTGACACACTTTTTATTTAATTGATATGGAAAACTCGAGAGCGGATAAGATTTACTTAAACATCAAAGAGAAAACCATTCGTTTTCTTCAAGACGGGATGAAGGCAGACAACACAGATGCTCTAAATATTGGTTTGGATCTAAAGATTGATCGTTCAAATGTTTCACGAGAGCTAAACCGGCTGTGGAAAAATGGAAAGTTAATAAAGATTCAAGGTAAGCCAGTATATTATCTTGACTATGAAGAACTTTCTTCTCATTATCCTGATGCTTTTTTCCCTACAGTAATATCAAAAGATGAACAGCTTTCTGATTTTATCGGAAAATCCGAAAAATCTGTCAAGCAATCCAATGTTCCTCTTGATTCTATTGATCAGATTATCGGAGCAACAGGTTCATTATCAGATGTTATTCTTCGTGCCAAGGCAGCAGTTACTTATCCCCCTTATGGAATTCATTGCTTGATTTATGGACGCCCAGGGGTGGGAAAAACAGAGCTAGCTGGATGCATGATTAAATTCGCTGAGAAAGAACGGGGGAAAAGGTTCCATACGAAACAGTATATTGCCAAGAATTTCAAAATAATACAGGGCTCTTTCAAGATACGCTGCTCGGCAAACGAGTTGGTGGGAATAAAGTTAAAGAAGGACTGCTCAAAAAACTTGACTATGGAATTTTAATATTAGATGAGGTTGGAAGTTTAAACATACAAGAGCAGAAATTTGTGATTTCTCTTCTTCAAGATGAAAAATTCCTGCCTGCAGGGAGCAACATTCCTGTGCCGCTCAATACCATGATTATTTGCACGACTCGTCATAAGTATGACGATGAACAAATTGACTCCATAAAGAATAGTCTGCCTGTCCACCTTCATCTGCTTGATATAGATGATCGCGCTGTATATGAGAAAATCGAACTAGTTCTCAGCAATTTTTCCAGGGAAGCTTTACGCATTCATGTTGCAATACGTGTACATAAGGATGTTATTGCAGCTTTATCCGCCAGAAAATATAGAAATAACATTTCCGAGATGAGAAATGAAATTCAGAACATTTGCAGCCGAGCATATTTTGAAAGCCCTGGGAAAGAAATAAAAACGGTCTATGTTACCCTTCAGCACCTTACTCAAGAACTAATAAATCAGAGCGAAGCACACTCAGTCAACACAGCAAATGTAATTAGCCTCCTCTCATGCATTCCATCAGAATATCTACGTTTTGAAGCAGATGGCTTCTCACAAGATTTAACGATTTTTCACCAAGCACCGGACGTCTTCAATGATCATCGGGTGGATCAATTTGTTGATGAATTCGATGTAAATACAGAAGATTTAAATAATATTGATGGTTATGTCAGCGAAAATATTAATGTATTAAAAAATTGCCCTCCAGCACAATTAGAAGCTCTTCGGAAAAAGATAAACCCTTTTGTCTATCAAATAACTATCAAAGAGCTCAATAAACATCATGAATATTTGGAATTGCTAAGTAATCCCCAGCTTCTTTTCGGTGCTTTGATTCACATTTCAAACTACCTTAAGAGGGTTGAAAATGGTGATGTTGCATCAGAACATAAGGAATCTGTTACAAAGCAAATTTATGTGGAAGAATATAAAGTCGCTGAGAATATTTATCGATCAATTGGGTCCTTTTATAATTTTAATCCCACTGAGCGAGAAATCGATTTTATCACTTCATATCTAGCCATTGCGAAACGCTGGTCAATGCATGCGGCGGTTTCTATTTTGCTGATTTGTCACGGAAAATCTGTCGCAACCGAAATGGCATCTTATATCCGAAACAATTATCAAGGAAACTATTCTTTGGACTATATCGACTTTCATGAACACATGCAACTAAATGATCTATTAGAATTATCGCTAATAAAAGCAGGAGAGCTCAATAAAGGGGCAGGTATTCTGATATGTTGTGATATGGAGCCACTCACGTCTGTAGGAGATGTAATACTGAAAAAAATGCATATTCCAACCCGAACAATCCGAAATATAAGTCTTCCTACTTTAATTAATATTGTTGCTGCAGTTTCTAAAACATTTAATGACCTAGATTCTCTTGAGGCTCGTTTTGCATCCTCTTCCTTCAATTCAATAGACAACGACAATTCTTCTTTTCTGGATCAAGTCCGAGACAATATTATTGCGAAAACCGTGTCTTTTCTTGACACAAATAAAGCAGTATCTATTCTGGAAACATGTTTAAGAAATACCTTAAAAGAGCTGGATATTCCATATTCTGATGCGATTGCAGTAAAGTATATATGCCATTGTACAAACATGCTGGAACGTGTCATTAGCAAAGAAACCTGGAATTACCAAAAAATCAATTCGTTTTCTAATGATAATTCCTATATCATGCATGTTGTTGAGCACAATTTGGAATACGCTGAAGACAGTTTCGGCATCAAAATTCCAGCTACAGAAATAGCTTATGTGACGGAAATTTTTCTTCCTGAGTACAATTCTTAAAATAATGAATCATGCACTAATCAGTCACCACCGGAAAAGTAACAATGAATGTAGTTCCTTCTCCAACTTTGCTTACTGCAGAAATGTTTCCTTTTTCAGCTTGGATTATTTCTTTTGCAATCGATAAGCCAAGTCCCGAAGACTTGTCTTGGTCACTCAGAGATCATCGATAGTAGCGCTCGAAAATATATGGAAGATCTTCTTCAGAGATTCCTTTCCCGTTATCCATCACTTCGAAGATCGGTAAGCGTCTAATACAAGGTGAACTGAAATGAAGAGCACCTCTGGGTAGACTGATTGTGATTATCAATCAGAAACCTGGAGGTGATTTTCATGAAAGGATTGACGCGTCAGGAAAATGAAGAATACT
>NZ_VUMN01000070.1 GCF_009696165.1 Stecheria intestinalis | reverse complement strand
TTATTGCAATGTAACTTGGAGGGCTTATGGCACAGATCAGGCAGTATCACAAGGACACCGATACCACTTACGTTTACGAATCGGAAAGCTACTGGGATCCGGAGAAGAAACAGTCACGCTCCAGAAGAAGAGTGATCGGAAAGATTGATCCGGCAACCGGTGAGATTATTCCTACTGGAAAGCGCGGGAGAAAGCCAAAAGAAGTTCCTGCTGTGACTGCCGCTTCAGCAGATCAGGAAGAACTGAAAAAGCAGTATGAGGAAAAATGCAGAGAGAATAAAGAACTGCAGCTGCAGCTGGCAGAGTGCGAGGAGAAACTGCGCAGCCTGCAGAAAACAAATGATCGGCTTTTATATGCACTGAAGCAGACTGACAGTCTGGCAGAACGGATCAGAACAGCCAGCAGTGATCTTCTGAAATAATCCCGGAGAACTGCAGCTATGGTGATGACTTCTTCTGAGCTGAATGAGCTGAATCGGAAACTTCCGGAACTGAAAAAGCCGGAGCTGAATTGCGCTCTCAGGAATGTCATCGCTTCTCATCTTGAAGTTCTTGCGATTCTTGACGGTCATGAAGAAGCCGAGAAAAACATGACCCGGGATTATCAGACAATGAAGGAATTGTCAGAAACCCTTAAGCGTGAGAATGAACGGCTGAGCGGCTTACTTCAGAAGTGCACGGAGCAGCTTCAGATGCGGAATAACGATCTGTTCGGTCGCGGAACAGAAAAGCTGTCAGAGATTGCACAGGAAGAAGAAATCGCAGAGGATCCGCTGGCAGAAGAAGCGGAAGAATCTCCGAAAGCACCGGTTATTACTTCAAGATCTGCGTTTTCTGATCATAAAGGTCATGGCATACGGAAGAAAGGACAGCGGGAGAAGGATCTGTCCGGTCTTCCGGTCCGAAACATTTACCAGATCAATCCTGATCAGCTGAACGAACAGTATGGAACCAGCTGGTATATCTTTTCCTGGAAGAAATACAGGACCGTTGAATGCGTTCCGAGCCGTCATTATGTTCAGTGCGTCTATGTTCCTGTCATTTCGCATGGAACGTGCTGCAGAGAGATTGAATATACCCCTTATGAAGGAAAGCCTCTTCCAGGTTCTATTGTTTCATCATCGCTGCTTGCCGATATTCTGTATTCCCGATTCTGTCTGTATGTGCCGTACTACCGGATGGAAAAAGACATGGC
>NZ_VUMN01000007.1 GCF_009696165.1 Stecheria intestinalis | reverse complement strand
TTCCTCCAGTTCTATCGTTAGATGGCAGTAATCTGGCTGATATCTAAATGTTAAAGGAAGAACCGTTTCAGATCTACTTAATGCAAGCCCTTTATAACTTCTTGTTCAGACATACTTAATGCAATACCAGGGTTGCGTTAACTTTTACAAGTGAAGAACTAAATTTCCTGCAAGAACCATCATCTAGAAATGACCGCTTTACACGATATAATGTGTAAGGCGGTTTTTTATTTGGAGAGAAAGATGAAAAGATTTATTGATTTCCTGTCAGATCGCAGAAATCTCTGCAAGTTCTATCTGTATGCAATGATGGTAATCATTGCGGTGGTGCCATTTTTCTTTGAGCAAGGAACGGATCTGTCTTTTTTCTATACCATCATGCGGCTGGGGTACTGTGTATGGACAGCTCTCATTCTGATTGGCGATCTGGTGCACCATCAGGTTCCTCCCGGACTGCTGAGCCGAAGTTCTGCTGCACTGACTGCGGCAGCCTGCTTATCATTGATTTTCGGAGCCCGTGCACCATCGGTCGGGCAGATTGCCGGAATCGGATATCTTATCATGACTTCGTACVTGGCAGTGTCGATCGGATACTATTACTCAGATTCTTTTTCGGAAGATTTTGATCCGATCCCGCGTCTTCTGGTTATTGAATTGTTTCTTCTGATTTCTGTTTCGCTTGTGATGTTTCTTTTTTACCGGAATGGCTGGAATACAGTTCTTGGCATTCCCGGCGAAGCTGTTACGAACTGGAGGGGGGATCGCATCCGGTATTTCGGAATCATGGGATATGCGACATCGGGCGGATACCATTGTGTCGCTGGAATTATTCTCTCTTTCTATCTGACTGAAAAAAAGAAGCTTCCCCGCTGGTTCTGCTATCTGAATACGGTTCTTTCGCTGCTGATGATTCTGCTTGCTGATGCCAGAAATGCTTATCTGGAAGTTGCAATTGTATTTGCGTTTATTCTTTACAGGCAGATGAGGAAGAGAGTCTCGAAGAAGGCCTCCCTATGGATTCTCTTTGCGGGTGCCTGTGCTCTGATTCTTGGTTATGTTTTCACACATGCTGGGACATTCAAAGCCTCCAGTTCTTCATCAGAAGAGTTTATCAACAGCTTCAGCAGCGGCAGATTAGGAATCTGGAAGGCTGCAGTTTCGGGGTTCCTGCAGTATCCGATCTTCGGCCAGGGCTGGCTGAATGGAGACGTTGTGAATGCCTATTATTCTGCCATTACAAATGCACATAACGCTTTTGTAAATGTGCTTTTATGGACAGGAGCTGCTGGATTTATTCCGTTCTGCATCTACCTGTTCGAAGGGCTGAAGAAAGTCTGGAATAATCGGAAATATCTGAAGGATCCATCTGGGCAATGGCTGATCATCCTTGTGATCTGCATCTTCTGGGGCTCTATGCTTTCTTCGGTGGCATTTGTCGGAGATGATAGTCATCTGCCGGGAATCTTATTTTTCCTGGCACTTGGATATCTGTATTACCTGAATTGCCATGTGGAAAAGCAGGATCAGTGATATTGGAGAAAAGTTCTGATTTGGTCCTCTTTTTGAGGATGCTCTGGAAGGCATTGTAAAGAATGATTAGCTGGACAGCCAATGGTTCCCTTCAGAGATAATCTTTTGTTCCTGCGGTCATGAAGATCTTGATCAGCAATTTTGCAGAAGACTTAGAAAGGGCTAATTTTGTTAGAGTATGGGCGAGAAACGCAGAAAAATCAGACTTCAGTTTGCCGACTTCAATCCGGCATTTGATCGGGAACATAATGACTTTATCCGGTTTCTGAGAGAACGGTATGACGTGGAACTCACCGATCACCCGGATTATGTCATTTATTCTGTCTTTGGTTATCAGCATCTGGATTATGACTGCATCAGGATCTTCTATACCGGAGAATGCGTCGTTCCTGACTTCAATGAATGTGATTATGCTTTTGGCTTTGATCGGATTTCGTTCGGAGATCGGTATCGGCGGATTCCGTTCTATCTGCTCCATGAATACCGCAAGGGGTACCTGGATCTTCTGAAAGAGCGCAGAATCGTTACCAGAGAGGAATGGCGAAGCCGGAAGTTCTGCAACTTCGTGGTATCCAACTGCTTTGCAGAAGATGTCCGGGCGCAGTTTTATCAGAAGCTCAGTACATATAAGCAGGTAGACAGCGGCGGAAGATACCTCAACAATGTCGGCGGCCCGATCGAAAACAAAGAATCGTTCCAGAAGGATTACCGGTTCTCCATCGCTTTTGAAAATACTTCATACAAGGGCTATCTGACCGAGAAGATCGTAGACGCATTCCGGGCGTATACGATTCCGATCTATTATGGAGATCCGGATGTTTCCCTGGATTTCAATGCGAAAGCATTTATCAATTGTCATGACTTTTCTGATTTTGATGATGTCATTGCCTATGTGAAACAAGTAGATGCAGATGAGGATCTGGCTCTGGAAATCCTGAACCAGAACCCGATTCAGGATCGGAAGAATCCCTATGAGCTGAAAGACTTCCTGTATGAAATCTTTGATCGTGATCTCAAGGAAGCAGGCCGAAGACCTCATTCCATCAATGTGCGTCAGTATGAAGCCATGCTGAAACGCCATCGTTTCTTTGAACATGAGATCTACCGTCCTTACCGCAAAATTGCCAATACCATGAAACGTCTGGAAACCGGAACGATTCTGCGCAGGCCGGGATCCACCGATGAGCAGAATAACCGATAGGAGTATGCATGTCAGAAAAAGTTACTCTCCTGATGACAACCTTCAACTGCAAGGAGCACTTTGAACAATCGATTCAGAGTGCCCTTTCACAGGATTATGACAATCTGGAAATCGTGATCGCAGACGGCGAATCTTCAGATGGTACGTTAGATCGGATCCGCTATTATGCAGAAACCGTAAAACAGAATCCGAATGGGAAAACCATAGTCTGGAAATCAGAACCAGACCATGGCATCTATGATGGCATGAACAAAGCGATCCGGATGTCTTCCGGAGAAGTGCTGGCAGTATTCAATGATCTATTTACCTCCAGCCATGCTGTTAGCACGATGATTTCTGCTCTGAATTCCGGAGAATACCAGGGAGTTCATGCGGATCTGGTTTACATGAATCAGGGAAAGTGCTGCCGCTACTGGAAGATGGGGCAGGGGAACCTGCATTTCGGATGGATGCCCGCCCACCCGACCCTCTATCTGAAGCGGGAGGTCTATGAGAAATACGGTCTTTATGATCTGCAGTATCACAGTTCTTCTGACTATGATTTCATGCTCAGGATTCTGAAAGATGGAAGCGTGAAGCTTGCTTATGTGCCAGAAGTCATGATTGAGATGTTCTATGGAGGAACCAGCAATGGTTCCGGCTACTGGAATAATGTCCGGGAAGCTTACCAGGCTCTGCTGCATAATCATGTCTCTTTTCCGCTGACCGCGATTGTGTGCCGTTCTTTCCGCACTCTGATACAATATTGGAATGCAAAGGATTATAAAGGCAGCTGACAGATGTATATCTTTCTGATTTATGGAGCACTCGGAGTCTGGCTTCTTGCAGAGCAGTTCCGCAGAAAATCGAATACGAAAACAGATTATGTCCTGTTCTGGATTTTATTGGTCTTGTTTGCAGTCCGCTTCAATATGGGAACAGACCAGGATACGTATTATTATCTGTTCCACTGGATTGAGACACCGGTAAAAGGAGCATTTGAGAATGGGTTTCAGCGTAATCTCCTGTTCAGCATTCTGATCTACTGGAGCAAAGTTTTCCTGAAAGAATACCGATGGTTCGTGCTGCTGGTCAACCTGATCTGCTGCGGACTTATGGCTGCAGTCGTGCAGAAGAAAAGCAGGAATATTCTGCTCAGCATGCTGCTGTTCATCGGATCAGGATATATGGTGGTCTATTATTCGAGCGGCATCCGGCAGATGATTGCCATGTGCCTGTATCTCTTCGGCTTCTATGAGTTTCTTCCGAAGAAGCAGTATCTGAGATACGAGATTTTTGCAATTGCGGCAGTATTGTTCCATGAAACAGCCCTTCCCGCGCTGATCATCCCGCTGCTCTATCGTCTGGTACCGATCTTTCAGAAGAAGCCAGGAAAGCTGATCGGAATCGGTCTTGGCATTGCGATCGGACTGACCGTGATCTTCACGACGGTGCTTCCGCCATTAGTCCAGTCGATTGCCGGCACTCCCTGGGCACCATTCATGCATATTCTGAAATATCTGCTGGCGCCTTCTTTCAGCTTCATGGGCATTGCGATGGAGGCTGTATTCGGAGCTGGGATTCTGATCC
The DNA here is from genome assembly GCF_009696165.1 of Stecheria intestinalis. GTDB lineage: Bacteria > Bacillota_I > Bacilli_A > Erysipelotrichales > Erysipelotrichaceae > Bulleidia > Bulleidia intestinalis. The sequence goes on along the minus strand of NZ_VUMN01000007.1, from coordinate 93,321 downwards.
TGTATCATTTCATGGATTCTCATGAGAATGAATTCCTGCAGTTTGAGGTGCTGGTCTTCCTGTTTTCGGTTTTCATCTATTTCTGCTTTTCCGGCTACAGTCTGATGTCCAGGGTTTCTGATTTCCTGCAATTCATCATTCTGATTCTGCTTCCGGAAATGCTTTCCGGAATTTCTTCCCGCAAGAAGTCAGCTGTGACCCTGATGGGGCTCATTCTGCTGAATGGATTCCTGCTCTTTGAAGATCTTCATACGAATATTCCGAAGATGTCAGAAGGGCTGACCCTGGCGGATTATCAGTATTTCACCGTATTTGAGAAAGAGAAAACAGATCACTTCCTGGAACTCTCCGGATGTGACCTGAGCCAGGAAGCGAGGAACTGATCATGAGAATTCATATCATCTACAACCGCTATCTGGATGAGAGAAACGATGACCGCATCATCATCGGCGGCCTGCAGAACTATATTGAAAATTTATGTGCTCTTTCCATCTGTCTTGGCTATGAGACTATTGTCTATCAGAGATCCGTCAGAGACTTTGAAAAGACCCTTGAAAACGGCCTGCATATCATCGGAGTGAAGGAAGTCCGCAAGGCCTGGACAAAAGATCTCGTGAAGAAAGCAGAAGAACAGGGAGATCTGAAGAATGATCTGCTGATCTTTGCAACAAGCACCCAGACAGAACCCCATCATTTTTCTCATTCTCTGATGATCCAGCATGGTATCTACTGGGATATCCCGACGATTATGGACCGGAAGGTCAGACCTCCGTTTGATTCCTTTCTTCGCCATCTGCAGGCAGACGGCGAAGTGAAACGCCATCAGCTGGTTTCCTTTACGGTCTGCGTGGATGACAACTATATCAACTGGCTCAGAACTCAGACCACCAGAAGAGATATTGCCTATCAGGTGATTCCGAACTTTTCTGATGTGACTTCTTCCAGACCAGTATATGACGGCCCCGCAAGGATCATCTTTGCCAGAAGATTTGTCACTATCCGGGGGGTAGAGCTTCTTTCACAGTTCATGCCATCGATTCTGAAGAAACATCCGGAAGTCACTTTCACGCTGGCAGGTGATGGCAGATACGAACAGGAGCTTCATGAAGTATTTGATGCATTCCCGAATGTTTCCTTTCTCACTTATGCGCCTCATGACAGTCTGAAGATTCATGAAACAAAGGATATCGCACTCGTTCCGACCATCGGATCAGAAGGCACTTCCTTTTCACTGCTGGAAGCGATGGGAGCAGGATGTGCCGTCATCTGTTCCGATGTCGGCGGCATGAGCAATATCATCCTGGACCGTTATAACGGAAGAATGGTCAGACCCCTGGCAGGAGACTTTCATGATGCTCTTGAAGAACTGATTGAAAACCCAGAACTGAGAAAGACTTATGCAAGCCGGGGCCAGGAAACCGTCCATGCTGCTTTTTCCAGAGAAAAATGGGAAACGCAGTGGACAGAGGTATTGAAGAGGTTCAAAGAACCGGATGAATAAGCACACGAAGTCCGTAGAAGTGAATATGGTCCTGAATACGGTGAGGACGATTGTCTCCATCGTATTTCCCCTGATCATCTTTCCCTATGTAACCAGAGCCCTGCAGCTGGAAAACCTTGGCAAGATCACCTTTGCCCAGTCCTTCATCGGCTATATCGGGCTGATTGCCTCCCTTGGCTTTACCACCTATGCCACCAGGGAAGGTGGCAAATTCCGCTCTGATCCGGAGAAGATGCAGCAGTTTGCCGATGAGATCTTCACGATGAACATCCTCACGACACTCGTCGCTTATGTGGTTCTGTTCATCTGCATTGCCGTCTTTCCGAATCTGAAGGAACGTCAGGTACTGTTAGTCATCATGAGTGCATCGATCGTCTTTTCAACGATCGGCGTAGACTGGCTGAATGTGATCTATGAGGACTACCTCTATATTACGGTCCGTTCCATTGTCATCCAGATTCTCAGTTTCATTCTGACCATCCTTCTGGTCAGAACCCCGGATGACTATTATAAGTATGCTGCCATCCAGGTTGGCACTAACGGCTTCATTGCGATTATGAATTTGATTCATGTCCGTCAGTACTGCAGTCTGCATCTGACTAAGGACATTCATTTCCGTGATCACATCAAACCTGTTCTTGTCCTGTTTTCCAATAACCTTGCAGTATCGATTTATCTGAACATCGATAATGTCATGATCGGCTGGATGGTCGGAGATTATTATGGCGGTATCTATTCCATCGCAGTCAAGGTCTATACCGTCGTTAAGCAGCTGCTGGCGGCGATCTACAATGTGACTGTGACACGGCTCAGCGATTATTTTGCCCATCAGCGCATGGAAGAGTTCCGACAGCTGCTGAATCAGGTCATCAACGACATGATCGTGGTTGCACTGCCGGTGAGCCTCGGCATTTTCATTCTGGCAGAGCCGATCGTTGAGATCGTTGCCGGGAAAAAAGTCATGGAATCCGTATTTCCGCTTCAGATTCTGGCAGCTGCTGTCCCGATTGCGGTATTCGGAGGAGCCATTGCATACTGCGTCAATCTGCCGCTTCATCGTGAGTCGGTCAATCTGCTTTCTACGGCCGTAGGTGCAGTCGAAAACCTGGTATTGAATCTGTTTTTCATTCCTGTCTTCAAAGCATCCGGGGCTGCCTTGACGACACTTTTTGCCGAAGCTACGGTATTCTGCATTCTGATGTATCACATCCGTGATTACTTCTGGCTCTTTGATCAGAAGGCCATTGTGTCCAATGCATGGAAGTGCCTGGCATCGTGCTCGGGCATTCTGGTTTTCTCTTTTCTCGGGTACCGTTATCTCTCCTCAAATGCATTACTGATGTGCGTTTTTGTCATAGTATGTTCGATCATCAGCTATCTGGCGATCAATCTGCTGCTGAAGAATATCAATGTGGAACGCCCGATGAGAAGAATTCTTCAGAGATTCCGCAGAAGCTGAAGAAAGGGAAACTGGTTATGAAAAAACGACTTGAAAAATGGATGAATATCCTCATCAATGTATACCTCTTTCTTCTGGCTGCAGGGCTTCCTCTGTATATGAGAAATCATTATTTCGATATCGGCGAAGCAAAATGGGAGTTCTATCAGGCATTCAGCTATGGTTTTCCTCTTTCACGGTTCTGGGTTCCCGGAATTCTGATCATATTAGGAATCCTATTTGCATTCCTGCCGGAAAAAGAGAAGAAAGACAATGTCTTTTCTGTTCCGGATCGGTTCCTGATGCTGTATATGCTTGCGGTGTTAATTTCAGAGATGTTCTCCCTGGATCCTTTCTCCAGTATCAGCGGATATGACGGATGGCATATGGGCTTGCTTGCTCAGTTTTCCTTTGCCATGATTTATTTCTTTGTCAGCCGATTCTGGAAACCGAATCCATGTATTTTCAGAATTGCAGAATTAGTAAGCTTCCTGATCTTTTTTCTGGTGATCATCAATCGGTTCTGGCTTTATCCTTTCAATACAGCGGGAGATGTAAGCTCTTTTCAGCTTTATCACTATGTTTCTACGATTGGAAATATTGACTGGTATGCAGGGTATTTTACAGCAGTATTTCCGATTGGACTCGTATTCTTTCTGAATGGATCAGCTTCTGAGAAGACTTATATTTTTGATGCATGTTATATATTCGCCGGAAGTATGAGTTCTGTCATGACGGATGCAGATAGTGCTGTCCTAGGCTTAGCCTCTATTCTTCTGATTTCATTTTTCCTTTATGTGAAAAACAAAGCTCAGGCAGAACGCTATCTGGAAGGACTGTTCCTGATATTTCTTTCGGGGGGTGTCAGCGGTATTCTGCAGACAATCTTCCATTGGCATGTCATGGCCCTTGGATTCTTATCTACACTTCTAACCAGAACAGCTCTGCCATGGATCCTGACTTCTTCATCGATGATTCTGCTAGCAGTTCTGAAGAAAAAATTGATTTCTGCAGAATCATTGATCTCATGGTTCAGAAAAGCAATCGGGGCAATTCTGGTCCTTCTTGCAGTTTATGTGTTTCTGAATTCTGCAGGATTCTTACCTGATTCTTTGCGCATAGATAATTCATATCTTCTGATCAATGACCAATGGGGGCATGGGAGGTGGACCATTTTCGCTTTAACCTGCAGTCTTCTGGTTTCAATTCTTCAGAAAGCTCCATTGAGGATTCTTTTCGGGGTTGGGCCAGATCAGCTGTATAAAGGATTTAAAACCTATGCACCTGAAGAGTACTGGACCGCCTGGACCGGAGATCCGATCCAGAACGCACATAATGAACCTCTGAATCATCTTGCAGTATTCGGCTTAGCAGGGATGATTACCTACTATGVTTTTCTCCTTTCCTCAGTGATCAGGTATTCAGAAAATCATCATTCTTTCTGCAAGATTGCCGTAATAACAGGATGTGCATACATGATTCATGGCCTGGTCTCTTTCCAGCAGGTTCTGTCAACACCTTTTATCTTTGCGGCAATCGGAATGGCAGAGGCTTCTCTGCTGAGAGATCCGAAAGAAAAGGCGAGAGACCATTTTAAAAAATGAAAAAAATTCAATTATGACTGGTATTCATCTTTTCTTTTACGAAGCAGAATGATAAGATCATAAATGAAGTACAAAAGTACTTTCGTGGAGGGAAAAATGAACAAGGGTACTGGATTAAAACTGGCGATCGCATTAACCTGCGCTGCCGCAGCAGCAATGACACCTGCATTTGCATTGGATGGTTCTGTAACTTCAAATGGAGTTGGCGGTGATAATAAAAATCTTAAAGCTGGGGAGCAGGCAGTTTCAACGAAAGCATTTAATGTGGATAATGTTGCTGGATCAGATTCTATCAAGACTGCGCTGACATCAGATCTCCCTGGATATAATGCTCCGAGTTCTAGCGGGAATGTTTCAGAGAACGAAGTAGCAGAATGGGCGAAGGAAAAGGGTGTTACCTATACCGGCAGTTCAAAAGTTGAAACTATCTGGAACACCAGTGTATCTAATATTGAAGCAAGCGGGGATACAGCAACTGCGATCACAATCAATGTGACTCCTTCTTTGAATGTTGATAACACTCTGGTAAAGGATAATATCGGTTCCTACTTCAAAGGGGTAGATGTAACTGTCATTTTCCATGTAGGGAACATTTTCGGGAATGCGACTGCAGTCACCTGGGAACATTATAACGATGCTGGAACAGTCGATGCGAGCGGCTCTGGCACAATCAGCGGCGGCTATGTAAGCTTTACTACAAATGCAGGCTTCTCTTCTTACACGATTTCTGCTGTTGCTGCTGCTCCAGCTCCGACTGCTTCTTCTGAAAGCAAGTCCGTATCTGAAACAGCTTCTACGAACACTGTCCGGACATGCCAGGATGCAGGTTTCCCTGCTGGTTATTACTGGGATGAGTCCAAGAAGGCTTGCGTAGTTGACGCTGCAGCGGTTGCTACCACAGCTTCCAATGGGGCACGTCTGGTTCCGAATACCGGTGATCGTTAATCGTCAATTCCAAATTATGAATGATCACTGCCGGAGATAATCCGGCAGTATTTTTTAGAACATGAAAAGAATTAGACTTTGCCAAATCATTCTATGTCTTCTGGTTCTTTCTGGCTGTGGACAGAAAGTTGACTATATGCCGTCGTATTCGGCTGGCCCGGTGATTTCTGTATCACCGACGCCGACCCCATTGAACGAATATGAGTTTTCTGATGATCAGATCCAGATTCTCCGTTCGAATCTTGCTCATGATCAGTCGATCAATCCGGATTGCACTGCTTTTCTGGTATTCCAGAGTGCACTGGTCAAGGAAGTTGTTCTGAAAGGAATAGATAATACGACTTATCTTTATACTGATTGGGAAACGGGAAACTATCGTTCTTATGGTTCTCTGATGATGGATTATGAGAATCAGACTGATCAGGAAGATATGAACACGATCATTTACGGACATTATGTATATGCTTCGAAGAATCCGAATCGATATCTGGAATTCACACCCCTTGAAAAGCTTCAGGATTTCTCTAACTACGAAGAAAACAAGTATCTTGCTTTAGTGACAGATTATGATATCCGCTATTATCAGGTTGCGGTGGTATACGATTGTCCGATGGTTTCTACGCCTGAAGGCCAGACAGCAGATGAAGGATATCAGTTCAATCAGATAACGTATTCTCCTGAATATTTTGAAGAATACCTGAAGAATATCAAGAGCAGGGAATACTATGACACTGGCGTTGAACTGACTGATCAGGATAAGCTTCTGACCTTGCAGACCTGCATAGAAGATCAGGATGAATCCCGGCAGATTGTTGTCTGCAAGGAACTGGAACGGAGTGCATTTGAATAGAAAAGTATGAAGAAGAGAAAACTCAGAAATAATATCAAGGTCTTTCTGATTGCCGGCGGTGTGCTGGTTGCAGTAATTCTTGGACTTCTGATTGCTATCTCCAGAAAATCAAGGCTTCAGGAGGCGTCTGACATAGAAACCAGTACGCCCGTTCCTTCCGCTTCAGCGACTCCGGAACAGCATCAACCTTATGAATTCAGCAAAGCAGATCTTGCGGAAATCCGGGATGAACTGCGACGGGATCGCATAATCAATGGGGATGTGAAAGCTATCCTAGCGTTTCCTTCTGGTCTGGTGCATGAGCCTGTACTCCAGGGATCAGATAATACAAAATATCTCTATGAAGACTGGAAAACAGGAGATTCACTTTCATATGGTTCCATCACCATGGATTATGAGAATGATCTGGATCAGGATGACATGAATACAATCATCTATGGACATTATATCTATGAATTCCGGAATGAAGACCGTTCTCTGGTTTTTACTCCATTAGCACTTCTTCAGGAAGAAGAGAACTATGAAGCAAATCGTTATGTTGCCTTAGTGACAGAAAAAGATATCCGCTATTATGAAGTCGCTTCGGTCTATGACTGCCCGATGGTCGATGTGGAGAACGGACAGGTAACAGAAGAAGATCTGCAGTTTAATCTGGTAACGTATGATCCCGACTATTTTCAGACTTATCTGAATGCGGTAAAGCAGCATCAGTATTATGATACCGGGATTGCAATCCAGAGTTCAGACCATCTTTTGAGTCTGCAGACCTGTATTGAAGAAAAGCCGGAATCGAGAGAAATTGTTCTATGCCGAGAGGTTGACCGAGTCTTTTTCACGGATTGACTCTGACCAAAGAGAAGTTCTTGATGTTTCTGGATCTCAATTCTTGCAATGATTGGAATACTCTAAATCATTGCTTTTATATGCTTCTGAAGGATCGGAAACCCCAATGGCAAGACTCGAACTGAGTCTTGCTGAAAGTGTCATTTCAGAAAGAATTCCTCTATAATAGGGAAGTCCGAAGGAGAAACTGTCGTGAAGGTTCTGATTATTGTTCCAGCCCATAATGAACAGGATAATCTTCCGACGCTGATCCCGGAAATTCATTCCTATGGATGGGAAAGTCTTGTGATCAATGACTGCTCCAGCGATCATACCGGCGAGATTCTGGACCGCATGGGCTGGGAACATCTGGATCTGCCAGTGAATGCCGGTCTTGCCAGTGTGACGCAGATCGGATTCATGTATGCCAGGGATCATGACTATGATGTCGCAATTGTGACGGACGGCGATGGCCAGCATCCACCGAAATACATTCATAGGCTTCTGGAAGGCATCGAAGAAGGCAATGACTATGTCGTGGGATCCAGGTTCGTGGAACAGAAGAAACCATTAACCTCCCGGATGATCGGTTCCCGGCTTTTATGCGGGGCAATCCGTCTGAAAACCGGCCGCCATGTCACAGACCCGACTTCCGGGATGAGAGCCCTCGGCAGAAAAGTGCTTGCCGATTTTGCCGAGAACATGAATTTTGTAGCTGAACCGGACGCGCTTGCCTATGTCATCCATCATGGCTATCGGGTCAAGGAAGTTCAGGTTAACATGAAAGAACGAGAAGCAGGGGAAAGCTATTTTCATAACCCGATGAAATCCGCAGGCTTCATGTATAACGTTCTGATGAGTATTCTGTTTATTCAGTAGCAGGGGAGATTCTATGACCGTTGGTATTCCGGAAGGGCTGAGATGGGTGCTGATTCTCGCATCCCTCGGTATCCTGATCTTTGTGATTTACAGTTCTGCCAAGTCCCGGATGAACGTCCGCTATGCAGTTGTCTGGATCACCTGGGCAGTCTTTGTCCTGATCGTTGCAATCTGGCCTGGCATTGCCAGGTGGATGGCAAATCTGATCGGAATTCAGTCTGTCACGAACTTCATCCTCCTGTTTATGACGGCCATTCTGTTTCTGCTGAATTATTTCCTGTATATGCAGATGAGCAGGATGGACAAGGATATCCGCAAGCTGAATTATGAGTTATCGCTCCTCAGACAGAAGAAGGATCAGGATGACGATCAGAAAGCAGAAAAATGAACCGAGAGAAGCAGCGGCAGTGCTCTTGCTGACTGCATTTCTCTGCATCACGGTATTTTCCCGTTCTTCGTTTCTGTATGAACAGAATCCCTGGAGTGATGCCAATATTTTTCTGACCATCGGCAGGGGAATGCTGAAGGGAAAACAGATGTATACGGATCTGTTTGATCATAAAGGGCCGCTGCTTTATGTGCTGTATGCAGCTGCTGCCATGATCTCAGACCATTCCTTTATAGGAGTATATCTGATTGAGCTCATCTGCCTGTTCTGGTTTCTTCAGGAATGCTGGAAGACTCTGAAGCTTCTTCATACGGAACATCCATTTCCCGGCCTGTTCCTGATTGCGATGGTGATCGTCACTGCCAAGGCATTCTCCTTCGGCGGAGGAAGCGTGGAAGAACTATCCCTGCCTCTGCTGATGCATTGCCTGTATCTTTCCCTGAAACGAATTCTTGCAGAAGAATCTTTCTCGAAGAAAGACTGTTTCATGATCGGCATTCTTGCCTCTGCGGTATTTCTGATGAAATTCACGCTCTGCGGTTTCTTTGCCGGCCTGGCAGCTGCACTGATTCTTTATCAGGCTGAACAAAACCGCAGCAGACTCCTACCATGCATCATGGAAGCGCTGGCTGGCTTCCTGGTGCCCGTGCTGATTACCGTGCTTCTGTTTGCCCTGCATGGAAACCTCTCCGATTTTCTGGAGGTCTACTTCGGCTATAACCTGAACCAGTATCCGGCCTCTGCCGGAATCCTGACCAGAATCTATCGGATGGCGAGAGCCTACTTCTTCTATCTGAAGAATAATCCAGTTCTGATTCTGTTCAGTACCATCGGTCTTTTTGCAGGAATCCATGAATTCCATCAGAAGCCGGAGGCAAGGAATCTGCTGATTCTGACCTTTCTCTGCTGGTATTTCATCTCGTTTATTGGCAACATTTTCATCGCTTACTATATTCTTCCGATGATCTGCTTCAGCGTATTTCTGCTGCCATCTGCTTCCAGAAAGATGAATCTGAAAGTCATGATCAGTCTTTCGGCTGGTCTTTCGGTTCTATGCGCCTATGGCTCTTCCAATCTCCGTGCAATCGGCAGACATGGATCCGTGCAGCAGGATTTCGTTACTCTGATCCAGAGCGATGATCCTGGCGCTTCTTATCTGATGCTGGAAGGGTATGACCAGGGATTCTACCTGCAGGGCGGCGAAATTCCTGCCTGCAGGTACTTCTCTGCCATCAACAGCGAAACAGAGGAGATGAAGCAGGAAAGACTTCGCTGCATTGAAGAGAAACAAATCAGATATCTGATCTCCATGGACCATGAACTCGATCTTCCGGGATATGACTTGATTGCACAGGAAACCGGGGAATATGATGGAATAGATCGCGTTTATCGTTTATATGAAAGGAAATCTTCAAAATGAAACCATATGGAATTGATGTGCCGGTGAAACTCAATATCTGGATTCGTCCGGAATGCCAGAAAAGACAGTTTGAAATCATCTCCCAGGTGAAACCTAGCATCCTTTTTCTGGAATCAGATGGCGGCAGAAATGAAGATGAATGGAATAAGATCTATCAGAACCGGGAATATGTGGAATCGCACATCGACTGGGATTGCCAGATCTATAAACTTTATCATGACCGGAATGAAGGACTGTATTCCACTGCAAAAGAAGAATATGAGATCATCTGGTCCAAAGTAGATTACTGTATTCTGCTGGAAGACGACATTCTGCCGGATGTGACCTACTTTCGCTTCTGCAAGGAGCTGTTTGAAAAATATAAGGATGATTACCGGGTATCGGCAATTTCCGGTCTGAATCTGCAAGGTACCTATGAACGAGCTTCCTCTGACTGGTTCTTCTCGAGGAAGCTTGCAGTAAGCGGAATGGGAATGTGGAAACGTACATTTGAAGAGTTCTATAACCGTGATTTCGGAAAAGACCCTTATGTAATGTCTCTTCTGAAAGAAGAAACGAAGAAGAATGATGATTTCCAGAAAAAAATACTGGGCTATGCAGACAGCGAATATTATGAAGGCCATATTGCATTTACGGAATTCTTCGTGGAATTTTCTGCTTACGGTCAGCATCAGCTGATTGTGGTGCCGAAACGAAATCTGATCCGCAATATCGGATATGGGGAGGGAAGCGCACATGCCGCCGGCCTTCAGCGGATGCCGAAGGCAATCCGGAATACATTCGATATGGAAACTTATCCGATGCAGTTCCCGATGAAGGAACCGGAATATATGATCCCGGATCCGTATTATGAAAAAGCATTTGATCGGATCATGGGCAGAAACGACAAGCTTCTGCAAGCCTCTCGATGGATTCAGTACAAATGGCTTTATCTGAAAAACGGAGGAAATCTGATCGATGGAGTGAAGAAAGTAATTCGCCGGCATCAGAACAGCAATCATGAATATGAAAGCTGATAACAGCATTCATATGCAGAAAGCAAGGAATACATAATGAGTGATCAGAAAATATTAGTAACCCGTTCTTCCATGCCGCCCCTGGAAGAATATGTAGATGAAATCAGGGATATCTGGGACAGCCACTGGCTGACCAATATGGGCGTAAAGCACCAGGAGCTGCAGAAAGAACTGGAACAGTACTTAGGCGTCGAGCATGCGGAACTGCTGACAAATGGTCATATGGCTCTTGAAATGACCATGCAGGCAATGAATTTTCATGGCGAAGTCATCACGACCCCATTCACCTTTGCTTCAACAACCCATGCAATTGTCCGCAATGGCGCAAAGCCGGTGTTCTGCGATATTGATCCGGAAGATTTCACGATGGATCCTGCCAGGATCGAATCACTGATCAATGAGAAGACCACGGCAATTGTACCGGTCCATGTCTACGGAAATATCTGCCACGTAGAAGAGATTCAGCGGATCGCTGAGAAATACGGACTGAAGGTTCTCTATGATGCTGCCCATACGTTCGGAGAAACCTATCATGGCATCGGCGTCGGAAATTTCGGCGATGCCAGCTGCTTCAGCTTTCATGCGACAAAAGTATTCAATACGATTGAAGGGGGCGCTGTGACCTTCCATGATCCAGAGCTTGGCAGGAAGATCTATGGTCTGAAGAATTTCGGCATCCGCAATGCAGAAACCGTTGACGCGGTCGGCGCAAATGCCAAGATGAATGAGTTCTGCGCAGCGATGGGGATCTGCAATCTCAGGCATGTGGACGCTGAGATCGAAAAGCGGAAAAAGGTCGCGGACCATTACCGCAGCCGTCTCGATGGCGTGAAGGGACTTCGCCTGAATGTGATTCAGGAAGGCGTGAAGCAGAATTATGCATATTTTCCGGTCATCTTCGAGGAAAAGGAATTCGGGGCGAGCAGAGATGATGTCATGAAAGCATTGGCGGAACATGGCATCGGGGCAAGAAAATACTTCTATCCGATCACCAGCAGCTTTGACTGCTACAGGGGACAGTACAATCCAGAAGATACGCCGATTGCCCTGCATATCAGCCAGAGCGTGCTTACGCTGCCGCTGTATGCGGATCTTTCCCTGGAAGACGTGGATCGGATCTGCGATATCATCCTGAATCTGAACACACACGCATGACTACTTCCTACCGAGACAGGACTGCAGATCTTCTGAGGGCAATCGCATTGTTTCTGCTGTTTGCCGCACATACTTCGTTCCCGGATTCGTTTCAGAACATCCGGGAATTTGATGTGCCGCTGCTGTTTTTTCTGTCTGGAATGTCCTATGTGTATTCCATTCAGAAAAATCCTCCGGAACAGAAGCACTATGTTCTCAGAAGATTCCATAAGCTGATTCTGAAGGTGTGGATCTTTCTGGCCTTCTTCTTTCTGTTCTTCAACGGACTCCTGCATTCCGGAATTTCACTCAGCGTGATTCTGAATTCTTTTCTGATGACCGGATCCGGCATCATGTTCGTATGGGTCTACCGGGTTTTCTTTCTCAATTCNATTACCCTTCCGATCCTGCATGAAAAAACCCGGAAGATGCCTGCAGAAAAGCGGATCCTGATCGGAATTGCTGCTTTGATTGTCAATGATCTGATCTACTGGTACCTGATCAGTCCGATGCAGAACTATGTGCTGCAGAAAGTGCTGACCTATCTTTTCAGCGATACTGTAGGCTTCACCGTGCTTGCCTGGTTCGGAGCTTTGTATACGGATCTGGATGAGAAGGGAAGAATCCAGTTCACGCTGCTGTTCCTGGTATTCTATCTCATTGCCGGAGGACTTTCGGGATTCCCGTATCTGGAGTCGATGAAATATCCGCCCTCACTGTACTTTTCTTCCTATGGCATGTTCTGTTCCTCACTTCTGTATCTGCTTCTGAACCGGAAACCGGATAGAATCGGAAACTCTGCTGTCTGGATCTCAAAGCACTGCATGGATCTCTATCTTGCCCATATCTTTGTCTACTATCTTGGAACCTGGAAGATCGAGAGTCCATGGATCCAGTTCGCTCTGCTTTCGGCAGGCTCATTCCTGATCGTATATGCTGCAGAAACAATCAGAAAGGCGGTGAAGACGCATCGATGACCTTTATTTCCATTGTGATCACAACCTATCACAGGCCAGAGCAGATCGCCCGGGCGATCAAATGCGCAGAGTGTCAGACGGCTCCTCATGAGATTATCGTCGTCGATGATAACGGAAGAGATACGCCCGAGCAGCAGGCAACGGCGGAGCAGATCCTTCCTTTTTCCGAGCGGGTTTCCTATCTGGTCAATGAAGCCAACCACGGGCCATCGTATTCCAGAAACCGCGGTCTGGAACAGGCCAGGGGGGACTACATCACATTTCTGGATGACGATGATGAAATCGCTCCGGAAAAACTGGAAGCCCAGGCTGCTTTATTGGATCAGAAGGGACCGGAATACAGCAGCTGCTATTGCTCCTTTACGAAATATCTTGCGGGAGGAAAACGGTTTCTCAATGCCGAAAAGACGGAAGGGGAAGTCTATCCGTATATTCTCGGGCGCATGCTTTATGTCGGCAGCGGCTCGAACCTTCTGGTACGTACCGGGATCCTGAAAGATGCCGGCGGCTATGAGGAATCTATGCGGAAGTTTGAAGACTACGAGATGATGGGAAGGATTCTGAAGCATCATCGTCTTGCTTATCTGGATCAGAATCTTCTGACCATTCATTACGAAGTGCGAGAAAAGGCACCAACCTATCAGGAACTCGTATCGTATGATCAGCTCTATTTTGATAAAATCAGAGCAGAGCTCGATCAGCTTCCTGAAAGAGAACAGAAAGGAATTCTGCAGATGGAAGCACTGGAACGCTGGCGCTATGCACTGCCTCGGAAAGAAACGGCAGATGCCTGGAGCTATCTGAACCATTGCGGTGTTACTCCAGCACTGTTCTTCCGGTATCTCTGCTATTGCGCTGATCGGGCCATCGGAAAGAAGTCCTATGGGTTCAAAACCTTCTGAACATCTCCAGAACCTCAGAACGCAGGACCTGCTTTATGCAGGTGTTTTCGCTGTGGTTCTGCTGGTGCAGCTATGGAAGGCACGCCAGGGCATGGGCTATTCTGATGAACAGTTCTATGTGACAATCGGAAAGAGGTTTGCCTTAGGCGATCGGATGTTTGCGGATGACTGGCATATTGCCCAGATGATCGGATTCTTCCTGACTCCGCTCTATGAACTTTATACCGCAGTCCATAGCGGGACTGATGGCATTCTGCTCGGCTTCCGGCATTACTATGTGGCCTTGACGATGTTCACCGGCCTGATGATCTATCTGCGCTTTCGGAAAGAAGGGCCTGCATCGATTCTCGCATCGCTGCTGTATCTGGTCTTCACCCCGTTTCAGATCATGTCGCTTTCCTACAACACGATGGGAGCAGCAGCAGTGATTCTGGCAATGCTGGTGTATCCGATGGAAGGGAGGCATCCGTTTCGCTTCTATCTCTGCGGCATTCTCATGGCATGCGCGGTGGTCAATACCCCGTATCTGTTGTTCCTGTATGTGATTCTCACCATCATCACGATCCGAAAACCAGCCTGGTTCTCCAGAAGTGCCTGGAAGGGAATCACTGCCGGGGCACTGACAATTGCGGCCGTATTTCTGATGGTTCTCTGGCAAAGCGGATCATTTGAGAACTTCTCAGAATCCCTGTCTCACCTGATTGATCCGTCCCATCAGATGACCTTTTTCGAGATGGCGGTTCGCAATGGCGGAAGATTATATCTGCTCTTCGGTTTCTTTCTTGTGGTTTTTGCAGCAGAGCTCATTCTGACCTTTGTCTTTCTGAAAGACCCTCAGAAGGAGCAGAAGCTCAGAAGTTGTTCGCTCTGGATCAATCTCTGCTCCATGGGTTATGCCGTATTCGTTTCCGGGTATCAGATGGAATCGGGAACATATGCAGCTTTGCTGATTCCACTTTGTCTTAGCGGCCTTCAGGCATTGCTGAGGAAGAAGCGGAACGATCTTCTGATGATCTATGGCGTATCAGTATTCTATGCGCTGATGATTTCGCTTTCGAGCAATGTCGGTCCTTCCAGCTTCTGCAGCCCGCTGATTCTGGCAGGCAGTGTTTCCTGTCTTGCTTTCGGAAGTGAAAAATGGAATCAGCTTCTTGCTGCAGCTGTGTTTTCTGTTTTTGCTTTCTATAAGTGCAGCTATGTATTCGGGGCCAGGATCAGCGGCTGCGATACAGAAATTGCGGATGGCCCTCTGAAGGGACTTCTGGACAGTGCAGAGAATGTTTCGCAGTATGAACGGAGACTGGAAGATATCCGGGAAATCAATGCGATGGAAGAATGCAGCAGTGTCTCTCTTATCACCGGGCAGAGCTGGGAATATCTGGCCTGCACCAAGCAGATTGCGGCAAATTCCACGTATCTGTATTTCTGGGAGAAAGATCAGTATACCGCGGCCGAAGATGCCTATGCTTGTCTTCATGAAGACCGGTATCCGGCATATGTTTATGTAGACCATACCGACAGCCACTACTTCTATGAACCGGAAGACAGCTGGCTGGATCAGTTTGCATTCGTGAAGGACATGCAGGAAGGAAAACTCTATATCCGTGATCGCAGCACGATTTCCTGTGCAGGGGAGGCAAAATGATGAAGATCCTGTTTGCAGCTACCGTTGATATCCACATCATCAATCATCATCTCCGGATCATCCATGAACTCCATGAGCAGGGAAACCTCATCGATGTCGCTGCCAATGGAACCTATACCAATGATGATATTCATCAGAAATACAATGTCTGCTTTTCCAAGAGTCCGACTTCGCTCGATAATCTGAAAGCTTACCGGTTCATGAAGCAGCTGCTGAAGAAAGAAGACTATGACATCATCAGCACGCATACGCCGCTCGCTTCCTTCTTTACAAGGATGGCTGCGGAAGGTTTACGGACAAAGGTTATCTATACCGCGCATGGCTTCCATTTCTACCAAGGTGCTCCGCTGAAGAACCAGCTGATCTACCGGAATATGGAACGCCTCGCGGCCCATCATACCGACCGGCTCGTGACGATCAATCAGGAAGATTATGAAGCAGCGCAGAAGTTCCATTACCGCCCGGGCGGACATGCAGTCTATATTCCCGGAGTCGGGGTGGATCTTTCCCGCATTGAAGCTGCCCGGACGGATCGCCGCGTGATCCGGAAACGGCTTGGCCTTCCAGAAGAGGCATTTGTGATGATTTCAGTCGGAGAACTGAATCAGAACAAGAATCATCTGTTCGTGATGAATGCATTGCAGAAAGAGCTCCGGGAAGACCCGATGCTTTATTATGTGATCTGCGGAACGGATCTCTGGCACGGAACTTATGCAGAGAAGATCAAGGAACTCGGATTAGAGGGGAAAGTGATGCTTTTAGGATATCGGAATGATATCTATGAGCTGCTCTATGGCATGGACTTGTTCCTGTGTCCGTCTTTCCGCGAAGGACTTCCGGTCTGCGTCATTGAAGCGATGGCAGCCGGGGTTCCGGTGATCGCTTCTGATGTGCGCGGCAATCATGATCTCATTGAAAGCGGAGCAGACGGGTATCTCTATCCGGTCAATGATGCAGAACTGTTCCGGGAGGAATATCATACCCTGTGCAGAGACCCGGCCATGCGGGAAGCTTTTATCCGGAATGCAGAACAGAGAGCACATCAGTATTCCAAAGAAACGATTGATCCGATGATCCTGGAACTCTATGAAGAACTCAAGCCGAAACACAACGATTGATGCAATGCGCTTAGGGGCGGCATTGCTGGTCGTTTTTGTCCATTCCGGGAATCTGATCCTGGCTTATCAGGCAGAAACCCCGATGTTCCTGAAGCCATTTCTGATGCTTGCGGATGCAGGGGATGCCATCTTTATGATGATTTCCGGGTATCTGCTTTTCCTTCATCCATTCCAGTATGGTTCCATGCTTAAGAAAAAGGTCAGAACGATCCTCGTCCCGCTCGTGCTCTGGAATCTGATCTGGATCCTGATCGACCTGGTACGGCTGGATCTTCGGGGAACTGCTTCCGGAATTCTGACATGGCCGGTTTCGACATGGACGATCAATCTCTTCGGCATCCCGTTTCATACTGCCCCGTTTTATATGCCATTCTGGTTTCTGACGGATCTGTTCGGCCTGATTCTTCTATCCCCGCTGATCCGCTTTCTCACGAAGAAGACTCCTTTTCTGGCAGGGGCAGGAATTGTGATTCTCTGGTTTATGCCGATTTCCTACCGGATCCGGATTCCGTTCTGTTTCTTTCTCTTCGGCGCTCTGCTGGCGGAATACCCGCAATGGAAGGAAAAGCTGAAAAGCATTGCCGAAAAAATCTCTCTTCCTTCTGCACTGCTTTGCAGCCTTCTTGTTCTGGTTCTTCCTTTTTCCTGGTATGACCTCCTCGATCGGATCACATTGATTCTATGGATCTGGCCGATCGGAAAGCTCGCCGAAACATGCATGAAGAACCAGAAAACAGCCAGCAGAATTGAGCTGGCTGCTTCCTGGAATATGTTTCTTTATGCGGTGCACGGAAAAGTGATCAGCTACCTGCAGGGCGTTTATACCGTTCAGTTTGCAGGCTCAGATGGTTCCATCATTGCCGGATATTTCGGCCTGGCCCTTCTTTCCATCCTTTTCTGCTGGACAGCAGCTGCCATCATGCAGCATTTACTGCCTCGCCTGTATGGAGTTCTCAGCGGCGGCAGAGGCGTGCCGGTTCATCTGTGAAGCAGCTTCTGCTTCAGGAATGCTTTTTCTTCCGGCTTCAGCGCCATCAGCCAGACTAATACTGTGTAGAGGATCACAACCACAAGGATCTGGATCACTACAGAGCTCCATCCGACCCCTGCAAATACGACATTGCAGAGATAATAGCCGGCAGCTAACGCAATCGCATCCGGGAGCAGAAAGCTACGGTAGCATTCCCGGAAGAAGGAACGGATATCCAGATTCAGTTCTTTCTGGTAGACATGATTCATCATTGCAAACTCTGTCAGAGACGCAATGCAGATTGCCATGCATGCGCCAAGTGCTCCGAACTTCGAAGAGAGCAGAAACGAAAGAATGACGCAGACAATCGTCTTGACGATCTGAGCGATGCCTTTCTGGCGGACTTTATTTTCTGCAATGACGGCAGTATTGGCAATCTGCTGAGTCACATTCAGCATGTCAGGAATGATGCAGAGGACTGTGCAGAGATAAGCCCCCTGATAATCCGGTCCCATCCAGGTAACCATGAACGTATTGCCTACGCACAGGAACCCGATGAAGATCAGTCCCATGAACGCGAGCTGGTATCTTCCGACCATGACCATCAGCGGATAGATCCGGTTTTCTTTTCCCTGGGCGATATACCGGCTGATTCTCGGCAGGAACATATCGTTGATCGCTGCTGCAAAGGTAGAAAAATATCCTTCCAGGAAATTGGCAGGGGAGAACAGTGCAATCTGAGCAGTATTTGATACGATGCCGAGAATCGTCGGCGCTAATCCATACGTGCATCCTTCGGCAATGGTCGTCGTAGCGGTCCAGGCAGTGAACTGCAGAATCTGTGTACGCATTTCCTGATCTTTTTTCTGGCTGATGATCCGCAGATGAAGCCCATTGCGTATGATGAAGTATTTGACGAGGATGAATACGATCGTGGATCCTGCATAGGCAGCCATCACCGCCACGACGTCCATATGATTCAGCAGGGCGATGATGATCAGGGCAACCGATAATACTTTCTGCCCCAGATCGCAGAGCTTCAGCGGAATGAATTCCGCATAAGCAGTCAGAATGCCATTCTGGGAAAGAAACGGAAACGAAAATACCGTAGCAGCCGCCATGATCAGATAGATCTTGCGGAATGTGACGATCTCTTCGGCAGTCAGTCCCTGGTAGATGTCTCCGAGGAAGAAATAGACCACGATCAGAATGGCGCAGATGATTGCTCCGAGGACCAGGTAGAACTTCGTGACGGTTCCGAGAAAGTGCTCTACTTTGTCTTCCCGTCCCTCTGCCCGGTACTTTGCAACAAATCTGGAGACTGCCGCATTGAGGCCGAGATCCACGAGGAACATCCGGACAAAGGAATACGCAAGATTGTAAAGGCCGTACTGCGATTTTCCAAGCTGGTTTGCCATCCATGGCGTATAAGCAAGAGAAATCACGGAATTCAGGATGATGGCAAGATAGGAAATCATTGCCCCGTATTTAATCTGCCGGTTTTCTTCTAACATGCGCACCTCAATCGTTTCAAAATAACAGCTTTTCAATTATATAATGGAAACAGATTTTTCTGAAGAAACGGAGTCTAGCATGAAAGCAGTGCAGCTGAACAGTGCATGCCACGGCAGTACCGGCATGCTGATGGGAATTCTATCCAAGGCAATGACAGAACATGGCATTGAGAACCAGATGCTGTATACCTTCGGAGAAGATCCTGCAGAAAATGGGTATCGATACGCATCCGATGCGGAAATCAAACTCAATGCTCTGCACTCGCGAATCAGCGGCAGATATGGCTTTGTGTCAGAAAAGCAGACCGGTCGTCTGATTCAGTTTCTGAAGGACTATCAGCCAGATCTCGTACAGATTCATACGATCCATGGCCATGATCTGAACCTGACCAGGTTCTTCCAGTATCTGAAAGAAGCTGGAATTCCGGTCGTCTATACATTTCATGACTGCTGGCAGTTTACGGGATACTGCCCGTATTATACGTGGGAGCGCTGTGAAAAATGGAAGACCGGGTGCGAAAACTGTCCGTTAAGAAAACGGTACTCCTGGTTCTTTGATCGTTCCGGAGAGAATTACCAGAAGAAGCGGGAAGCCATGTCCGGATTTCACCACCTTCAGATTGTCACCCCGAGCAGGTGGATGGAAGAACAGGTGGAACAGTCCTTTCTCAAGGATCTTCCCTGCACGGTGATCCCGAATGGCATTGATTTATCCGTGTTCTATCCATCTGTAAGCAATATCCGCAACCACCTTCATCTGAACGATCGGAAGATCGTGCTTGGCATTGCCCTGTCTCTTTCGGAAGCCAAAGGCTTTCATGATTATCTGGAGCTCAGCAGAAGACTGCCGGAAACTCATGTTCTCGTTCTGGTCGGAGTGCCGGAAGAGAGGAGAAAAGATCTTCCTTCGAATATCATTGCCCTACCCAGAACTTCCAGCAAAGAAGAGCTGAGAGATCTTTACAGTGCAGCAGATGTCACAGTCGTTCCGACTCATGAAGATAACTTTCCGACTGTCATCCTGGAATCGCTTGCCTGCGGAACCCCGGCCGTCACGTATCAGGTCGGCGGAGCTCCGGAAGCACTCGATGAAAAAACCGGGAAAGCAGTCAGAGAGAATGATCTCGATGCATTGATGGAAGCAGTACTTGAATTCAGCGGAAAGAAAAAGGAATACGCAGCATTCTGCCGGAAAAAGGCAGAACAGCGGTATTCTATGAAGCAGTTCACAGATTCGTATTTATCTCTCTATGAGAAGATGGTCAGCTGCGCTGTTCCGCGATGTGGAACAGCTTGCTGAGCTTGCGTTTCACCCGTTTTCCCTGATAGTCAAGCGTATAGCGAAGCAGGGAAGAAGGGTGTTTTTTCATGGCTTCTGATTCCTTGGAAACGATGAGATCGGGAGCAGTCAGAAAGAAATGGTCCGGATCGATTCCGGAAGGAACTGTGATCTTGCGCTGGGAGAAGTGGACATACATCTCTTCTCTCAGCACTCTTCCATAAGATCTTGCCGTCAGGGTTCCGTTTTCAAAGCAGAAATAGAGTTCCGGCACATTGCATTCCTTCTGACTGCGCACCTTGAAAGAACTGATGTTGGCATGAATATCTGCGAAATCGACAGAATCATAGAACCGTTTTCCATTTCTCCGGATGATTTCTGACATGCCGCCGCCATGCCATTCCGCATATTCATCAAAGGCACAGTTTTCTGACGATGTGAAGACCGTTTTCCAATTCATGCATCCAAGCGGATCAAGGGTCTTATACCAGGCATTTACTTCGGGGGTATTGCGGTAAAGGGTGAAATGACCTGAGGAATACAGACGGTCATTTTCAGAAAGGATGGAATCGGTGACATAATGACTCAGATTGCCGAAGATCACATCGAGATCGCAATGTCCCCAGAAGCTGTAATCTTTCAGATATTCAGAGAGAATTTCGCCATACGCCGGACGGAAGTCGCAGCACTTATAGGGACGCTCCAGAGAAACAGGAAAGGAAAAATTTTTCTGAACGAGCGTGCGGAATTCTGAGAAGGACAAATAAACCAGCTTCACATTAGCAGGAAAGTCCAGTTCAGAATGATCGTCTGTAAACAGCAGAAAATCAAATTCCTGATTATACTGGCATGAATTCAGCCATAGCGGCATAGAGGAAGGAAATTTACCGAACCATGGAATCACAAGTGCAATCTCTGCAGACATCAATCTTCTCCGAACTCTGTGTTTCTGACTAATTACGAACTATATCAGATCCTTTCTCATTTGCAAAGTCAGAGAGAGCTTGTATAGAATACATTCAGGTATGGCAAGAAAAGTAATCCTGAGCGGTCCGGAGAAGTGGCTTCAGCCCAAAGTAGAACACTATTCCCATGAGAAATACTGGAAGATGCGGGAACGCGTGGTTTCCTATCATGGCGGGTTCTTCGAAAAAATGGTATGCACCTGGTATCTGTTTCGCATCAAGCGCATGGATGCGTTCAACAACGCTTCCATGGGCACGCATCTCGGATATGGTGCTCAGTTTGCAGAACCTCCTCATCTTCCTCATGGAATCAAAGGAATCATTCTTTCCCACGAGGCAGTGATCGGGAAAAACTGCACGATTCTCCATCAGGTAACCATCGGCGGCGGCAATGGCGGTGCCCCGGTCATCGGCGACAATGTGGAAATCGGAGCCGGAGCGATGCTCGTAGGAGGGATTCATATCGGAAACAATGTGAGGATCGGAGCAAATTGCGTCGTCGCCGAAGATATCCCGGACAACTGCACGGTGGTCATGCCGCATCCGCGCATCCTTTCCAGGTCGCAAGCGACATCAGACTGATTTCATTGTATAATTCCGTTATGCAGTTACGCAGGGATGAACGGACGCAGCGTACCGTCTCGGCCGCAATGAACACGCTGACGATTCTGGTTCTGGGGGCAGTATTCTACTATATCTGGTTTGAGTATTTCCGCACGTTTGCATATTTCTACCGGATCGGAAACTGGGCAGTGCTCGGAATCTATATGGTTCTTCTGGTAGTATTCAACCAGATGTACGGAGGCTTCCAGATCGGATATTCGACCACAGGAGACCTTATTTTTTCACATATCATCAGTCTCTTTTTTTCGAATGCAAGCATCTTCATCCTGGCCATGCTGGTCGGAAGAAGAGTACTTCCAGCAAGGGACTTCGTGCTGTATTTCGTCGCAGAAATCGCAGTTGTCGTATTCCTGAACATCCTGAATAACAAGATCTACTACCGGATATTCCCGCCGAGAAAGTCATTGATGATCTTTGAACAGGAAGATCCTTCGATCTATCAGCGTATTCTGAAGTATCAGTCCAACAGCTACGATATTCAGAATCAGATTCCATATGATTCCTATATCTCT
This sequence comes from Stecheria intestinalis, assembly GCF_009696165.1. Taxonomy (GTDB): domain Bacteria; phylum Bacillota_I; class Bacilli_A; order Erysipelotrichales; family Erysipelotrichaceae; genus Bulleidia; species Bulleidia intestinalis. The sequence goes on along the minus strand of NZ_VUMN01000007.1, from coordinate 70,818 downwards.
GATGAGAAGATGATCCAGAGCTATGACTGCGTGATCGCAGTCGGACTGACTCCGGATGAAAAAGAATATCTGGTCAGCAGATGCTACGGATATGGCAAGAGTCTCTATCTGATTCCGGATATCTGCGATGTGCTCATCAACAGTGCGACCAATGTCTATCTGGTTGATACCCCGGTCCTTAAGACGAATACGTTCGGGCCAAGTCAGATCGAGAAGATCTTCAAGCGTCTTTTTGATATCATCTTCGCCATTGTTTTTCTCGTGATTACGTCTCCGATCTTTCTGGTTACCGCCATTGCCATCAAAGCGGAAGACCATGGCCCGATCTTCTATGTGCAGACGAGACTGACTCAGTTCGGGCGGAAATTCGGCATCATCAAATTCCGGTCAATGCGTACCGATGCAGAAAAAGACGGAGTTGCCCGGTTCGCTTCCGAACATGACAGCCGCATTACGAAAGTCGGCAGATTCATCCGTTCCTGCCGGATTGATGAACTGCCCCAGTTATTGAATATTCTGAAAGGGGATATGTCGGTCGTCGGTCCGAGACCCGAGCGCCCGGAAATCGTAGAGAAGATCACGAAAGACCTGCCGGAATTCAATTACCGCCTGAAAGTGAAAGCAGGACTGACCGGCTATGCGCAGGTTTACGGCAAGTACAACACTCGCCTGAAAGATAAGCTGCTGTTTGATCTGATTTATATTGAGCATTTCTCGATCGGTCTTGACGTCAGAATCATGTTCATGACTTTCAAGATTCTGTTCAAGAAAGACAGCACGGAAGGCGTGGAAGAATCATGAGAGCCGCCTTCGTCAATTCCATCATCGGGACCGGCAGCACTGGCAGGATCGTCTATCAGCTCTCAAAAATTCCGGGAGTCCAGGGCAGGATCTATTACGGCCGCAAGGAAAACCATACCGATGCGGATGCATTCCGGGTCACGAAGTTCATGGGAAACGCAGAACACGCAGTCTTCACTTTCCTTTCAGACCGCCAGGGCTTCTGCAATACCGAAGAAACCGAGAGAATGGTTGAAAATCTGAAAGCTTTCCGGCCGGATCTCATTCATCTGCATAATCTTCATGGCTATTATCTGAATGTCGAAGTGCTGTTTCATTATCTGAAGACCATTGATACGCCAGTGATCTGGACCATGCATGACTGCTGGGCTTTTACCGGACACTGCGCGCATTTTCAGTATGTCGGCTGCGACCGATGGAAGACCGAGTGTGCCCATTGCCCGGGCCTTTCACAGTATCCGGTCACCTGGAACGGGGCGCATGTCACAAGAAACTATGAACAGAAGAAAGCACTCTTCAATTCTCTGAAGCCCGGGCAGATGACCATTGTGACTCCCTCTATCTGGCTGAGGGAGCAGGTGAAGCAGTCTTTTCTGAAAGATCAGAGGATCATTCAGATTTCCAATGGCATCGACCTTGCCTGCTTCCATCCGGAGACTTCCGCATTCCGTTCTTCCCATTCCATGGAAGGGGATTTCGTTATGCTTGCGGTTGCCAATCCCTGGACGAGAGAAAAAGGACTTGCGGACCTTCAGAAACTTGCCGGAATGCTGAAACAGAACCAGAAGCTCATCATCGTCGGCACAACGAAGAAACAGGCTTCGCTGTTTCATGATCTGCCCCAGGTTCTCTGCATTCCGCATACAGAAAGCGTGCAGGAACTTGTGCAAATCTATTCGGCAGCAGATGTGCTTCTGAATACGACTTATCAGGATACCTTTCCTACGGTGAATATTGAGGCTCAGGCCTGCGGCTGCCCGGTCATTACCTATCAGACCGGAGGCAGCACGGAAATGCTGACGAAAAAGACCGGGATCGTGGTAGAACGCGGAAATCCGGACGCCTTGAATGATGCCGTGCAGGCACTTGCCTCCGGGAAGATTGTTCTGAAGCGTTCTGACTGCATGATCCATGCCCAGCGCTATTCCAAGGATGCCATGCTTGGTGCTTATCGCAGTCTGTATATTGAAAGGACCGGGCTTCCGCTATGAAAGTCTGCTGGGTCAGCAATGCGCCATCTCCGTATAAAGTAGCTTTCATGAACCAGCTCGGCACAGAAACCGAACTTCTTTCCTTGTTTGAGATGAAGGCAGAATCAGATCGTGAAAAGCAATGGTATGACTATGGCTTTCATACGTTTCAGGCAGCCTTTCTCGATGAAGGAGATGGAAACATCAGAATCCGGAACGCTGCAGATCAGTGCGATCTGCTGATCTGCTCGGATTATTCCAACCGGTGGAATCAGAAGGCTCTGCACGCATTCCATCTGAAAAAGAAACCCGCGATCATGCACGCCGACGGAGGATTAGCAATCCCAAGGGGATTGCTGGATTTTGCCATTCGGGCGGCCATGAAGCAGTATGACTGGTACCTGAGCTCAGGCATCACGGTCAATCAGCGTTATTTCGGCTATTATCATGTTCCGGAAGAGAAGATATTCACTTATCACTTTGCCTGCATGTCAGAGCAGGAACTGCTTGATTGTGCCGGAAAGAGACTGGAAAAACAGGCATGCAGGAAAAAGATCGGAATTTCTGACAAGCCGATGATTCTTTCGGTCGGGCAGCAGATTCCCCGCAAAGGCTATGATCTGCTGGTTCAGGCAATGGAAGGAATCGATGCCGAAGCCATGATCATCGGCGGCACTCCGGAACAGAAAGTCCAGGAATATCTCAGCGCTCATCACATGAGCAATGTGCATTTTCTTCCATTCATGAACAAGCAGGAACTCTCGGACTATTATGCGGCTGCAGATCTCTTCGTGCTGCCGACAAGATATGATATCTGGGGACTGGTGATCAATGAGGCAATGTCATTCGGCTTACCGGTTCTTTCAACCGACCGGTGCATGGCGGCAGCTGAATTTGCAGAACGGTATCAGGCAGCAGAGGTGATTCCGGCAGAGAACGCTGGCCTGCTTCAGAAAAAGATCAGAGAACTGCTGGAGGACGAAGCGCATCGCGATCAGCTCGGAAAACGGGCAGAAACAGTAATCCGGGACTGGAGCTATGAGCAGATGGTCCGCGATTTCATTTCAGTATTCAGAGAAATCAGACAGGGAGGATGAATATGGCAGGAGATACTTCTTTTACATCGATCGGGGAAGCAATTTCCTTCTATTTCAGCCACTGGAATACGGATTATGTTTCCCTTTCGATCCTGATGGTCGGAATTCTGATGCTGTCAGGCTATTTCTGGGGCAGGCTGATTCAGCATTATGCCAAATCCCTGAAGAACGCCGACTGCACATTCCTCGGCATTTTCGTGATTCTCGGGTTATTTCAGATCGAGATCTTTTTCAGCATCTGCCTGGACCTGAGTACTGAGATTGCGTTTTACTTTCTTCCGGTTCTATTGTCTGCAGGGCCAGTTCTGTGCCTGATCACCAGATCGGATGTGCTTCCTTCCTGGAAACATCTGGTGTCTCTGCTTGCGGGGATTGCAGTCACCGTGATTCTGTGCAAGGCCTCAGCACAATGGACCACAAATAATATCTTCTATGATTCCATCACCTATCTTTCCGAGGTTCTGGAAAATGCGAAGGCTTCCGTATTCGGACATATTGACTACACCAGCGGCTATCACTATGAAGGAATTGAGAACTTGCATGATTTCCAGGGCTATTACTATTTCTGGAGTATCCTTCTGAGGTGGGCAGTTCAGCTGACGGGCTTCAGTGAAATCCTGACTCCGCTCTATATCTGGGGCGCTACGATTCTGTATGGAATGAGCTTGGGCAATCTGACGGTTTCCAGCGTGAATGTGCTCTATCGCACGCAGAAATGGAAAGGCCTGATCTTTGCGGTGCTGATCCTTTCTCCATACTTCACGAATTATTTCAATACGACCCTCGGCTTCTTCGGAAATACGATCCGGACGATCATCATCGGCTGGAGTGTCTTGATTGTCTTCCGGCTCCTTAAGGAAAAGAATCGTTCTCAGCAGCAGATGCTGTATGCCAGTGCAGCCATGACTTATCTGGCTGGCATTTCAGTAAGCTCTTCCAGCTTGTTCATCGATCTCTTTCTCTGTGTCGGTCTTTTCTTCGCGCTCTGCTGGGCAAAAGAGAAAAACAGAGATGCCTGGAATCTCTTCATTCTTTCCTGCACGCCGGTCATCTTCTATGGAATTCTGATTACCCTCGGACATAATTCCTTATTGCGTTCCATTCTATTCACTGCTGCAATCACTGCAGCACTGATTGGCATTGTCTTCCTGCTGCAGAAACATCTGGATGTCTTATGCCGGGTCTGCGTACGGATCCTGCCGGTGCTTTTTGCAGTTCTGGTTGGTCTTACTGTCTATCTGAATCGCAGCAATGGCTTCTCAGATATGATGCTGTATTTTTCTTCGCCATCTGCTTATGACATGGAAGTGAATCTGACTTCTCATACAAGTACTTACGAACTGATCCGGAATCTGATTCTCTATGTGCTGATTGCACTTCTTTTCGTGAACCTGAAGAAGGAAAACCGCTTCAAGTTCTTCCTGATTGTTCTCGGAATTCTGTTCCTGAATCCATTCTCCTACAGTCCGGTAACCAGGTATCTGACTTCCAGCGCGTATTTCCGGGCATTTGACCTGATCATCAATCCGTTTACGCTGATATTCCTGATCTGGAACGCAGATAAAGTACTTTCTTTCCTGAGCTATGTCCTGCTGGGAATCGCCGGGGTTTTCTCCGCTTTCTATGCGCATCAGAATCTGACGGAAGCAGTGAGTTCCACGCTGGTATCAGACCGGGAAGACTGGAACTGGGAAACGAAGGTCACTGATGATGACTATGAGCTTTATGATTATATTCAGAACAATATCTCAGATGCACAGGAGCTGCCGGAAATCCTGTCCCAGGATATCAACCTCAGAGGCTATACCACAGATGTGATCAGTGTCTTCAGCAGTATCAGATGGAGAACTGTCTTAAGCGATCCGGTCCAGTATCAGCAGAATTACAACCTGGTTACGCTGCTGTATCCGAATACGAGATTTGCATCAACATCGATTTCAGAAAACCCGGACTATTCCAAGCTTCCGGATGTCATAAAGGAATATGGATCAGACTATGTCATCATTTCCAATACGATCTCCGTATGGGATGATCGCGGATGGTATGATAAGGCATACGTGAAAGTGGTGAACAGCGGCCAATGCTCATTGCTCTGGCAAAATGACAGCTGGGCAATCCTGAAAGTGAATCATGACTGGTCGGCACCGAATAAGAATGAAACCAGATACTGGGTTCATAAACTGGAAATTCCGGAAAGCTGAAGGATATGAAGGGGAGAAAGAATCAAATGTTACTGCAGTTCAGTGAGTTCTGTGCGTTCTTTCTGATCTGCAGAAATCTGTATCTGCCAGCATGGAGTTCCATTCTGATCGGACTTCTGGCAGCAGTTCTGCTCAGAAAGAACGCAGAAAGAGACTCTGAAGAGAAAATCAGGTCATCGTTCAGCTGGATTCTGCTAGCGATTCTCTGCTATCTGATGGCTAATCTCGGGAGAATCTTTCTGTATCAGTCAAAGTTCTTGTCTGACCTCAGCGGCTCAATCGGAGTCCCGCTGGTTCTATGCGCCATAGGATCTGCATTTCTGATCGGAATCTGTGCATATCCGGGACTGCGGGCTCTCTGTGCTCAGATCTTTTCTCCATCCTCTCAGCAATCTCATTCCAGCTCCAGCCGTCCTGATCGGAAGACGATCCTGGTTCTGTTTCTGATCAGTCTTGCTGCCGTTTCTTTCTTCTCGAAGTCTTCTCCGCTTTATCCATTCAATGACTGGGAAGACTCCAACTGCTTCATGACGGTAGGCAAGGGGATCCTTGCAGGAAAAGTCCCATATCGGGATTATATCGAGCAGAAAGGTCCATACCTGTATTTTCTCCATGCTGCAGCGGCATTGGTCTCCTTTACTTCCTTCACCGGAGTATGGATCATTGAAGTGGTGACGATGTGGGTTTCCATGTGTTATGCCTATCGAATAATNCGTCTTTATACCGATGCATCATGCTTGTACCTCTTTCCGCTGGCTGCTGCTCTGATCTGCGGGACGGAATGCTTTGCCCATGGCGACAGCGCCGAAGAGCTGATGATGCCGTTTCTCTGTTTCTCGATGTTTATCTTTCTTCGATATCTGAAACAGAATCATCTTCCTTCTTTTGCCGAAGCAGTTTCAGTCGGGATTTCTGCCGGGATCATTCTCTGGACCAAGTTCAGCTTCCTGGGTTTTTATCTCGGTTCTGCAATTGTTCCGGTGATGATGCTTCTGAAGAAGAAACAGGGAAGAGAACTGCTCATTCTGATCGGCGAGATTCTGCTTGGCATCGGAATTGCCACTTTTCCAGTAGTTCTGTACTTCGGAATGAATCATGCATGGAATGATCTGGTGCAGATTTATTTCATGGATAATCTGTTTCATTATGATGGCACAGCGCAGCATTCTGCAGGATTCAATATGGCGGTCGGAATCTTCTGGTCAGTGTTCAAGAATCCGATCTATTTCACCGGAATCGCTGCAGGCATGCTGGAAGTTTCCAGAAAACATGCAGGGTCCGGATGGTATCTGCTCCTTTCGTTCATTGTCACCTGTGTCACGGTCTATCCCGCATCGTTCTACCGGATGTACTATGCACTGATCTTTGCGGTATTCTGCTGGCTGATGATCATTCCGTTATCGGAATGGTGCTGCAGACTGGCTCAGGCACTGACGGAGAAGAAGTTCGGAATTGCTGTTCCGATCCTTGAAACCGCAGGGATTGCCGCATTGTTTCTGAACTGCAATAACCGCTATCTGTTTCTGCAGGATCGAAGCGTTCTTCCGCAGTACAAGTTCAGAGAGGAGATTCTTTCCACAAAGTCTCATTCTCTTCTGAACTACGGATTTCTTGACGGAGGCTTCTATACGGTGACCGGCATTGTTCCGGACTTCCGGATGTTCTGCGAGCTGAACTTCAGTGTTCCGGAATTCCAGAATCTTCAGGACGAATATCTTTCTTCCGGGCAGGCAGATTATGTTGTGACCTGCGATCAGGAGATTCCGGAAGACTCTTATGAGCTGATTGATACTGCGGTATTCCGTTATGAATCGCATGTATATACCTATCGGCTGTATCGCCGCAGGGGGATGGTCTCATGAGAAGAATGAACAAACAGGATTGTCTGGTCCTGGTTCTGCTGTTATCTGGTCTGGTTTTCAGTTTCTGGCGGGCACCATTCGGAAATCCTTCCTGGGATGAAACGTCATATCTGGCTATGATGCATCGCTTCTGGCTTGGTGATATTCCGATTATTCATGAATGGCATCCGACCCAGTTTTCAGCACTTCTGACTCTTCCGATCTATTCTGCTTATCTCGCCATTCACGGTTCTGCGGATGGCGTCGTGCTGTTTATGCGATACCTGTTCCTGATCGTGCAGGCACTTACTGCGATCTTTCTATATACGCGGATCCGGAAGTATGGCTGGATCAGCCTCTTCTGTGCCCTGCTGTTCTTCCTGACAGCTAAGAATGAGATGTATTCTCTGAACTATAACGGGCTCGGTCTGATTCTGGCGATGTTAGCGGCGGTGCAGCTCTTTCTGAAGGGGAAACATCCGAAGCTGGATACTTATCTTGCCGGAATTGCCTTTGCCGGACTGACACTCTGCACCCCGCATATGGTCTTTGTCTATCTTGTGTATTCCATTGTGCTTCTGTTCCGGAGAGTCTGTCATTCTGAAACCGAAGGCGGATGGGGCATCTTCACCCTCGGCATTCTGACGATTACCGGAATCTTTCTTGCTGTTCTGCTTTCAGAGGGAAGTGTCAGCGAATATGTCTCCTCGATTCCGGAACTGCTTTCCGGTGCAGATCATTCTTCTTCTCTGAAGACCGGGATCATTCAGTATCTTGCCCTGGCAAAGATGATTATCACGAATTCCGTATTCACGATGATCGGAGTGCCCGCATATGTGGTCCTGCTGATTCTGGCATGGAAAAACAGAGGAAAGAAAAAGACAGGAAATCGCTATCTGATGATCGGGCTCCTGCTGACGATCGTTCTTCTCATCGGCTATCAGTTTGGAAATAATTATTCAATGGTTGCCTTTGTCCCGCTTGGAATCCTGGTATTTATCCTGGATCAGAGGGCAGAAGAGGAACTGAAGAAGTTCTTTCTGTCAGGAATCGGATATATGCTGATGATGAATCTGAGTTCCAATACAATCCTGAATGGCGTTCAGCTTGCCAGCACGGTATGCATGGTTCCTGCTCTGCTTGCGACTTCCGATCTGATTTCTCCGAAAAAGAAAAAAGCTTTGTTTATGCTTGGCTGCTGCGGAATACTCATGATAGGAATGGATGTGGTTCATAAACTCACGTACTGCTATGTCGATGATGCTCCGCTGAATCTTCATGCAGTTTCTGAAGAAGAGGGTCCGATGAGGGGAATCTGCTCCACAGAAGAAAATGTGCAGAGCTATGAAGATCTTCAGAGCATATGGGATCAGTCCATCGAAGGGCATCAGAATGTGCTGATCTATTCTCTGAACCGGTGGCTGTATCTGGAACTGCAGCCAGGCCAGCATGTTGCTTCGCATACGATCTGGCTTAAGAGCACTGGTGAAAGTGACCTTCAGCAGCTCAGCCGCTATTATGAGAAGACTCCGGACCGTATTCCGGATTATGTTCTGGTGCCGTATCAGAGTGAAGCAGACCTGGAAGGATTCTCGGAGTTCCTTTCGGCCTATGGATTGAATCCGGAACAGACTTCTGCAGGCACGATTTATGAGAAGGGGGAGTAGCAGATGAGACAGGACCATATCAGAACACAGGATATTGCTGCAGTTGCTGCAATTCTTGCGATTCTGTTATTGAATCTCTGGAAAGCACATTACGGATTTCCGGCCAGAGATGAAACCTTCGTTATCTCTCTGGCTCATCGCTTCTGGCAAGGCGATCTCCCGGTCTTTCAGGAATGGAACAACTCTCAGTTCTCAGCCATCCTGATGCTGCCGTTCTTTTCCCTGATTGTGAAATTCAATGGGGGCATGGAAGGAATTGTTCTGGCTTCCCGGATCTTGTATGTCATTCTCAATTGCTGCATCGCGGTCTTCCTCTATCTGAAGACCAGAAAATACGGACCGGCAAGCATAGCCGCAGCTTCAATCTTCTTTCTGTTCACGTTCGGCCAGTCTATGGTTCCGAACTACAATACCCTCGGCCTGATGTGCGTGATCGTCTATTCACTGCTTCTGCTGGAGCCTGGAAAGCATCTCTGGCTTTCCTGTTTCCTGGCCGGCATTTTCTATGCTGCCTCCGTGCTCTGCACGCCTTATCTTGCATTCCTGTATTTTTTCGGAACTCTGATTCTTCTGATCAGTCTGATCCGGCATTCTGAAAAACATGCTTACGGCAGAAAAGCGTGGCTGCCATTCACGGCAGGTGCAGTGCTTCTGGCTGTAATCTATGTTGTCTATTTTCTTCAGGGAGGAAGCGTCAGCGAACTGATTAAATATATGCTGCTGCCGCTTCAGTCTGATTCCACGCATACGTATACCGGCCTCGGGCCGATCATCAATATGCTTGCTCTCTGCAAGACTCTGTGGCTCGGCTCCAGGATTTCCACCGTCGTGCTGCCGCTGTATTTCATTCTGTTCCTGGTGGTTCTGAAAGACCGCAGGCATGCAAGCCGGCGCAGACGTTCTGTCTGGCTCCTGCTGAATATCGTCTTCACACTTCTTCTGATGATCGGCTATGGGGCTGAAGCGGATGGGGATTATTCGATGATTGCTTTGGCTCCCATCGGCTTCTATGTCATTCTGATCGATGCTCATGCTGATGAGATGCTGAAAAAGCTCTGGATCTCCGGTGTGCTGTATATCGTGATGATCAATCTTTCTTCTGATACGATCATCGGAGCTTCCAATCATGCCAGCACGGTTTGTGCAATTGCTTCCATCCTGCTGATTTCCGGATACATGTCGCATACTTCCATGCATCTGAGAATTAATCCGAAGTATCTTGCTGCATGCTTATCAGTATTGCTGATCTGCTTTGAAGTCCGGGATAAGCTGACCGTGATCTTCCGGGATTCGGCTCCGTCCGAACTGAATGCAGAAATCACTGAAGGACCGGTAAAAGGAATTCTTACAACGAGTGAGAAGAAAACAGAATATGATCATCAGCTCTCCAGAATCCGGGAACTGAACCTGGATGATGGAAAGAAAGTATTGTTCTTTACGGATCAGTCATGGATGTATCTCAGCCTTCAGAACAGCAGATATGGGGTTTATTCCACCTGGATGAAACCAGAGAAAGAGGAATTCCTGACGATGCTGAGACAGTACTATGAAGAATTCCCGGACCAGATTCCGGATGCCGCCTACATGCCTGCCGGCCAGAATGGAGCTTTGACCGACGAATTCGATCAGATCATGATGTCCTGCGGATTAGCGCTTCAGGATAATTCGGACGGACTCTATTACGCGAAATCAGCCAGTTAATGCTTCTTCCGATGATCGAGGAAGATCAGAAGAACCACAAGAACAGCTCCGGCAATGCTCAGCAGCTTGCCTTCCTTCAGACCATGCGGCGCAAAGGAGAAGACAATATTGTTTTCTCCTTTTTTCACGGCGATGCCAGTCATGCCGCCATTGACTTCATAGGTCTTCACCTGTTCTCCATTGACGGTGACCGTCCATCCCTGATCGTAAGGAACGGACAGAACGGCAAAGCCGTCCTCTGAAGCCGTCAGCGTCGCAAATGCCTGGTTTCCTTCGGCACTTGCATCGCTGCACTGCACTTCTTCATTCCCGATCAGGGCAGAGATTTCTTCATAGTCCTCAGCATGGCAGATCACTTTCTCGGTGATCTCTGAAGACATCGAGACCTCATAGTCGTCATACGTCATGATGCCGGTAAAAGTCTTTCCAAGATTGATGTAGTCAAGATTCAGATACAGGTCATAATCTGCATAGTGACCGATCAGCTCACCATGATTGAACGGGCAGGCAGTACCTGGAGCGACCACCGCATACTTGGTGGATACCAGGGTCATGATATCTGGATTCTGTATATCAAATGTCCATGGCAGATAATCAATGACCCGGTCTGGATCCAGCTTGATCAGATCATTCGTGCTTGCAAGATAGGTGGAGTCATAGGCTAATAATCCTTTGATATCCGCATCCAGGTTGTAATTCGTTCCCTGGCTCCAGTAAACACCGACTGGATCCACATAAGTCCGATAGAACGAGCTGGCATTGGCAGGGTCCAATGTCAGCGACCATTCGTTGTAATAGTCCTTGTTTCCCATGGATCTCGCTACCCGGTCCGCATCTTCTTTCTTCAGAGCACTCTGGGTAGGATTGCCGAAATACGTAAACGTTGCAACATAGCAGAGCTCTGCAATGACCACTGCGGTGCACATTGCCTTTCTGTTCTTTCCGATTGCATAGCAGACCAGAATCACGAACGGGATATAGCAGATCACCAATGCATAATCACTCAGGATGGAAGAAACAGAAACTTTGCAGATCAGCGCAAAGAGAATCGGCGTAGCTGCGAGCAGAATGGAGATGTTCACAGCAGTCTGCTTCAGAAGCTTCTGGTGAATCAGTTCCGGATGTTCCAGGAAGGGGAGAATCTCAGCAACTAACAGGAACGTGACATTGGCCATCCAGCGGAACGAAGGCTCGCTGAAGCCATGCATGACCGAGTTCAGAATCGGAACGATGGAGAACAGAGTGATCAGGATCAGAACACCGAGATGGAATTCTCTTTCTTTCTTCTCGGCAAACAGCTGAGGTACTAACAGGGCAGCTGCTGCACCAGCCCAGACATACATGGCCATGAGCTGATGGTTCGGAGTGTCATAGAGATACAGATCAGAAATTTCAGTGCCCCGGTAGGCAAGCATGGATACCGGCGTGAATAATCCGGAAAGATAATCGAGATACGGAACGATGGTTTCATAGATCAGAGTTGAACTTCTGGTGCCGACGCGGCTGTTGGCTAATACATTCAGCACTTCCGGAACAACAATGACTCCGCTTAACAGGAACCCTATGACGTAATATCCGATCAGCCGGAAGGCATTCTTCCATAAGCCTTTCATACTCTGATACTGCTTTCTCCATCTCCAGATGAAATACAGGATCGTGAACAGAGAAGTCATATAGAACAGGTAATAGCTGTTGAAGAACATGAAGAAGACCATGAAGATGAAGAAGCCATGTTTCTTCTCGGCAATATAGCGGTCAACAGACAGGAAATAGAGCGGGAGAAACGAGATGAAGCTGGCAAAGAACGGATCCCGCATGATCTGCAGAAGATAAGCGCTGAAAGTGAACAGCAGGGAACCTATGATCGAGGTATGTTCCGAATACCGGTTATATCTTGCATAGGCATAGAACGAGAAGCCGGCCGTCAGAAACCTGAGATAAGTCATCCAGATGATCGCATCCGTATACTTCAGATTCGTGAATGCAAAGAAATATTCCCAGAAATCATTGAAATAGAATAATTTGCTCGAATAGAAATCATTTCCGAGAAAGTTGACCCAGGACCAGTAGGGAAGCGTTCCGGTATTCTTCCACTGCGCAAGCATTGTTCTGAGGTTCTCGAAATTGCTGGAATAGATGGTCCGCATATCCCAGCCCAGAATAAAAGCAGTCCCGGTCACGAGATACGGAATAATCATTACGGCAAATATCAGAGAGATGAACAGAAACAGCTTGATCCATGCTTTACGGTCAGAACGCTTCATAGATACCTCATTTCAGACAGGAGTATTGTACAATCATCAGCGCTTTTTTCGTACTCTTACCGGGAACTTTCCAAGGAACGCTCTTCGGGTATAATGGTGGATGATGATCAGAATAGAAAAATGGAAAACATTCTTGAAGGAACTTTCGTCAGATCATAGGGTCCGCCTGTTCTTCGTTTCGGTGTTCTGCTTCGGCATTCTTGCCCATGGCATGATGATGTTCAATAAGTATTCGTTCGGAGACGATTCCTGGCTTCTCTTCAGCATCGGTTCCCTGATCGATGTCGGAAGATGGATGCTCGGGATCATCGGCAAGCTTTACGGACTGATCTTCCGTAATAATTACAGTCTTCCTCTGCTGCATGTGTTCTGGACCATGGTCTTCACAGGACTGTCCGGAACAGTGATCATCCGGGCTCTGGATCTGAAAAACCGATGGAGCATCATCTGCCTGGCTGCGGTCATGATCGCGATTCCTTCGGTGACCGGAACCTTAGGCTATCTGTTCACTTCTGCTTATTACGCGCTGGCAGCGTTTCTGGCTCTGCTTTCCAGCGTGATGCTGTTCAGGGCTGAGAACTTGAGACAGATGTTTGCAGCAGATGTTCTGCTCTGCTGCACGATCGGCATCTATCAGGCTGAAGAAGGCCTCGCCATTTCTTTTCTTCTGATTCTGCTTCTGAAACATTGTCTGCAGGATAATCTGAATTCCAGGGCATTCTGGAAAAAAGCAGGAATTCTGCTTGGCAATCTTCTGATTTCTGCGATTCTGTATGCAGGAATCACAGTTCTGTTTCTGAAAGCTGCTCATATGACGATGTCTGCTCATGCTGGGCTGGACCAGCTATCCGGCTCTGTGGGCTTCAGCCTGGTTCTGACGCGGATTCTGCAGGTTTACCAGGAATTCATTCTTCCTTCAGCAATGGCTAGCACGAATATGTATCCTGGCAATATCCGCATTCTTTATGAAGTCCTGCTGATTCTGATTGTGCTGATGCTCGGCAGAGAACTCAGAAATACCAAGAATCGTTCCTTATACCTGGAAGTATTCCTGTTTCTTCTGGTTTTCCCGCCTGCGGTCAAGCTGATGTTTCTGCTGACGGATGCTGCATATGTGCATTCTCTGATGATGTATGCAGATATCATGGTCTTTGTGCTGGCAATGACGCTGATGGAACGAGTTTCAGGCTCACTGATCCGGAAAGCATCCGTGGTTCTGCTTGCACTGATTTCTTTCATGTATGTGCGCTATGACAACGTCGTCTATCTGAAGACGGAAGTTCAGCAGAGTCAGGCAGTCAGCTACTATAACAGCCTGATTACAAGAATCCGGAGCGTACAAGGATATACGGACGATACTCCGGTCTGCTGGATCGGCTCTCTGAAGGAAGTCAGCGATGGGACGATCTCAGACTACCCGGAATTCCGGGAAGTGATCACTACCCCATATGACGAAGTCATGATTCGGGACTATGCCTGGAACTATATGATGAAACTATGGTGCGGATTTGATCCGGAAACCGTTCCTGAAGAAGCATTCTCCGACCGGAAAGAAGTGCAGACAATGCCTTCCTATCCGGATGATGGCAGTATCCGGATGATCGACGGAACGATTGTTGTAAAATGTTCAGAAGAAGGGAACTGATCTGAAGCCATGAAAAAGCATGCTCTGACAGCTGAACGGATGATACCATGGGCAATTGTCCTGATCTTTTTTCTTGCCTTTGCCCTGATCTCCAGATGGACTCCTGCCGCAGGAGATGACTGGGTCTATGCGGTCGGCGGCAGATACCATAATCCGTTTGTGCGGGCAGCAGAGATGTATTTCAGCTGGTCCGGCAGATTCCTCAGCGAATTATACGGATATCTCATCACCCCGCATAAGAATCTGTGGAACATTCTGAATCCATGCTTATTCACGGGCATTTTCTGCCTGATTCTGAGCCTGGCAGAAGGAAAGACGAAGCGTCATTCGATCGCTTCTGCACTGATGCTGGTGCTGCTGGTGTTCTCTGTTCCTTACCGGCTGCGCATGCAGACCTATACCTGGATGATGGGAACCACCTATGTGATCCCGCTGTTTCTGTTTCTTTTAGACATGGTCTTCATGAAACAGTGGATCCTGAAAGGGAAGAGCCATTTCTTCTGGTGCATTCTGCTGAATTGCTGCGTGCCGCTGTATATGGAAAACGCTGCCGCCTTGATGGTCGGGGCAGATCTGTTGATTCTGATCGATCTGCACTGGATCAGGAAAGATCAGAAGAAGGTGAAGCAGATGCTGTGGTATCTGCTGGCAGCTGGAATCGGAGCTTGCATCATCCTGTTTTCGCCAGGGGCTCATGCCCGTCTCACCGGAGATAATGCTGCCTTCAATTCCTTAAGCGTTACCGAGAAGGTTGTGACAAACTTCCTGCTGTTTCTCGAACATACCTATACCGACAACCGCTGGCTCATGGTCATTCTTTCCATTGTTCTGATTATTTTTGTTACGATGAGCCCACGCAGAAAAGAGAAGCCGGCAGAAGCGGCGGTACTGACTGCAGTATGTGCAATTTCTCCGATTCTGAACCTCGGCTGGCTGTATCTGATTGAAACGATAGTCATGGTTCTGGTTCCAATTCTTTATGAAACAGATTCTTTCCGGAAACAGGAAGAACTGTTCTATCTGCTCTGTGCATTAGGAGCAGATCTCGTCATGCTGGCAAGTCCGATCTTCGACAGCCGCAGCTCGATCTATACCGTATATCTGCTGTTCCTGTTTACAGAACTGTTATTTGAATCGATTTCTTTTTCCCTGAAACCTGCAAAGATTCTGACCCTTGGGGTGTTAGTGGTTCTCTGCGTGATCCGGGGTCTCAGCTATTATCAGCTTTATCATATGGTCCATAACATCACCATCAAGCGGAACCAGGAGATTGCTTATTATCAGACTCATCCGGATGCAGGAGAAGCCTGGCTGATTGCCTACCCGGATGAAAGCATTCATTCTCCGAATGTCTTAGCAGGGGACGAAACGCATGACCGCTTCTTCAAGGAATATTATTATCTGAACGAAACTCTGGAACTGAGGTTCTATTATCTGAAAGAATATACTGCGGAGAATATCTTCGCTTCCAATTGAGGGATGAACAGCTATGAACGTATACGACTGGGATGATACGATCTATCGCGGAGACTCAACCTTCGGCATGGTTGGCTATGCCTATGTTCATCGTCCCAAGACTCTGCTCAGCATTCCAAGAACCGCCATCTGCGGTCTCTTATTTGTGCTGCATCTGATGCCGAAATTGACCTTCAAGCAGAATCTTTATCATATGTTCGTATTCATTCCGGACATGGATCAGTTCATCGAGGAATATACGTCTTCGCATCTGAACCATGTCAAGCAATGGTATCTGGACCAGCAGAAGCCAGATGATCTCGTGATCTCTGCTTCTCCGGAATTCCTGATCCGGTCTTTCTGCTCCAAGATCGGCATTTCGAATGTCATGGCTTCAAAAGTAGATATGCATACCGGCAAGTATGACGGTCTGAACTGCCATGGAGCAGAAAAAGTAAGACGCTTCCATGAAGTCTATCCGGATCAGAAGGTAGAGAACTTCTATTCAGACTCCAGAAGCGATACCCCGATGGCAAAGCTGGCAGAACATGCATGGCTGGTAAATGGCGATGAACGGAGGCCGTGGAAATGAGCGTTCTCTCCATTCCTTACCTCCTTCTCTCAGGGGCTTCAAGCATTTTCATCTGGCTGTTTTCCGGTCATTCGAAGAAGATCACGGTCTGCCTGGCCAATGCAGTATTCCTGTATCTGCTCGGGCTCCGTACGGCAGATGCGATCTATGTGCTGACCCTGACCGTATGGACCTGGCTCTTCGGCCTTCATGTGAAAAAGAAACCTCTCCTGGTTCTTTCCATCTTTGTTCCGGTCCTAGGTCTCTGCTTCTATAAGTACAGCAATCCGTTCACCGGTCTCTGGCTGGCCATGCCGCTAGGCATTTCGTTCTATACGTTTAAAGCCATCAGCTATCTGGCTGACCGCTATCACGGAAAGAATCGAAAAGCTTCTCTTCTTGAAGTATTTGATTATCTCTGCTTCTTTCCGGTCTTCATGGCAGGACCGATCAACCGTTCCGAGCCTTTCTTTGAAGAACTGAATAAGCCCATGGTATTCCAGTACCGGGACCAGAAAAACGGCTGTATCCTTGCCGGACTTGGATTATTTCAGAAACTGGTCATCTCTTCAGAATTATCCAGACAGGTGACCTTCTACCTGAACAATGCGGATCATCCGGAACTGTCAGGATGGTATACGCTGATCGGCGTGATCTTCTATGCGTTCTATATCTACGCAGATTTCGACAGCTACTCGAATATTGCCATCGGAACTGCCAGAATGATGGGGTTCCATATGGAACGGAACTTCTTTACGCCGTATCTTTCTGCAGATATCCGGGAATTCTGGCGCAGATGGCATATCAGCCTTTCTTCCTGGCTGCGGGATTATGTCTATATTCCGCTGGGCGGAAACCGGAAAGGAAAGGGCAGAAAGTACCTCAATACCCTGATCGTATTTGCCGTTTCTGGTCTCTGGCATGGCAATACGAAGGTGTTTCTGATCTGGGGACTGGGACATGGAATCTTATCAGTCCTTGAAGACATGATCCTGAAAAAGAAAAAGAATGTTCCATTCCCAGTCAGAGTCTTGCTGGTTTTTGTGAATTTCAGTCTGGTCAGTCTGTTATGGATCTTCTTCCGTTCTTCTTCCGGAACAGAAGCTCTTGCCGTATTCCGCAATCTTGCTCAGCTTCCGGCTTCCAGCCTTTCTTCTGTCAATGCAGAAGGACTCGGCATCACACAGAATGAGTTTGTGTGGGGCTTTATTCTGATAGCGATGGTGATCGTCACAGATCTTCTGCGCAATCACAGAGATATGCTGGAATGGCTGGCAGATCGGAAATTAGTTACCAGATGGATGATCTATTTCGTGCTGATGGTCATTGCGATGATCTTCGGTGTATACGGACCGGGATACCACGCATCAGATTTTATCTATGTGACATTCTGACAGGGGAAAAGGATATGAAACAGAAGGTGATCACAGGCTTGAAGATACTTCTGAAGACGGCTGTTGCGGCAGCCCTTTTCCTCGTGACCTGGCATGGTCTGACTCCATATTTCCGGGTTGGCCGCAATACGGATGGGGATCTGTTCCGCAACCTCGATCCGGATTCCATTGATGTGCTAGCCTTAGGCTCTTCTCATATGCAGTATGCATTCAATCCGGCCGTGCTCTATCAGGAAACCGGATACTATGGCTATGTGCTCGGCTCTTCGTGTCAGCCGTTCTCCACAAGCTACTATCTGCTGGAAGAAGCCCTGAAGACCCAGCATCCTTCGGTGGTGCTGATTGATGTATTCACACTCCTTCCCGGCAGTCAGGTGTGCTATGCCGATGGCATGTACTATAAGGCAATTGACATGATGAGCGGAGAGACGAGAATCGAGGCAGGAAAGCATGCGACGGATACCTTATCCAGTGACCTGCAGCTTGCTTATACGTATGACTTCATTCTGAATCATGATCACTGGAAAGACATGGACTTTTCAGATCCTGAGAGCATTCTTCAGAATGCTGAACCTGTAGAAGGGATTCACTGGGACCTCGGCTATGTGAGACAGATGCCGACGGTATTTCAGTACACTCCGGTTCAGTATCTGGAACCGGATAATCCGATTGCGCTGAGTGAGGAAGAAAAGCAGTGGATTGACAAGCTGATCGATCTCTGCAAGGAGAATGAGATTCATCTGATTTTTCTGAAGACGCCATATGACATGAGCCAGACTGATTCCAATAAGCTCTGTTCCATCTGGGCTTATCTGGAAGAAAAAGGGGCAGACTATATTGACTATGTCCGCAAAGCAGCAGATCAGGAAATTGACTGGTATCTCGATATGGATGGAGATACCTGGCATAACAATGCCTGGGGAGCAGAAATCGTTACTTCGGATCTCGGAAAATACCTGGTGGAGAATCAGCTGGTGACGAATCATCAGGATGATGAACTGTTCCGGTCCGTCGCGGAGGGTGCTGTGCGTTCCACGGCAGAGTCTCTGATGAATACGACGAATCTCAATGTCTATACCCTGATTTCCGATTCAAGGGTCTATCCGAGCACTGTTCTGCTCCGCTACCGGAAAGAAGGAAACGGACTCACGGACCTGCTTGCGTTATCTTATCTGGAAAAGCTTGGCCTGAATACGGATTTCTCATCCGACTGCTATGCGGTAATTCAGGATGGCAAAGTGCTTTCAGAAGGAACGGAACCATTTGACTATGAACTGAACGGACATACGATCTCTTTCTCAGAAGACGATATCACAATCGACGGAACCTCCGGCTATGGGACCGGGACGATGTGTCTGACCTTTGCGGCAGATGATTTCAGCTGGATCAACCCGATTCCGATCAGCTATGACCAGCACTCTTTCTGGAAAGACGGGTGCGACAGCTGGAGCTGCAGCGTGCAATGAAAGAATCAGAGAACTCTGTTATACTTAAGGCCGTCAAATCAGATGCGAGAGGCAGCAGAATGAATCAGAAAAATGTGATGTTCCTGGTGATTGACGCATGCAATGCGGATTACCTGGGGCCGAAAGACTATAAGCCGACATGCAGTCCCTTCCTGGATTCTCTTTCCAAGTGTTCCCATAGCTTCAGCAATGTATTTTCTTCAGGTCCATATACGGAAGCTGCCATGATGGAACTCATGGCAGGGTACCGCGTGCTGGATCATAACAGCTTCATCGAGAATCTTCAGTTTGCGCCGAAGACCGTTCTGGAGACGTTCCAGGACCATGGCTATGATACGTATTCGATCATCGGCTGCTTTTCGGATTATATTTCCTTTTTCCGCGGTCTGGATCATCCGGCGGTCAATGCGGCTCCGTCATACCGGAATCTCTATTACGGCAGAATCCGTTTCTATCGGGAACTGTATCTGAACCATGAACTTCCGGAAGAGAAGTATCAGATCATGAAAGACCTCATGAATCACTATTTCGAGGGCTATGAATGGTTCCTGAACGACTATCTGAATCACGGATATGCAACGAAGTTCATTGTGCGTCCGGATCTTTCCGAGGAAGATGCGCAGGCAAAGCTGAACGGAATTCTGGAAGAACAGAGATCATTTGAATCAGATCCGGATACCTATATTGATGGCATGCTGAAGGATGGTGAAGAACACCGGCTGTTCGCACTGGAATTCGGCGGGAACTGGGTAGAGTCTGAAAAGATGCGCAATCTGATCAATGAGATGATTGACAGATATGCCGATACGATCGACCGCATGCGCAGACTTCAGATTCGCGGCAACCGGAAATATATCGGCGGCATGGTGCCCAATGCTTTCCGGCAGGCCGGGACGGCACTGAAGATGACTGGCAGGCTGATGGCAGCGCATACGATGAATATGCCGCGCTTCAAGGATGCGGTCGGCATGCCGGTGCTGGAACTATCCATCTACACGGATTATGTTCTGAACAATGTTCTGAAGAAAGACATCAATTACCGCAAGATCAAGACCGGCCCATGCGCGAAGGATATGTATGATCATTTCCTCGATTGGTATGATACGAAGTATACGCATGAAAAGCCTTTCTATGCCTATATCCACATCGATGATATTCATATGAATCCGGTTCCGTTCTCCTTCACGGAAGACCGGGAGCTGCTGAACAGAGAATTTGCGTATATGAAGCAGTATGTGGATTCTCTCGATGACCGCTATCATGGCAATATCATGTATGATGTCGGCATCCATCATGTAGATGAGAAGATCCGGCTGTTCACGGAAGAACTGAAGAAGCGCGGGATTCTCGAGAATACTGTTCTGATCGTCACGGCGGACCATGGCTACTATTATTCCTACAATCATTTCCGCAAGGATTCGATCGGCAATCTGTACCGCGAGAATTTTCATATTCCGCTGATCTGGCATGAGCCTGGTCAGACGGTTCCGACTGCAGATTCTGCTTTTCATGCGGAACGGGACATCCCGTATACCTTGATTGAGAGTCTTGGCATGAAGCCGGATGAAAGCTGGCAGGGAAAGAATCTGTTTACTGCCGAAGGAAGACCGTGCATCCTTTCCGAATACCCGGGCAGAGGATCTCCTGACATGGATCTGAAGCAGCTGTATTTCGGCTGCTACGACGATTCCTGGAAGATCGTCGTCAAGGCTTATCTGAAAGAAGAGCTGAACGAGCAGAATATCACTGAGATCTACGATGTCCGCAAGGACCTCTTTGAGGGAAATAATCTGAAGAATGGCTCCTATGACCGCGATCATGTTCAGAAGCTGTTTGAGGTCGTGAAGAAGAGGTTCCGGGAACTGAAACAGGAATATGCGGGGCTGCTGAAATGAGCGATCTGAAATTCAGCGTGGTCATTCCGGTCTATAACTGTGAGGATACGATCCGTTCTTGTCTTGACAGTATCTTACTTACCAACCAGGCAGAACTCGAGGTCGTTGCCGTAGACGATGGGTCTTCGGATCAGAGCGGAGCAGTTCTGGATCAGTATGCCAGGAAGGATCCCCGGCTTCATGTGATTCACCAGAATAATATGGGCAACTCCTTTTCCAGAGATACTGCAGTTCAGAATACGACCGGGGATTATATCCTGTTCGTTGATGCAGATGATGAACTGGAGCCGCATGCGGTTGATCAGATTGCAGGATTTCTGAAGGACCTGCCGGATATTCTGATTTACGGCTTCACGAGTGTCTTCACGGAAGAACATTACAGCGTGAAAAAGCAGATGCCGGATCGCACTTTTTCTGATGCGAAAGAAGCAGCAGTCTTTCTGCTGGAACAGGGGGGATTCAACCTGCTCTGGAATAAGTGCTGGAAGGCATCTCTGATCCGCGGCTATCATGATTTTCCCGCCATGAAGACAACCGGTCAGGATTTCATCTTCAACTGCCATGTATTTCCGCGGGCGGGTTCGGTGATCAGCTGCAGCCGCCTGTTCTATCGGTATGAGAAACGATCCCGGGAAACCATGGTCACCAGGTATCTTCAGGATGGCTATGGAAATCTGAAGCGCAAGGAAATTGCCCTGGAAGAAATGCTGCATCAGTTCACCGATGTTCCGGAACAGGTACTTGCGGACTATATGATCCGGGAATATGAAGTCTATACCATCAATCTGTTTTCTCCGAAGTGTCCTTTATCGGCGGCGGAAAAGAAGGAGGAAATCAGAAAGCATATTCTGTCTGAACCAGCATTCAGCAGAATCTGCATGGCGCATCCGATCAACAGATATTCGGCGTTATTCCAGAGAACCGTGAAAACCGGAAATGCCGGAACGATCGTACGGGTCTATTCCGCGCTGTGCTGGTTCCGGGATTCCTGTGCTCCTGTCTACCGCAGAGTGCGCAGAATGGTGAATTCATGACGTGAATCGTCCGTAGGAAAAAACTCATTTTTGATATACTATTATCCGGATATGGAAGAAAAGACTTTGATCACGGTAATCATACCGGTCTATAACATCCAGGAATATATCGGCGCATGCATGAAGAGTGTGCTTGCCCAGACTTACCGGAATCTTCAGATTCTTGCGGTCAATGACGGCAGCACGGATCATTCCCGGGAGATTCTGGAAAAATATGCCTCTGAGGATTCCCGGATCACGATTCTGGATCAGGAAAACGGCGGCTTGTCTGATGCGAGAAATTACGGGCTGACGAAGGCAGAAGGAGAATTTGTCTGCTTTGTTGACGGGGATGATACGATTGCTCCGACATATGCAGAAGATCTGCTGCTGATGGTTCAGAGCCTGACTGCGGATATTGCGGTCTGCGATATGGAATATCACTATGAAGACGGAAAGACGGAGTTCTCTTCCGGCGGCACGTTCAGCCATACCAATGCGATCAACTGGCCGGAGCTCGTTCTGATCAATAACAGTGCATGCAATAAGCTGTACCGGACGTCCTTGTTTCAGGATCTGCAGTTTCCCAAAGGCAAATTATATGAAGACCTTGCTACGGTTCCTTCGCTCTTATACAGTGCATCCCTGGTGTCCAAGGTGAATAAGCCGCTTTATTTCTATCGCCAGAGGAGCGGGAGCATCCGCCATACCAGCATTGATGACCGGATTTTCGACATCTATGATGCGATTGATCGCAATAAGGGATATGTCATTGCCCATGGCAATGATCCTGAAGTGCTGGAGCAGCTGAATCATCTGTATGTGATTCATGGTCTGGATGCGATTACCCTGAAAATCAAGGATGCGGAAGACAAAGAGAAGCGAATCCCGTATCTGAAGAAGAATATGGAGATCCTGAAACAGGAGTATCCGGACTTCATGAAAGATCCCTATGTGAAGAAAGCCGGATTCCGGAAGAAGATCATCTACAATTTCCTCGCTGAGGGAAACTATAAAATGGTATTGCGACTGTATGACCGATAAGAAATCTATTCTGTTTGTAAATGACGAAATGCGCATGGGCGGGGTTGCCCGGGTGCTGAATACGCTGATGGCGGCATTGCCGGCAGATCAGTATGACATTGACCTGCTTGTGCTGCATCGAAGAGGGATGCTGCTGGAGGAAGTTCCTTCCAATGTCCATATCATCGAGGGAACTTCTTTTTTCCGTCCGGTGGATGAATCCCTCGATCAGCTTGTCTCTTCCAGGGACTGGCCGGATACTGCTGCCAAGCTCCGTCTTCTGTTCTATATGAAGACGGGTCTCATCTGGAACAAGATCCGGGAAGAACGCAAACGGATGCTGCATAAGCAATACGACGTCGAAGTCGCAGCTAAAGAAGGCTTCTGCACGATTTTCACGGCTTGCGGAGATTCGAAGCGGAAGATCAACTGGGTTCTGACGGATTACAGCGTCTGCAATTATTCCAGAAATCATATGCCGCTTGTTCAGAGAGCGCTGAAGCATATCGATCTGAATATTGCTGACTCCGAGAAGGCTCTGATAGCGTATGAGACCGTGTTTCATGTATCCAACGGCATCACGATTCATAACCTCATGGATACAGACCGGATTGCAAAGTGTCTTTCCGAAAGCCATGGCGAAGAGATTTCGGGAACTGATGGTCCGAATCTGATCTCTGTCGTCCGCTTTCACCCTCAGAAGTCCGTGGACCGTCTTCTGATTGCAAGTGACCTTGCCTACCGCAAGGGGCTTCATCATACGCTTTATCTGATCGGAGGAGGGGAAGAAGAGGAGAAGCTTCGCACTCTGGTGAAAGAACGTGACATGCATCATGTTGTCTTCCTCGGCTATCAGGCAAATCCATATGGTGATATGGCAAAGGCAGATCTCTTTGTGCTGCCGAGTCTCTATGAAGGCTTTGCAACAGTGATCAGCGAAAGTCTGATCGTCGGTACGCCAGTGCTTACCACGGATGTTTCGGGCTGTCATGAGCAGATCGTGAAACCAGAACAGGGATGGATCGTCAAAAACAGCCAGGAAGGACTGAATCACGGCCTGGAAGAGGCATTGCGTGATCCTGAACGGCTGAAGAAAATGAAAGAACAGCTGAAATCCTATCATTACCCGAATGAAGAGATTCTCAGGCAGTTCATGAAGGTGCTCTGATATGCGCAGAATATTCACGGAAAAACTGCTTCATCGCCTGATTCTGATCCTGATCGTGATCCAGCCGATCATCGATCTTGATTATCTGGCATATGATTTTCTTGATTCCTATGGGCTGCCGCGTCCGGCAACGATCATTCGCTTTCTGATCATTCCGGCATTGACAATCTGGTCGTTCTGGCTGCGGGAGAAACACAAGAAGCGCACCTTCGTGCTTGCCCTGATCTACGGCATTGCCTTTCTTGCCTATTTCTATCTGCACTGCCGTCAGGCAGAAGCCCTGTATCCGCGCCTGGATCTGACGGAGAACTTCCGATTTGACAGGTGGCAGGAACTGACCTATGTTCTGACCTTAGTGCTGCCGTATGCCGCCGTATATTTCATCTATCATGAACACTTTGACGCGAAAGAACTGCGCTCCATGGTGCTTTTTCTGAGCGGCATCATCAGTATTCCGATCCTGATCGGCGATCTGTATGTCTTTGCAGACAGCACCTATTACGGAAAGACCGTAGGCAATGTGTTCAGCTGGTTCAGCGGCATCTACAGCTGGTATCATCCGCGGACCCTCGCTTCGAAGTTCTTTTTCAATGAAGGCAATACGATTGGCATCCTGCTCTTCATGATTCTTCCGCTGATGTACTATTTTTTCGCTTCTGCAGAGACAAAGAAAGAGCGGAAGAAGATTCTGTTCCTGATTGTGATCCAGAGCATGGCCATGCAGATGCTGGCAACCAGAGTTGCCACCTACGGGGCAGTCATGATGCCGCTCATCTTTTCGGTTTTCTATTTCTTCGATGCAAAGATTCTGAAGAAGAGAACATCAGAAAAGAATATTCTGATTTCTTCTATTGTGATTGCTGCAGTATTCGGGGCAATGCTCAACTGGACCCCGGCAGTTCAGAACCAGAGAGTTGATGCAAAGAATGATACGGCACTGCTTCATAACGGCGCCATCCAGTTTGCCGCAGATGAGCTGAAGAATGCAGAAGACCTTGTTCCTGGTTCCGAAGAATACATCAACTTCTATGTCTATGCTTTTGAAACCTACGGAATCAATGCCAAATATATCCAGTCGGTTCCGTCCATGTACTATACGGAGTACTACAGCTACCAGCATGATCCCAAGTTCTGGTTTGATGTATGCATGATGCCGGTATTCGACCGGGTCAACGGAAGACAGATCGAAACGATCTTCTTCAATTACAAATACCAGAATCTCTCTTCTCTTGAAAAAGTATTAGGCATGGGTTACAGCACCTTCATGAATGGTTCCATCGTTCTGGAACGTGACTTTGTCATGCAGATCTATACGCTCGGATATGCCGGAGAACTTCTCTGTGTTGTTCCGTGGATCTTGATCTGTCTGTGTGGACTGGTGATGTTTATCCGGTACTGGAAAAAACTCCTCAATCTGGAAAATATGATGCTGATTGTTTCGCTTGGGGCAGGACTTGGCTCTTCATATCTTTCCGGGCATATGCTCGATCAGTTCATCACGACGGTCTTCCTTGCACTGATTGTCGCGGTTCTTCTGAACCGGGTTCAGGAGGCCCGCAAGGCATGACTGCGGTATCGGTGATCGTGCCTTGCTACAACTGCGAGAAGACGGTAGAGAGAACATTAGACAGTCTGCGCAATCAGACTTTAAAGGATCTGGAAATCATTGCGATCAATGACGGCTCTGAAGACAGCACATTATCTGTACTTCAGAACTATCAGAAGAGCTATCCTGATCTGAACCTGAAGGTTTACAGCAAACAGAATGAAGGAATTGCCGAAGCGAGGAACTTCGGTCTTTCCAAAGTGACCGGAGAGTATTTCGGCTTTCTGGACAGCGATGACTATGCTGAGTCTTCCATGTTTGAAGATCTTTACCGCAAAGCAGTTTCAGAGAATCTCGAACTGGTGATTTCTGACTTCTGGTGGGAAAACTCGAAAGGGCAGAAGCTTCAGAAAGAAGGCCCTTACGAAACTGGACCAGACATGATGGTTCAGCTTTTTGCGGTACTCTGGAATAAGCTCTACCGGACTTCCTTCATCCGTTCTTTAGATATCTCTTTTCCGAAAGGGGATCGCTATGAGGATGCATGCTTTTTATACTGTCTGACCTGCAGACTTTCAAAGATCGGCTTTGTCGATCAGCCTTATGTACATTATGTGCAGCAGGAGAAGAGCATCACGCATACGAACAATGATCAGGTCAAGAATATGATCGAGGTTTTTCAGATCATTCAGAAGTACTACCGGGATCATGGCTTCTATGAAGAATACCGGGATGCCCTGGAATACATCCATATCAAGTTCTTCTTAGGAAACAGTTTCCTGAGAAGTTCAAAGATTGTGGATAAAAAGGATCGGGAAAGAACGATCCGCATGGGCTGGGATCTTCTGAATACTTCCTTCCCGGACTGGCATCATAATCCGTATCTGAAGAGCCTCGGCGGGATGAAGAACCGCTATTTCTCCATGGTCAATGAACATAATCTGATGTTCTTTGCATGGCTCTTCCGGCATTTCAAGAAAGACAATCTATGAGATCCGATTATTCTGAAGGTTAATGAAACTTTAAGAATCCTTTCTGCTGCCTTTCACCTATAATCAGAGCGATGCAGAAGTCTGGTAACGGGTGGAAAAAGGTCCTTGCAACGCTTGCCGTCGTACTGGTGGTCCAGTTTGCGGGGCTGAAGCTGATTCCGGGTGCCCGCTTTTATTTTCAGGGAGATGAAACAGAAGAAGTCATCCCGATGGTGATGCATTTTTATCGTGCCATCCGTTCCGGTTCGCTCGGGTTCTGGGACTGGACAAGCGGATTCGGGGTTTCCAATGCGATTCATCTGTTTACGTTTCTCGGTTCCCCGGGACTGCTGGTCATTCTGGCATTGCCGCAGATCACCGATCTGTTTCATGTTTTCTATTTTCTGATGTGCATTGCAGTTCTCCTGACTGGTTTATTCAGCTATTTCTGGCTGAGCCGGATCGTCAGAAGCGAAAAAGCCCGGATCACGGGATCGCTGATCATGGCATTTTCCGGCTGGATGATGTACTGGATGCATTTCTATAATTACCAGGAAGCCTGGGTTTATCTGACCATTCTCCTTTACAGCATGGAGTGCCTGATGGAAGGAAGGAAGAAGTGGCTGTTTCCGCTTATGATCTTTCTGATCCTTCTTCTTGATATCTACTTTTTCTACATGGCCTCCTGGCTGATTCTGTTTTATCTGGCTACCCGTTTCCGGATGAGGCAGGGAAAACTGACCTTCAGAGCACTGCTGAAAGATCTGAAAGAGCCATTTCTCCTGTATCTGCTCGGAATCGGGCTCGGAGCGTTCATTCTGATTCCGGAAGCTTATGAACTGCTTTCGGCAGGACGTGTTTCTTCCAATATTCCGAAACTGCTGAAAGATCCCTCCAACCTGCTGGTCAATCGCCATGGTCTGTTCCGGCTGCTGACAGCACTTTTCTCGCCAGTCGGAAATGACTATGACTATAACCTGTTCTCGACTCCATTCGATGAGAAGAGCATGCATTCTTATGCCCTCTATATCTACAGCTTCATGCTTTATCCATTGCTGCTGCCTCAGGTCAGGAAAATCTCTTTCCCCGGTAAGAAAGCATTGCTTCAGATGCTGGGCATTCTGTGCGTCTTCGCATTGATTCCGGATTTCTATATCCTGCTGAATGGAAATATCACCGTTCGCTGGTGCTTCTTCTTCATCGTTTTCCAGGTGATCCTTTCTGCCGAACTCCTCGATCAGGAAGAGCAGCTCGATCCTGTTCTGCTGAAGAAGTCCTGTGCCGGGGTGATCTTGCTTCTGCTCTGCTTTTCTGCGATTGGATTGTTCGGGAAAACTGCTTCAGCGATGAATCAGAAAGGGATCCTGTGGATTGTTCCATGCCAGATCCTGCTGGTGCTCGGATATACCCGGGCCCTGAATCAGAAAAAAGGGAAGAAGGGATATCTTCTCGTTATTCTTGCTGAATGTCTTCTGGTCTGTGCCTGCCGTCTG
Organism: Stecheria intestinalis; assembly: GCF_009696165.1. GTDB lineage: Bacteria > Bacillota_I > Bacilli_A > Erysipelotrichales > Erysipelotrichaceae > Bulleidia > Bulleidia intestinalis. The sequence goes on along the minus strand of NZ_VUMN01000007.1, from coordinate 42,416 downwards.
GTTAACGGCACTTCTCTGACGGTGAAACGTGGCGAAGCTGCGGAACAGTATGAAAACGCAATTGCAGATACGGAAGTCTATGACGGGATTCAGAGACAGGATGACGGCTTCTATCGGATCGTCACGGATGATCCGGCGGCTGAAAACTATCTGGTGCCGATGGCAAAGAATTTCAGGTCCGTGTCGTTCTATAATGGCGTTTACAACCGGGCGAATGATAACTACTATGACCGCAGGATCACCGGCACCTGGTTCATTCCGTATTGTCCTTCCAAGTTCCTGTCGTATTCGATGTTCGGAACAAAATACCTCGTTACCTGGCGAAGCGATTCGTTTGTCCCATTCGGATATCGGAAAATCATGGAGTATGACCAGAACTGGTACGAACCGGGTACACCGGGTACTGTTTACGAAAATGAGCTGGATATCGGTCTTGGCTATGCAAGCGCTGATACCTGGAGTGAAGCAGATTCTGACAGTCAGGATAAGTCGGTTCAGGATTTCCAGATTCTGACGGGAATTCTGACCGGGCATTCCGGAAATCATTATCAAGAAAATCCTGTCTTCCGGAAAATCGGCACAGATGTGAACAATGAAGCCATTGACTATGAAATCACGGAACCAGGAACTTTATTCTTTGATTACAGCCAGACAAAGCCTGACAGCAAGGGCTCCGTTGAGCTCTGCAAGGATGGAGCGCAGATTCTGTACCAGGAGTTTCAGGAATACGGTTTCTATGCTGTGCATGTGACAGAAAAAGCTGATTCAATCGGAATCTACTGCAGAAATGCTGCCTTTGAAAATGAACCGGTTCCATGCAATATCTACTGGATCAGCGACAGAGACCTGGAACAGATTTATCAGAATGTTCAGAAAGCAGACCGGATCACTTCTGCCAGGGCGGATTCCTTTACAGCTTCCGGAGATATCACGATCACGAAGAAGAATGAGATCCTCGCAACCACCATTCCTTTCAACAGAGGGTGGCAGGTCTATGTGGATGGCGTGAAAACGGATTATCAGATGGTCAATACTTCTTTTATCGGATTGCCATTAGCGGAAGGAACGCATCATCTGGAATTCGTATTTATTCCGCAGGGACTGAAAACCGGTCTCACCATCAGCATTTCCTGTCTGATTCTCTCCATCCTGCTGATGATCCGCAGGCGAAGATGAGGTTTGTTACTCACTGAGGCGTGTAATATAATAGAACCGTTTTACGGAGGTTTTATGAAAGCTTTACTTTCGGTCGTGGTTCCCTGCTATAACGAAGAGGAAACAGTAGACCTGTTCTACAAAGCAGTAACAGAAGTGCTGAATCAGATGGAGATGGACCACGAGATCATCTTCGTGAATGATGGTTCCCGCGACCATACCCTTGATAAGATGCTCGCATTATATGAAGCTCATCGCGGGGAAGTAAAGGTCGTCAATTTCAGCCGGAACTTCGGCAAAGAAGGAGCTCTTCTTGCTGGCTTGAAAGCCGCGAAGGGGGACTATGTCACGGTGATGGACGCAGATCTTCAGGACCCTCCGGAATACCTTCCGAAGATGTTCGAGCTCATGGAGAAGAATGGCGACGATGTCGTCGGAACCAGACGTGTAACCCGCAAGGGGGAACCGGCGCTTCGTTCCTGGTTTGCCAGACAGTTCTACAAGCTGATCAACCGGTATACGGAAGTCGAGATTGTTGACGGTGCCCGTGACTACCGTCTGATGACCAGGCAGGTCGTTGACTCCATCCTTTCCCTGAAAGAATACGGAAGATTCTCAAAGGGGCTGTTTGTCTGGGTGGGCTATCAATGCGAATACCTGGAATATGAGAATGTTCAGCGCGTGGCCGGCGAGACGAAATGGTCTTTCTGGAAACTGTTCCGCTATGCGCTGGATGGCATCATCGAATATACGAATGCTCCGCTTCGCGTTGCCGCATGGGCAGGGGGAGCATTGTCCCTCGTCATGGCAGTTGAGCTGATTGTTCTGCTGATTCTTTCGCTTGCCGGAAAGAGCATCACCGGAACTGCTCTCACGATTTCTCTTGTTCTGTTCCTCGGAGGAGTGATCCTGCTTGCCCTTGGGATTATCGGAGAATATCTTGCTAAAACGTATGATGAAGTACGGCATCGGCCGAACTACATCGTCAAGAAATTCTATGAATAAGCCATTCGGAGGTAATGAATGACAGATAGACCTAACCAGACTTCTTCCGGTGCCCGGAAAAAAGTGCGGAAAATCGATCCGGTGAAGAAAAAGCACCGGAAGATGAATCAGCGCATGATCCTGACTCTGCTGATTGTTTCAGCAGTCACGATTGTTGCATTTGTGTTCAATATCATCAATGTTGCACGCCGAACCACTTCCTCTTCTTCTGAAACAAATACCTCGCTTTCTTCGAATACCGATCGTTCGATGAAGAATGATCTGTATGAAATCGGAAATAATCCTACAGACTTTGAAAAGCAATGTTTCCAGGAGCTGAGTGATGCGATGCAGGGAACCGATCAGAATGCATACGCAACCGCATTGGTAAAATGCTTTGTGTCAGACTATTTCACGTGGACCAACAAAGACGGAAACTATGAAGTAGGCGGTCTGCAGTATATTTTCGGAGAGAAATACACGACCTTTGAAGAATGGTCCCGCTACAATTACTACGAAAACATGGATCTCTATATCAGCCAGTACGGCAGAGAGAATCTGCCTGAGGTTACTTCCATCACGACTGAAAAGGATACGTTTCAGACGGATGACTATACGATCAATACGATTGATCCGGCACAGACCTATCCATGCTACCAGGTGCAGGTATCCTGGACCTATACGATGGGATCTTCCCTGAATGCGTCTGATTTTGTGAACGACATGCGTTTTCTCGTAGTTGATAACGATGGCAGAATGGAAATTGCAGAATTCTATGATATGAATTCCGTCAATGCCTGGGAAGCAGCCAACGGAACAAGCAGCAATGCAGAAGCGACTGCTTCTGCGGAGGGCTGATCATGACAAAAAAGATGAAAAAAACAGATCAGACCAGATTCCGCCGGGACATGACGCAGACGAATCTCATCATCACGATTCTTACGGTTCTCACCAACCTGCTGGTCATTTACACGATGATGAACAGTACCAGGTTTTCCAGCCTTTCCAAGAAGGACTTCATCCTTGTAAATGTGCTTTGTCTTATAGTCCTGCTCGTGATGAACGCTGCGGTGATGTATGGCATTCGCAGAAAGAAGAAGACCGTCTATATCACCGGGATTGTTCTGATGTGCGTGTTCCTTGTCATCGGCGCCTATGGCACGTATGCAGTGACGAGAGTGAATTCCAGTGTCAACCGCATCACCAGCACGACTACAACGGAATCTGTATCAACTTCCCTGGTGGTTTACAGTGAAACGGGAACGCAGGAAATCACTGATGTGAGCCAGCTGGATGGGAAAACCGTAGGCTATGCGACCGGAACCAATACCGCCGAACTCGGAAAGAATCAGATCAGTGCCAAAGGCATCAAGGTCAATTATGAGGAGTTCACGGACTATTCTTCTGAACTGCTCGCATTGTTCAACAGCGAAATTCAGTGTGCCATCCTGCCGACCAATTATCAGAGCATGTTCCAGAATGAAACCAGCCTGGCAGATCTGCTTGCCAATACGGCTTCGATTCTCGACTTTGAAGATAAGGTCACGGTGGAAAATGACAGCGGTTCCGATATCGATATCACGACGACTCCGTTTACGGTTCTTCTGATCGGAAATGCAGATGGTCTCTCCGATACGCTGATTCTCTGTTCGGTTAACCCGATTTCGATGAAGGTCACGATGACTTCCATTGCCCGTGACTCCTATGTTCCGATCAGCTGCTACAATGGAGCTTCTTCGAAAATCAATTCTGCTCATGCGGTCAGTGTTGGCTGCACGATTCAGACGGTTGAAGATCTGACTGGTGTCAACATTGATTACTATGTCGATACGAACTTCCAGGGCGTGGTGGATATCGTCGATGCGCTAGGCGGAATCGTCGTGAACTCGCCGCTGGAATTCGTCGGTCAGACTTCTTCCAGCACCCGCGGAACCTATACAGTGTGGGTTCCGGCAGGAGATAACGTGCTGCTTGATGGCGAACAGGCACTTGCCTTCGCCCGGGAACGGCATGCATTCGCTACCGGAGACTTCGCTCGTCAGGAACACCAGCAGGAAGTCATTGAGGCAATTGTCCGCACGATTCTCAGAACCAGAGATATCAATACGTTCCTGAATGTTCTAGACGCTGCCGGCGATAATATTCAGACCAATCTCTCTGTTGAGCAGATGACAAGCTTCGTCTCCTATGCGCTGCAGAAGACCAACCGCTACTACGACAGCGAGCATCCGGAGAATGTGTTCAATATCCAGTCCGGCCGGATTACCGGATATAACTCCGGGCTCTGGGATGAAAGCCTTCAGATTTCTCTTTCGATCGTCCGGATCTGGCAGGGAGCACTGGCAGATGCCAAGGCAGTCATTGAACGCAATATCGATATGACGACTGCCATCACGCCGATGACGAGTGTGCAGTGGTCCGCAAACTGGATCTTCGAAATTCCTGCAATCTGCCAGGAAACTTATAACGAAACAATGGTTCAGGATACCATGCCTACTACCCTCGGAAATTATGTGGGCAGAGACATCGGAACCTTGCAGTCCTTCTGCAATTCCTATGGTCTGACGCTGAATATCAGCTATGTGCAGGACAGCAGTCAGGCAAATGGCGTGATCGTTTCCCAGGATCCTGCGGAAGGAACCGCGATTGACAGTATTTCGGCAGTCAATGTGACGGTGGTGGACAACTCGGCTGCGGCAACCCCGACGCCGACAGCAACTCCGGATACGACAACAGAAGAAGGCTGCAGGATTTCTGGAATGTACTGGTATAACAATACCTGCAATTCCTCTCCGCAGGAGACTGCAACCCCAACACCTTCTCCGACATCTACACCGACTCCTTCCACGCCAGAGCCGACGCCAGAGCCGACGCCAACTCCTTCAACCCCAGAGCCGACACCGGTACCACCCTCGGCTCCGGAGCCTACTCCAACCCCTTCAGATCCTCCTGCTGGTCAAAGTACAGGAAATGAAGAGAACAATTAAAAAGGCACCAGGTTCCTGATTCATGAAAACAGAGCAGATTCTCCGGATTCCGGGAGGTCTGCTCTTTCAGAATGCATGGTTCAATGATTCTCACGAAGAGCCACGCAGTCATGGTAAAATAGAGGCAGTATGAGTAATAAGAAAGTTGCAGTGCTGATTCCGTGTTTTAACGAAGAACTGACCGTTGCCAAAGTGGTCAGTGATTTCAGGTCCGTTCTTCCGGAAGCAGAAATCTATGTCTACGATAATAATTCAACCGATCGTACTTATGAACTTGCAGAGAAAGCAGGAGCGATTGTCAGGAAAGAAGAACATCAGGGAAAAGGCAATGTCGTGCGGACGATGTTCCGCGAGATTGATGCGGACGCGTATATTCTGGTAGATGGCGATGATACGTATCCTGCTGAAGAAGTTCATGTTCTGCTGGATCCGGTTCTGAATGAAGGCGCTGATATGGTCATCGGCGACCGCTTATCTAACGGAACATATTATTCAGAGAATAAGCGTGCCTTCCATGAATTCGGCAACAACATGGTCCGCGATCTGATCAATCATCTGTTTCATGGAAACATTCATGACATCATGACCGGGTATCGTGTCTTTTCAAGACGCTTTGTCAAATGCATGCCGATTCAGTCGGATGGGTTTCAGATTGAAACGGAAATGTCCGTATTTGCGCTGATCAGCAAAATGAAGATCCGGGAAGTCCCGATTACGTACCGGGATCGTCCGGAAGGTTCTTTTTCCAAGCTGAATACGTATAAAGACGGCATGAGGGTGCTTCTGACGCTGTTTGATCTGTATAAAAACTACCGTCCGATGTATTTCTTCTTCTGGTTTTTCCTGTTTTTCCTGGTGCTCGGCATCATTCTCAGCACGATCGGGAGCCAGCTGGCAGGGAGTACTCTGATTGTGATTGCAGCAGTGATTCTGATGTCCGGCATCATTCTGGATGCGATCAAGAATCAGGCACTTCAGAATCTGAATGAAGTAATTCTCGCGTATGGAGAGCGGAAGGAACATCGCTCATGAAACTGATAGCTGCATCGGTTCTGATTCTGTTTCTATTGTTTGAAGGACTCGGAACCTGGCTTGGAGATCGGCTGAACTGCACAGTGGGAAAGTACGGAGCTCCCTATGGGGCTGCTGCTTTTTTTGCGCTGATTGCAATTCTCTATTATCCGATTGAGATCCTGCATGGTGATTTCCGGATTCTGTTCTGGGAAACGGTTCTCGTGGTTCTGTTCATGCTTTATTGCACGATCCGTTCCTGGAAGACTGTGCTGGAACATCTTAAGAGCAGATCTTCGCTCTGCCTGCTTATAGGGGCAGTGGCCTTCTGCTTTATCTTCTATCATTGCTATGTGGATCTCGAGTTCTCGGATGCGACGATGTATCTCGGATACATTTCTCAGGATATCGGCAATGCGCACATCAATCTGTTCAACCCCTATACCGGAGTGAGCGGAAAAGAATGGGATTCCCTTTATCTTTATCAGGCATATTATCCATTCGTCAGCGTTTATATCTGCACGCTGAATCTGACTGCTGGCGCATTCAGGATGGGGCAGGTGGAAACTCTGAAAGCAGCTGTATGGGGAATGGGCATGCTGTATCAGCTGGTCAGCACCGCACTTCTGATCAATATCACCGCGCTCCTCAAGACGAAGAATGTCTGGCAGAAACGCGTGCTTCTGTTTTTCGGGATGTTCTATCTGAATCTCTACTACTGGCGGGTAGTTGATGCCTGGTATGGAAATACCTGGCGAACATTATTCCTCACGCTGCTGATGGTTTCGGTCTATCGATGGATCGCAGGCGAATTCGCGGACTCTGATGCCAAGAAGATTCTTCCGGTCATCAGCTTTGCCGGCATCGCCTGCTCCAGCTCGTATCTCTTTATCTCTTTTGCGCTGCTCTCGATTCTTGCAGCATATCTGTTTCTCAGAAAAGGGGAGAATGTCTTCCTGCAGATGTCGGTCTATGTCATCCCGCTGGTCGTATATGCCTGCGTAATGCTTACGCATCAGACGTCTGCTGCCTACCTGATCATGGGTTTCTTTGCGGTGTATTATTTCCTGCTTTTCACGAAGCAGAAGTTCCGCGATCTGCTTCATCGCCTCGATCTCTTCATCGAGAAACATGCCAGACTGATCTTCGTGATTCTGATTCCATGCTTATGCATGGGCTATTCGCTTTACCTGCACGTTGCACATCCGGAATTCCTGTATGACTATGATTACTTCTTCCGGAATCATCAGGATGTGGACATGGTCAAGGACTATTTCTTTGTCTACAGCACCTGGCTGGACAATCTGATCAATGTGCTGAGGTGGATCGGCGTCATTCTGCTGATTCAGAATGCAGTGAAGCCGGAAGATCTGTATCTGAAGGTCAGTGCGCAGCTGATGATTCTCGTGTTCATGAATCCGCTGGCAACTCCTGCTATTGCGGCAGCCATCGCTTCCAACGTGTTCTACCGGGCGTGGGAAGTCATGTTCAACCCATTCACGGAGCTGTTTCTGATCAATCTGCTATTCCAGCATCTCAATGCATGCAGGCAAGGACGTTTTCTGCAGATATGTCTTGCCGGCCTCCTTCTGTTTGTAACGATTGATACGAATGTTCTGGCGCTTCGGGGAGATGGAAACGCTTCCTATGGGTTCTATGTGTCCCATGCGGGGGATACGGATCCTCTCTCGAAGGTGACGAAAGATGAAGCAGAAGCGATTGATGCTCTGAAACAGGCGCTCGGAGAAGAGGCTTATTCCGGCACTCAGCCGATCATCCTCTCTCAGATTGAAGCGACCCGTTCCTATCTGCCGAATGTGATTCAGCTGATCACGCCGCGGGATACGTATTATACCGATACCCGAGTCAATGAAGATCTCTATCAGATCGCAAGACGGCATCATCCATGGGACGAAGTAACAGAAGCCCCTTATGAAGAAACCGCCGCGCTGCTGAAACAGTATCAGGTTCAGTATGCGGTAGTCAGATACTGGGAAAACCCGGAGTATGATGCAGCCCTTTCGGAATGCGGAACCAATATCTATCAGAACAGCACGATCCGGATCTATCAGATCAGTTAAATGAGAAGGAAAAACAGATGGAAACAGAACAGAAACAGAGAGTGATTATTCTCGGTTGCGGATATCTCGGATACAACCTGTATGCACTGCTGAAGGAGACATTTCCGACAGAAATCTGGGGCATTGACAGTCCTTATGTTTCAAAGGTGCTTGATTTCACGGAAGTCGATGCATTCAATCCGGATGAGATGGAAGCCCTTGATTTTCGTGATGCAGTCATTATTGATGCGATCGGACTGGTCGCTAATAATGCGGTCAGCGAGAATGAGGAGATGGCCCTGGATGGCATTGCCGGAAATTACCGGAGACTGCTCAGAACGCTGAAGAGGGGCGGAGCAAAGCGTTTCCTGTTCTTCTCTTCGGGAGGAACGGTCTATGGCAACAGCCTGAAGCCGATCTCAGAAGAAAGCATTCTGCATCCGATGACGCTGTATTCCCGCAGCAAGACCCGGGAAGAAGAAGTGATCCAGGAATCCGATCTGGATTATCTGATTCTGCGTCTTTCAAATCCGTATGGCGGCTACCAGATCAGCGGCAAGCGCCAGGGGGTGATTCCGATTCTGATCCGGAAGGCGTATCAGAATGATCCGTTTGAGATGTGGATCGACGGGGATTCCATCCGTGATTACTTCTATATCACCGACCTTGCCCAGGCCATCAGACTGCTGATTCAGAAAGAGATCAGCAGGGAGATCATCAATGTCGGTTCCGGCATCGGCACGAGCCTCAATGAAGTGATTCACCTTGTAGAAGAGACGACGGGCCATGCGATCAATATAGTTCCGAAGAGCAGCGATGTGCCGGTCGTCAAAGCCATCGTGCTGGATGTCTCAAAGCTTGAAAGGCTGACTGGCTATCAGCCTTCTGTCTCCATGCAGGAAGGCATTGCCATGGAAAATGAACGGATCAGAGTGGAGTTAGGATTATGATTTATGATGCAGTGATTGTCGGAGCAGGGTATTGCGGAGCAGTGACCGCAAGATGCCTGGCAGATTATGGAAAACAGGTCCTGGTTCTCGAGAAGCGGGACCATATCGGCGGCAATGCGTATGACTATCTGGATGAGAACCAGGTTCTGCGCCATCAGTACGGGCCTCATATCTTCCATACTGACTCGAAGCAGGCAGCAGACTTTCTGTCCCGGTTTACGGACTGGTTTCCGTATGAGCACCGGGTGCTCGGCTATATCGAAGGAAAGCTCGTTCCGATTCCATTCAATCTGACTTCCATCGAGATGCTGTTTCCGAAGGAGAAAGCAGATCATCTGAAGCAGGTTCTCATCGATGCTTATGGCATGGATCATAAAGTGCCGATCCTCGAACTGAGAAAGAACGAGGATCCGGAGATCCAGGAGCTGGCAGATTATATCTTCGAGCATGTCTTCAAGTACTATACGATGAAGCAATGGGGATATACGGCAGAAGAAATCGATCCTGCCGTTACCGGCAGAGTGCCGGTGCTCGTCTCTTATGATGACCGGTATTTCCGCAATCAGTATCAGCAGATGCCGAAGAAGGGCTATACGGCCATGTTCCAGCGCATGCTGAATCATCCGGGCATTCATCTTGAACTCAGCACGGATTCTTCTGCCCGTCTGAAGGTGGATCCGGAAACAAAGAAGGTCTTCTTAGACGGTCTGGAATATCAGGGAACTGTGGTCTATACCGGCCTGGTCGATGAGCTTCTGGACTGCCGGCTCGGCGAGCTTTCCTACCGGAGTCTGGAATTTGATGTCGAAACGAAAGACGGAGACTATCAGCCGGTTACCACCGTGAATTACCCGACCCCGGCAGAACAGCATCCTTACACCAGAATTTCAGAATACAAGAAGATGATGCTGCATCCGCCAGTCGGCAAGACCACGATTGCCATCGAATACCCCTATGCTTATGACCGCCATGGGAAGAAGGGCAATGTACCGTATTATCCGGTCTTCACCGAAGCATCGAAGCAGCGCTATCAGGACTATGTGAACCTGATCCAGGGAATTCCGAACCTGCATCTGCTCGGCAGACTGGCTGAATACCGGTATTATGATATGGACGCTGCCGTCGATGCAGCTCTGGAACTATCCAGAAAACTGCTGGCAGAAGGATGAGGACATGCATCCTTTTGCCCCGATCGCGTGAACGAGTATAATAACAGTCATTGAAGAAAGAAGACTGCATGGATAGAAAACTGATCAGAAACTACCTCTACAATGCCCTGTACCAGATCGTCAAGATCATTCTTCCGATGATTCTGGTGCCATATACGGCTGTCCATATCGGCGAATCGATGCTCAGCATCTATCAGTACGCCGGCTCGATCATGAACTGGTTCATCCTGTTCGGCATCCTCGGCATCAATACCTACGGAAACCGGCAGGTCGCCAAAGTCCGGAACAACAAGGAAGAACTCAACCGGACGTTCTTTGAGATCTTCTATATGCAGCTGCTGGACATGATCGTGGCCATGGCAGCGTTCTATCTGTTCATCCATTTCTTCATCACGGAGAATAAGTTCTACTATGAGCTGACCGGCCTTACGATGATTGCCTCGATGCTGGACATCACCTGGTTCTTCTATGGGGTTGAAGACTTCAAGAAAGCCAGCATCCGCAACATCATCGTCAAATGCCTCGGCGTCTTCCTGATCATGACGCTCTGCAAAACTCCGGACGATCTCTGGATCTATATCCTGATCAACGTGGGGGCAGAACTCGTCGGCCAGGGCATCATGTTTGCCCAGCTGCACCAGTACATCACCTTTGAGAAAATATCCATCAAGGATGCCTACCGGCATCACTTCAAGGCGACCTTTCAGCTTTTTGTGCCGACCATCGCAATCTCCGTTTATACGATGCTGGATACGACGATGCTCGGGGCGATGTACAGAAATCTGGATCATGTTGCCTATTACACTACAGCCATGAACATCGTGAAGATGTTTCTGACCCTGATCACCAGCATCGGCTCAGTCGTCCTTCCAAGAGTCACGAATGTCTATTACAATGATTCTGACGGGGCAGACAAAGCTCAGCATCTGATCTCCGTGACCATGAAGATTGCCTGCATGCTGGCGTTTCCAATGTGCTTCGGCATGATGGCAATTGCCCCGAACTTCATCAGCTGGTACATTCCGCAATGGCCGATCGTTGCCGATCTGGTCATGCTCGGATGCCCGATCATCATCTTCATCTCGATGTCGAATGTCACCGGCACACAGTACATGGTTCCGACCGGCATGTATTCGCAGTATACGAAGTCCGTGGTTGCCGGCTCGATCGTGAACTTCTGCTTCAACTTCATCATGATTCCGAGATATGGTGCCTATGGCGCCATCATCGGCAGCCTCATTGCGGAATTCTCAGTCATGTTCATTCAGCTGCTCATGATCCGCAAGAAAGTGCACCTGGGCTTGCGGAACAGAAGCTATGTCATCTATATCGCCGGGGCACTGCTGATGTTTGCGGTGGTCTATGCCATGAACAGCTTCCTTCCGAGAACCATTGCCGGAACCCTGCTTCAGGTTCTGACCGGCATGGTCATCTACTTCTGCGTCCTTTACTTCTCGAAAGAAGAATTATGCCGCCGGGTGCTTTCCAAAATGAACAGGAGAAAGGCAGATGCCTGAAATCAGCGTCATCATCCCAGTCTATAACGTTGAATCCTACCTTCCGAAGTGCATTGATTCTGTACTGAATCAGACCTGGAAGGACTTTGAGCTGATTCTAGTCAATGATGGCAGTACCGACCGCAGTCTTTCCATCTGCAGATCTTATGCTGAAAAAGACACCAGGATCAGAGTGATTGACAAACCGAACGGAGGCCTCTCCGATGCCCGCAATGCAGGCATGGAAAAAGCTTCAGGAACTTATATCGATTTCATCGACAGCGACGATTTCGTCGAGCCGGAACTTCTGGAAACCTGCATGAAGAAGTTCCATGAAACGGATGCTGATATGGTGCTGTTTGACTACTATCAGTACCATATGGCAACCGGAGAAAAGGAAGTCATTTCCAATCCTTATTCCGATACAGAGATTTATTCGCTTTCTGATCATCCGGAACTGATTACGAAAATCAAGAACTGCGCCTGGGGCAAGATGTATCGTCTCTCTTTGTTCCGGGATAATCACATCATCTATCCATGGGGATGCTACTACGAAGATCTCGGAACAACTTACCGTCTGCTGTTACGGGCGAAGAAGATCGCCTTCATCAATGCTCCGCTCTATGATTATCTCGTGGACCGTCCCGGCAACATCACTTCTGAGTTCAGCTGGAAGGCTTATCATGTCCTGGACATGATCAAGATCACGCTGGATGACTATAAAGCCCGCGGGGTATATGAGAAGTATTATGAAGAGCTGAAATATCTGGCAGGGGTCAACATCACCGAATGCCTGCGCAAGACCAGGACCTGCACGGATACTGCGCTTGTCAGCAAATATATCCAGGTCTGTTTCTGGTTTCTGAAGACCAACTGGCCGGAATACCCGAAATGCAGGTATCCGATCGCAAAGAACCGCAGCGACTGGATTTACCTGAGAGAAAATCGGCTCCGCATGTATCTGAAACTGAATGCACTGCGGCATAAGAAAGAAGGTTAATCTATGGCAAAAGCAACAGTTATCGTTCCGATCTACAATGTCGAGAAATACCTCCGCAAATGCTTTGATTCGCTTCTGAACCAGACCTCGGATGATTTCATCGTCTATGCTGTCAATGACGGCTCTCCGGATCATTGCGATGACATCATTAAAGAATACTGCAGAAAATATCCTGAGAAGATCAAAGGAATCCGGAAAGAGAACGGAGGCTACGGATCCGTGCTTCAGGTCGCAATCAAAGAAACCAGAACTCCGTATTTCCTCGTCTGCGATCCGGATGACACGCTGGAGCCGGAAGCGATGGAAACACTGCTCAGCTTAGCTGCAGTAGGGGATGCGGATATCACGATCGGAGCCAAGATGGTCACATATGAAGACAGCACCATCAAGGAATATGACTGCAGCTACAACCGGGACTTCGTCCATCTGAAGTCCAATACGGTTTATAACTGTGACCAGGAGAACTTCAATGACCTGTTCTTCGTGAATCCGAGTCCGCATGCCAAGCTTTACCGTACGTCTCTTGCTAAGGATATCGTATTCCCGGAACATGTCGGCTATACGGATAATATGCTGTTCTACCTGTCTCTGCTCAATGCGGAGAAGGTGATCTATACGGAGAAGCCATTAGCTAACTACCTGATCAACCGCAAAGGCAATTCGATGACAGATGTCAGCTTTTCTGCCATGAATGGTCAGATCCGTGTCTTCAAGTCCATTCTGAATGAAGCAGAACGGGCTAAGCATCATCCGGATATCTTCTATTACCGGATGTTTGAAAGCTTCAAATTCATGCTGTATCAGATGAATCGCCTGAACTGCACTGCAGACCAGTATGATGAAACCCTTGACTACCTGCAGACCTATCTGAAGAAACTGACGCCTTATGAGGCGAAGATCCGTCCGTATTATGAACGCTTCAGCAAGACGAAGATCATCGAGAAGCTTCGTGATTATGCTCTGATGAATGAGAAGCATTCCGAGCGTGCATACGCCGGCATCAAGAAACGGATGATGGAAGAATTTCGGAAGAATCATCCGCAGGCAGAAGAAAACCAGCAGAAAGCCTGATTCTTCAGCAAGGATAATTCTTAAGATTTCCTTTGTTTCCGGGCAGAAAACAGGAATGTGATAAGATAGAACACGAATCCGAGGGAACAGATGATTAGTTTCAATGTGCCGCCTTGTACAGGCGATGAATCAGAATATGTCACGGAAGCGATCAATTCGCATAAGATCTGCGGTGACGGTCCATTTACGAAAAAATGCAATGAATGGATGGAGCAGCGGTTTCATGCGCAGAAAGTAATGCTTACTACCAGCGGAACTTCTGCTCTGGATATGGCAATGCTGCTGTGCGGTCTGAAACCGGGAGATGAAGTCATTCTGCCGAGCTTCACTTTTTCAAGCACGGCAACCTCCGCGGTACTCTGCGGGGCGAAGCTTGTCTTTGTGGATATCCGTCCTGACACGATGAATATCGACGAAACGAAGATTGAAGCAGCGATCACAGATCATACGAAAGTGATTGTGGCAGTTCATTATGCAGGGGTTGCATGCGAGATGGATGCCATCATGGAAATAGCGCGCCGCCATCATCTGCTTGTGGTGGAGGATGCCGCTCAGGGTGTCATGTCTTCCTATAAAGGCAAAGCCCTTGGTACGATCGGAGATTTCGGATGCTATTCATTCCACGAAACCAAGAACTATTCCATGGGAGAAGGCGGAGCGATTGTCATCAATCATCCGGAGTATAACGAACGTGCGGAAATTCTGAGAGAGAAGGGGACAAATCGGTCGAAGTTCTACCGCGGTCAGGTTGATAAGTATACCTGGGTAGATTTCGGTGACAGCTATCTGCCAAGCGAACTGAATGCGGCATATCTCTATCCGCAGCTATTGAAAGCAGATGAAATCAATGAAGACCGTCTTCATTCCTGGAAGGGATACTGGGATGCCTTTCAGCCGCTTCAGGAAAAAGGATTGATGGAGCTTCCTCATATTCCGGAAGGATGCACTCATAATGCCCATATGTTCTATGTGAAGCTGAAGGACCTTGACGAAAGAACCAGGTTCATTTCCTATCTGAAGACACATGGGGTTCAGTCGGTATTCCACTATATTCCGCTTCATTCTGCTCCAGCCGGATACAAGTTCGGAAGATTCAGCGGAGAGGATCTCTATACTACGAAAGAAAGCGAGCGGCTGACCCGCCTGCCGATGTATTATCATCTTTCCGCCGCAGATCAGCAGCAGGTGATCCAGGCTGTCTCAGGTTTCTTTGAGGAGCGCTGATATGGATCTTTCCATTGTGATTCCGGAATATGGATGCCGGGAAGCTCTTGGGGATCTTTATCGGAGGCTGACTGCCGTCTGCAGAGAACTTGTTTCCGACTACGAGATTATTTTCGTTGAGGACAGCGATCCTGAGAACAGCTGGGAAGAGATTCAGAAGCTCTGTGAAGAAGACCAGAGAGTAAAAGGAATTCACTTTTCCAGAAACTTCGGACAGGAACGGGCAATCACTGCCGGAGTAGACTATAGCAGCGGAGATTACGTGGTTGTGATGGATTGCGACCTGCAGGATCGTCCGGAAGGAATCACGGAATTATATCAGAAAGCCAGGGAAGGTTACGATGTGGTCTTTGTCCGCCGCATCGACCGGATTGACAGCCGCTGGACCATGTTCTGGTCACATCTGTTCTATCGTGTCTATAATCGGTTCTCCGATGACAACTATGATCCTGCAGTTGGCAATTTCAGCATTGCCAGCCGCCGCATTGTAGACCAGTTCTGCAGGATGCGCGAAAAGAACCGGGATTATATCATGTTTCTCCGCTGGCTTGGCTTCCGTACCGCAGTCATCAACGTCGAGGCAGACGAACGGGCAGCAGGAAAGTCTTCGTATACGTTTCACAAAAAGCTGAAGCTGGCAATTGAGACCATCACTGCCCAGTCCAATAAACCACTCTGGATTGCCGTGTATCTCGGGATGATCTTTGCCGTTTTTTCGGTCCTTGCAATTATCTACACAGTCATTCTCCATTTTGCAAACGGTTCTTCTCCAGAAGGCTGGGCGAGTCTTCTGATCGCTGTTTTCCTGATGGGGGGACTCATGCTCGCAACGACCGGGATTGCGGGAATCTATATCGGCAATATCTTCAATGAAGTAAAAGATCGTCCTCTTTATGTCATTGAAGATCTGAAGAATCTGGACAGGAAACTTCATGAAACGCGCTAAGGTCTATCTGTTTCTTCATCTGCTGCTGGCTCTCTATTCGATCAGCAGTGTGCTGTCCAAGCTCGCTGCAGGAGAGCCTTTTCTGAGTCTGCGTTTCTGTCTGTGCTATGCGGGAATGATTGCCTTGCTTGGCATCTATGCCATCGGCTGGCAGCAGATCATCAAGCGGATTCCGCTTACCTCTGCATATGCAAACAAGGCAGCCTCAGTCGTCTGGGGGTTTATCTGGGGAATGCTGTTCTTCAAAGAGCAGATGACCGCCGGGAAGCTGACAGGATTAGCGATGATCGTAGCAGGCATTGTTCTGTATTCCTATGCAGATCAGGAGAAAGCAGATGAATAGCACACTTCACTACGCGATGTTTCTTCTGCTGGGAACCTTCATCAGTGCGATCTCCCAGGTTCTTCTGAAGAAATCAGCGATGAAGACCTACAGCAGCCGGATCAGGGAATATCTGAATCCCCAGGTGATCACTGCTTATGTCATCTTCGTGATTTCAACTTTTCTGTCTATTCTTGCTTACCGCGGGATACCGCTTTCTCTGGGCGCAGTTCTTGAAACGACCAGCTATGTCTATGTAACCTGGTTCGGCGTGAAGATTTTCCATGAACGGATCAGTCCCCGCAAGATTGCCTCTCTTGCTTTGATTATCGGCGGGATTATCGTATACTCACTGCTAGGCTGAGGAAAAAGAAGATGAAGAAACTCTACGAAAAATACAAAGACGTATTCTGGTATCTCGTATTCGGAGTACTGACCACGATTATCAATATCGTTTCCTATTGGGTATGTGCACATCCGCTTGGCATCGGTACGGTTCCAAGCACGATCATTGCCTGGGTCCTCTCGGTTCTGACTGCATATCTCACCAATCGGAGCTATGTCTTCCACAGCGAAGCAAGCACGAAGAATGAGATTCTGAAGGAGCTTGTTTCATTCTTTGCGGCACGTCTGGCAACCGGAGGACTGGATCTATTGATCATGTATGTATGCGTGGACCGCATGGGCATGAACGATGTGGTCATCAAGTTCGCATCGAATGTCATTGTCGTTGTTCTGAACTACGTCTTCAGCAAGCTTCTGATTTTCCGTCATAAGAAGCAGGCTTGAGCAGGAGGATAACATGAAGAAATTCTGGCAGAAACACCATAAGGGAATCATGATCGCGGTAATTGCAGCGGCAGTCCTTCTGAAACTTGCTTCCGGTTCTTCGTCTGCTTCACCAGGATATTCCACCGCGACAGTAACCCGCAGGGATATTACAACCTATAACAGCTTCATCGGCACCGTAGAACCTGTCACGGAGCGGTCAGTTGTCCCGAAGGTATCCGGCACTGTCTCGCAGGTCCTCGTAAAAAACGGTGACTCTGTCGTGAAAGGGCAGACGATCGCGATTCTGGATGCGTCTGAAGCCGAGTACAGTCTTCAGGTTGCTGAAGCAACTGCTGCTCAGACGGAGAAAGCAAACAATCAGTCCATCAAGGATGCGATCACTGCATACAACAATTATCAGAGTGATCTGAATAACGGTCTGAACAGCTCCCTTCAGCAGGCCCAGGCCCTGAAGGATCAGACCTATGGCCCATGGAAGGATGCAGAGAATGCATACAATTCTGCTGTTTCCGCCAGAAATCAGGCAATTTCTTCAGCTTCTGCCCAGAAAGATGCTGCTCAGGCAGCTTATGATGCATTCATGAATGATCCGGCCAATCAGACGGCAATCACGAATTATAACAATGCGGCTGCCCAGCTGGCGGTGCTGCAGGCTACTCTTGACCAGGCAGAACTGAATCTTGCAAATGCAAATACTGCTCTTCAGAGTGCAGACGAAGCTTCTAAGCCTGCTGCAAAGGCAGCTTATGATACGGCAGAAGCCGCAGAGAAATCTGCCGAACAAGCAGCTTCAGATTATAAGTCTCAGTATTACGTTCCGGCAGATAATGCCTATCAGCTGATCGTTCAGCAGATGACTGCTCTTCAGACTGCTCTGGATTCCGCAGATGCTGCATACTCAGCAGCTCAGTCCACTGCCGCAGTTGATGCCGCAGAAAAAGCCAGAGATCAAGCTTACGCTGCCTGGGAACAGGCTAGAATCGGATACGATTCTGTCGCTTCCTCGGTTCAGCAGCAGCTCGGCAATCTCGAATCGTCCGTACAAAGAGCAGCGACCGCCGCAGATACGACGGTCAGTGATCTGCAGATTAATCATCAGAAAGAAGCGCTCAGCGACTATACGCTGACTGCTCCGATGGATGGAACAATTACTCAGCTTACGGTGAAGGAAGGAGATGCCTGCACGATGGGAACTCCGGCCGCAGTCGTCTCCAACCTCAGCCATATGGAGGTTTCCATCCGTGTGGACGAATATTCGGTCAAGAATGTATCTGAAGGCAGCGCGGTGACGATCTACATTGATTCCATCGGCAAGTCCTATCCTGGTACCATCTCTTCCATTGATGAGAAAGCAGCCGTGCAGAGCGGGGTATCTTATTTCGGTGCGACGGTGGAATTCACGGCGGATGCGGATGTGAAGTCCGGGATGAGCACAGAAGTGCGGCTGACCAATGCGGATGAGAAGCAGGTCCTTTCTCTGCCGGCAGATGCAGTCAGCTATCATTCTGACAATACTGCTTATGTACTGGATGAAAACGGACAAGAGAAGGCAGTGACAATCGGAGTTTCTGACGGGAATTATGTCGAAATCACCGACGGCCTATCTGAAGGAGATACAGTCCGTTATAATCCGACTGTATCCGATCCGATGGCAGATATGACAGTTTCCGGCGGAGATAGTTCAGATGAGTGAAGCAGAGCTGAAGCTTGCACCGTTTATTCAGCCCGATCAGGAAGTGATTCTGAGCATGCATGGGATCACGAAGGAATACCAGATGGGCGAGGAAACCTCAGTCGTGCTGAAAGGAATCGACCTGGAAGTAAGAAAAGGGGAATTCCTGGCTGTGCTGGGGCCTTCCGGTTCCGGCAAGAGCACTCTCATGAATATCATCGGGTGTCTCGATACTCCGACCAGCGGGGATTATTATCTGAATAACCGGCATATTGCTGCGATGAACGAAAAAGAACTGGCCAGAATCCGTTCCCGGGAGATCGGATTCATTTTCCAGTCCTTCTATCTGCTTCAGAGAGAAACGGCACTAGAGAATGTAGAGCTCCCGCTCGTCTATGCCGGGGCTTCTGAAAAGGAATGCAGGCAGCGGGCGGAAAAGATGCTGAAGCGGGTCGGACTGGAAGACAAGATGGACCATTACCCTAATCAGCTTTCCGGCGGCCAGCAGCAGCGTGTCGCCATTGCCAGAGCAATTGCCAACAACCCCACGATTTTATTGGCAGATGAGCCGACCGGTGCCCTGGACCAGAAAACCGGAGAACAGGTCATGGAGATATTCCGGGAGCTGAATGGAGAAGGCAGAACCATCATCATGATCACCCATGATGCCCATATTGCCTCTCATGCAAAGAGAATCGTGAGAATCCTCGATGGCGAGCTGAGTGAAGGAGGAGTGGAAGATGCGTAAATCAAGCATGATCCGCCGCAGCATCCGCATGTCCTTTGCCAATATCAGGAACAACAGGATGCGGTCGTTCCTGACGATGCTCGGCATCATCATCGGTGTCGCTGCGGTCATTGCCCTGGTCACTACGGTATCTGCTGTGACGTCCTATATGATCGGAAGGTTTTCTTCCATGGGGGCGGGCATGCTGGAAGTTTCCGTGCCCGGAACGGTTCTGAAACCTGGCCTTACCGAGAATGACCTGGCTGAGCTTTCTGCAATCGACAATATTGCCAGCATTTCTCCTTCCGTCAGTGTGGTTTCAGAAGTTGCTTCGGGCGGAAAGGTTTCTGACAAAGTCAGCGTGCAGGGCAGGAATGAGCAGTATTTCCTTCATAACGAAGGACTGGTAACCTCCGGACGTCCGCTGCTCGTCTCTGACATGCAGAACGATGTCAAGGTCTGCGTCATTGACAGCACCTGTGCAAAGACCTTCTTTCCAGGGCAGAATCCCGTCGGACAGAACATCCGGATCACCGGCGTGCTGTATCAGATTGTCGGCTTATGCGGATCTTCGGATAATCTGATGGGCACGATGACCATCAGCAACAATGATGCCGGAACGATCTATATTCCTTACCGCAATGCTCTGACGATGAATGGCACCAATGCCATCACCAGTGTCGATCTCTATGTCAGCGATACGAGCAGAATGGACGAGACCGAAGACAGCATCAAGCAGCTATTGAACAATACCTTCAATCAGAACAAGAATGCGTTCTATATCTTCAATATGGAAAGCCTGCTCAGCACGATGAATACGATGGTCTCGATGATGACCACAATGCTTGGCGGCATTGCCAGCATTGCTCTTCTGGTCGGCGGAATCGGCATCATGAACATGATGCTTGTGACCGTCACGGAACGCACGAAAGAAATCGGTCTTCGTAAAGCATTGGGAGCAGAACCAGGCGTGATCCAGCTGCAGTTTCTGCTGGAATCGATCATCCTTTCCGTAACCGGAGGCGTGATCGGCATTGCCGTCGGAGAACTGCTGTCTTACATTGCCTGCCAGCTGATCCATACCAAGTTCATTCTGAATCCCGGAGCGATTGCCTTAGGCTTCTTCTTCTCGCTTGCAGTAGGCATTCTGTTCGGCTGGGCACCAGCCAGAAAGGCAAGCCAGCTGAATCCGATTGATGCCCTGCGGAGCGAATGAAGCACTGTGCTATAATGAAAACTGTCTTTTTCAGGCTGGAGAACACATGAAGCTGACCGTCATCGTACCCATCTACAACGTGGAACAGTACCTGCCTCAATGCCTGGACAGCCTCGCTGCCCAGACCGCTGAAAACCTGCAGGTCATTTTGGTCAATGACGGCAGCACTGACCGCAGCGGCGAGATTGCTCAGCGCTATGTAGACCGGGATCCGGGCATGTTCCATCTGTGCCATAAAGACAATGGGGGATTGTCTGACGCACGCAATTTTGCGATTCCGTTCGTACGCAGCGAATATCTGACCTTTCTGGACAGCGATGACTGGGTTGAACCGGAATACTATGAGAAAGCCATTGAGCTGATGGACCGCGAGGAATGCGATATCTGCCTGGCAGATATCGAGTACTGGTATAAAGACCCGGGAAAACGGTTTGTCATGAAAGGGCTCAGCAGCTGGAAAGCGGATACGATTCAGAAGAAAGCACTGCTTTCTCCGCTGTTTGCCTGGAACAAGGTCTACCGTTCCGAGCTGTTCACGGAAGATCCGATGATGCGCTTTCCGCTGCGCACCTGGTATGAAGACATCCCGGTCACGACGAGACTGCTGGCATCGGCAGAGAAGATCGGATATCTTTCCGGCGCGATGATTCATTACCGCCAGCGGGAAGGGTCTATCATGGCCAGCACGAGCGATCCGCGCCTGGCGCAGATCTTCACCGTGCTATCTTCGATGCGCGATCACTTTGAGACGCTTGGAATCGATCAGAAGTATCATGACGAACTCGAATACCTGCATGCCGAGCATCTGCGGCTTTATGGCATGTTCCGCTTCATCCGCTCGGATCGCGAAGCAGAATACTATGAAGAAAGCGAATCTGTCATGAACAGCTGCTATCCGAACTGGAAGCAGAATCATTACCTGAAGAATCTGAGCCGGAAGAACCAGATCTTCTTACGCTGGTATTCCTGCGCCACGAGATGGATCTTCGATCCGATCATCAAGAGAAAATAGGAGAGCACGTTACGTCCCGTACAAGATATTCCTTCTACAACTTCCTGGTAAGCACTTTAGCGGCCATTATCCTGCCTTTAGTAGGATTCATCAAGGTCCGCCTTTTCAAAGACCTCTATGGCAGCGATGTCAATGGTCTTCAGCTCACCATCGCGCAGTTCATTACCTTTCTGAATATCTGTGAGCTGGCTTATTCCCTTGCGTTCCGCCAGCTTCTGTATCATCCGCTTGCCGATGGCGATCATGAACGCGTAAAAGAAATCTATCATGGCGCCGTGAAGGTATTCCGCATCACCGGCTGTGTCGTGATCGCTGCATCGATTGCGGTTTCATTGCTGTTTCCGGATTTCAGCGAGTCGCCTTTCAGCTATTGGGTTACGGCGGGAACGTTCCTGCTCATGGCACTGCCATATGGCATCAGCTATTTCCTGATGGGCCCGAACTTTGTCATCATGGCCGATCAGAAAGAATACAAGATCAATATCTGGATTCAGAGCATTGCAATTCTGAGAATGCTGGCAATGGTCATTGCCATTCTTCTGAAGCAGCCATTCCTCTGGATGCTCATCATCGAAGCCTTCAATATTCTCGGCTCCAATACGCTTGCCCGTCATATCGCCCTGAAAGAATATCCATGGCTGAAAGAAAAGCCTCAGCAGACAGATGATTCCTCCTTCCGGAAGAAGGCTGGCTATGCGGTTGTGCAGCGCCTTTCCGAACTTGCAACGACGCAGACCGACAATATCGTCGTCTCCGGCTTCATGGGCTATACGATGTCTTCTGTCTACGGCATTTACAGCTATCTGACCGACAATATCGGCAAGATCACGCAGTCCATGGTGCAGTCGCCGATGAACAGTTTCGGCAACCTCTTTGCGGAAAAACAGGCTGACAGCTACCCGGTCTTTACCGAGTTCTTCAATTTTTCAACTTATATTTCCACGGTGGTTGCCACCGTCATCTTCATCGTGATGCCGCAGTTTGTTCCGGTATGGATGGGCGATCCGCTTTATAATGCCTCGATTCCGATCTGCTTCCTGTTCGGACTGAATATCTTCTATGTCACGATGCGTCAGCCGGTCATCATTGCCAGAGATGCCAACGGCCTTTACGTGAATGCGCGCAACAATGCCTACCTGCTTGCCATCGTGAAGATCGTGCTTTCCATCCTCCTGGTTCAGAAGCTAGGCTTGCTTGGCGTGGTCATGGCAACGACGATTGCATACTGGGGAATTGATTTCACGTATAATCCAGGCCTCGTTTATCGGAATGTGTTCCATCGTTCCGTAAAGGACTATTACTTCATGGTTCTCAACCGTCTGGCGGTTGCAGGCCTGATCGGTGCATTCGGCTTTGTCATCTGGAATCGCTTCTTTGCGGCAGGCTCCATCACGGTGGTCCGCCTGATTCTGAATATCGTCATTCTCGGCTTCCTGATTGCCGTGATCACCACGGCGGTCTACTGGCTGCTGTACCGCAGTTTCCGCAATCTCTATGTTCGTCTCAAGGGGGTCCTTGCCCGCAGAAGACGGCAGAAGAAGGAAGGCAGATGAAGTTCCGGTCAGTCCTTCTGGCAGCTTTGATTCTCGGCTGCTTTTCCTGTGCCCCCTCTGCTTCTGAGACGCTGCTGTCCGCAGACGAAGAAACGGATGGATTATGGTCCTATGATACGATCTGCGCAGAGACTTATGAGGCAGAGATTGCCGGTGAGAGATCCTATACGATTTCATTCTGGATCCGTCCGGAAAACAACTATCCGGACACCTGCATCTGGTCTCTTTCAAATGGCGAAGAGACGATCACGCTGACCGGAAGCGGCTTCAGCAGCGAGACCTTCTCCGGTCTGACGTTATCTGATTCTGATGGAAACTGGATTGTCGCAGATGGCGGAATCACGGTTTCCACAGATCGCTGGAATTATCTGGCGTATGTCGTGAAGGGGAAGAAAACAGCGATTTTTCTGAATGGCGAGGAAGCTGCTTCCGGAACGTTTCATGGTTCTCTGTCTGATGCAGTTCTCTCGTTCGGGAAAAATGATCAGGGGCTTGAACCCATGGAGGGAAAGCTCTCCGATCTGAGAATCCGTCCGAAGGCAGTTTCTGCAGAAGTGATCAGGCAGGAATATGAATCTGCTTATGCTTCTGTGCTGCTTGATACGATCTCGATTCCTGATGCAGCACATCTGGAACGGGATCTCTGGTTCGTGGATACAGAGATCGAAGGATATCCTCTCACCTGGAAGGTGGAAGAGAATGATGTCCTGGATGACAGAGGGATCCGCAAGGATACAGAAACCGGCGGAGATGCGGTGGTACATGCGTCCATCCGCACGGAGCAGAGCCAGGCAGAGAAAATCTTTCAGATCCATGTGGATGGCAATGATCCCAGAACTCTGCTGGAACAGGATGCCGCTTCGCTGGATGCGGATATCGAAGGCGTGCTGTTCTCGAAGACCGTTCTTCCCAAACAGGAAAAGAATGGCAGCACCATCTCCTATTCCATGGTTTCCGGGCATGCGGAATTCTCCGGGTCTGAGCTGGTCAAGACCTCGGACCAGGAAAAAGAGAATGTGGTATTTGAAGCAAAGCTGACCAGAGAAGATCTTTCAATGAGCAGGACATATTCGGCTGTTCTCCTGGACGAGGCATACGGATATGTGATGAGCTATTTCAATGGCAATCTCGGCAGCGAGAAGGGATCTCTCGCCTTGAGCAGAGATGGCCTTTCCTGGAACAAAGTACGCGGTGTCACCATTGACACGGACCTCGGCAGCGGCAGAGTCAGGGATCCCGATCTTGCCAGAACCAAAGACGGAAACTTCGTGCTTGCAGCAACTGAGGGTGCGGACAATCCTTCGATTTATCTGTTTTTCAGCAAGGATCTGATCACATTCAGCCAGCCGGAGCTTGTGCTTGTATCAGTCATGGATGATGGCATCGGGACGGACGGAAAACGAGCCTGGGCACCGGAAGTGATTTATGACAATGAAGCAGATCTTTATTATGTGTATTACAGCGATCCGCATGATGACATGGGGAAAATCTATCGGGTGACCAGCAGGGATCTGCATACGTTCTCCTATCCGAAAGTGCTGCTGGATACGGGATATCCGGTAATCGATCTGACAATATTTCCGATGAATGGAGCTTACTGGATGATCTACAAAGATGAGCGGCCGGGAGCACTGACCATCTATCCTGGCTATTCCGGATCTCTGGAAGAAGGGTTTCTGAAGGTGCTGGACTGGAAGTATCTGATCCATGAAAGACCGGTGGAGGGACCTGCGGTCTTCCAGGATCTGCAGACCGGAGAGTATCATATTCTCGTAGATCAGTACAGCGATCATACCTTCCTTGCCGGAAGGTTCCGGGATCTTTCCTATGACTCGGAAATTGACTGGTCAGATACGGAGCAGCTATCGCTTCCGGAAGAGGATGTGCGGCACGGATCGGTGATTCCGATTACGGAACAGGAATTTCATGCGCTGGAAGGAGTATCGTGATGGAAAACTATGATGCAGTGATTATCGGAGGCGGGATCGGCGGCCTGATGCTGGCCTATCGGCTGATGGAGAAAGATCCGTCCATGAAGGTGATGATTCTGGAAAAGGGCAGAAAGCTTGAAGAAAGGCAGTGCCCGATCGTTGCCGGAAAAACGGAACGCTGCGTGAAGTGCGTTCCATGTGCAATCATGGAAGGCATGGCAGGAGCAGGGGCCTTTTCTGATGGAAAGTACAATATCACCACGGAATACGGAGGCTGGCTGCCGGACTTCATGGACCATAGGAAAGTCCTGGACTACATTGAGCAGGCAGACCAGGTGCTGCAGAAGTTCGGTGCAGATAATGAGCGCTATATGCCAGATAATGAGCTGAAGACGTTATGTCTCCAGCATGATCTGCATATGCAGCAGGCGGAAGTGAAGCATCTCGGTACGGATGCCAACTACGGAACGATGCTGAATCTGATCCATGATCTGGAAACCCGGGTCACCATAAAGACCCTTGCCGAGGTCACAGACGTCAATCGCGAAACCCATTGCGTCACCTATGTTTCGCAGGGCTCTGAAAAGCAGGTGACCGGAGAGAAGATCATCTTTGCGGTCGGCCGCATCGGCAACAGGATGTTCGA
Source organism: Stecheria intestinalis (assembly GCF_009696165.1). Classification (GTDB taxonomy): domain Bacteria; phylum Bacillota_I; class Bacilli_A; order Erysipelotrichales; family Erysipelotrichaceae; genus Bulleidia; species Bulleidia intestinalis. The sequence continues at coordinate 16,492 of NZ_VUMN01000007.1, read as the reverse complement.
AGACTGGTGCCGGAAGAACGGNATTGCGATGTACAACAATCAGGTGGATATCGGGGTGCGGGTGGAGCTTCCCTATGAGATCTGGGAGAGATTCTCCAGCCGGATCTATGAACCGAAGATCTATTACAAAGCAGGTCATTACGGAGATACGACCCGCATGTTCTGCTTCAATGAACGCGGCTGGGTAGTTACGGAAAACAGCGATGGCGTTCTGACCGTCAACGGCCACAGCTACAAGGATCCTGCCAAGCGTTCTGATAACAGCAACTTTGCTCTATTAAGCAGTACGCATTTCACGGAGCCTTTCGATCAGCCGGTCGAATATGCCAGAGATATCGCTGCCCTTGCAAATAAGATCAGCGGAGGCTATGTGCTCGTTCAGCGGCTCGGAGATCTGGAGTCCGGCAAGCGCACGACCGCAGCCCGGCTGGCCAACAGCTCCGTGCACCCGACGCTGAACGCAGTTCCAGGAGATCTTTCTCTCTGCATGCCGAAGCGTCAGCTGGATAATATCGTGGAGACGCTCCATGCCCTCGACCAGGTTTCACCGGGAACGGCAAATTATGATACCCTGCTTTACGGCGTGGAGTGCAAGTACTACAGCGCCCGCCCGGCCTGCAGGAACTTCGAACTGGAAAAGGCACCTGGCATCTATGCCATCGGCGATGGGGCAGGTTTTACCCGTTCACTTGCCCAGGCAGCCGCAAATGGACTGATTGTCGGAGATCTGCTGACAGATCATTCGTGAAAGTCGTAAAATAAAACCATGAATTCTGAGAAGGGGCAGAATCGCATGGTTTCTCATCGCAGATTGATGCGCAGCATTCTGACCGCAATGATTCTGATCACTGCGGTTCTTTTGTCTCTGCTTCCCCGGAACCAGAAGACGATGACCATAACTGCCAGAGACGATACTGCGATCGATGACCTTGGCTTTTCGAGCACGCTGCCGTTTGAGCAGGAGTCTGATTCTATGCTCTCGATCCCCTTATCGGAACCGATCAGCGCAGAAGATTCGATTTCTCTACTGACCTCTTCTGATTCTTCCTATTCCGTCTCAGTTTCCTACCGCGGGCTGCTTCCTTATACGAATACATTCCGCAATTCCGAGCTCGGAGTTGCGGAAAGCCTGAATTCGGAGACTCCGGAATTTACGATCCCTGACGTCTCTTCTCTTGCAGAGACGCTCCGGTATTACTATGACCATGGGTATCTGCTGTTTCTTTATACCGAAGATGACTGCTATGCAGGCTGGGATCAGGAGCTGGGATCATTTCTGGAGTCGGCAGGAGTACCGCACGCAGATGCGGCCGACTTTGCCAGTCCGCTGCTGATTCTGATCTATGGGGATCAGGTTCATGAGAAAAACGGAGACGAGGCAGCAGATGTCACCTACAAGGTAGGCGACCATCATCTGGAAGGCGCCACGGTGAAATCCCCGAAGGGTTATTCCGTCACCATGACCTCGATCAAGCTGGACGGAAAGGAAGTCAGCGGAAATTTTCAGGGACTCAATGTCGTCATCTATGATCCGGTTTCAGCAGAACTGATTGATTCTCTGGGGTTCCGTATGGACGGAATCCGGACGGAAGGCATGCATGCAGATACGGTCTATGACCGTCAGATCCAGATTACCTTCGATTCCTGGCTGCTCACGCAGCTTCAGCGCGTTTCTGACGGGTTCAGGATCTATGATCTGATTCTGATCTGGGGTTCTGCAGTTCTCCTGGTCCTGCTGGTTCTGGATCTGACAGCTTCTTCGAAGCGAGCAGCCTGGATTGAGACTGAGATAGCAGAAGCACGGATCTCTGCAATCCGCAGCGTGATCTATACCGTACTCGTTCTGATGGGGATTCTGGTTCTTTCAGCCATTCTGTTTCTGAACGGACAGGGTGTGAAGTACTCAAGCCTGATCTGGCATACGGCGGCGAATGAACTGCTCTTTTCGAGACTGATTTCCATCGAGCTCGCGGCTCTTTCCGGAGGGCTGATTCTGATGATCCTGCTTCGGAAACAAGCGAACAGAAACAAGCAGAGACGCGGGCTCGCCTTATCGGTTCTGCTTCTTTCAGGAACGATTGCGCTGACTGCTTCCTTTTCAGAGTCACAGAGTCTGATTTCCTTCTTTTCCTCAGAGAGCCTTCAGGATCCGCTGTATGAAGAAGTCTATGTGAAACCGGATACTGCCACAATCGTATTCCCGAAACAAAAGAAGAATCTGATCTATCTCTTCCTGGAATCCGCTGAGGTGACAGCGGCAGACTATGGCTCCGGCGGGGGCCTTCTGGATAATACGATTCCGGAACTGACGGAACTTGCGGAAACCTATGATGATTTCAGCGGAATGGAAAAGATCCTGAACGGGGCTGTTCCGCTCAAGGACAGTACCTGGACTTCGGCTGCGATGGCAGCGCAGACCTCTGGACTGCCGCTGCAGGAGAGCATGGCCTATATCAATAACGGCATCGCGGAACAGATGATGCCGGGAGCCGTGACGATCGGAGATCTGCTGAAGCAGAATGGCTATCAGAATGCCGTGCTGATGGGCAGTGACGGAAACTTCGGGAATCGGAATACGTATTTCACGGAACATGGCAATTACGAGATCCTGGATCTGAACACGCTGAAAGAAAGGGGATGGCTGCCGGAAGAATACAAGCAGAACTGGGGCTTTGAAGATTCCAGGCTGTTTGAGTTTGCAAAGCTGGAAGCAGAAGAACTGGCTGCTTCTGATCAGCCATTCAATCTGACGCTGCTGACAGCGGATACCCATTATCCAAGCGGCTATCTCTGCAGCGACTGCCCGGATCAGTTTGCAGAGAAGTATGCCAATGTGACCGCCTGCAGCTCGAAACGAATTGCCGAATTCGTATCATGGGTCCAGGAACAGGAATGGGGAAAAGATACTGTGATCGTGATCAATGGCGATCACTGCTACATGGGTACGGATTATTATGACTACATTCCTCATGACTATCTCCGCAGGACTTATACCTGCATCATCAATTCTTCGAAGGAAGAGCCTTCTGAGCCAAGAACCTACAGCACGATGGACCTGTTTCCGACCACCTTATCTGCCTTAGGATGCACGATCCCCGGCGGCAGACTCGGACTTGGCACAGATCTGTATTCCGATGTTAAGACCTTGCTGGAGATGAATACGATTGAGACATTGAACCATGAGCTTTCCATGCACAGCACGTTCTATCAGAAGGAGATTCTCCGGTATTACACGGCGCATGCGAAAGATCAGTGAAAGATCACGAGAATATAGGAGTCATTTGCCCGGATCGTGAATTCCGAGGATTCTGATACCGTCGCCAGATCCTGCTCACTCCAAGACGACAGATCGGCGTTTCCTTCCTGTTCATACGGATAGGAATAAACCGGAAGATTCCAGTAATTGGAGAATTCATATTCGCTCCATTCCCATCCTCCTCCAAGCGTCTCTGGAACGAGTCTTGCAAGGATGGGGTAATGGGATTCCATATTCCGGATGACGGGGGAATACCCGATGGATCCGGAAAGCTGAAGACCGCGGACATGATCTGAAGATAAGAGATGATTCTGTTCCAGCGTGCTGATCAGAACCGAGGATTTCATCCGGCTGTACTGTTTCTGTGCAGATAGGGCGTTTCCATAGGTAAATGCAAACAGGAAGCAGCACCAGGAAAGCAGCAGAGCGCCTGGATTCCAGTCCGGAATCTCGGCAGTAACCGCAAGCAGAGTCAGAAGCACGAAGAATCCGTAAAGTGCTCTTGGTTTCAGGATCGGTTCGTTCAGGACAAGATAGAATCCATACCACAGGGCCATGCATGCAAGAAGGATGAGAAGACTGAAGAGCACGGAGCCAGCTTTCTTTTTCTGTGCAGATATTCTGAGTTCTCCGATGATCCAGCCGGCTGCGATCAGCAGGACCGATGCTTTCCATATCGGATTCAGATCGCTGCGGATCTGCCCGTACAGCCTGGAAAGGTTGCTGAACAGGGAAGGGATCAGAGAAGAAAGAGATATGGTCTCTGTGGGATACCAGCTTACCTGAAAGCGCATGATGAACCGGAATACCAGAAGACTGAGCGCATATGCAAAAAGGGAGGTGACCAGGAAGGACCTCTTTTCAGCATCCTCTGGTCCGGTCCTCTTCAGGATCAGAAACAGAACCATCATCGGATAGATCCCCGCGGAGGCCTGATAGGTCATGCACATCATCAGAAGAAAGATCACGGATGCGAGAAAAAAGGATCTTCTGTCTTTCCGGAAGGAGAACGGAAGAATCGAGAACAGGATGGAACAGGCCATGAAAGGACTGTCAAACTGATAGGATAGACATTCCAGAAAATACGGATTCAGTCCGAAGGGAATCAGCAGAAGCACTCTTAACAGCGTGATCTTTTCTTCCGGAATAAACAGATTGAGCAGAAGGATTCCGGAGATTGCGAGAATCACGCAGGCAGCCATCTGGGGCAGGGGAGAAAGATCCGACAGCCTGAGATTCGCATTCATCAGAATCGAGAGCAGTTCGGAGACATATCGGCTTTCCTGCGTCCACCCGCGGTTTCCGAGCAGGACTCTGCCGAGATCATCTCCATAGCTGAAATCTGCGCGCAGGATTGCTGAAATGCCAAGCAGATAGATACAGGCTAAGAGAAGGGTATACTTTCTCAATCTGCGGGAAGAAAATAGGTTTCTGATCATGAACAGGCTGCTCCGTTTCTGCAGTCTATTATACGGACAGGAAGACAAAAAGAAAAAGCATGCAGGCAGCCCTGCACGCTTTCGTGAAGAAGGAAATCACTTTGAAGCCAGCTGAGCCTGGACTGCAGTGATTGCGACGACACCGACGATGTCTTCATAAGAGCAGCCGCGGGACAGGTCGTTGACCGGCTTTGCAATGCCCTGCAGCATCGGTCCGTAAGCCTCAGCCTTCGCCAGACGCTGAACAAGCTTGTAAGCACTGTTGCCGCAGTCGAGGTTCGGGAAGACGAGGACATTTGCCTGACCGGCAACCGGGGAACCCGGAGCCTTGGAAGCTGCGACAGACGGAACGATTGCTGCATCGACCTGAAGCTCGCCATCGCAGACAAGCTCCGGATACTCTTCATGAGCAGCCTTCACTGCATTGACGACCTTGTCGACCAGGGCATGCTTTGCAGAACCCTTGGTGGAGTGGGAGATGAACGCAACCTTTGCCTGACCGCCGACCAAGGATTCATAGGACTTCGCAGAATCTGCCGCAATCGCAGCCAGCTGCTCAGAATCCGGATCCTGGTTCAGACCGCAGTCCGCAAATACAAAGGTTCCATGGTTCCCGTATTCGCAATTCGGCACATCCATGACGAAGAATGCCGAAACCAGCTTCGCACCCGGAGCCGTACGCAGAATCTGCAGAGCCGGACGCAGGGTGTTTGCGGTGGAATGGCAGGCACCGGAAACGAGTCCGTCTGCTTCATTGTTCTTGAGCATGACTACACCGAAAGTCGTATGGTCGCCAAGCAGCGTTTCTTTTGCCTTTTCCGGGGTCATTCCCTTTGCCTTGCGCAGTTCATAGAGCAGATTCACGTACTGATCGAGCTCTGCGCAGTTCTCCGGATCGACGATTCTCGCACCGGAGACATCAACGCCATACGATGCTGCATCTGCCTTGATCTTCTCTTCATTTCCGATGAGGATCAGCTTTGCGGTCCCTTCTCTGAGAACCTGTGCAGCAGCTCTGAGCGTACGCTCGTCTTCCGATTCCGGAAGGACGATCGTCTTGACATCCTGTCTTGCCTTTTCCTTGATTCCTTCAATGAATGACATAATCTTCTGAAACTTCCTCCTTTTTGTTCCGAGCTTATTGTACTCTATTTCATTCGCAGAACCGAGAAAACTTCACAAATCCGGCACAGTTTTCCCGTATCCGTCCATGCAGTATAATAAGAAAAACAGGTCTTCGATATGAAACTGATGAAACGGATCAAGACGTACTATGAAACGCCTCTGCACCGCGTCATGACGGTGACTGCTGTGCTTCTTTTTGGGCTGAACCTATTGGCAATCCCGACCAGTGATGACTTCCGCTATGGCGTGAACAGCGGGCTATCAGATATCTTCGCAAGGGAAGTCAATCAGTACTTCACCTGGACCGGAAGATCGGTTGCACATCTGATCGCGAGAATCTTCCTTTCCTTTCCGAAGCCTGTCTTCGATCTATGCAATTCCATCTGCTTTGCCTATGTGATCTGGCTTCTGAATGCTCATGGGGCTGGCGATCAGAACAGGATATCCCCATCTGTTTATGCCTTCAGCGCATTCTTCGTCTTTCTGACCGTCCCGCTGTTCGGCCAGACCGTGCTGTGGGAGACAGGAGCCTGCAATTATCTCTGGACTGCTGCGATTCTGCTGTCGTTTCTTCTGGTATACCGGAAAGAATCCCATGAACCCGGGAATCATCGCCGTTCATTCTGCCTTGGCATGTTCTTTGCGGGAGTTGCCGCCGGATGGACCAATGAGAATACCGCCGGGGCAATGATTCTGATCGTGCTTCTGATTCTCATCGATACGTTTCATCAGAACCGCCGCATTCCGCTCTGGATGATCACCGGGCTTGCCGGTGCATTGATCGGCTTTGTGCTCATGGTCACTGCCCCTGGCAATTTCATCCGCGGCCAGGCATTTACCTCAGATAATGGCTTTGCCTATACCTTCACGCATAATCTGACGGATGGCATCAGAGTTTTCGCCGAGTATCCCGGTCAGATTGCAGAGTGGATCCTGTTCGGGCTCCTGATCGGGCTGGCAGATCGGAATGAACGGAAGACTGCGCTGGGATATGCTTTTGCGTCTGCGGCGGCAGTTTACGCAATGGTTCTTACGCATATGCCGCTGCTCTATGATCGTTCGATGTTCGGCTCTACGCTGCTATTGACTGCAGCGGATCTGATTCTGCTATATTCCGTGCTGCAGAAAGGGATGCTCCCCGCCCTCGGTAAGAGCGTCCTGGCTGTTCTTTCGGTGCTCAGTCTTTTCCGCTATGGGTATACGTGTGCAGATCTTTTCTATACGAGACATCTGTATGGAATCCGGGAAGCCTGGGTGAAGGAGCAGCGGGAAGCAGGCAACTTGAATCCTGTCGTTCCTCAGATCGGCAGTGAGTTTCTGACTTCCTATAATCCGATGTATGGGTTAAGCGATCTTGTGGTATATCCTTCCGGGCCTGACAATCAGGCTTATGCAGAACTGAATGGTCTTGAATCGGTGGTTTCCACGGCCTATTCCAAGTGGAAGACAATTTATGAACATGGCGATCCGGAATACATGAATATTACAGGGCTGAGTGATTACATCTCGCTGCTGCAGAATTCTGAAGATAAGCTGATCCTGATTACCTGCAGTACTTTGACCGATGGAGATGCTTCTCTGAAAGCTGCGTTTGAACCGCTCGGCATCAGTTGGAACGGAAAGTCAAACGGGTGCTTCCTGCTGTATCAGGGAAGCATTCTGATCAATACCGGCAGTGAATCTCTGTATCTGGAGCAGAATATCGGCGGCCACTATATCTATCTCTCAAGCAGCGATGATCCGGAACTTTCCGATATCACGGTCGATCAGATTGAATATACGAATGATCATGAAGGCATCAGCGTCGTCGTATATGATCTGTCTTCCGGAACGGTCTGCGATTCCGTCACCTGGAACCGGGATAATGGTTCTTATGGCGTGCGCAGCTATGAAGAATCCTGATTTCCTGTAACAGGAGAGGCTCAGTCCGGATTCCTGCTGATGGAGAAAAGAGAATATAAGCCATCGGGTTCCGGCAAGATCGAAGAACGATCGGAAGACGTAAAGACCTTTGCGTGTAATCCGGTTCTCTTAGATGCATTCCGGGTCTGAAAGTATTCAGAGCTTGCTGCATGCCGCAGTCTGCAGATGAAAAAAGAACCTGAATCCATGAAGGTTCTTTTCATTCTGTCTCTGCGGAAGGGGAAGCGGATGCTTCAGCTGCAGAATCTGCTGCCGGATCTGTTCCGTCTGAAGCGTCGGTGCTGATGTTGTAGATCCTCGTTGCTTTCCATGAGCCATTCTTCCGGATGAAGTAGATCTGATAGTTGCAGTCGCTTGACCTCGATCCGTTTTCATTCGTAGCGGTCTGCGTGAACGAGATATTTCCGAGGAAGGCATCCTCTCCGAGGGCGATCACATCATAGACCCTGATATCAGTGATCTCATTGGAATAATGCGTGCTGAAGAACTGGTTATTGAAAGCGAGCATATCCTGATAGAAACTCGTGCTCGTATCCAGATGCTTTGCAAAATTGTAGAACGTTCCATCTTCGGTAATCCAGTTGCTGTAGGCAATGGCGGTATCCTGAAGCTCAGCGGAGAATTCTTCAAGCTGCTCAGAGGACGGTGCCTTGCCGATATAATACTGCAGGGAACTGTAATCCCGGACTGCGATATCTCCGGATGCGGTTTTCAGCTCCGGTTCCCGCACCAGGTTTTCCACGGTGTATCTGGTCACAGACGGAAGGTTTTCTGTCTCGGATTCAACCAGTTCTTCGAAGCAGTAGGGGATATGACTCTCTTCGTCAGCATAGTCTGAAGAAATATCGATTCCATTGATGGAGAAGGTGCTTCCATCCAGCACATCAAAGGAATATGCCCCGCCGGAAACGAGTGTGCGGACTTTCCAGACGGACGATCCCTCCGGTTTCCGGCACTCGAGCGTTCCGACTTTTCCCTGCTGATAATACACATCATAGTAGCGGTAGCCTGAACCCTGGTCGATCGACATCAGCGAGAACGTGCAGCCGCTGGCTTTCACATTTCCATACAGGGTCAGCAGATAGCTGGTAACAGCTTCTTCGGAATTGAATTCTGTGAAATATTGAGAATCTGTATCATAGATCGAATCCCATTCCCGGTTCTGCACGGCTTTCATATAAGCGCGCATCGCTCCGGTCACGCTCTGCTTCTCATAACGTGCCAGCCAGAAATACAGATAGCCAAGACCAGCTGCACAGATGAATACCGTGACCAGGAATACTCCGAGAAGGCTCCGATAGAACCGGACTCCGATCGCTGCTCTTCGCTGGTACGATCTGGAAGGTTTCTTCTTCACTTTACCAGCCATGCTGTAGGTACGCTCCTGTCTCCGTTCATCGAAACCACACTGTTGATGATTTCCCCGTTATAAACCATGACGGAAGAACTTCCGCCATCGAGATTCGCTGCCGTAATTGCTCCGTATTCCAGCATGATATCCGTGCAGTCCTGATAGGTCGCACCGATGGAATCCGGCTGTCTGCCATCGATTACGAGCAGAAGAATCGACCCATCTGCGGTCTGGCCGATGACCGTGCGCGGATTCAGACCGCCGCCGGCACCGGTCTGCGGATATGCATGACCGTCCGCAACCAGCGGAGGGCCGAATGATACCGCATCCGTGATGCCCCATTCCAGCGCCTGCGAAGCGGTCATATACCCGGCAATCAGGTGCTTTTCCTTATTGAATCCGATCAGGCACGGATAGTCGGTATCGCTTCCGTAAACCACTGTTCCGTTCTTGATGACGACCTGCTGGGGAATCGATCCATCTCCCTGGTTATTTTCATCCTGGAACCCGCCCGCATTGATGCCGGCCACTGCTCCATAATAATTCACATAGTCCAGCACGCTGTAGCCGGAAGCCGTTTCTCCCATTTCGCTGTTGATGCCGAGCACGATCCGATTCGGATCGCGGACAATCATCAGCTTTCCGGAATACGTTCCGCCATGAATATCGATGACCTGGATATCATCTTTCTCATCTTCCGGGATCACCCATTCCGTGTTATCTTCATCTGTCACTTCTGCCTGCTGAGGCGTGCCGACAGAGTTCTGGGCTAGGATCTGCTCAATCTCTTCGTCCGTGAACAGTGCATTGATAATCGCTTTCCCTCTGCGAGTTTCCCACATCGTTGACACGACCATGTCAGAAACCGTCGGAGAAGGACCTTTCAGGACAAGCAGAAGGGCAATATATCCGGTGAGCATGACGGTAATCGCAACGGTCAGCACCATGAGCAGCGTCTGTCTGCTGACCCGTCTGATGCTGGCTTTGATGCGCCAGGTTGTCGTTTTCTTCTTCTTACTCATGGGCGTGATTGCTGAGCATATCAAAAATCCAGCTGAAAATGCTCGGGATGATTATAGCATATCCAGGTCTTTCCCCATGGTATAATCAAGGAATCATGGAAACCAGAACATCAATCAGGCTCTTTGCCGCAGACCTGGACGGAACTCTTCTCAATGATCAGAAAGAACTTCCCGAAGGGATGAATGAGGCTTTAGGAAAGCTGAAAGAAAAGCAGATTGCCTTTGCGGCCTGCACCGGGAGGCAGATTACCAATGCCCTGCTTGCCTTGAATGGGATCAGCGAAGACTATTACCTGATCGCCGAAAATGGTTCTGTCATCACCCATGGCGAAGAGATCCTGCATCAGGTCACGATGAGCAGGGAAGATATCAGACGGATTGTTTCGTTTGTTCATACCATGCCGAATGCTGCATGCATGCTGTCGGGATCGAAGTCCTTCTATGCCGACGCCTGGGGAATGTCCTATCTGAACCGCCTTTCCTATGCAAAGTATTTTCTGATCCGGGAAGTGGATGATCTTTTTTCTGTGGAAGACTCCATCTGCAAGATCACGCTCTGCGATCTGGATGACCCGATCAGAGATGCCGAAACCATCCTGAAGCCGCTTCGGGAAGACTATGAAGTATCTCCCTCCGGAGACAGCTGGATCGATATCAATGTGAAGGGAGTCAGTAAAGGAGCGGGAATCCGCTTCCTGCAGCAGAAACTCGGAATCGGAAAATCAGAAACGATCGTGATCGGCGACAGCGGCAACGATGTCCCGATGTTTTCAGAAGGCTATGCCTATGCCATGAAGAATGCAGCTCCTGCTGTTCAGAGACAGGCTGATGAAGTGACGGAACTGGACAACAATCACGCAGGCGTCCTGCAGATCATCCATACACTCACGGAGGAACTATGAGCACATTTGAACTGAAGAATGAACTTGCATCGGTAAGCATCTCGGAGCACGCCTCTGAAATTCACAGTTTCAGGCGATCGGACTGCAGCTTCGAGTACATGTGGCAGGGAGATCCGGCATTCTGGTCCCAGAGGAATCCGACTCTGTTTCCGATGGTCGGAAGCACGTGGGACAAAAAGATCCATCTTGGCGGAAAAGAATACGAAATGGGCAACCATGGCTTTGCACGCCATGCCGATTTCACATGCATTGAGCATACTGATGCAAAGGCAGTCATGAAGCTTTCTGACAGTGAAGAAACCCTGAAGCAGTATCCGTTTCATTTCACGCTCACGAATACGTATGAACTGAATCAGGCTTCCCTGACCATCACTTCGGAAGTGACGAATGAGAATGATCAGATGATGCCATTCAACTTCGGCTATCATCCTGCCTTTAATTGCCCGTTAGAGGGAGAATGGGATGACTGGTGCATCGAACTGAATCAGCCTGAGGAATTCTCCAGCGGCGACTTTCATATGCATGGCGGCCTGGATATTCCGCTGGATCGCGCATTGCTGGCAAAAACCATCATCATCCCTTATCCGAAAAGCACGGAATTCACGCTGACGGATGGCAGACATGGCGTGAAGGTTCATGCCGAGAAGTATGAATGGGTTGCTTTCTGGTCTCCGAATGCGCCATTCGTATGCATCGAGCCATGGCACTCCCATACGGACTTCACGAAAGTCAGGGTGCCATTTGAACGCAGGGAAGGAACGATCCGGCTCAAGCCTCATGAAACCTGGAGGACCTCGATGTCGATCTCGGTATTCTGAGCATGCGGCTGTCGAAATCAGGCAAAAGGGCAATCCGGTATCTCCTGATCGAACTTGCCTATACGTTTTTCAATGTATTCTATTTCCGCTTCGTCAAGCAGACTTATTCCGTCAGCACTGCTTATGAGGCCGAGCTGTTCTCGATCTATCTGCTCATTGCGATCTTTCTGATCTGGTTTCTCGGGCCGATGCTGAACCGCTGGTTCATGCTTCTGTACGGAGAAATCTTCAATGCCTACCTGATTGCGCAGACGTGCTACCGGAAGGCGTTTCAGTCTTATTTCCGCTTCAATACCGTCGCCGATCTTCTGAGCGAGGTGTGGGGTGCCAGAGACAGTGCGGCAGAATTCGTCAGCAGGCAGGACATTGCAGTTCTCGTGATCTATCCTGCGGTTACCATTCTGTTCATTGTGCTCTATTTCCTGTTTGAGCGGAAAGTGTTCCGGTTACGGGCAAGACTTCTGGCAATGGCAGGATCCTGCCTGCTGTTCTTCCCTGCAGCAAAGCATTATGGAGCTTATCGGGGCATGATTGAAGCGGCCCGGGCAGAGGAGGACGGCTTTCAGGAAAACCTGACCGACTACTATATCTATAATGTCATTCCGAACTCCAACCAGTTCGTCGAAAAATTCGGGCTGATTCCTTTTGCCTATCGCGATGCACAGACGTTTCTCAATAAAAACGTGACCGGAAAGGAAGAAAAAGCAGAGATAGAGCAGTTCCTTTCACAGCGGAAAGAACAGGCTGCAGATGATCATACCGGAATCTTTGCCGGAAAGAATGCGTTCTTCATCCAGGCAGAATCCTTCAACAATGCTGCGCTGGACGAGGAGCTGACTCCGACTCTGTGGAAGATGTATTCCGAAGGAATCCGGATTCAGGGATTCAATACTCCGGCTCTGCCTGGTTCTACCAGCGATACGGAATTCATGGCAAATACTTCGCTGATTCCTTCCAGCCAGGGTCATGCAGTCTGCTACACGTATCCGACCAATGCCTATGTCACGACTCTGCCAGGGATGTTCACGAAGGCAGGCTACCAGGCATATGCCTATCATAATAACTACTCGACCTACTACAACCGTGCAGTCACGATGCTGAATTTCGGCTATCAGGAGTTCTACGACAGCTATCGGATCGGGGTTGAAAATGAAGCAAGTGACTCGGAAGTCATGAATGTGCTGAAATGGATCTATGCAGAGAATGAGGATCCATGGATGGCATACTGGATTACCTATTCCGGCCATCAGCCATATGATTCTGAAACTTCTCCCGGTGTCACTGCTGAAAATCTCGCCAGAGTCAGGGAGAAATATCCGGATCTGGAAGACGCTTATGCCATCTATCTCGCGAAGAACATGGATCTCGATCAGTGTCTCACAGACTTCATGCAGGTGCTCTCTGATGCCGGCAAGCTCGACGATGTCGTGTTCGTCCTGTTCGGAGATCATGAGGCCAAAGGCCTGAACTTCTACAGTGACGGAAACTTCTATCAGGAAACCGGAAAGAAATATGAAGATTCCTATCGCTATACCGACCTGTATTTCTATAATTCTGCGGCAGAACCGGAAGTCTATGACAAGGTCGGCACTGTTCTGGACCTGGTTCCTACTGTAGCAGATCTATGGGGATTCTCGATCGATACGAAGACTATTCTCGGAAATAACCTGTTTGATCCGGACTACCGCGGCTTCTTCTTCAGCGAATGGGATCGCTGGGAGACCGACGACTACATCTGGGATTTCATGAACAACACGTATACGTTCCGTCATCCATACGATGAAGCAAAGGCTGCCGAGGAGATGGCCTACTACACGAAAGAGAAGCAGATCTCCGGAGAAATCCTCGAACTCGACTTCTTCGCCGACGGTTCATACGGGCCTTCGGTTTCAAATTATGAAGACGATGAAGAGGAAACCGGGCAAAGCTGACGAAAACTGTACGAAAATAACCCGAAACGTCAAAGACGTACTCCTGCAACCGTGCTAAGATCATGGGTGCGAAAAGCAGGGAGGAAACTATGTTCAATATTATCGTTAAAAACAATTATGACGAAGTCAGCCTGGAAGCTTTCAAAGTCATGCAGAAAGCCTTGAAGAAAGAGAACCCGGTTCTCGGACTGGCTACCGGTTCTTCACCGATCGGACTCTATCAGAACATGATCAGGGATCACAAGGAAAATGGTACGGACTACAGCAAGGTTCTGACCTGGAACCTTGATGAATATGTAGGCATTCCTCGTACCCATGAACAGTCCTACTGGACTTTCATGCACGAGAATCTCTTCAACGGCATCGGCATCCCGGATGCCAATGTCCATGTACCGAGAGGCGATGTCGAAGACGAAGAAGCAGAATGCGCTGCTTATGAAGAATCCATGAAGGGCCATACCATTGACCTTCAGGTTCTCGGCATCGGTACTGATGGTCACATCGGGTTCAATGAACCAGGCGCATCCTTTGATTCCCTGACTCACCTGATGGATCTCAAGGAACAGACAAGAAAGGACAATGCCCGTTTCTTCAACAACGATATCAATCTCGTTCCCAAGCGTGCCATCACGATGGGCCTTGCGACCATCATGCGCAGCCGCGCCATTGTGCTGATTGCGACCTCAGAGCACAAAGCAGACGCAGTCTTCGGAATGATCCGCGGGGAAATCACCGAAGAGTGCCCGGCATCCATCCTGCAGAAGCATCCGGATGTCACGGTTATCCTCGATGAAGGTGCTGCTTCGAAACTCTGAGCATTTCATTTGGAAAAACCAGCAGGTTCTGGAATAATCATCTTGCAAGGAGGTTTTAATACCAATGGTTAAGAAAATTGAATCTAGTGAAGAATACGATTCCGCGCTGAAGAATAGCAAGTCTGTCTTCGTTGACTTCTTCGCTGACTGGTGCGGACCGTGCAAGATGGTCGGACCAGTTGTCGACAAGGTCTCCGAGCAGTATGACGATGTGACCTTTCTGAAGGTCAATGTCGATGACTTCCCGGATATTGCACAGCGCTACGGCATCATGAGCATCCCGACGCTGCTCGGCTTCCGTGATGGCCAGCTGACTTCCAAGATCATCGGTTTCCAGCCGGAAGCAGGCATCAAGGACGCCGTCGAAAAGATCCGTTAATCAGAAGACAAGAGATGGAGCGATTCATCTCTTTTTCTTTCCTCCTGCAGAACATCCTATGGATTTGTGCGGGGAGTTCTCCCTTTCTCCTTCTAAATAAGAAGAGAGAAGGGAGATGAATCTTCTGAATACTGAAATTCTGAATTATGCCATCCTGTCCTCCTTTGCAAAGCAGAAAGCCCCGGGCAGTCCGCACCCGATCGCAACCGCATTGGAGCAGGAAGAAACGCTCTCAAGACTGGGTGAAGCTGCTATTCTGCTGAACGAGATGGACTGGCATCCGTGTCTGATCGGATGCGGAGAACTTGCTTCTTCTGTGCTCTATGCACTTTATCATTGCGGTCTGCCCCTGAAACGGCAGGAACTGGCCGAGACTTGTACCTGGATCGGAATGAATCGGGCAGAAGCAGACCGGCTCTTCTATGAGCTATGGATCGGGCATGAAGAATCCGGTACTTATGGAATTCTGTCTGATCGGTTATCGGAATCCATCGCCAGAGCGATCTTCACGCTCTACGGGCCGAACCGGTTTCATTCGTCTGATTCCGGAAGTGTGAAAGACGGCATCCGCCGGATGGGCACTGTCCTCTCGGAAAAGGATTCTGCCTTTGCGCAATACCAGGCAGAGTGCTCCTTCGTGCTGGCCTTCTGCAGAAACCTTTCGGAAGAGATGGAAGCGCCTGTCTCGTTCCAGGAGGCTGCGATGCTGCTTGCCTCGCTGAAAGACCATGCATTCACGGAAGAACCACTGTATCCGGAAAATGCCTGTGCTGTTCTTTCCTGCATGGTGCAGGAGATGTACCGGAGTCTTCCAGGCTTTGAAGGAGCTTCTTCCAGGAAAGAAAACGGGCTTTCGGAGACCGAGCGCATCCTGACTGCGCTCCATCGCGACTATTCGCTTTGAAAAGGGCTTTCTGATACGGTTTTTTTGAATCTTTTCGAAAAAACAGTTTGAATTTTCAGACCGGTACCTGCTAGTATGAGTGTGCGCTGAATGGCGCACGATCATTAATCCGAATCTTATGAGACGTATAAAAATCGGGGCAATGCCCAGAACCAGTCTTGCTGGTTCCGGATGAATATACGTCTTTTTTGATTTGGAGGCTATGAATGGAAGGTGTCATAGTTAAATGAAAATGTCCCACACGTGATCAAATGAAAATGTCCCATTGATTTCATGTCTCTTCCGAACTAATGCATTCATCTGGAGGTGATCCGGATGAAGAAGATCAAAGACAAAGTCAAGGCTCTGGAATTACTGCAGCAGAGGGATTCAAACCCAAAGATTACATGCCAGTGGATAGCTGATCAATGCGGTTACAGCAGGAAGCAGATTGAACGATTGTCTGCCGAAAGAAAGGAAAAGGATACGTCTGCTATCCTTACTCACGGCAATACCGGAAAAAAGCCGGCAACCACTGCCTCTGACCAAGAGATCGGGTACCTTGAGGAACTTAAGAAGACGTATCCGTCAATCACCATAGCACAATTCAGGGATATCTATCTGGAAGACGTCATCAGAAACAAGGAT
>NZ_VUMN01000069.1 GCF_009696165.1 Stecheria intestinalis | reverse complement strand
CCAGGATCAAACTCTCCATTTGATTTGACTCTATTCTTCGCTGACTTTCGTCAGTCTTCTTTCCTTATCGGAATTTGACGTTCTTTTTCGTTGCTTAATTCCTGTTCAGTTTTCAAAGATCTCTCGCCCGCTCCTTTCGAAGCGTGCTCCACGATAATACTCTATCTTAATTAGTCTGTCAACAAGAAATTCGAGAAATTTCAGGAAACAGTGCTACTAGGACCAGAGAAGGAAAACTGCTTGATACTGCTTTCCTCGTGGGCTTTTAATATAGCATACCCTATCAAGAGAATGCAACAGGTTTTCGGGCATTTTTACGGGCTTTTTACGCAATAAGTTAGTTGTAAATCCAATTATAGCCATGGAAACGCTCAGGATTCTGAGGCCATCAGAATCGTAGCATCATCATCGGTATAATTCGGCCCGAAGGCAGACACGTTGCTGCGGAAATCGCGCTTTCCGGGATCCGGGGAATGCTCCAGCAGCCCTGGCATCCGCTCCAGAATGTGTATCATTCCATCTGACATCGCATAGACCGGGCCTTCAGAGATTTCCGCATCACCGCTGACACCATGAGGAATGCCCGTTCCATCCAGTGAAGCGATCCAGTAGCCTTCAGGATTCGTATCTGCATGGTTCAGAAGCTTTCTGGTCTCCTGATAAACCTGGAGAGACTCTCTCCGCAGCATCTCCGCGTCCTCGTCGCTGAGTACAGAGACGCTCCACAGCTTGGCTTTCAGAGCAGCGACCTTCTTCTTGTTCCGCTCATTGATGCGATCAAAAGAAGCATCCCGGATCAGCTTGCCGTCCGGTGTGCGAAGGGCACAGTCGCCGATCACATAGTATTCCAGCTTGCCCGGGCGGATCCGGCCCAGTGCTGCCGCAAACGTAGGCTTTGCATAATAAGGCAGCTGGTCATAGCCAGGCACTTCGCCAAGGTAGATCTGATCAATGGCTTTCACTGCCTGAAGGAGATTATCCTGCAGCGATCGATTACCATCATACATCTGCTTCAGCGCCTCGCTGATTGCTTCCATGGTTTTCTGAACATCATTGCCGCCGAGATAATCATCTCCGAATAAAGGCGTTGCCCCGTCAAATACCCAGAAGGCATCGAGAATACTGTCAGCTATATCCTGATTCACGTGATTCTTCCCTGTCAGGGAATATGTTTCAATCTTCAGACTCATTTTTAGCTCACTCCTTGCTCCAGAGTAACATAAAAAAAAGAGGAAGAGCAGAAGCTCTTCCATCGATTACCCGGCAGCGTGCTTGTTTCACTGAGGTCCGCTCAGCTATTTTCGCCCCTGCAGTGCTTAACTTCTGTGTTCG
>NZ_VUMN01000068.1 GCF_009696165.1 Stecheria intestinalis | reverse complement strand
AAGACTGAATCCCCAGGCAGAAAGGTATACGGAGAAGATCTGTGGGCAGAATATCATAAGCAGGAGCCTCGCGGGTTCAGCAGGACCATGTTCTATCTGAAATACCGAGAGTACCGAAGAAAAAAGTACGGATCCGAAGACCTGACCATGGGAGTCAACCGGATTCCCGGTGAGCGCGTGTATATTGACTACTGCGGCGATCATGCGCTGATACACATCATGAATCTATCAAAGGATCCGACCGATCTGACGGAGCAGCAGGAAATCCATCTTTTTCTGACCACATGCGGGTTTTCAAGCAAAGTATATGCAGAAGCATCTCTTGATGAGAAGCAGTCGCAGTTCAATGCGGCAACTGCACATGCATTAACCTATTACGGAGCAGCGCCGAAATATCTGGTTCCGGATAATCTCCGTACTGGGATCACGGTCAACACGAAGGATGAGGTGATTGTCAACGCAGCCTATCAGGATCTGGAAGATTTCTATGATGTCATAGTGCTCAGCCCGCCTTACAGGAAACCGCGCGGGAAAGCAACTGCAGAGCGCTATGTACAGGTCATGGAGCGGAAAATCGTTGATCAGCTTCAGAAACAATATGTGTTTCAGAGCCTTGAAGAAGTCAATGAACTCGTCATGGAGATTGCAGAGGCAGAAAACAATACCATTCCAAGGGGTTATAAGCAGACGCACAATGAGCTCTTTGAACTCTATGACAGACCAGCGATGAGACCGCTGCGGGAGGGAGAATTCGAAGCCTGTGATTACAAATACTGGCCAGATGTTTCCAGCCAATACCACGTTGCCTACGATGATCATTTTTACTCAGTGCCCTGCAAGTACTATGGATCACAAGTAGTCATCAAAGCGACGCCATCAGAAATCATCATAACCGACCTCAGCAACAAAGAGATCGCACGTCACAAGCGAAGCTACATTCCCTCTCTGCGCTACATCACGAAACCTGAGCACATGCCGGCAAACCATCGGTTTTATGCAGAAGTGAATCAGAGAGACAGTTCTTACTATCTGAAATGGGCAGAAGAGATCGGGCCATATATGAAGCAGATGATCTTCATGATTCTGAAATCAGCCAAGCATGACGACCAGATGTATACCGCGTGCAACGGGATTCTTCATATGTGCGATGGAATTCCAAGAGGAATCTGCGAAGAAGCAGCTGCCGACTGTGTCAGAGGGAAGCGGTGCCGTTATCACGACTTTCAGAGTACATTAAGTGATCTCCTGAAGCAGAGGAAACAGAGCAGCATAACTGCAAGTCTTCCTGATCTGGAAGATGTCAGAGGAAAGGACTACTACAAATGACCGAAGGGATTGACGCCACTATCAGCAGGATGAGAGAGATGAAGATGGGAAATCTGGCAAATAAGCTCCAGGATATGACAGAAGACCCGAACTTCGGAACGAGAACTGCATCAGAAGTGCTTGATGAGCTGTTCATGCATGAATACTCATCCCGGAAAACCCGAAAGTTCAATAA
>NZ_VUMN01000067.1 GCF_009696165.1 Stecheria intestinalis | reverse complement strand
GAAATCTGGCAAATAAGCTCCAGGATATGACAGAAGACCCGAACTTCGGAACGAGAACTGCATCAGAAGTGCTTGATGAGCTGTTCATGCATGAATACTCATCCCGGAAAACCCGAAAGTTCAATAAACTTCTGAGCAAAGCACATCTGAAGTACCCGGCTGCCGTGCTGGATCAGTCCATGAGTGATCCGGACAGGAAGATTGATATGAAACTTGTTAGCAGCCTGTCAGGGTGCAGGTGGATTGAGGAGAAGAAAAATCTGATTATCACCGGGAAAACCGGGACTGGAAAGAGCTATTGTTCGAACGCACTTGCAATATGCGCAATCCAGAAAGGAATCCATGTGCTGTATGTCAAGACTTCGCTGATGATCAATGAGCTGAACGACTGCCAGTTTACCGGCAGCTACGCTGCAGCACTTAAGAAATACACGGATACTGATCTTCTGATTCTCGATGACTTCGGACTGATGAGTCTTGATATTCAGAAATGCCAGCAGATGTTTGAGGTTCTGGACTCCAGAGAAGGATCAAAATCCATCATAGTCATTTCCCAGATTCCGGTGTCGAAGTGGTATGACATCTTTCAGAACAATGTATATGCGGACGCATGCATGAGCCGGCTTGTAAGCAATGCCTACCGTCTTGAACTTGATGGCAGAGATATGAGAAAGAGCAGCTCTGCCTCCGGAAAATGAAAACAAGCGATCTGAATCGTCTGATTCGGCTTCTGAAGCTTTACCGGAAGGAAACCTCATCCAGGGAAGCAGACAGCCTTCTGAAGACAATGGAGAACATTACGAGTTCATCTAAAGCAGGCAGGAAGCCGAAATATACGGAAGAGACAAAAAAGATGATCCTTCGTCTGCGACATCAGAATCTCTCCGTGAGAAAGATCGCATCGGCTGCCGGGTGCTCTGTCGGATATGCGCATCAGGTTCTGAAAGCCAATGAAGCAAAGATACACAAAGGAGAAGAATATGAATGAAGAGCTTCGGAACTATCTGAGATGTCATGATCTGAATGAAGAGGAAGAAGAGCAGCTGAACGACTGGGTCAGCACCGGGCATTCTGTCAGTTCCAATCCGGAGCATCAGTATGACGATTACGGAGAAGAAATTCCCTATATGAGATGGTACTGGATGAAAGAGGATCCTCTCCTGAACGACATCAGGAAGGCACCGCTGACCAAGGCAATGAATCTGAATGAAGAAATCTCCGAAAGCTGCGATGTCAGCGAATATCTTTGTCATCTTGAACAAGCCAGAAGAATTCTGAGAGATGAAATACTCCTCTATCGCAGATTCCTTGCCCAGACTCCGGGAGCCGTACGAGAATACGAAGCATATCGCTCCGGATACCTGCATAAGAATCGATATGAACCGGAATGATCGCAATGCCGCATCCGCAGCAATCCGGAAATACTGCTGCACTGTGCTGCAGTCTTCCTATGAACTCAGTTCTTCAGCTGAAAAGCTCAGAGAAAAGGAGGAAACAAAGCAAGGCAAGCTTCCGGAAAGCC
>NZ_VUMN01000066.1 GCF_009696165.1 Stecheria intestinalis | reverse complement strand
TCTTTTACCAGAGAAGATGGCAAGATGCCTTTGCGTTACCTGCTCAACTATCTCATTTTTCGTCATGGCAGGACTCTGAGCGAAGATATTAACTGTTTCTACAGCGATCTGCGTATTAACGACAGGCCGTCCAAGCAGGCTGTTCTGAAACGGATGTCAATTCTCAATCATGGCGTCTGGCAGAAGATCCAGGAATTATTTCTGGATCGGATTTACCTGACAATGGAAAAGAGAAATTACAAAGGATATCTTCTGATCGCCATAGATGGAACGTTTATAAATCTGCCTGATGATTCATCCCTGGGAGAAACCTTCGGAAGACGGAAGTGCGGATATAAAAATGGAGAAGCTCATTATGGGATACCGCAGGCAAAGGTTTCTATCGCATATGATGTTCTTAACCATATCATCCTTGATTTCAGAGTGGCGCATTGTGATACTTCAGAAATTCCGCTTCTTTTTCAGCATCTTGAAGCGTTGGAATCGGTTCTGAAGAATGATAAGGTCATTCTCCTGGCTGATCGTTACTATGGCAGTGCTGAACTTTTCAAATACTGTGAGATGAAAGGCTGGAAATACCTCGTTCGGGCAAAAAGCAATTTCTTCAGAAAGCAGAGAGCTGAGATCCCGGCAGAATGCAAAGATACATGGCTGACAATTCTGATTGACAGAATATGGCAGAAGCGGATCATACGGCCGGCAATACAGACCTTTATCTCTGAACATCCGGAGATGCGTATCAGACTGCTCAGAAATCATTATGAATACGAAGAAGAGCATACCACCAGCAGTGGAAACAAGATCCGGGTGCCGAAATCCGCAGATACGGAATACTTTACCAATCTGCCTCAGGAGGAATTCTCTCATGATGAAATCGTTAATCTGTATCACAATGACCGATGGGACATTGAGACAGGATATGATATTTTAAAGAATCTGATCGACATTGAAGAGTTCAACAGCGCCCGTGCAAATGTGATCTATAACGAGATAATGTCCCGATTTATTTTCAGCAATCTGAAAAGTCTGCTTTATAACGCTGCTTCTGAAAAAATCCAGAAAGACAAAGAGCATCTCATCAACAATAAAAACATCATTGAAAAGTGCCATTCATCGTCATTTGTGCGGGCATTCTTCAAGAAGAAGTTTTCGCTGAAATATGCCTGTTCATGTATAAAAGAGTGCAGCAGGTTTAAAGTAATGGTTCGCGGGGACCGGCATCTGAAACGCTGGGACAAATTCAAAGGGAAGATCAACAATACCAGGCACCGTCTTGATGGAAGACGAAATCCACCTCTGAAAATAACAAAAGCTGGAATCATGACTTCCAACCATTGATTCCAGCCGTAGTATAGAGGCAGCTCCTCTGTATCTGATTCTAATCCCGATAAGGCTCTGAATACATATTAAAAATTTACGATTCTTTTCCTGACAGGGGCTTTTTTGCGCTTGCGAAAGCTGCAGCTTCCTCTCTTGCGACCAATAAGAAAATAAGGCGTGAACCTTGAATTGGGTTTACGCCATTGACC
>NZ_VUMN01000065.1 GCF_009696165.1 Stecheria intestinalis | reverse complement strand
AAATTTGATAACTTAAATCAAGTCCTTTTTCAGAGATTTCTTCGATAAATTCATAAGCTTCAGAATTTTTCTGATCGGCCACCACGAAAAGAGGAAACAGGCTCCCCGGTTTTGAAAATTCGTTCTATAATCTGCTTAGGAACGGAAAGTTGAGCCGTTCTTCATAAGCGAATAAATTACTACCAATAGTTTATCCGCCGCAGCGATATTGGCAGCTTTGGGCTTCAATGGTGAGGCAGCCTGCTGCCTTTTCTTTTGGTTGAACTGATAGATAGAATCTCCCTTTTTCAGCCTGTAATTGCACGTGGCTGCCAGATAAAGAAGACACCTCAGATGTCTGTTTCCTTTCTTGGATATAGCCAGGTGGGTCCCATCCTTCTCACCTGACTGATTGATTTTCGGATTCAGTCCTGCATATGCTACGATGCCTCGCGCGTTCCTGAACCGGGTGACATCGCCAATTTCCGCGATGATCCGTGCCGCGATGTTCCTGCCAATTCCAGGAATACTGAGCAGAATCACAAAGGAAGGAAACTTACTGGCATCTTCGATCAATTCCTCAAGGTATGTATTGCAGAGCTCCATCTGCTCCATGAGTTCATTGATCATCTGAGGAAACTGCTGTACTTCCACACTGTCCGCATCCACGCCGGAATAACATTCCTCTGCACACTGATACATCTTGTGAACGATATTTTCAGTGAAGCCTTTCTTATGACCTGCGGGCTTCTGGATCGCGTTCACAATGGTTTCCTCCCTGTGCCTGAGAAGTAATGATGGATGCGGATATTTCTTCAGCACTTCCATCGGAACCGAATCGTAAAGGCTTGCATGCCCTTTGAAGCACTTATCCATGCGCGGATAGATCACATCCAGCATTGCCCGGAACGTGCATTTCCGCTGCCGCAGGATCTTCAATTCGCTCTCATACATGCGATTCTTTGCCCGCAGACGTGCATACGTATCCGATTCATTCTGGTGGCAGTGCAGATGTTCTTCCTGGTAATACACTTTGGCGATATGGGCACAATCCGCATTGTCTGTCTTATTGCCATGAAGGTTCGTCTTCCGATAAGCTGCAGACAGCAGTGGCGGAACGACAATGTAAGGATTTCCTATATCATCAAGATACTTCTGGAGACAGCGATGGTAGACGCCGGTCGCCTCGAATACTACCGGGACTGTATCAGCTTCGCTCTTCTCCTTCACCATCTCAATGGTTTCAGACAATGCTTCAAAGCCATCTTTCGTATCGTTCAGCACTTTCGGCTTCCGCAGGGAATGGCCTGCTGTCAGCCACGGCTGATAGTGGCAGTTGCCTTTTGAGACATCTACCGTGATAATTGGTCCGTCCATAAAAGAGCCTCCTCTGGCATAAATGTCTGCGGTAAAGCTTCCCTGAACCTTTGCGACAGCTGATTTTTCTGGATTAGATACGGCATGCCTGAATACTTCCGGCTGCACATTTTGATTAAGCTGGCTATATCACAAAAGGGAAGCAGGACGTTTTTTGTCACTGGCTTATCGTTCGATAGCTTAAAAAAAGTGGCGTCCTTACTTTTACCCAGACCTTTCCGGTATATGCCTATACGCAGGAAAGGCCAGGAATACACCCAGGTAATCCTGACCTTACCATTGTAGATTCATATGCTCATGACAGCTCAATCAGGACTGGATTCTTCCTGATTTCATAATAGAAAAA
>NZ_VUMN01000064.1 GCF_009696165.1 Stecheria intestinalis | reverse complement strand
TTAGTACACCCGACATGGGTGATAACTCGAGGGTGAAAGTCCCTTGCGCATGTATAGCGGCATGATTCAAAGCGCTAGCCAAAGGCAACGTGGACATCGTGAGGTGTCAACGGAAGGAAGCCGGATGCGGGAACATACTAACCGTGTGGCAAAATCCCGGGCCTACGTACAGAAACCGGATATAAGGCTGTCAGTCTGGACGATCTTCCTAAACAAAGAGAAGTCCAAGCCGCTGAATATGGCGAAGCAGTAAATCCGGAGGCTGGATGGGAGGAAAGTTATCACGCCTTCTTCGGGGAGGTCTCATCGACGAAAGCCGAGGTGAGGAACATCATGCAGGTAAGTAGCAGTAACAACGAACGATGAGAAGTCAGCAGAGGCCGTAGTAGTGAAGAAATCCCGCAATGGGGATGGAGCAAAGGGCCGAACGAATCACCAGCTTCATTTCATGAATGTAGTCAAATCTCTTTGAATGGTCTGTGAGCTCGGATAAAGTCCGTTAAGACCAGAGACGAGACAGCGACGGAAAGGAGAAGCAGACAAATGGCATCACAGTTACTGGAGCTGATTCTTTCAGATAGAAATCTGGAAGAAGCCAGCCGCAAGGTTATGATTAACAAGGGATCTGCAGGTATTGACCGTATGCCTGTAAGCCGATTGCCAGAATATATCAGGCTTCATAAAGATGAAGTGCGGGAACTTATCCGGCACAGGCATTACAGACCACTGCCAGTCAAGCGTGTGGAAATCCCGAAGGATGATGGCTCGAAGAGAAACCTGGGTGTGCCGGCAGTCAAAGACAGGTGGATCGAACAAGCAGTAACACAGGTTCTGTCGCCAATCTTTGATCGTACATTCTCAGACAGCAGCTATGGGTTCCGACCAGGAAGAAGGGCCGAGCAGGCAATCCTGAAAGCACTCGAATATATGAACGATGGCTATGACTGGATTGTCGACTTAGACCTTTCAAAGTTCTTTGATAACGTCAATCAGGATATATTGATGATTCTGGTACACAACGTTATTAAAGACCCGGATACTGAATCACTCATCAGACGATTCCTGCAGGGAGGCGTTCTGATAGAAGGCAGCTTTGAAGAGACACGGAAAGGAACCGCACAGGGATCCCCGATTTCTCCACTGCTGGCAAATGTCTATCTGAATGAATTCGACAAGGAACTCGAATCCAGAGGTCTGCACTTTACCAGATACGCAGATGACTGCATCATCTGTGTCAGAAGTGAAGCAGCAGCCAACAGAGTGATGAAGTCGGTAACAAACTGGCTCGGAAAACGTCTTCGCGTACAGGTTAATGCAGCGAAAACAAAAGTAGCACGGCCTAACCAAATCAAATATCTTGGACATTCCTTTTACTTCAAAGATGGTAAGTGGAGACCTAAGCCACATATCAAATCATTGAAGAAGCTGGAATACAAGCTGGTGCCGCTGTTAACAAGGAAATATAACATTCCGATGGACCAGAGGATAACCAAAATAAATCAGGTTGTACGGGGATGGGTCAATTACTATCGTCTGTGTAACATGAAAACGGCCCTGAAAAAGATTGACAGCTGGGTACGGCTGCATATCCGGATGATTTACTGGAAACAATGGAAAACGGTCAGAAACCGGGCAAACCACCTGTACGCACTTGGTATGAAAACATACTGGGCATGGCGTTATGCCAATACACGTAAAGGAATCTATGCCTCGGGACTATTCCTAAGTCGCTGGATTACCAATGACCTCTTGAAAAGAGAGGCCGGATTGATCAGCTCGGAAGAGTATTTTACCTTGGTACATGTAACAGTGATGTAATTTGTTGGTGCTTCGAACCGCCGGACGCCGAACGGCTTCTCCGGTGGTGTGAGAGGAAAAAAGATGAGAGCTCACGCTCTCATCCTCCTACTCGATT
>NZ_VUMN01000063.1 GCF_009696165.1 Stecheria intestinalis | reverse complement strand
TCATTACAGGAACTATCTTCGACAGTCACAAGATTTCTATTACCGAATGGATAGAATACTGGCGTAATCTGCTCCAATATCTCAGCTTAAGCGCGGACTCCTGGAACAACAAAAATGCTTTTACTACTGCAAAATACTGGTTTGCAAAGACATGTCTTCTGCTGGACGAAATTCAGGATTCTATCCTGCTTGAAGGCGATGTTTATTGCGATGAGACATTTATTCCAGTTCGCAGCGAAGATATCATCCGCAAAGAAAATAACCAGAAGCTGCGCGGCCATTCTATTAATCAGATGTGCATTGCGACAATCACAGATGGCAAAACTGTGTTTGTAAAGTACATTGGCTTGGGCGAGCCAGCCGGCAGACAAGTATATGAAGCTTTAAAGGATCATATCAAGCAAGGATCAAGATTGATCACTGATAAAGATCCATGCCATAACATGCTTGTCAGGAAGCTGGAACTGAAAAATATCCAGTATGATTCTAAGAAAATGAAAGGTTTGCCAGACAATAAGAATCCGATGAATCCCATCAACCAGGTTCATAATAGGCTGCAGAAGTTTTTAAGAGCACACAGCGGCTTTAGAAGAGATGAACTTCCTGGTTACCTGAACCTATTTGCATTCAGCTTCAATGCTCCGCACGATCTTTATGAGAAATTAGACCGGCTTCTGAATTTGAGTTTTGAAAACCCGAAAACACTTCGCTACAGAGAGCTGTATCGCAAGAGTAAGCCAGATTTGTAAGATCCTCAGCCCCCTTGTGCAAATACGGCTTTTTTCAGAAAGGACAATATGATCTCCCGTATACATTCCGGAAAGCCGGCCGGCCGTAAAAGAAAGAAACTCTTCTTCCGTCTTGCAGTCATACATCGAAATAAGTCCCTGATTGGCAAAAAGAACCGTTTCCTGTACGTCTGCCTTCACAATACAGATGCCTGTTTTCAGTAAGTCATAGCACTTATGGAATTCATCCCGGTTGAAGTGAAGCGTTTCCATTTTCTTTCCTCCAGCAAACTGAATAGCAGTCAATCTGACCGCAATTTCATTCTAGATTTGCAGAGATTTCTGTCAATATTGAGCTTGCAAGCAGGACAGAATCAGCAGGCATGAATGATTGAAAGGAAAAGGACTGCATCATGCGTGGCGGTGATACCAGCCTTGGCAGTACATCTATTCCTGCATGTTGCAGATCATCACGTAAATTTCCGTCCTTCCTGTTCCAATCATACTCTCCTGGATGAGAGAAATAGCAGGATACCTCTCAAATGCAGAATACACTTGGATCCATCCAGAACTGCAAGCTCATCAACAGACAATAGATCATGTCCCAGCTTCTGATAGTTCAGGCTGTGGGACTGCTCTCGTCCCCGGCTTTCCCCGGTATTGTGGATATCGATCGTCTCCTTGCCAAGTGCCCGATTCAGTTCCTTCAAAGTTGTCAGCTTCTTTCCGCCGAGAAGGATCCGCGAATCTATGTTGCCGACAATGTTAGCAGAGCCACTGTCTCCACGTGATCTGTCATCGGAAATAAATCAACCGGAACGATCTTCTTTACCCGATAGCCTCTGCAGGTCAGATTCTTGATATCTCTTGCCTGAGTCTTCGGAAAGCAGGAAATATAGACAACCCGATCCGGTTTCATTTCCGCTAAATGCTGCATGAATCCCTGAGTCATTCCAGATCTGGGCGGATCGAGGATCACGACATCCGGGCAATCGATCAGCCGATCCAGAAAGCGGTTTGCATCATCGCAGTAGAATTCTGCATTCGTGATATGATTCAGCTTTGCATTATGCTTTGCATCTCTGATCGCTTCCGGACTGATCTCCACTCCGATTACTTCTTTCGCCTGCTTAGCCGCAATCAGAGAGATTGTTCCGATTCCGCAGCACGCATCGAGCACTGAATCATTTCTGGTAATTCCTGCCAGATCGATGGCAGTCTGATAAAGAACCTCAGTCTGTACAGGATTCACCTGATAGAAAGAAGCAGGAGAAATATGGAACTTCATGCCAAGCAGTTCATCCGAAAGATATCCAGGACCGTACAGCACTCGGCTTCTTTCTCCAAGTACCATACTCGTATGTTTCCGATTGTAGTTCAGAACGACGGTCTCAATCTCCGGAAATCTCTGAGTCAGAAGACTGACAAACTTCTTTGCGCCAGGCAGTTCCTCAGATCCGATCACGATGACTGCCATTGCTTTTCCCGTCGCATGAGCCACCCGGATATAAGCATGTCTCAGGACCCCTCTCTCTTTATCTTCCTCATACGCAGGCAGATGCATCTCCTCAGCAATCTTGATGATTCCCTCTAAGATCAGGTTTGCTGTCTCATTCTGGATCAGGCATGATCTGGAAGACACAATCCGGTGGGTATGCTCTGCATACATACCGGCCACGAGTCTTCCATTCCGGTCTGTTCCGAACGCCGCATAGACTTTATGCCGATAATGATAAGGGTTCTTCATTCCGATGGTCAGTTCGACATGATATTTCGGGTACAGCCTTGAAAGCTCCTCATGCTTGTGCTTCAGCTGCTCTTCATAGCTTTCATGCAGTCTGGTACAGCCGCCGCAGATCTTCTGTACCGGGCATTCCTTGTTCATAGCACTACCTCCCGGAGATTATGGACAGCATGATCCGACGCATTCTTAAGCACCTCATAGGACTGATGGCCGCAAGCCGCCAGAACATAATTGCGGATGCCGATCGCTTCCGCAGTTTCCATGTCATGCAGCGTATCGCCGATATACATGCATTCATCCGGATTCACGCCGGAGCGGATCATCCAGTGCTTTGCCATTTCCACCTTGGATTCCGCAAGCATATTATCCATGCCCATCCGTTCCCGGAAGTATCCGGCGATCCCAAGCTGTTCGGTCTGCTTCAGGAGTTTCTCCTCCTGGCAGGCAGAAAGAATCACGTTCTGATAGCCCTTCTCTTCAGCTTCCGCAATCTTCTCCAGAAATCCATCGGTCAGACGGCAGGATGAGAATCCTTCATCATACCGTTCATTGAACTCCACGGAGATCTGCTCATACGACTCATGTTCAAACGTATATCCGAGCTTGTAATAGTATTCAATCACCGGAAAGCAGAACAGACTCCGATACTGTTCTCTTGTGTATCCTGCCTTCATATGCCGTTCCATGAGCATTTCATTCTCAATCTTCAGGCATAGATCAAGATCATCCAGTATCGTTCCGTTATAGTCCCAGATCAGTGTTTTCATGGCATTCCTCGCTAGGCATCATTCTATCACAGGCGACTTCTGATCAGAACGTTCCGGAAAGAACCTTACAGAATGCACGGAATGACTATGGCATGAAAGCCAGTCACGATCAAGACTGGAGGTATGAAAGAATACAGCAGGCTGAATGAGCT
>NZ_VUMN01000062.1 GCF_009696165.1 Stecheria intestinalis | reverse complement strand
GTGTTACGCCTCTAATATGATGTCAATCTTCAGCTCAGGTTGTTTGTCCCTGGGCTGCTCTTTATAATGGGCATTAATTGAGAAAGGAAAAGTCCCGGAGTGACCTTTTATCTGGGCGATAAACACTCTGGGACCTGGTATTAAAACCATGGTCATTATATCAGATTTTGATGTAGAAGAAATCTCTGCAGAAGGTCAGAGTCTTTTTAGTAAAGAGTAATGAGACCTGCGTCTGTCCTGTATGCCGGTCGGAACTACTGGCGCGTGATTCGGTAAAGCGTAAAGTAAGAGGCACAAATGGCGGAATAACGACTTATCTCATCAGACGTCTGAAGTGCACAAATTCCTCGTGCAGCCACATTCATAGAGAATTGCCTGACTTCTGCATTCCTTACCGGAGATATGAATCGATTATCATCGAAGAAGCAGTTGATGATGTCATTCACTTCGGAGATTCTGATGTAGGCGAATACCCATGCGAGCGGACATTCAGCCGCTGGAAGTCATGGGAAGAAGAGAACAGACAGCAGATTGATGGAAATCTGAATTCCATCTTCTCACACTTTGACTCCTCCGGATCAAGCCTGCGGGATGGAGTCGTTTCATTACTCGAAGACTTCAGGAAACGCAGAGGCGGATGGCTTTCAGAAATCTATCGTGCCATCATCAATTTCGGCTCTTCTCTTCCAAATGGCAGTGCACCTGTTCTGTCAGGATGTCTTCCGGGATCTGAGCTACCCTCTTCTCAGAAGGAGGAGCAGCACAATGAGCAGCCCGAAAACCGAAGATTGGCAGAATGCAGAGGCACTGAGAAGATTCCAGATGATAGCCCCTCTGATGGATCAGACCCTGGACTCTGCCAGGAAAACAGCGACCCGTAGAACAATTGCGGATGATAACGGCATATCCGTGAAGACAATCCGGAGATATGAATCAGCCTTTCGAAGCAAAGGCTTTTCAGGTCTGATGCCGAAGTCGCGGAAAGGATCAATTGACCGGCGTCTTCCGGAGAATTACTCCGAATACGTGCAGGAAGCGATCATCCTGAAGAAAGAAGTGCCTTCAAGATCTGTCAGCCAGATCATTACGATCCTGGAGGGAGAAAGAAAAGCTCCGGAAGGCGTGCTGAAGAGATCTACTCTTCAGCGTCATCTGTACGCAGCAGGATTCGGAGAGAAACAGATGAAGAAGTATCGTGAAGATCAGCGGAGCACGACTGCTGTGAAGCGATTCTGCAAGCCTCATCGGATGATGCTTGCCCAGGCAGATATCAAATACGGGGTCGGCATCCTGGTCTCTGCAGACGGGAAGAAGAAAACTGCATATCTGTCATCGATCATAGACGATCATTCCCGGTATATTCTGGCCAGCGAATGGTACGAGAAGGAAGACGAATATGCAGTTACAGACGTGTTCCGGAAAGCGATTCTGAACTATGGAACATTTGACAGATGCTATACGGATAACGGCAGTGTCTATGTATCAGGCCAGCTCCGGACCAGCTGCGCAAAGCTGGGGATCCGCCTGATCCGTGCAAAGCCCTACAGCGGTAAAAGTAAGGGAATCATAGAACGATTTCATCAGACCGTAGATCAGTTCATTGCCGAGGTGAAGCTGAAGAAAATCAGCAGTCTGAATGAGATCAACCGGCTGTGGAAGATCTTCGTCGAGGAGTACTATCACAAGAAACCGCATGAGGGGATCCGGGAATATTACCTTTCTCTGAATCGCCAGGTACCGTCAGAAGGAATCACCCCTCTGCAGGAATGGAATCGTGATACCCGCCAGCTGGTCTTCCTGGACAAAGACATCGTCGGTGAAGCATTCCGATTCCATGAGAGCAGAATCGTAGACCGCGGCGGACTCATCAGTTTCAAAGGCAGGAAATATGAAGCCGGGGCATCTCTCATCGGAGCACAGGTTGAGATCAGTTATGATCCCAGAGCAGATACTGATATCACCATTCATTACAAGGAGATGGAGCCATTTACTGCAAAACCTGTTTCCATCGGTTCCTTCTGTGCGAAGGATCCTGCTGTTCCGGAAGCCATGACGGATGCCGTTCCTTCAACTTCCAGATTCCTTGATGTCATAGAGAAGAGATACCAGGAAACACAGGGCAAGCTGGCAGACGCAATTTCCTACAGCAGCTACAGAAAGGACGGTGAGTAACCATGTATGAAGAGTTCTATGGAATGAAACGGACACCGTTTGTCAGAAACATTCCTTCCGAAGAATTATATGAATCTCCGGCAATGGCTGAAGCGTTCGCAAGGCTGAACTATGCGGCAGACCGGCAGCTGTTTGCAGTACTGACGTCAGATGCAGGATGCGGCAAATCCACCCTGATCCGCAGATTCAATGATAATCTGCCGAAAGACCGATATATTCTGCTCTACGTATCTGATTCAAAGCTGACGCCGAAATGGCTGTACAAGAGCCTTCTGGATCAGCTTGGCCTGGAAGCAGGATTCTACAGAGGAGACGCAAAGCGATTACTGCAGAAGCAGATTGAAATCATCCGTACCAAGGAACACCGGAAAGTCGTCTGCGTTCTTGATGAAGCCCATCTGCTGGAAAAGGAAACGCTGGAAGAGTTCAGGTTCCTGCTGAACTCCGCCTTTGATTCTGAGAGCCAGATGGCCCTGATTCTGGTCGGCCAGAATGAACTCTGGGACCAGAAGCTGCGTTATAAGCGGTATGCCGCAATCAGGCAGAGAATCGATATTACCTGCATTCTTCCGCATCTGGATCTGTCGCAGACCCAGATGTACATCGATTCCAATCTGCACTATGCAGGGATCAGTAATCCTCTGTTTACAGGAAAGGCAGTAGAGGAAATCTGCAAATCCTCTACCGGAATTCCGAGAATCATCAACCGGGTCTGTGATAAATGTCTTACCTATGCAAGTCAGCAGCGGCAGAAGCTGATTGATGAACACCTTGTACAGCATGTAACCCAGCACGAAATGCTTACTTTCGGAGAAAACCATGACTGAAGAAATTGAATGCCACGGCATATGCGAATACTGCCCGGAAAAGAGAATCTGCAGAGAATACAATCGGGATAACATCATGTATCAGATGCTTATCGACGATCTGATCGAATCCATCAAAGATCAGAATCTGGAGATCATAGCACTGAGGAGACTGCTGATGCGCTACATCAGGCCGGAATACAGAGATGGGCTGCAGGATGATATATTCTCGGCTCTGTATCCGCAGACTGTTCCGATCTCCTATGACAGTTACATTCAGGAATTCTATCGCGGAAGAGATCCGTTTGATGAACCTGGATACATTAGGGAGATGAAGAAATACGCTTCCGGAAAGATGACGCAGTACCATCCGAATATCTATCGCGAAGCAATTAAGACCAGAACCAGAACCAGATCCAGATGAAACAGATAAAGCTCGGGAAACCGAGCTTTATCAGTCCGAACATCAATTCTTTCCGGAGACACGAAGATGAGCAGTTTCCGGACATCAGACCAGATCAGATACGGGACATTTCAGAAGAGCAGTAACAT
>NZ_VUMN01000061.1 GCF_009696165.1 Stecheria intestinalis | reverse complement strand
TTTACCTTGGTACATGTAACAGTGATGTAATTTGTTGGTGCTTCGAACCGCCGGACGCCGAACGGCTTCTCCGGTGGTGTGAGAGGAAAAAAGATGAGAGCTCACGCTCTCATCCTCCTACTCGATTTCTTCCTTGAGGTCTGGTTCCTTCGGTTCTCTTCTGGTGAAGCGGAATTCATATTCGCCAGTAACCTCCAGAGTAGAGCCTTCATCAATATGGAGTCTGCCGCCGCGGATCTCATGATAGCGGCCATTTGCATCGCGGATGCTGAGACCGGAATCATTGACCGGATTGACCCAGTAATTGCCTGCCCGGATATTCTTCGGCACATTGTAGATTCCTGAGGTCAGAGTCATCGTATTCTCACTGGCCAGATAGATCAGATTCTTTTTCTTGTTTTCTTTTGCGGCTGCTGCCATGCGATAGAATGTCTCACGCATGAAGAACAGATCGCTGTGCGGGGTATAGTAAGTATAGCGGCGGTTGTGCTCTAATACGTGGACTGCATCGGTCGGCTGATTCTCTTTGATCAGACTTGTGAGACGGTGGCAGTTGATGAAATGCTCACTCAGAAAGTAGACGGCAGCGTCCGTTTCATACAGCATTCCATCCGCTTTTACAGCATCGCTGGGATCAGCCGCATCTGAGAGATTGGTGATCTGGGGTCTGCGGATATCGGCGATGGCAGTCACTGCCAGAGAAGAAGGAATTAAGGATCTGCTCACGTTGATGGATGCTTTGCGCATGTTGATGCAGTGCTCTCCATCATGAAGCAGGATATTCGGCAGCGGAAAGTACTTTGCAATCGTATCTTCTGCCTTGTGGTTTTCCAGGTAGTCTCCCATCATCATTTCATGCATGGAAGGATCTGCAGTGACCAGGAGCTGGAACAGATCATACTTCACCGGAAGCCCATAGTCTTCAATGATTTTTCTGCACTTCCTGCAGATATGATAGCCGCCTTGAATTGTTTCCGGCTGCTTGAACAGTCCTTTTGTTTCTTCCAGGCAGAAATCACAGATCTTGTTTGCCATTGTGTCAGGAACCTCCGTCTAGTTTATTATAGCCGAAAGAGAAAACACTGGAAGAAGCAGCCGATGGCTGAAGATTCAGCTTCTGCGGCTATGATGGATGGCTTTTTCCTCATACATGAGAGAATCAATACGTTTCAGGAAGGTGCTGAGATCTTCTGAAGAAACAGAGTCATGGACTGCATATCCGATGCTGAAGCGAATCGGATATGGCTTCTTCTTTCCGTCATTGAATCTTTTTACAGCGGAACGCAATTCTGCAACCTTGGAATCAAGCTGAGACGGATCATTGATTTCAGAAACAATGCAGAATTCATCTCCGCCGAAGCGAGTGATGGTGTCTTTCCGGCCGAAAGTTTCTGAGAGAAGATGATAGACTTCCTGAAGAGCACTGTCTCCCTCCTTATGACCATAGGTATCATTGATCTGTTTGAATGAATCCAGATCGATCAGAATTGCAGAAAAGGATACCTTGCTGGAAATAAGACTAGTCAAGACATCATCCAGACGTCTGCGATTGCCTGCACCAGTCAGGTAGTCTGTGGTCAGATCATTGCTCTGGATATGGATATACAGCATGATGCATGCAAATACGAGACCGTTATATTGAAGCTGAATGCCGGAGAATACAGTCTGCATCAAGCCGAACAGGATTGCGATAGCCGGGAAGGCAATCAGCGTTCTGCGGTAGATCGGCTGAATATGCCTGCGCTCAGAGAAAGCATAATATTCAAACAGGAGGGCGAACATCATACCGAAAAACACTCTCAGGAGAAAGAACGTGCCTCTATGATATTTCAGGTTCTCGAAATAATAGAACCATCCCAAATGGAAGACCTCCGAGATTGTTACTGCCGCAAGATTCACAAGGAAGAACCCCAAAAACATACTGCGCCAGAGGTTTGACCGGGAGTGCGGAGACTGAATAAAGCAGTTGAGATAGTCCAAGGCAAGCAGATAGCCCAGGGGATCAACTGCAAAGATATAGAAATTTCCTGCCCTCATCAGACAGTAGATGAAATCCTTCTGAGTGACTGCAAGCCGGCTGAAACTGTCCATGATCAGAAGCGAGATCAGCACAATCAGGAATCGGAGATAAGCACGATTGCTTTCAGATCTTGATGCAGATAATGAAGTATGCAGCAGCATCGCTGCCAAAAGGATTGTATAGCTGTTGAGATACGCCCATGCCGGAAGTTCCATAGCTTCATTATAAAACTTCGGACTGCAGCCGTGTGGGAAGAAGCAGGAAGAATCGATCGGGATTCATGCATGGACAGTAGAATCGGGTATACTGGAATAGACACATGACAGATGGAAAGAGAGAGTTGAAAATGCAGATCAGGACACTGCTGTTTGATTTTGATGATACGCTTGGAAACCGTGAAAGATATGCCTACCAGGCATATGAAGAAGCGGTGGATTCCGTGAAGCCTGGAATGGATCCGATGGAAAAAGAAGCGATCTTGCAGACATGCATGATCCTGGATCAGCAGGGGGATATCAATAAGAATTATGTGAGCTCAGCATTGAGGGAGAGATTCGGGATTGATCTGGATGTTCTGGGAGAGCCGGACTTCAATCAGTGGTGGGAAACGAATCTATGGAAATATACAGAACTGTTTCCGGATGCGATGGAGGTGCTGACAAAGCTGCGTGATCGGGGCTATCGGCTTGGCGTAGTCACGAATGGCACTTCTTATTCTCAGCATCAGAAACTGGCAAAGGCAGGGCTGGATACCTTTTTTGATGCAGTAGTAGTGTCCGGAGATCTGAAGGTCAAGAAGCCGGATCCTGAAATTTTCCGATATGCGGCAGAGAAGATCGGCAGTATGCCGGAAGAATGTGCATTTATCGGAGACCTTTTTGCCAGAGATATCATCGGTGCGTTTCATGCAGGAATGAAGCCTGTCTGGATCTGGCCGCATGGTCAGCGGATGATGGAAGCTGACTGCACACGGATCAGAACACTGACAGATCTTCTGGACCTGTTCAGATAAAAATCTTTCGGTGCTGATTATGTTGATGGAACAGAAGCGAAAATCATTTTGGAGGATGGTAAATGGGAGATTCTGTTGGTTTTATCTGTCCTGAATGCGGGTATTCATTCGGCGGAGATCTTGGCGTAGGTTTTCTGTATCCGAAACTGTATCTGGATACTGTGCAGAAAATGAAAGCTGGAGATTATGGAAAAGAGGCCGAACAGTTTTTCATTGATTACCCTGATGGGGTGGTTGATTGCGAAAACGTGCTGTTCCAGTGTGATGATTGTCATAAATATTATTTTGATCTGAAACTGTCGATGTATATCCCCCGAGATGGTGTTGCTATGTCCGCAGAGCCGGCTGGATGGAGTGTGGAGTTTCCGTTCAAGGGGGTTCCGTATGCAAGTATAGATGATCTTGAAAAGCATTATGAACTATATGCAGAGTATGATCATCGCTGCAAAAGCTGTGGTGGGAAATTATCGTATGTGACGAATGATCTCAGGTGCCTTCTGGAAAGGAAGATTGCGTGTCCCATCTGCCATGCGGAAATGAACAAGTAGAAAACGTCCTTTGCTGATGCTGGGAGCAGCAGTGATCGAACTGTCTGCAGCCGCTGTGACAGCGGTTATGATCTTGATGATACGGCGGAAGAAGTGACAGAGAAACAATAACATTTTTTTCGATGAAAAGGTTCATCGGAGATGCAAGTGATAGGCAGCTGATTTATCTTTCTTTCAGAACGAGCAATCAGAAGAATCCTGATTTCATGTATATCCAGGCAGAAGAGGAATCGGAGTATAATAAAGCAGAACAGGAGGATCAGCAAATTCATGAACAATGAAGAACTGAAGCAGCATGCACGCAATATCCGGAAGAATATCGTGAAGGAAATTGCGAACGCGCAGTCCGGGCATCCGGGAGGATCGCTCGGAGCAGCGGATATCGTCACTTATCTG
>NZ_VUMN01000060.1 GCF_009696165.1 Stecheria intestinalis | reverse complement strand
TTATGCCCAGCTTCTATTTATCATTAGTTTCCTTGCAGAAGCCCAGTTTTACTGATTTTTATAAGAAAAATGTAGGCATAATCTTTCTTAGCGCAGTCCGAAATTCCTGGCAATTTCCTCTTCATCTTTCAAGTCCCAGATTGGCTCCTGCTCCATTTCGTAACCACAGAAGCTATGATCCATTGCCTTCTTCATCATCTCTACAGAGGGCTTTGCGTAGATTTTCGTGGTTTCTAAGGCTGAATGGCCAAGCAATCGTGAAATCAATTCAAGATCGACACCGTTTTGATACAGTTCTGTTGCACGGGTTCTGCGAAACATATGAGGATGGACTCTTTGAGGAAGATCAGGATGCTCCGGTCTGATCTTCTCTGCATACTTTTTGATGAATCGCTGTACATTCTGAGGAGACATCCGGTTGACTCTCCGGTGAATGACAGTATAGAACAGCAGGTCTGTAGGTGGTGAACCCTCATTATGGTAATGCTGGTAATACCGATTTAGGTGATTAACCGTCTTATCTGTAATAGGAACAATGCGTTCTTTATCTCCCTTGCCGTGAATCCGGATATATGGATCTTTTCGGGATAGGTTCACATCGCTTTTTCTCAGATCGAGAAGTTCACTCAGACGAATTGCGCTGTCATACAGAATTACCATGATCGTGGTATCCCGGATCAGAATTTTCCTGGAATTCCCTGGAGCAGCGAGTAAAGCGGCCATGCATTCGCTGCTGATCACGTCGCGGACGACTTCACTTTCCCGAAGAAACGGGAGATGCGATACTGCCAGCGCAACAGGCAGGACCTTGACGTCACAGTCTGAGGCATACCATAGATATGCATGCAATGCTGACAGCCTATGGTTGCAGGTTGTTTTGGCATAGCCGCGGTTCTGCAGATATTCCATGTAGTCCAGAACAAGCTCGTTAGTACAGTCGCTGAATGTAAAAGTAAGCATAGACTTCTTTTTCTCATTAGTGATAAAGCGCCGGAAAGAAGTGAGACCGTCGCGATAGGATTCAATCGTATTTTCACTTCGCCTTAGCTGCTGTGCCTCATACTTATCCAGGAAGTCACGCGTTTTCGAGAAGAATAGTGTACTGAAATCTTTCTTATTCATCAGTAATTACCTCCGGAATTACAGCAGAAGAAACCTTGTCCTTGCTACGGATTATCTTGATTGAGTCTTCAACAGCGTGATAGTAATAGTGCGTGTTTAGAACGCCGGCATGTCCCAGGTAATTGCTGAGAAATGGCATCATTGCATTTAAATCGACGCCCTGTTCCATCCACAGATTCATGCGCTTAGTCACAAAATAATGCCGAAAACTATGAACGGTAGGCTTTTTATCGCAGAGCTTGGAAGCTGCAGTCTGAGTCCAGATCTCATTGAACTTGCGGCATACTGAATGTTTTATGATGTGTTTGCTGGTATCTTTACTAGGATAGAACCAATCCGACTGAATCCCTTGTTCTGATGTCATCCAGAGCCAGTAGGATTGACAGAGCTCGGTCAGGTCATCCGCCATGTAGACAAGACGGTCTTTGTCTCCCTTTGAATGAATGATCGTGATAATTCCTTTTTCAAGATCTATGTTGCTGCGGCGCAATTCACATGCTTCGGAATTGCGAAGACCACAGCAGCAGATCATCCTGAACATGACGCGATACTCAGAATACATGCGGATGTGATCAGGATCATTATTTCTGCATCTTCCACCATCAAGAACACTGAAGAATTCCTGAATATCGCTGTCACTCATCAGGTATTGCATTACCTTAGGAAGATGGCAGATGTGATGAGGGATATAACATTCCGTTTCAAGGATGTTCATATAGATCGAAAAGGCCCGGAATATTGTCTCGCGTTTGTGCCTGCCGGATTTGCCTTCAGCAGAAGATGCTCCTTTTTCAATCCATGCTTCAAAGAGCTGCCTCGTGATGACTGGCTCGCTGATGTGATGTTCAACACAGAATCCATCGAAGCGTTTCAGGTAATAATCACAATCGTCATATGAATAGCCCTGTGCTCTTTTCTGTGTAATAAATTCATTGATATACGGCGCAAAGACACTGGCGCATTGATAGTGCTTATCCATAAAATGCACCTTCTTTTGGCCAGAAAATTCCAAGCTGGTTCAGCGAAATGGCACATTGTCTGGTACGCTGCTCATCGAGGTGCAGGTATTTGAATACAGTATCTTCTGAACGATGTCCCAGAGAATCTGAAATAACTGCAGCTTTTGTTTGGCCTCTCAGAAGAGCAGTCGCAAATGTCCTTCGTGTGATATGAAAACCTTTGTTTTCACCAATGAATCGTTCCAGTGCTTTCTGACAAACGCAGCGGCCGACCTTATCGTAAGGACTTCTGAAAGGAATAAAGAGATTCTCACTGCTGCTTTGTGGTCTTATCTGCAGATATCTGTAGATTGCATTGCCTACATGTACCGGCATGGGGAGCACTGCAGAGACTCCAGTCTTCATCTGAGTAAAACTGATTTGCTGTTTTTTCCAATCGATATCTGCTATCTTCAGCGACACGATGTCCGAAGACCGTATACCCATTCCAAGTCCAAGACATGAAATCGCATAATCCCGGCGTTCCATAGGAGTGAAGGCTTCCTGATCGACTTTCCAGAAATTCTCAACTGCTTCTTCTGGGAGAGTATCAATAATTCTGGTTTTCGGGGCATGAATGGAAGAAATCGCAGTATGCAGCCACTGGTTGCTGATGATGCCTTTATCTTCGAGATAGCAGATGAAGTTTCTGATTCGGCTGTTATAAGCAGCTTTCCCTTCTGCGGTTTCATGTTTATCCTGTGCATTGAAGCCAATTAGGATCTCTGGCGTAAGCTGATCAAACCCGGTTATTCCAACTTTATCGAAATATAGACAAAATCTGCTGATTGAACTCCGATACATCTCAATGGTAGATTGGGCACGGTTTTCTCTCTGTAGAACGGCTAGAAAGTCTTCCCATTCGACTCTGCACCATGCAGGTATGGTATCAATCATCTTTACTGGCTTAGGTGAAGTAGTCTGGCACGGAATGATCTCGCCGGTATCCGCAAAATGAAGAAATTGATACAATGCACGCCGCATTGATTTCCAGGATTTTCCAGACAATGGTTTTGCGTGTTCAAACCAGAGTTCCGCAATTTCTTTAGTGAGGGCAAGATCGTTTTTCTCTAGAAAAATCAACAGCAGAACTACGCTGCGATAATAATAATTGTATACAGATTTTGAGTACCGATTCTTCTTGAGCGCACTTTGAAAAGAAGAGGCAGTTTCCCAGAGAGAATGGTCAGCAGGGCGCATGGAATCCGCTGGAATGAAATA
The DNA here is from genome assembly GCF_009696165.1 of Stecheria intestinalis. Lineage (GTDB taxonomy): Bacteria > Bacillota_I > Bacilli_A > Erysipelotrichales > Erysipelotrichaceae > Bulleidia > Bulleidia intestinalis. The sequence goes on along the minus strand of NZ_VUMN01000060.1, from coordinate 767 downwards.
TGTGTCCAATACAATCTGATTACGCGTGAGAATAGTCATTGCTTCTGCGTGCCCGTGCAGGCATTTACCGCGCTCAGCGAAGAAATCCAGCATCATACGTGCGGCACTTTCCTTTGACGCACGTGTGCACCTGGATTTGGAATTATTCTGACTCTGGTATAGGAGAATTAAATCAAATGTAACCTGGCGGATAGTCGTCACACCATGATTCTGCAGGAAAAGAATAAAATCCGAACATTTTCCCTGAAGAGATTTTACGTATGACGCACGTTTTCCTTCAGAAAGACAATGCGAAACAAACTCGTCTACTTCCTGTTTCAATACAGAAGTAAGCTGATCATACGGGCAGATCTGGAAACCGACATGCTGATCACGGATGCTGCCAGTTTCATAGACATCTATCAGCTGAACAAGGGCATGCTTAAGCTGCCGCTGTTTTGATGGTATTAATTCCCCGCTGTGTTCTTCAAAGCAAGCATTCAGTGCCTCTGGTGTGCATGAGGCACCAGAGGATATCAGCCATTCCTTAATCCTCTTATAGCTGTTCTGATGCTCATAGATTGCAGTGCTGCCATAGTGATTCGATGTAAGGAACTGCATCACTGTGTTTACGCACTCGTCGTACTTCTTCATAATGGTGTACCTCCTTCTATTGGTACTTTCATTATGCAGAACTGTATTATGTTATCCACATCATTGGAGCTACAGCGCAGCCATCTATGCGGAAATTAATAAATCATGGGCATAAGAAAAAGCTGGGCATAAGG
>NZ_VUMN01000006.1 GCF_009696165.1 Stecheria intestinalis | reverse complement strand
ACCGGAAAACATAAGTTAGCCTTACTTTTTCCGGTAAATTAATCAGATTATATTCTTTCTGAATACCAACTTTCAGGGGGTAGTTGCATTAACTTATGCAAAGTTGCGTTTAGTTCTGCAACTCACCTCCATGTGCGAAACCGATACGTCCGGTCCATTCAGCCTCACCAGCATATAAGAAGGATTGCTGCCATCCCGATTGCGGCGGATGCTGCCGGGATTCAGCAGCCAGATATTCTTTTCATGCACGCAGGAATAGATATGCGTATGACCGTAGAAGACGATATCGCACTGCTCTTTTCCGGCCTGATAGATGAGACCTTCCATCCCACCGCGGTAAAGCTCCCGATGCCCGTGCGTCAGAAGCACCCGATGTTCTCCGATCTTCAGGACCCGATGTTCCGGATAAGCCGGATCATAGTCGTTGTTTCCTCGCACGCAGGCATATCCGTTCAGCCACCGCATCGGTCCTTCGCTGTCTCCGAGGTGCAGGAAATAATCCGCATTCTGATACGTTTCCTGCAGCCACTGCACCGGTCTTCTGGCGCCATGGTTATCTGATACTGCCACAATGAGAAGTTCACGCATGTCATTATCTTATCAGAAACCCGCATGGAAAATAGACTGTTTTCGCTTTATAATGACTTGCAGAGAGGGAACCCTATGCAAGTCAGTCTGTATCCGTACAATTACTGGTGTCTGATCGCCGCCTTCGTCCTGCTGCTCGTCTTTCTGGTCATGACCTTTCTGAAAGCACGTCCGCTGATCAGGCAGCTGAATACGATGAAGCCTCAGCTCACTGAGATCCAGAACGGAATCACCGCTTCGAAGATCAAAGCAGACACAATCGGAACCAAAGCGAAGAAAGATGTGAATCAGGGTTCCGGAGTTCTGAGCAGCCTGCTGATCCTCAATGCGATCCGCAAGGATTACAGGAATGCGGACGGTTCCGGCATGAAGCAGTTTCTGAAGTCAGCAGAACATGTATACAGCCAGAAAGCCAGCGAAGACCGGATCATCCGGAAAGTGAAGAACAGCCTCAGATGAAAACGAAAAGGAGATCAGCTCTCCTTTTCATTTACTTCTTCCGGTAATTGTCATTCATCTTGTCCAGATGCTTTCCGGCAGAACGGGAATAGATATAAGCAAGGACAAAGACGAGCGCAATGACTATGAGTTCTCCGAGCATCGCATTTCTCTTTCCGGAACAGTTCTTTCTGAGTTCAGTATAGCGGATCAGGATGCTTTCTGCTTGGCATACTGCGCAAAAGTGATTCCCTGTTCGTGCAGAGAAACCGCAAGTTCTGTTCCGATATAGCGGTAATGAGAATATGATTCATACTTGCCCGTCAGCAGCTCATCCTGCTTCGTATAGCTCCTGACAAATCCGTATTCCCAGGCATGGGCTTCGAGCCATTGCGACTGAGCAGTCTTCTCAAAGGAGTCTTCGGGAATTCCGCTGACCGCAAAGTCCACGGCAAGCCCGAGCTGATGCTCGGAGTGACCGGGATATGATACATACAGAGAAGCATCTTTCCCGTAAGTTTCCTGCGCTTTCTCAAATAGTTCTTCCTGATCTTCGAAGGAGACATATCCCCTGGAAATCAGAAGACCGCCGCTTTCAAGGCCATTATTCATAGCCAGCGACATTGCATCCATCAGACCGGAGAGCGCATTTCTGGTCTCATCCAGAACACTCACGGCATTGCCATTCACGCACCATTCTGCGGGAAGCACTGCCAGTCCGGACGGAATGCGCGTGCTGACCGTCAGGCTGTCATCCAGCCAGAGGTCTGTTCCGCTTGCATCCGACACCAGGGTGCTGCCGGAATGATACGGATCCCCTTCCGTCAGATATACATGCAGATCAGAATAGCTGTAATTGCCATCGGCCAGATAGGCGATCAGCGTATCAGTATCCATGACCTGGCGGGTTTCCTCGACCATCGTCACGATATGCGCCGGCGATTCCATCCATTCCGATTCGCTCAGTTTCTTGTATTCCGCCGCATGGTAGATGCTGAAGCCAGGGCACTGGATATAAGCGATGAACATATTGGGAGGAATCGAATACTCGATAATATAATCAATCTCTTCCTGATTCAGATAGTGCTTGATCAGCTGCCGGCTCTTCTCATCCTTGTACGGATAGCGGGCCAGCGAATCATAGTTGTAATTCAGCACGCCCAGGCATACCGCCGTGAACAGCACGACGAATGCCACGAAGAATGCGGTCCAGCGCTTCCGCTGCGGTTCAGGAAGAATGGCTGCGTCTTTCCACATACTCTGCATTATATCATTCCTCCGCATGCAGGGCTTCATATACTTTTTCCGCCACATTCTCCGGAACGACTTCGGCGATCTCGGCACACTCTGCATTCTTCAGGTTCGTGAAACTTCCGAAATGCTTCAGCAGCTGCCGCTTGCGCTTCGGTCCGACTCCTTCCACTTCATCGAGGATGGATCTCGTCTGCGCCTTTGCCCTGAGCTTCCGGTGATACGTGATTGCCGAGCGATGCACTTCATCCTGCATCCTCGTCAGAAGGAAGAACAGGCTGCTGTCCTTGTCGATGGCAAAGGTTTTCCCGTCGGTATCCATCAAAGCATCGGTATTATGATGGTCATCCTTGACCAGTCCCATCAGCTTGATCTTCCCGCTGAGATCGAGTTCATCCAGAATCGTCTTCGCGGCTTCGATCTGCGTCCAGCCGCCATCGACAAGAATGCCGTCCGGCAGTCTTCCGTTCTCCTTGATGAGACGGAAATATCTGCGGTACAGCACTTCTTTCATCGAATCCACATCGCTGTTGCCGGTATGAAGCCGGTAGAGGCGGTAATCCTTTCGATCCGGGACTCCATCTTCATAGACCACGCAGCTGGCCACCGTAAAGGTTCCGGCCGTATGGGAGTTATCAAAGAGCTCCACCCGGTCCATCGGATGGCCGGCCAGCTCGGAAAGCTGATTCACAGCACTTTCGATTTCAGATTCCTGCTTTTCCGCAGTCTGGAACTTCAGTTCGAGCTGCTTCTTAGCATTCTCAACGCAGAGCTCGATCAGCTTGCGGCGGTATCCTTTCTGCGGCTGCGTTACCTGCACGCCCAGAATCTCGCCAACTTCGTTCACCGTCGATTCTTCCGCTTCCTGAGGCAGCACGAGTTCCTTCGCTGCCGGATGATCCTGGTAGTACTGAATCACAAACGAGAAGAATTCTTCTTCCGCATCACCATAGAGGGGTCTCAGCTTCCATTCCTTGCTGAGAATCGTGCCATTGCGCACGAGGAATCCGGTAATTGCCAGATAGCCTTTATCGCTGTACCAGGCAAAGACATCCATGGACCCGCGGTTGTCGAGTTCGATGATCTGTTTGTCTGCAGTCACGGAATCAATGCTTTCCAGCATCTCCTTGTACTGCTGGGCACTCTCGAATTCCAGCTTTTCGCTGGCTTCTTCCATCTTCTGTTTCAGTTCCTCGCGTACTTCCTTCGTATCGCCGTTCAGAAAGCGCGTGACTTCCTCGTTCATCTTCGTGTAGATCTCAGGATCCACTTCATATTCGCACGGACCGAGGCACTGTCCCATATGGTAGTACAGGCATACCTTGGCTGGCATCTGCGTGCAGCGCCGGAATGGGTAAAGACTTTGCAGCAGCTTCTGCGTATTGCGTGCATGGCCGGCATCGGGGAACGGACCGAAGTAATGTGCCTTGCGGTCTTTCTTCATGTCTCTTGCGATGAGCAGGCGGGGATATTTCTCATTCGTCAGCTTGATATACGGATAGGTGCTGTCATCCATGAACTGGATGTTGTATTTCGGCCGGTATTTCTTGATCAGGTTGATCTCGAGCACGAGGGCTTCTTTCTCGCTTCTGGTCACGATGAAATCGAAGTCCTCGATGTTCGAGACCATCTTCGTGGTCTTGAAATCATGGGCTCCGGTGAAATACTGGTTGACCCGGTTATGAAGATTCTTCGCCTTGCCGACATAGATGATTTCCCCATTCCGGTTCTTCATCTGATAGCTTCCGGGCTGATCCGGAAGATTCGCCAGTTTTGCCTTGATATACTCCCGATCCATATTCAGTCCTTCATCGTGACGACCGTGGCTCCGGTTCCGCCTTCCTGCGGCATGCCGAGCCGGTATTCCTTCACGTCCGGATTCTTTGCCAGGGCATCATGCACCGCTTTGCGGAGTGCGCCGCTGCCATCGCCATGCACAATCCGGAACTGTTTCAGTCCATGAATCTTTGCCTGGTCCAGATAGGAATTCATCGCCTCCATGGCTTCATCTACATGCATGCCGATCAGGTTGCACTGAATCGGCATCGAGGAAAAGAGATCGCCGCCGCTGACAGTCATCACCGGCTTCTCCTTCACATCGGCGATGATCTTCAGACTCGGACGGATCTGCGATTCCTTCACCTGCATCTCGCGCCCGTTGAGGCTGATCACGATCTGCTTCTTGCGCACCGAAAGAACCTTTGCGGGCTGACCTCCGGCTCTCAGCTCCACGACATCCCCCGGCCGATAGCCTCCCTGCTTTACAGCCGGCTTCTCAGCCGGTTCTTCTTCTGTTTCTGCCCGATTCAGCTTCTGGCGCTCAGCCAGCACTTCATGATAGCGGGCATTCTGCTGCATGCGCCGCATGTTCCGCAGCACCTCATCTGCCTTCTTCCGGGCTTCTTCGACATATGCATCTGCTTCCGCTTCAGCCTTGGCATGCCATTCATCCCGCTCTTTCTCGAAATTCACTTTCTCGGTATGGAGCGTGCGCTGGTATGCCTTGATCTCCTCGAGCTTCGCATCGAGGGCAGCATTCTTCAGTTCTGTCTCATTGAGCTGTTTTTCAAGTTTCTCTATGAGCTGGTCTTCTTCGCTCCTAGCCTGGTCTTTCAGAAATCTGGCATACCGGATCACGTCCTCCGGAAGACCATAGCGCTTTGCGACCTCGAGGGCGTTGGACTGTCCGGTCACGCCTTCCAGATACCGGTAAGTCGGCTCCAGTTTCTCCATATCAAACTGCACGCTTGCTAACAGAATATCGCTGTGCCGCTTGCCGTATGCCTTAAGCCGGCTGTAATGCGTCGTTGCGACGGTCATCGTCCGCCGGCTGCGCAGTTCATTGAGAATGGAAATTGCCAGCGCTTCGCCTTCCTTCGGATCCGTGCCGCTGCCGATTTCATCCAGCAGCACCAGCGACTCGCTGGTCGCATTGCGCAGGATGTCTGCCTGCTTCTCGACATGTGCGCTGAAGGAGCTCAGAGATGAAACGACCGACTGATCATCGCCGATATCCGCATAGACATGATCGAAGAACGGAACCTTCGCATCTTCCGCCGGCACCGGTATGCCGCAGTACGTCATCAGCACGAAGAGACCGATGATTTTCATGGAAACCGTCTTGCCGCCGGTGTTCGGACCGGTGATCAGCAGCATCCGCTGGGGATCTTTCAGACGATACGTATTCGGCACGACTTTCTTCGGATCAATCAGCGGGTGTCTTGCTTTCTTCAGATTGATTTCTTTCTCTTCGCTGAGTGCTGCCGCAATCGCATCCCGTTCTTTTCCCCATTCTGCTCTTGCAAACAGAGAATCGAGCAAGGTGCAGGTTTCCAGGTTGGCAAGCTCTTCACTGGCGATGTCCTGCACGACCTTCGAGCATCTGCGCAGCACTTCCGCAATCTCTTCCTGCTCCCGGGCAGCGAGTTCCTGTTTCCGGTTGTTCACGCTGACCAGAGCCGCCGGCTCCACATAGCTTGCCTGACCGCTCGCACTGTCGCCATACAGAAGACCGCCGAAGCTGTTCTTCTCACTCGCCTTGATCAGCAGCACCGCTCTGCCATTGCGGTACGTCACGATCGAATCGACAACCGAAGAGCTGTGAGCAGAAAGAAATCTCTGCACGGCAGCACTGATCTCTCCGTCGATATTCCTCAGCTGTCTTCTCACTTCCCGCAAACCAGGACTTGCCGTATCGAGAATTTCTCCGTATTCATTCACGCAGGAAGAAAGCATCTTCTCCGCTGCCCGATGTTCCGTCATGGTCGAGACGAGATCATGAATCGCTTCATGAGGCGTCTCAAGTCCCTGCTCATAGCTCTTAATCGCATGGATGCCCTGGATGAACGAGATCTCCTGAGCCAGATCCATTCCCGTGAGCAATCTTCCCTTTACGGCATTCTTCAGCATCCCGGACAGATCCCGGATGCCATGGAACGGCATCGGCCCATCATGGATCACCGCCGCCAGCGCTTCCCGGATCCTTGCATTCTCATTGCGGATGACCAGCGGATCATAAGAAGGCTCCAGAGCTCTCACTGCTTCCTGGCCAAGTGAAAAAGAACAGAGTCCTGCGATCTGTTCAATGATGATATTCAGTTCAAGACTGTTCTCCAGCTGATTCATTGCGATCTCCATCTGATGGAAGAGAAATCTGAATTCCTTCTTCCAGCTTTTCATACCCATGCGATTCCAGCCACTTCGCAACTGCCTGCTTATCGCTGTCATCCATGGAATTCATATCCGTAAACAATTTGTTCAGAGCTTTCATGCTGTTGGTCTGAACACCGAGCTCGCTCATCGTCTCCGATACCGGTTCGCTGATTTTACCGATCAGCGTCGAATCTGCACAAGCTGTCCCATTAGCAAATACCGGCGTATTCAGAAAGACCGAGAATACGAGAATCCAGATCGTCGCGATTCCTGCTCCGAGCAGTCCGCCTAGCAGTCCGCTCACTTCCCGCAGCACCGGAACTTTCTGAAGTCCAGAGGCGAGGCTGCAGAGCAGATGAAAGATGATCCTCACGATCAGAAACAGCACCAGGAACCACACTGCTTCATTCATGAAGTCGATAAACGAATCTGCAAACAGCGAATCCGCAAACGGGTTCCAGTCCTTCGGCCATAGGCGGATATACTGAGCTGCTACGGAATCATAACGCCAGGCGATGAAGAAAGAAAGCACGGTACCCGCAAACGACAGAATCTGATACAGAAAGCCCTTCTTCGCTCCCTTGGCAATCAGCACCGCATAGAAGATCACAACTGCAATATCTATTCCTGCAAACCATCCTTCCGGAATCGTGATCATAGTTCTCCGCCTTTCGCTTAACAGTTTACGCCGATCTGATTCGGGTTGGCAAATCATGGTAGAATGGAGCCATGTCTGAAGTAATTACCTTAGTGCTCTCCCCCGAAGAACGCAGGACCCTGTATGAAGCCTGGAAGGATAACGCATCGGAACGGGTTCCTCCCTATGGAGAATATCAGCTCCGGCCTGAAAACTGCGTCATCACTGCCTATACTTCCGGAAAAGTCGTATTCCAGGGAAAAGATGCTGAAGTTTATGCATCCCCGTTCCGGAAAGAACTCCGTTCTCATCCCCATGCAAAGAAGCCGGAATTTCCTCAGGCAGGAAGCGATGAAGTCGGTACCGGTGACTATTTCGGCCCGGTCTGCGTCTGTGCCTGCATCGTGCAGGAAAGCGACCTCGGAATGCTGAAGGAACTGGGCGTCCGGGACTCCAAAGCACTGACCGATGCAGAGATCCGCAAGATCGCTCCGAAGCTCATGCAGACGCTGCGGTACAGCCTTTTGATTGTGAACCCTGAGAAGTACAACCAGGTCCATGCCTCCAGCAACATGAATGCGATCAAGGCAAAGCTTCATAACCAGGCCTATGTAAATCTGTCGCAGAAGANCAGACTTCCGGACTTCCGGATCATCGATCAGTTTGCCCCGGAGCCTCAGTACTACCATTATCTGACGCATGAGAAAACCGTGATCAGAGGCATCACCTTTGAGACCAGAGCAGAGAACAAGTATCCTGCTGTCGGTTCCGCTTCGGTCATTGCCAGATATGCATTCCTCGTCTCCATGGATGAGATGGAAAAGAAATACAGAATGAAGTTCCAGAAAGGTGCAGGCACGAAAGTCGATGACTGCGCACTGGAATTCGTGAATCGCTTTGGTATGGATCAGCTGTCCGAAGTCGCAAAGCTGCACTTCCGGAATACAGAAAAACTGCACCGATGATGCAGTTTTTCTTTCAGTCTTTTCCTAAGAACTTTCTACCTGATCTCAGATGCTTTCTTCTTTGCTTCTGCAGATGCTTTTTCCAGCCGGGCAGCAGTATCAATTCCCTGCACATCCATGCCATCTGCCGCGATGCAGCTGAAATGATCAATGCCGAGCATGCCGCATAATCCTTTCAGATACGGGGTTGCAAGCTCCCATTCGCTCCCGGTTTCCACTAACCCTCCGCGCGTTGTCAGGAAGATCATCTCGCTGGCATTGCATTCTCCCTTCAGACCGGTTTCGCTCGAAGAGAAAGTGATTCCTTCGACGGTGATGTTCTCGATATAGTCCTTCAGAAGCGCAGGGATGCTCAGATCATAAAACGGTGCAGCAATGACGATCACATCAGCCGAACGGAACTGCCATGCATACCGGAACCGTTCTGCCGTCCGATTTCCTTCGGCAAGCAGACGGTCACGCTCTTGAAGGCTTTCCCCATAGAGCGGTTTCAGATTCTGTTCTGATAATCTCAGCAGTTCCGTATATACGCATTCCGGATCAAGACCAGAACAGAACGCATCCATCAGAGATGCTGTTCTGCTGCCAGTACGCGTGGTGCTGTCAAGGATCAGGACTCGTTTCATAACAGCCCTTTCTCCCAGCATGCATGCAATGCTTCAAGAGCGGTGATGATCTCACGCTTTTCCCCTTCGGCGGTCAGAGACGCTCCATCAGCATAACTGCCGATCGAATCCTCGGTGCTGGTTCCGTAAAGCACGACATTATTCAGAATCGAAGCTGTTCTGACCCCGCGGATTCTTCCGACCGTGAATAATGCTGCACTCTCAAAGTCAGACCCGAGCACGCCAAGCTTCGACCAGGCAGCTTCTTCGGCATCATTCGTATCCGTGTAGAACGTCTCATGACTGTGAATGACTCCGCAATGAACCGGATACCCATTCTTCTTTGCAGCAGACAGGATTTCAAACAGGAGATCCGTATCCGGAACTGCCGGATAGATGTCTTTGACATAAGCCTTGCTGGCGCCGTCATCCCTGATCGCGCCGCAGCCGACAACCAGATCGCCGAGACCGATCCCCTTCTGCAATGCGCCGCAGGAACCGATTCTGACCATTCCGGTCACGCCGATATGATGCAGTTCTTCCACGGCAATGCTTTCGGAGCTGCCGCCCATGCCGGTAGACATTGCAATGACTTTCATGCCATGGTACAAGCCCGCCACAGAACGGTATTCCCGGTTGTACGCAAGAGCTTCTGCATGTTCCAAATACGGCAGAATCCGGTCAATTCTGGCCGGATCGCCTGGCAGGATCGCTGCCTTTGCGCCAACTGATGAATCTAGCTGAATATGTGCTTCTTTCATGATAGGTACTCTCCATTTCTCCTCTTCCATTATTATCATCATAACCCCTTTTGGAAAGTTGACCATGGTCTGAAATCATCATAAAATGAAGCCAAGAGGAAACAGCAGATGAAAATTCTTAATTTTGGTTCTCTGAATCTGGATTATACCTACCAGGTTGATCATTTTGTCAGACCAGGCGAAACAGAATCTTCTGTTTCAAGAACCCTGAATGTGGGCGGCAAAGGTCTGAATCAGTCCATCGCAATCGCAAAAGCAGGCTCCAAAGTCTATCATGCCGGCGCTGTCGGAAAAGAGGACGGTGCCCTTCTTCTGAACACTCTTAAGGCCAATCACGTCAATACCGACCATATCCGCGTGCTGGATGATGTTGCCAGCGGCAATGCCTTCATCCAGGTGGACCCTCATGGAGAAAACTGCATTGTTCTTTATGGCGGTGCCAATCGTTCCATGACGAAGGGCTTCATCGATGAAGTGCTCTCTGATTTCTCCCGCGGAGACTGGATTTTACTGCAGAACGAAATCAATGAACTGGCTTATCTGATTCATAAAGCGCATGAACTCGGAATGACGATCGTTCTGAATCCTTCCCCGATGAATGAAGTGATCCGCACGCTTCCGCTCCAGGAAGTCAGCTACCTCATCGTCAACAAGGAAGAAGCGGAAGAACTGTCTGAGCATGCCGATCACCCGCTGATGGAGCTTGCGTCCAGATATCCGGATACGAAGATTGTCATGACACTGGGTTCCGCAGGAGTTGATTACTGGAATGGCAAGGAAGTGCTGCATCACGGCTGCTACAATGTCAAAGCCGTTGATACGACCGGTGCCGGCGATACGTTTACGGGCTACTTCATCTCCTGCCTGATGCAGGGATATTCTGAAGCGGATGTTCTGAGACTGGCAAGCACGGCAAGTGCCATTGCGGTTACCAGAAATGGGGCAAGTGCTTCAATTCCGGAAATCTATGAAGTACTTTCTAGCCATCTCATCCTGAAATAAAGTTTTTCACATAACCGGCGGTCTTCCTGGGACTGCCGGTTTTATGATGCTTTCCCTTCTGCATCAGAACAGTGTGAAAAAGACCGGGCGATCAGCAGCGATCACCCGGTTGAGGAAATACATTTTGTCAGAAAGAACTCAGTAAGCCTCCAGAGCAGTCCGGATCGTATCTGCGACAGCCTTGCGGTTGGCATCCGTTACGACGATCGTCTGCTGCAGCGGATAGGAAGAATCCGTATAGAGATCTGTCACCGTCTTGCCTCTGGTATACGTTCCTCTGGTTTCGATCACGACACCAGCTTTCGTCCCGGTAAAGTATTCCGGATGAGCGGCATAGATGACCGGACATGCATCATGGATCAGCAGCGTGTCGTTATGATGCTCGCTGTATAGCTTTCTTGCAAGTTCCGTACAGGACCGAAACAGGTGGCAGGACGCGTTAGGATAATGGTCGAGTTCCTCAACCTCCTCTTTGGAAAGGCCCGCTCTCGAGGTGACATCAAGACCGCACATCACAATCTCGACACCGCTCTGGAATACGGCTTGCGCCGCTTCCGGATCTGCCCAGATATTGAATTCTGCAGCAGGCGTGGAATTGCCGCCCACAGCAGCTCCGCCCATGATCAGTATCCGCTTCAGATACTGTTTCAGATCCGGATATTTGAAGAACGCAATCGCAGCGTTGGTTTCCGGTCCGGTCAGGATCAGGTTCAGTTCACCCTGGTATTCCTTAGCGGTCCGATAGAGTGCATCCCATGCTTTTTCTGTTTCAGAAGGAGCTTTGGATTCAGGCAGAACCGCAGAAGCGAGGCCGGTTTCGCCATGCACGTATGCGGCGGTAGTGAGCTTCTGGCGCAATGGATTCTCGGCGCCAGGGTATACTTTCACGTCTTCTCTATGGATCAGAGAAAGCACATTGCGAGTGTTGCGGAAGGTATGCTTCAGTTCGACATTGCCTGCGACGGCAGACATGCCGACCACCTGAAGCTCCGGCAGCTGGAACGCTGTCATGATGGCAATTGCATCATCTTCGCCAGTGTCCATATCCATCCATACCGGAATACTCATATGCGTACCTCCCTTCCGTCATAAGCATGCAGATAGGAAATCAGAAGATCGACATAAGCGGACTGATCTATGGTCAGCGCGCAGGTGACATTCGGATTCTGAATCTGCCAGTCTTCCATACTGGCAACGGTTGCTCCGCGCGTATACTGGCCAGTCAGTTCGATGTCGACATGCAGATCTTTCATCGTGAAGATCTGCGGCTCAATCAGTGTCAGCACCGCGCATGGATCATGCACCGGGGCACCAGCATAGCCGATATCCATCGGATGCTGGATGAAGAATTCAACCCAGTCTGCAGTGATCTGGCTGACCTGGTTGCCCACAGCCCGGATACGGGCAATGTCTTCGGGCTTGATGATTGCCTTTTCGGTTACATCCAGTCCGCTCATGGTCAGCGGAATTCCGGAACGGAAGACGATATCGGCAGCTTCCGGATCGCAGAGGATATTGTATTCCGCGCCGGGAATCCAGTTGCCATAGGCAATGCCGCCGCCCATGAAGCTGATGCGGCCGATCTTGTCTTTTACTTCCGGATGGCTGACAAGCAGCTCTGCGACATTCGTCTGCGGTCCGGTCGCAATGATGGTGACCGGGTCTTCGCTTTCCGAAATGACCTTGGCCATCAGATCCGGTGCAGAGAGCGGAGAGATTTCCTGATCCGGTTCCGGCATTGCCGGTCCGTCCAGGCCGCTTTCCCCATGCCAGTTTCCAGCCGGCATCACATCCGCGATCATCGGCCGGATCGCCCCTTTTGCAAAGGGCGCATCGATGCCCAATAGTGCCATGATTCTTCTGGCATTATAGGTAGTTTTTTCAATCGTCTGGTTGCCGTTGACGGAGCAGACAGCTCTGATGTCAAGCTTCGGGCTGGCTTTGGCAAATACCCAGGCAATCGCATCATCGTGTCCCGGATCTCCATCCAGGATCACAGGAATTCGTTTCATATTCTTACCTCTTGAAAAAAGGAAGGAGAACTCTGCGTCCCCTTCCTGGAATTCTGACTACTTAGAAGCTTCTTTCAGAGCTTGCGCAGAATGGCGGCGTTTCTCACTATTCCGCTGTGAAATCGCAAAGATGACAAGTGAGATGATAGTGACGATGTAAGGAATCGGAGCGACCAGATTCGAATCGACACCCATAGCCGAAACCTTGATGCCGAGAGCCTGAGCAAAACCGAAGATCAGAGCCGCAAACATGCAGCCGACCGGCTCGCCGCCGCCCATAGCCTGCGCTGCCAGAGCGATGAAGCCGCGTCCTGCAACCATATCCTGAGACCAGCCCATTGCATAGTACATGGACATATATGCTCCGCCAAGACCAGCCAGAATGCCGGTGATGCCGATGGTGATGTAGCGGATCTTCAGAACCGAGACACCAACCGAGGAAGCCGCATCCGGGTTTTCACCGACGGAACGGATATTGAGACCAAGCGACGTGCGATACAGCAGCACCCAGGTCAGCCATACCAGCACGAAGCTGATGTAGGTCATGACACTGTGGCCCGAGATGACCTGGCCGATGACCGGAATATCCTTGATCAGCGGAATGTTCCATACCGGAATCTGCAGATTCTTCGTGATCAGGCCGGTGGTAGAAGCAAGTGCCTTGCCTTCGGTCGCATTCGTGATGACCTTGACGAGGAACAGCGTGCCTCCGGAACCGATCATGTTGATGGCAGTACCGGTAAGGATGATATCCGTTTTCAGCTTGAAGGCGAAGAAACCCATGAGCAGTGCTTCGAGCAGTCCGACCGCAACTGCAACCAGAACGCCGATGAACCAGCTGCCGGTCCAGTATGCAGTCAGAGATCCGAAGAGTGCGGACATCATCATGATACCTTCAAGACCGATGTTGGAAATGCCGCCCTTCTCACCGATGACCGCTGCCATCGTAGCCAGCAGAATCGGAGTAGCGATACGGAAGATCGAGAAGAAGAAATCTGTAGTGAAGATGAATGACATATTACTTCGTGCCTCCTTCCGCAATCTTTTCCTGCTGAGCCTCTTTCATTTCTTCCTGAGCAGTCCGGACAACGAGCTTCTGACGATACTTCGCAAGGAACTGTTCCGCTGCGAAGAAGACGAAGATCACTGCCTGGATGATCGAGATGAGCTGAGAAGGAACATTGTTGTACGTAGCCATCAGCGTGCAGCCTCTGGTCAGATAGCTCATGAAGAACGCTGCCAGCGGAACATATGCAGGGTTATTGCCAGCCAGGATAGCAACCGTGATACCGGTCCATCCATATCCTGGCAATGCACTCCAGTTGTAATACTGGTTTCGTCCGAGCATCTCCAGAGAGCCGCCCATGCCGGCAAGCAGTCCGCCGACGACCTGGGAAAGGATGATGATCAGACCGACATTCATGCCGGAATACATGACGAACGGCTGGTTGATACCGGTCATCCTGATGCCGTAGCCCCACTTCGTGCGGTACATGAAGTACCAGGTGATGACTACGAAGATGATCGCAACGATGAACGCAATAGAGAAACCCGAACCATTGTCGACGATCTGAGCAAGACTTGCGTTATCCTGGAAGGAATACGTCTGCGTGCTTCCCTTGGAAGTGTCTGCAAACTTCGTGTTCATCAGGTAGTTGATCAGATACTGGATGATATAGTTCAGCATCAGGGAGTTGACCATTTCGGAAACTCCAAGTTTCGCTTTCAGAACTGCCGGAATCAGCATCAGCACTCCGACCGCTGCTGCCGAAACGATGATGGCAACAATCGGCAGAAGGATTCCCGGCAGCTTCCAGTAAACCGCAATCAGGCCGCCGATGAAAGCACCGAGCATGATGCCTCCTTCTGCACCGAGGTTGAACTGGTTTGCCGAGAACATGACGCAAGTCGCAAGACCCGTGAAGATGATCGGCACCATGCCGGCAAGAATATCGGTGAAGCTCTTCGAATTGAAGCTGCCGTTATTCTTGACGAACGGGGTCACGAGCATCGTCCGGATGGCATCGATGCTGGAGACAAACTTTTCGCCTGCATTCGCACCTTCCGAGCTCAGAAAGATGAGCAGGAAAGTGATGATCAATGCAATTCCAAGCGCTGCTGCACCGCGCAGCAGGCTGAACTTCATATTATTTTTCTGACTGATGGATAATCCGCTTTTCTTACTCATGGCAGACCCTCCTGATTTCTTCCGGCTTCTGCTGCTCAACGCCGAGCATATACTTGCCCATCATCTCATCGCTCAGATCGGAAGTATCTTCGAAATATGCTGCAATATGACCGCCGCACATGATGATCAGACTGTCGCTGAGCTCCATGACTTCGTTGAGGTCAGCACTGATCAGCAGTACTGCAATGCCGCTTCTGGAAAGTTCGACCAGCTTCTTGCGGATGAATTCCGTGGCACCGACATCGATACCTCTGGTCGGCTGATCGGCGATGATCAGATAAGGATCATTGCTGAATTCCCTGGCGACAACGACCTTCTGGATATTGCCTCCGGACAGATTGCCGACCTGCTGGTTGCGGTTCTTGCAGAGCACCGTATAATCCTTGATCAAGGTATCTGCTTCCTGATGAATCGCCGGCATATTGAACAGAATGCCATTATTGAATCTCGATTCGCTGATGCGGTCGCTCATCAGATTCTCTTCAATCGTCGCTTTGCCGGCAATGCCGTACAGCATACGGTCTTCCGGAACGAGCGCGATATGGTTCTTCCGGAGTTCTCTCTGGCTCATGCCGATCGTATTCTGTCCATTGACTTCAATCGTGCCGGCATTCGGCGTATTGAAGCCGAACAGCATATCGACCAGTTCCTTCTGGCCATTGCCTTCAACACCGGCAATGCCGAGGATCTCACCCTTGCGGACATCGAACGATACATGATCAAGCATCTTCTTGCCCCAGTCATTGACGTATTCGATATCTCTGACCTTCAATACGGTATCCGTCGGCTTTGCCTTGTCTTTCTCAACTTTCAGAACAACATCTCTGCCGACCATGAGCCTTGAGATCTTCTCTTCATCCTCATCCGCTGTATTGTAGACCCCCATGGATCTGCCGCCGCGCAAGATCGTCATGCGGTCGGTGATCTCCATGATTTCATTCAGCTTATGGGAGATGAAGATCAGCGTGAATCCCTGATTCTTCAGATTCTTGAGCTCACGGAACAGTTCCGTAGTTTCCTGTGTGGTAAGAACTGCAGTCGGCTCATCGAGAATCAGAATCTTCGCACCGCGGACTAGAGCCTTCAGAATCTCTACCTTCTGCTTCATGCCGACCGGAATATCACGGACTTTCGCATTCGGCTCTACTTCGAGATTGAATTTCTTCGAGTATTCCTCAGTGATCTCAACGGCTTTCTTATAATCGATGAGTCCGTTCTTCGTCGGCACCATGCCGAGCACCATGTTCTCGGCAACGGTCAGACTCGGCACCAGCATGAAGTGCTGATGGACCATGCCGATTCCATGCTGAAGTGCGACGTTCGGAGAAGTCAGGCTGACTTTTTCCCCATTCACCCAGATTTCTCCGGAAGTCGGTTGCTCCAGTCCGAACAGCATCTTCATCAGTGTGCTCTTGCCTGCTCCGTTTTCACCCATGAGCGCATGAATCTCGCCGCGCTTCACGCTGAAATCGACGTCCTGGTTTGCTACAATGCCATTCGGGTAGACTTTGGTAATCTTCTTCATCTGGATTACATAATCATCCATAGCATTACCCTTTCTTTCTCTTTTCTAAAACAAGCATGGGGCTGAGAAACTGCCAGCCCCATACCGCTTTCAGATTGTTTTAAGATTCTCAGTTAGCACTCGGCTGTGCGGAATCACGCAGAGCCTGAGCAGCAGTGTTGCCATCATCGGTCAGAGCGGAATCAACCTTGATCGAACCATCGGAGATTCCATCGATCGCAGCCTGGACAGCATTCTTGATATCATCAGACAGATACTTGTCATAGTTCTTATCCGTGACGATACCGACGCCGCCTTCAGCGATACCAAGGGAAACTCTCTCGCCATAGTGCTCATTTCCAGCATCCAGCTCATCGAAGAACCAGATCAGGGAATTGCCGACGTTCTTGAGGCCGGAAGTCAGAGTGATCGCAGCCAGATCACTGGACAGCGTCTGCTCCTGGTCGGAGTCAACACCGATGAACCAAGCATTGCCGGATTCGAGGACTGCTTCAGCAGCACCGTTGCCTGCGTTGCCTGCAACACCCCAGATGATGTCGCACTTGGAATCGTTGATCATGCTGTAAGCATATTCCTTAGCCTTAGCAGTATCGACATAGTCGGAAGTGTAACGGGTATCAACCTTGATCTCCGGATCAACTGCCTGAGCACCTTCGATATAGCCGTACAGGAAGTCGTTGATAACCGGGGAATCATAGCCGCCGACGAAGCCGATGACCTTATCCGCATTGATCTTATCCATCGAAGTATCTTCCGTTACCATACCAGCCATCGTGCCGATCAGGTAGCCGAGGTCGTTCTGCTTGTAGACGATGTTGCAGACGTTGGAATCCTGTCCTGCATACGTATCATCATCGAAGATGACGTACTTCTGATCCGGATACTTTTCTGCAACTTCTTTCAGATAGTCAGGCATCTGATAAGTTCCGCAGACGATGACATCATAATCACCCTCATCAGAAACATCGTACAGTGTCTGCAGCCACTTCGGCTTGTCTTCATCCGTTCCGCCCATCTCAATGGTCGTCAGAGTGATGTGTCCGTCAGCCTTCAGCTGTTCAAGACCAGACTCAGCAGAATCGAAGAACGACTTGTCGCCCAGGTTTCCGTTGACGAGATACGCGACATTGTAGACCTTTCCTGATTCCGAAGAAGATCCGCCTCCAGCAGCAGCTGAAGCAGATCCTTCCGCGGCTGCGGTAGCTGCAGCGGATGATGAAGATCCTCCGCAGGCTGCCAGCGAAACAGCCATTCCCAGTGCAAGCAAAGCTTTAATTGTTCTGTTCATGTTTTCCTCCTACTATTTGCTTTACACAATTCAGTGGATAGGCAATTCCAGGGCCAGCGCATACTGAATACAGAATTATGTACTCTATGATACATTGGCCGGATGGAATCGCTTTCACTATTTTCACGTTACCCTCTTTCACAGGGAATGTCAACAAGCTGATTTAAGTACCTTTCATATTCATTGTCTCTTGACATGCAGAAGAAAGCCTGTTTTTACTGAATTAAGAAAGAAATGAGAAAGGAATCAGAGATGAAGACTGAATTTGATTTTCCGAAAGTAGAACTTCACTGCCACCTGGACGGTTCCTTCCGGCCTGAAACCCTGTTCGAGCTGGCTGAGCAGAATCACGTTGAACTTCCCTGGAGCGATCCGGTTTCCTACATGAAATGGGTCCGTATCCATGCAAATTCCGGTTCTGTCAATGAGTATCTCAAGATGTTCGATGACCCGATCCGGGTCATGCAGAAACCGGAAGCACTTGAACGGCTTACCTTTGAACTGATCGAAGATCTGAGAGAAGATCATGTTTGCTACGCCGAAATCCGCTTCGCTCCCCAGCTGCATACTGCAGAGGGAATGACGCAGCGCGATGCGATCGAGGCAGTCCTCTGTGGAAGGAAGAAAGCTCTGGAAAAGTATTCAGATATCAGCATCGGAATTCTTGCCTGCATGATGTGCGTCGGTCCGGAGACCGCAAACTGGGACAAGAATATGGAGACTGTGAAGATCGCTCCGGATTATCTCGGAAAAGGCCTGGTCGGCATCGATCTGGCTGGCGCGGAG
Source organism: Stecheria intestinalis (assembly GCF_009696165.1). Classification (GTDB taxonomy): domain Bacteria; phylum Bacillota_I; class Bacilli_A; order Erysipelotrichales; family Erysipelotrichaceae; genus Bulleidia; species Bulleidia intestinalis. Next base: position 85,223 of record NZ_VUMN01000006.1, on the reverse strand, counting down.
GGATTTGTTCCCCTGAAGAATTTTGCCCCGCTGTTTGAAGAAGCTTCCAGACTCGGCGTTCCGTTCACCTGCCATGCGGGTGACAGCCAGGGACCGGATACGGTCAGGGATGCGATGGACTTCGGAGCAGTGCGCATCGGCCATGGACACCATGTCTACAATTCCCCTGCCCTGGCCCGCAAGGCGATTGAAAAAGGCATCACGATTGAAGTATGCCCGACCTCGAATATCCAGTGCCTGACCCAGCCTTCCTATGAACAGCACCCTGCTAAGAACTTGCTGATGATGGGGCTTCCGGTCACGATCAATACTGACAACCGGACGCTTGCCGGGGTGACGCTCGAGAGCGAATATCAGCATTGCCTGAAGGAAATGGGCTTCACAGAAAAAGATCTCGTGCTGATGAATCTCAACGCCATCAATGCTGCGTTCTGCAGCGAAGCAGAAAAAGAGCCTGTCCGCAAAGCACTGGAACAGGCATTGACACAATACTGAAAAACAGCCTCACGGCTGTTTTACTTTTCTGTATTCGGCACTTTCTTGACTTCGAGATGAATCGTGTTCTCGATCCGCTGCAGTTCGACTCCGGCTGCCTCCAGCATTCTCCGGGAAGCCTTCGTGGAATCCGTATCGGCATACTTATCAGATTCATAGACAATCCTGCGGATGCCGGACTGAATGATTGCCTTGGCACATTCATTGCACGGAAAGAGACTCACATACAATGTGCATCCGGTGACCGGACGCGGCGCATTCAGAATCGCATTGAGCTCAGCATGCACGACATACGCATACTTGCTGTTGAGAAAAGTGCCTTCCCGGTTCCATGGAAAGACATCATCGCTGCAGCCTTTCGGAAAGCCATTGTAGCCGACGGAAACAACCTTGTGGTTGCCATCGACGATGGCAGCTCCGACCGCCGTATTCGGATCCTTGGAGCGCAGCGCACTCAGATGGGCCAGGCCCATGAAATATTCATCCCAGGTCAGTGTACCTTCCCGTTTATTCATCCGTTATCCTCTGTCAGAGTCTCTTCCAGATAAGAGATTTCATAGAGATCATCAATCCTTCTGGCCATACCTTCTGCATAATTCTGCAGGCCATGGTCTTTTTCATAGGTCAGAATCCTGGCATCAGTTCCCAGATACCTCTCATCTTCCGGAATGGAAAGATGAGAAGGAATCAGAATCATCAGCACGGCAGAAAATGCAATCGTGCATAAAAGCGCACTGCTGCGCACGCTCTTCCATTGCGGATCGCGCGTGAACAGAATGCCGAGCAGCGCACCCATGAAGAGGCCGCCCAGATGAACCTGATAGCCAATACCCGGCATGAAGTTCATGATCAGGTTGATAGCCAGAACTTCCAGACAGGAATTGCGTACCTGCGGAATCCGGAATCCGCCTGCTTTATACACGAGAATGAAGTAAGCTGCCATCAGTCCGTACAGCCCGCCGGATAAGCCGACTGCAACGGTATTTCCGCCGGTCACGAACAGAAACGCATAGCCGGCAATGCTGGAAAGACACAGCAGCAGGAAATAACGCAGCGGACGGTAGGTTCTTTCCAGCACGCTGCCAAGCAGATACAGCGAATACATGTTCATCAGCAGATGCCAGAAATTCACATGCTCAAATCCCGCCGTGAACAGACGCCACCACTCTCCTGCAGATACGAATGTCTTGTAATAGGCTCCGAAGAGAATCGCAGTTTCCGTGGAATTGCCTTCAAACGGAATGACATGGATCAGCACGGTGATTGCGGTGCATACGAACAGAATCGTCTTCGTGACCGGCGGAATCAGTTTCCATTGCTTCATTGCATGCTCTCCCTGCGCAGCATGTCCAGAAGTGTCTGAAAATACTCCGGGAGCGGTGCTTCAAACACCATTTCTTTCCCGGTCCGCGGATGGATCAGGGTCAGCCGGTATGCATGCAGAACCTGGCCCTGAGTATCCATGTACCGGCATGGGGTGCCGTATTTCGTGTCGCCCAGAACCGGATGGCCGATATAGCGCATATGCACACGAATCTGATGCGTCCGTCCGGTTTCCAGAGCACATTCAAGATACGTCGTATCTTTAAACCGTTCCAGCACATGGAAATGCGTGATTGCCGGGCGGGAATGATGTTCTGTCACGGTCATCTTCTGACGGTCTTTCGGATCTCTGCCGATCGGTGCATCGATCATGCCTTCATCATGATCCAGCACGCCGGTCACGATGGCCCTGTATTCCCGGTGGCACGTCTTCGTCTCCAGCTGCTTTGCGATCGCTTCATGCGCGAAATCATTCTTGCATGCGACCAGGCATCCGGTCGTATCCTTATCAATCCGATGCACAATGCCAGGCCTCAGGACTCCGTTGATGCCGGAAAGATCCTTGCAGTGATACAGCAGAGCATTGACCAGCGTTCCGTGTTCTGCCCCAGGTGCTGGATGGACGACCATGCCCTTCGGCTTGTTGATCACAATGATATCTGCATCTTCATACAGAATATCGAGGGAAATATTCTCTGCTTCTGCCGCCAGCGGTTCATCATCCGGAATCGTGGCAGAAATCTCTTCTCCTGGTTCCGGCTTATAGGAGCTCTTCACCGGCTTGCCATTGACCAGCACGAGGCCTTCATCGCAGAGCTTCTGGGCTCTGGTCCGCGAGACTTCGGTCTGTTCGCTGAGCAGACGGTCGATCCGGATACCCCCGGTTTCCGCAGTCAGATTCACGGTCTTCATGCGTGCTTCTCCTCGCCTTCGCCCTTCAGCATGCCGATGATCAGAAGAATGACGCCGATCGTCAGCGCGCAGTCTGCGACGTTGAACACCGGAAAGTCATAGCCGAACGGATAGAAATGCAGAAAGTCTCTGACATAGTTCAGCATCAGACGGTCGATCAGGTTGCCAGCTGCTCCGGCAATCATCATCGCCAGGGCAGTTTTTGAGAGCTTCAGGTGTTCTTTCTTTGCTTTCTGCATGAAGACCCACATCACGCAGATGGCGGCAGCCGCAATCAGGCAGAGAAATACCTGATGCCCCGACAGCATGCTCCAGGCTGCTCCGGTATTCTGCACATAGGTCAGATAGAAAAAATCGGGGATCACTTCAACCCCTGCTTTTACAGCGGCACTGTTCTGGATGACTGCTTTGGTGATCTGATCCAGAACCAGGATCACCGCTATGATTCCATATTCCATATTCTGTTCCTTACTGCCTGCTCGCCTTGTATGCCTTGAGGCCCTGGGCCATCTGATCCGGGCAGGATGTATTCTTGAAGCCGCACCGGATGCCATCAAGGCGTGCAATGACTTCATCAATCGGCATGCCCTTGACCAGAGCAGCAATTCCTTTCAGGTTTCCGTTGCAGCCATTTACAACGGTGAGTCCTTCTACTTTATCTCCATCCAGCTCGAATCTCATTTCGGTGGAGCAGGTTCCTTTCGGGTGATAAATATATGTTTCCATCGCGCATTACCTCCGATATTCGAGTAGTATGATAACACGGACCGGAAAGGATAAGACACCCCAATGACTTCAGAAACCTTGATACAGAACCAGCTCCTTCAGAAACGGCTGCAGAAACTCGGCGTCAGAGAATACTCTGCAATTCAGAAAGCAGTAATTCCTCATGCCGAAACCGGGGAGGATATCTTAGCGATTGCTCCGGCCGGCAGCGGAAAGACATATGCCTACCTGATTCCGATCCTGGAATGCATTCCGCATCAGACTGGAACAAAGCATAAGCCGTCAGCACTGATCCTTTCCCCGACCAGGGAACTTTGCACGCAGATTGCAGAAACGTCCCGTTCCCTGCTGGAAGGACAGGAAGGCATCCGGACTGCCTTGCTGACAGGAGGCGTCGACATGAACCTGCAGGTCCGGAAGTTTTCAAAAGGAGCAGATATCGTCGTCGCCACTCCTTCCCGCCTGCTGGATCACCTGCGCCGGCATACATTCCGTCCGGATCAGTGTCAGATCCTGGTTCTCGATGAGTGTGATGAGATGCTTTCCATGGGCTTCCGCAAACAGGTGCAGGAAGTCATCGCTCAGGTGATTCCTCAGCAGATCATGCTGTTCAGTGCCACGGCCTCAGATGATGTCAGAAAGCTTGCTGAGTCCATGCTGAAGCATCCTTTCTCCATCACCATTGACGAAGATCCTTCTTTCCAGGCAGAACCGGATCTGTATCACCTGATCGTCCCGCCGCAAAGACAGACCGAGGCCATCGCATCCCTGCTTAAAAACCAGTCCAGGGCACTGATCTTCTGCAATACGAGAAATGGATGCGATCGTCTGCGCATGGAACTGGATCATCGCGGCATCTATTGCGGCAGCATCCACAGCGAGATGGATCCTGCCTTCCGCAGAAAGCTTCTGAAGGAATTCAGGGCGGGAACCCTTCCGGTGCTGATCGCAACCGATGTTGCGGCAAGGGGCATTAATCTATCGGATCTCGATCTTGTCATCTCACTGGGATGGCCGGACCAGGAAGAATTTCTCGTTCACCGCATCAGCCGGACAGCCAGGAGCGGAAAGCCAGGAAAGGCAATTCTCCTTCTATCGCCGAAAGAAAAAGACAGGATCTCCAGGATTCCTGCCCTGACCGGAAGGACCAGCAGAACGCTTCCGATCAGATCCGAAAAACAAACAGCAAAGCATCCGAGACATTGAGTTCATGTGCAGAAAAAAGCCGATTCGATGGAACCTGAAAAAAACAGACCAGCTTTGATAAGCAAGTCTGTTTCTGCATGCATGCTAAGCAGCTTTCTGTTTCGTTTCTTCTGCGATCGGCAGTTCAAACCAGAACGTGCTGCCTTCGTTTTCTTTACTGATGACCCCGTATCTGGCCTGATGCAGTTCCAGTACCTGGTGGGCAATCGATAATCCGATGCCGGAGGAATTCACTCTGCGGACATGTTCCTTATCGACTTTATAATACCGGTCCCAGATATCTTTCTGCTTGTCGGCCGGAATGCCTTCGCCATGGTCCTGGACTTCCAGATGAGCCATGTTCTCTTTCCGGAATACCCTGACTTCAATCTTCCGGCTGTTTCCGGAATAATTTATGGCATTGATCACGAAGTTGTTGAATACCTGTTCGATTCTTGCCGCATCGGCATTCACAATCAGACCAGGCGTACAATCACTGGTGATCTCAAAGCCATCCGATACCCGATAGACATCGTATTTGCGGAGTTCCCGTTCAGCCAGAGCGGACAGATCGAATAAGCTGCAGTTCAGCTTGATCTTGTTTTCTTCCAGCTTCGAGAGATCGAGCAGATCATTGACGAGATATGTCAGCCGATGAGATTCATCGATGATGACCTGGATGTTCTCATCCGTCTTCTCACCAGGCAGATCCCTCATCATCTCCCCGTATCCGCTGATCATCGTCAGCGGAGTCCTGAGGTCATGCGATACATTTGCGATCAGATCCCGTTTAGCTTTATCGGCCTTCTGAATATCCACTGCCGCCTGAGACAGCGTCGTATTCAGTTCTTCTGCTTCCCGGTATTCGGCGGCACTGGCAGGAGCGTCATAAGTTCCCTGCGGCAGCGTCCTGGCCGCATCATTGATTCTGAGAAGCGGGGTTGCGATATGCTTGTTCATCAGGTAGACCAGNAGGATCATCGCCGCTGCGACAATCAGAGAGATATACAGGATCTGCATCCTCAGCGTCTGCATCGTCGCATTGACCGGACTCAGACCGGTATAGACCATAACCGTCGCCTGAGCGCCATCAGCATCTTCAATAATCCGGGTGAGCGTGATGTTCTTCATCAGATCATCATGACTGTTGAAGATTCCGCCAGGTCCTGATACTCCTCCCGCCAGTCCGAAGCCGGTAACGGTCGTCGACAGGTAGGAATTGTCATTTGCCTTGGCCAGATTGTACTGCTCGATCAGCTCGCTCGTATCCATCCGGTACAGCGCACAGCCCATATTGCCGGTCATGACATCCGAATTTCCGCTCAGGATGCGCACGCACGTATCATTCTGCGCACTGACTTCATAGATCTTCTCATTGAGGTCCGAAGCATCTCCGGACTGCAATGCCGAAACGATCTCATCGCCAGCTCTGCGGACTGTCGCGATCTTGTAGCGCTCATACATCGGTTCCAGCAGCAGAAGCTGAAACACCGCCAGGAGCCCGATGAGTCCGATCGCAAAGAACAGAAGATATCTAGCTATTTTCCACTTCAGACTGATTTTCTTTTTCAAAGCGGTATCCGACTCCTCTCAGCGTGACAAGGTATCTGCTGTATTCGCCGAGGTTCTTCCGCAGCAGCTTGATGTGCGTATCCAGCGTCCGGTCATCGCCATAGAAGTCATAGCCCCATACCGTCTGCAGGATCTGTTCCCGGGTCAGGGCGATGCCGGCATTCTTCACAAGATATACCAGCAGTTCATACTCTTTCGGAGAGAGATTCAGACGCTCTCCCTTGATCGTGACCACCCGGGCATTGTAGTCAATCGCAAGATCTTTCAGATGGAATGTCTCCTGGCTTCCTGAAGCCGGATGAACCCGCTTCAGGATGGCATGAATCCGCATCATCAGTTCCTTGCTGGAGAAAGGCTTGACGACATAATCATCGACGCCGAGATCAAATCCGTGAACCTTGTCGTATTCTTCGCCGAGGGCAGACAGCATGATGAATGGCAGATCCGGCTGCGTCTTCTTGATTTCCTTGCAGGCGCTGAAGCCATCAAGATTGGGCATCATGATATCCATGACTACCAGATCATAATGATTTATGCTGCACTTCTCGACAGCCTGCAGACCATCTTCCGCTTCATCGGTTTCAAAGCCTTCATATTCGGCATATTTCCGGATCATCTGGCGGATCTTCTCTTCGTCATCAACGATCAGTATTCTCGTCATAATCGTTTCTCCTTGCTGAGTATTCTGACAGGATTCTGTGAACTCTGTCTGAAATTTCTATCGTTTTTCGATGAGGTCGGCAGCCCGGCTGATCTCAGGAACCTTCAGGTCTTCGATCTCCCCGCGGTCAGAATACAATGCATTGTCTTCCCGCAGCGGAATCTGAGCCAGCACTTCAAGACCGTACTTATCCGCAACTTCCTGGATATGAGACGGACCGAACACCTGGATCTTTCTGCCGCAGTCCGGGCATTCGACATAGCTCATATTCTCGATGAGACCGATAATGTTCACATGCATCATATTTGCCATGTTGATGGCTTTCTCAACCACCATCGAAACAAGGTCCTGCGGACTGGAAACGACAATGATGCCATCCAGCGGCAGGCTCTGGAACACGGTCAGCGGCACATCGCCGGTTCCCGGAGGCATATCGACAAACATATAATCTACATCTTCCCAGTAGACTTCCTGGTAGAACTGACGGATCACGCCCGCCACGATCGGTCCTCTCCAGATGACCGGCTGATCATCCTGTTCCAGCATCATATTGGTCGTGACCACCTGGATGCCGGATTTCGTCTTCGCCGGATAAGCAAGCTCGCCATCGCCGTACATCTTCTCCGTGATGCCGAATACCTTGCCCATCGAAGGTCCGGTGATATCCGCATCCATGACCGCCGTATGATAGCCTCTTCTCTGCATCTCACTGGCCAGGATTGAAGTCACGAAGGACTTGCCTACCCCGCCTTTTCCGGATACGACGCCGATAATCTTGCGGATCTTCGATTTCACATTCGGTTCGATCCGGAATGATTCCGGCTTTTCCCGTTCAGCGCAATTGGAACTGCAGCCTTCGCAATGATGGCTGCAGGTTTCAGGGTTCTGTTCACTCATAGTCAATGATTCTCCTTCACACACGGACTATTTTAGCAAAACACCGCAATATCAGCACGGAAAACGACTATCCGTGATAAAATGTTCCACGTTACGGAGGAATATTCATGGCAGGATACGTAGTAGTCGGATGCCAGTGGGGAGACGAAGGAAAAGGCAAAGTCGTCGATCTGCTCGGCACGCATATGGACATGGTAGTCAGATTCCAGGGCGGCAATAATGCCGGGCACACCGTTGTTGTCGGTGACCAGAAGGTTGTCCTGAGACTGCTCCCATCAGGCATTCTCTCTCCGGAAGCACAGTGCGTCATCGGTGCAGGCGTCGTCGTTGATCCATTCGTTCTTCTGAAAGAACTCTCTTCTCTGACCGAAAAAGGATTCCAGATGCCGGAAGGACATCTCGTGATCAGCGATCGCGCTCATCTGCTCATGCCTTATCATCGCTATCTTGACGAACTCGAGGAAGCAGATGCCGGGACAATGAAGATCGGCACGACGAAGAACGGCATCGGCCCCTGCTATGCGGACAAATACAACCGGACAGGACTCAGAATGTGCGATTTCCGCGACCGTGAAGTATTCAACGAGAAGCTGAAATACATTCTCGCAAAGAAGAACCGTGAGATCGTGAAGATCTACGGCGGCACCCCGTTCGACTATGACGAGCTCGTTGCTCAGTTTGATGAACTCCGTCCTCAGATCGCTCCGATGATCTGCGATGCGGTGGACTTGGTCAATAAGGCACTGGATGCCGGCAGGAACGTTCTGTTCGAAGGCGCTCAGGCAAACATGCTTGATATCAACTACGGCACTTATCCGTATGTCACCTCTTCCTCCCCGACCGCGGCAGGTGTCTGCGAAGGCGCAGGCGTCAGCCCGAAGAAGCTCGACCGTATCATCGGCATCTCGAAAGCCTATGCGACCAGAGTCGGTGAAGGCCCTTATGTCACTGAAGAATTCGGACCGATTGCAGATGAACTCCGGGCAAAGGGCGGCGAATACGGTGCCGTTACCGGCAGACCGAGAAGACTCGGCTGGATGGACCTCCCGGTTCTGAAGCAGGCAGCCCGGATCAACGGACTCACAGACCTGGCTCTGACCAAGATCGATATTCTGACCGGTCTCGACAAGATCCCGGTATGCGTGGCCTATGATCTTGACGGCAAGCAGATCGATACCGTTCCTGCAAGCCTGAAAGACTACGGCAGAGCAAAGCCGGTCTACAAGTACTTCGATGGCTGGAATGAAGATCTCTCCTCCATCCGGAAGTACGAAGACCTGCCGGAGAATGCAAGAAAGTACATCGAGTTCATCCAGGAATACACCGGCGTCCCCATCTGCATGGTGAGTGTCAGCCCGGAACGCGATGCCGACATCATCCTGCGCAAGCTGATCTGAAGAAAGTTATGAAACAGAACAAGGATGCATCAGCAGAATATGGTTCTCCATACTCTGGCTGCTGCATCCTTTTCTTCTGAATGCTATTTCTCCAGGAACATCTTCTTCACGGAAATCACTTCTTCTTCGAGCTGCCTTGCACTCATGCGCATGGCACCCATGGCGAAGATGCTGTTCTGGATCAGGCCATCAGAAGTCGCAACGATATAGTCGTATTCCGCGGCATGTTCATAGACTTCCCGTTCAATCCAGGCATCGGCAGTCTCATCCGCTCTGGTATACACCACCTTCATCGTTCCCTTGTCGTAAGAAGAACCGATGCTGTCTTTCTGACGGTATCCGTCAAACACGAGAATCATCTTCTGACCGGTATATCCCTGCCAGCTGTACAGCTCATCAATCAGTTTCTCCCTGGCAATCATCAGATTCTCATGAGCAAGCTCTTTCATGCTGTCCCAGCCGAACAGCATATTGTATCCGTCAATGATGATGCACTTTGGCTTCCGGACTGTCGGTTTCGGTTTCCTTGCTTTCTCTTCAATCCGCTGCGGCCGGTTCTTCTCCGGCTTCCGGTTGCGTCCCGATTCATTCTGCATGATCAGGTTCAGTTCCTCTTCGCTGATCCGCATCGTCTCATGATGGATGCCTTCGGAATCCGATTTCTGCTTCAGCTGCAGATGCATATGCTGGTCTGCTTCGTTCCATGGCACATAGACCCCTGCTCCATGCATGCAGAAAATCGAGCCAGCCGGATGTTCTGTATCGCGTTCCGCATCATAGCCGATCGCCTGGATGATCGTCTGCTGATCCGAGCTTTCCTCATAGCCTGATGCTTCATAGGAAAATCTTCCGGCCCCATGCGTATAGGAACGGACCTCTTCTTCGTAATTTCTCAGCAGTCTCAGCGGACCTTTTCCGGAAACCTGGCTGATGCCTTCTTTCAGCTGTTCCGTTTTCGTAACGGCATGACGCTGTTCCAGGTCAAAGAGCGCTCTGGAAAGAGAGGCATCCGGAACTCTCAGAAGGAAAGACACGAAAGGTTCCAATAGAAGATTGTCTGCCTTCATCAGAGCCTGCCGGAGGGCCCTGAGAGAAGCTTCCCGGAAGTCTCCTCCTTCGGTATGCTTCATGCTGCCCTTTGCGGCGGTCAGAGAAATCTTCACATCCGTCAATGCAGAACAGGTCAGCACTCCGGAAAGATCTGCCGAAGCAAGCGCAGAGAGAATCGCATTCTGAAACACGGCTGGAACTTCATCCGTGCTGACGAGGCTTTCCAGAATGATGCCGCTGCCGCGTTTCAAGGGCGAAAGATGCAGATGCACTTCCGCATAATGGCGAAGCGGTTCAAAGTGTCCGGCTCCATCCGCATCAGACCGGATCGTTTCCAGATACCGGATTCTCCCTTCTCCGAACGTAACCGCGATGCCGCTTCGTTCGGCAATCAGATGCGCCAGCACTTCCTGCTGCAGCCTGCCGCTGACCGGGACTCGGATCGTATCTCCTTCCATGACAAACTGAAGTTCCGGAAAATCCTTCTGCATAGACCGGCATACCGAGAACAGCTTATTCAGATCCGTTCCGGAAGGAGCTTCGATCGCATAGGAAATGGAAGAGATCATTTTCCCTTCTCGCTGATCTGGTTCAAATCCGTATCCGGTCCCGGCTTCTGCAGATTCCGGTCCCATGACCGTCACGACCATGCCGGCGGATGCTTCCTTCACCTGCACGGATTCCTGGCCGTTCATGATGCGGATCTGATCTGCTTTCTCGTCTGATTTCAGACGATCTCTGACTTTCAGAGTGCCGCCTGTGATCTTCATATGAACAAGGCGATGTCCGTCTTTATCTCTGGAAATCCGATAGACTCTGGCCCCGAAAGAATCAGGATAGACCGGAGCCCGGAGATAGAGATCCATGGTATCGAGAAGCTCTGAGATGCCTTCCTGCTTCAGAGCACTGCCATAGCATACTGGCGAAACAAATCCGGCTGATACGCCATTGCGGATCATCTCCTCATTGATTTCTGTTCCTTCGCTGAACGCTTCCAGCATCTCATCGCTGCAGGCAGCTAATTGCTCACGAGCATCTTCCGAAGAAAGATCGACCGCACCAGGCAGTTCTTTCTGCAGAGCAGCCAGAAGTTTCTGTTTCTCCGGATGAGGCAGGTCCATCTTGTTGAAGAAGATCAGAATCGGAATATGAGATTCCTGCAAGGCATGAAGAATCGTTTCGGTATGAGGCTGGATTCCTTCCGGGGCACTGATCACGACAATCGCAGCATCAAGAACCGCAAGAGACCGCTCCATCTCGGCAGAGAAGTCGACATGGCCAGGAGTGTCGATGACATAGCAGTCTGAATTCTTCCAGGTGAAATGTGCTTCTTTGTCGTAGATCGTGATGCCATGATTCCGTTCCAGAGAATCGTAATCCAGAAACGAGTCCTGATGGTCGACTCTGCCCTTTTTCCGGATGGTGCCGGATTCATAGAGCATCGCTTCAATGCATGTAGTCTTGCCCGCATCAACATGGGCAAGAATTCCGATCGTGATTCTTCCTGACATAGCTTCTATTGTAAAAGAAAACCTCTGCAGTTGCATCTGCAGAGGAATCCGTATTCAGTCTTTCCAGACGCGTTCAGCAATCCGCTTCACGAGTTCGAGCTTTGCCCACTGCTGATCGGCAGAAAGCTTATTGCCGATCTCACAGGACGCAAATCCGCACTGCGGGCTGAGGCAGAGACGGTCCAGCGGCAGATACCTTTCGGCTTGATGGATTCTGCGGATCACGGCATTTTCATCTTCCAGTTCCGGCGATTTCGTCGTGATGAGACCGAGCACGACTTTCTTCCCGTCTGCCACTTCGGCAAGCGGCTCAAAGCCGCCGGAGCGGGCATCATCATATTCCAGGTAGAACGCATCGACATTCTCTTTTGCAAAGAGATATGCAGCGACGCTGTCATAGGCACCGGAATTCGCATAGGTCGAATGGAAATTACCGCGGCACACATGGGTATTGATCTTCAAGTCTGCAGGTTTTCCAGCAATTACGCGGTTATTGATTTCCAGATAAGCCTCCTTGACCGCATCCAGCGCACTTCCGCTTACCCCGTAGTACTGATCCGCATGCGGGTCTGCCAGCATGCCCCAGGTGCAGTCATCGAGCTGCAGATTCCGGCAGCCTGCATCATACAGCTGGCGGATGACCGCGGTATAACAGGAAATGAGATCATCGATCAATTCTGAATCAGAGCCGTAGTACTTCTTCGTGTTTTCCTTTGCAAAAGGCATGATCAGCTGCGCAAGGAACTGCGCCGGAGCCGGAATGGTCTGCTTGGCAATCGTGTTCTCATCCTCAAACTGCTTCACGAAGCGGTAATGATTCACGAACGGATGCTCACCTTCCAGTCCGAGTTTTCCGATGAGATACGTATCATCAATCATCGCCTGCTCGCCATGGAACGGCAGACCGTATTTTGCCGGACTGTGGCCCATGCCTGCAAAGCCCCACATGAAGTCCAGGTGCCATGCTGAACGGCGGAATTCGCCATCGGTGATCACGTGGTAGCCCAGTTCCTTCAGCTTGCTCACCAGTTCGGTGATGCATTCATTCTCCGTCTCCGTCAGCTGTTCTCTGCTGATGACTCCCTTCGTGAATGCTTTTCTTGCCTGCTTCAGCTTCTCTGGTCTCAAGAAGCTTCCGACATAGTCATAGCGAAACGGGGTGGTCAGTGTCATTTCAGTTCTCCTTCTGTCCGAGTATCTGTTCCATCACAGATTCCATCGGCTTCATGCCCATGGCTTCATAGAACTTCTGTGCATTCACGTTCTTTGCCCATACATTCAGGGTGATGTTGTAAAATCCCTGCTCAGCGGCCCAGTTCTTCACATACTGGTAGATCTGTTTGCCGACATGCATGCCCCGGCATTTCTCATCGACGCAGATATCATCGATGAACAGCGTGGAGACATCGGTCATGTTATTGGAATGAGCCCGGTGCTTTTGGATCGTCATGGCATAGCCCAGTACCTGGTCGTTTTCATCGACGGCACAGAATACCGGTGTTTCCGGGTTCTGAAACATGGCGATCAGTTCGTCCGGAGTATATTTCACGGTATCCGGAATGAAAAGATCCGGTCTCTCTTCAGCATGGATATTCAGGACCTGCATCAGGAGCTTCTCGATGACAGGAATATCCTTTTCTTCGGCATTGCGTATCTTCATGAAAAACCTCCGTTTCGATGAATTATACTTGAGGAGAGCACAGCTGAAAAGAGAGGAATCCCATGTTTGCACGCTGGAAAGTGGAAATCTGCTGCGGCAGCCTGCTGGATGTCATGACTGCTTCCAGATTCCCGATTGATCGCATTGAACTGAATTCGGCCCTGGAACTGGGCGGACTGACTCCGACGATCGCAGAGCTACGCCATGCCAGAGGCTGCACCGATCTGCCAATCATGTGCATGGACCGGCCGAGAACGGCAGGTTTCTGCTATGACTCCACGGAGCTGGAGGTTATGTCAGAGGATGCGGAGATTCTGTTAGAGCATGGCGCTGACGGGATCGTGTTCGGAGCACTGAATCCGGATCATACCGTAAATGAAGAGTTTATCAGACACATGACCAGGATGATCCACGAAGCCGGAAAGACCGCCGTCTTCCACCGGGCGTTTGATGAGACCAGAGATCCGGATGAAGCATGCCGCACGCTGATTTCCTGCGGCGTGGACCGGATCCTGACAAGCGGTCAGGAAGAAACGGTTCTGAAGGGAGGAGAGCTGGTGCATCATCTCATCCAGACCTATGGCAATGAAATTGAAATTCTTCCTGGCTGTGGTATCAATGCGGACAATGTCCAGGAAGTGCTTCAGAAAACCGGTTCGGATCAGTTCCACATGACCGCCAAGAGCATGCGCATGGATACGTTGCCATATGCTGCAGTCGATGCAAAGAATCTCAATGCGGTTTATCAGAAGCTGAACAGCAGGAGAGAACAGAAACACCCTTCCCTGACGGGCGAGGATCAGGCGATGCTGGAGAATGACCGCTATGAAGAGGAAGAAGAGCCCTATGATGACGAAGAACGCCGCTAGGTCTTGGGAAAGGGAACCTGATGAAGGTTCATGACTTTGCCCTTCTGACCGGCATCAATGCGGAAACGATCCGTTCCTACCGCCTGAAAGGACTGATCCATCCCCTCCGGCAGAAGAACGGATATTATGACTATACGATTGCGGACTTCGTTGAGCTTGCCTATGTGCGCAAGATGAGAGAATTCCAGGTCCCGCTCCAGAACATCCAGCAGATCTATCAGGGAACTGGAAATACCGAACTGATCGGAATCCTGGAGAAAGAGATTGCGGAACTGAATCAGCAGATTGCCCAGCTGGAGAAACAGGTGCGGTTTCTGGAACTGGAACGCCAGCATGTCTCTGAGTCTGATTACCCTTCCAGTGAGGTTCAGATCATGGAATCGACCGATGAGAAGATCGATTATTATGACCTCGAGGATATTCCGAAAGAACTGCTGGATTCTGCCGGGAGATACTATCTGACCCAGACTCCGGTCATCCGCATTCCGAAGGAAGTTCTCAACGGATCGATCGAGGATCGCATGATCCGGATCCAGACCGGGCTCGGCACCTATCTGTTCATGCTGGAGGAGCGCGGGCTTCCGGTCAGCGGGCATGCAGTCATCGTTCCGCATGGAACGTGTCTTTCAATGATGGTCCTCCTCAGCAACCTCGAGGAGATGAACCTGATGCAGATTGCTCCGATGATGCAGTATGCGAAAGATCATTCCATGAAGTTCCTGTCGGACACGACTGGATATCTTGCCCGGGTGGAGCGCAAAGATGGAAAGACGCTGTACCATTTCCGGATCCGGGCATGCATTGAAATCCATGAGCGCACAAGAAAAGCAGGCTGAGTGCCTGCTCTTCTTTTACGTTCTGGGCTGTCTGCTACTTGTTGTCTTCGTCAATTGCGTCAGCTGCGGTCCTGCCGGAGACGAGCACTTCGACGATCGCATTTCCGCCGAGACGGTTGCCGGCATGGATGCCGCCGGTGACTTCGCCGGCTGCGTAGAGACCCTGGATAACCGTTCCGTCGGAGTTCAGCACGTGGCGCTTCGTATCGACGACGAGGCCGCCCATCGTATGGTGGGTAGACGGTGCCATGACACGGATTCTCAGAAGTTCGCCTGCGAGCTTGTATTCGCCGTTTTCATCGACGGTTCCGACAGTTGCGTTCCAGGCGCTCTTCTTGATGCCGTCAGAAGGTGTTTCATCATTCAGATATGCTTCGTCATACTGACGGATCGTATCGTAGATATCTTCCGGAGAAGCGGTCATGCCATACTGATCCAGGACTTTCTGAATGTCTTCTGCACTGGAGACATAGTACACACGGTTCTCGACATCATCATGGGAGATCTCGACGACCTGTCCCTTCTCGTACTTGTCATACGGATACGGAACACCGATTGCCGTATTGGCATTCGTGATTTCGAGGAATACGCCCTTGGTGCCGTTGTATTCGACGCCATTTGTGAATTCGCCGAGCGACAGGACATCACGTTCTGCAGACTCATCGACGAAACGCCTGCCGGTAGTCGGATTGATGTAGACCGCATACTGGCCGCCGCCGAATGCGAGGTTGCCGTTGTCAACCCAGGAGATCGGCATCATCTGCGGGAAGCCCATGCCCGTGACTGAAGCTCCTGCTTCTTCCCCCATAGTGATGCCATCGCCCTGCAGCGAGGAACGGTTCGTCGTCTTGATGCCGGTGGTCAGATATTCCGGATCCCAGTATTCATTGTCATCGACAACCATCTGGATATTTGCCGCATAGCCGCCGGTTGCCAGCACGACACCTTTGTTTGCATGCAGGGTGACGGGAGTGCCGTCATACTGCGTGCCGGTGACGCCGGTGACCTTCCCTTCTTCGATGATCAGGTTTTCTGCTTTGGTTCTGGTCATGATCTCGTTGCCATCAGCACTCATGACGGTATTGCTTAACGGCATGAAGTAGGTTCCCCAGTTGCCGGTAGCATCCGTGACGCCATCACCATCGAGATCGCATCCGAGGTTCTGGTTCTCACGATACCAGAGGGCACCGATCAGCGTGAGCTGCTTGTCATCCGCAAACAGCGATCCCTGATCTTCAAGCCATTCCTTCAGGCCCTGGCCGTCATTGATGAACTGAGAGACGAGATCATAATTGCCGTAGATCCATTCGGAGCCATCTGCCGATCTGCGGAGTCCTCCGTAATAGGTCTGGAAAATATGGAGGTTGACCGTGGAGAACAGCGTCAGATCGGATTCGGAGTCTCCGGCTGCCAGCTTCGGTTCTGCATAGTCGACATAAGCCTGGATCTCTTTCTTCAGAGCCTGCAGCGTAGGAAGGTATTCCTGATGGACGCCTGCCTGGGAGAGCGTATCGATTTCGCCTGCTACATACTCATGCGTATCGAAATACGTCGGATCAAACGGTTCTTCAGACCAGTTCAGGATCGTCTTGAGAACTGACAGCTGACCCTGGGTAGCCTTGAGCTTCGTATAAGTTTTTCCGTTATAATCCCAGGTTCCTTCAGTCGCCTCCGGATCTTCCGGATCCCATACGAGATACGGCATCACCGACTGGAACTGTCCGCCGGAGACGAGCGTATTTCCGCCGATTTCGGCATTTTCTTCAACAACGATGACGGAATCGCCGTTCTGGACTGCCTGGGCAGCAGCAGCGAGACCTGCTCCGCCTCCGCCGACCACGACGACATCGAAGGTTTCGTCAATCGGATCGCCGGCCGTATGTTCCACCGTCTTCTTCTGGAATGCAGAGAGATCGGAGACACCAGCCTGCTGGGCAGCATCATCGAGAGCTGCCTTGATCGCTCTGGACGTGAAGGTCGCACCGGAAACGGAATCAATTCCCGATCCGCCGGCTTCCTTGGCATCAGCGAACATGATGTCATATGCCACATCGCCGACATGAGCAGTTTCACTCGAAGTTTTGACCTGGATATCATCGATGCCGCTGTCAGAGAATGTGACATCAAGTTTTACCGGTCCGTTGTAGCCTTCCGAAGTTCCGGTATACGTACCTGCATTGAACGTCAGTGCAGTATCGGAAGCAGACGCTGCTGCCGTTCCCTCTTCGGTCGCATCGATCGCTGCCTGGACTGCCTGCTTCACGCCATTGGAAGTCATGGTCGCACCGGATACGCCGTCGATGTCTGCGCTGCCAGCTTCGAGAACCTGATTCTTCAGTTCATCGAGGGCTGCCCCGCCGACCGTCGGTGTTTCGCTGTCGCCAGTCAGAACGACGTCTGTGATCTTGCCATTGTCAAATGTGACATCTGCAGAAACCACCCCGCCGAAGCCCTGGGCTTCGCCATGGTAGGTTCCGGTCTTCCCGGAAGCTGCTTCTGAAGATGATGTACCCTGTCCGCATCCGCCGAGGCTTCCGAGGACAGCTGCCACTGCAAAAAGACCGCAGACAGCAGTAGTTGTTGCCTTGTTTCCCTTCATGCTCTTCCTCCCATACTGATTTGTACACATTTTCACAAATCAGGATACAGGTATCTTAAACCCTGTATCGGATACAGAGTCAACAGGAAATCGGAAGATCAGTGAATTTTTTAACAGAGAAACAAAAAGAGCGTCCCGGACAAATCGGAAACGCTCTGCAGAGCAATCTTGTTTTGACTCAGAGAATGCCGACCCGCTTGTAGATCACATCGACATTCTTCGTGTGATACATCGGATCGAAGCAGTCATCCATCTCTGCCTTGCTGAGAGATGCCTGCACTTCCGGAACTGCTTCGATCAGATCGCGGAAGTTCTTTCCTTCTTCAAAGGCCTGTGCTGCCAGCGGCTGCACGAGGTCATAGGCCTTTTCTCTCGGCCAGCCCTTCTCGATGAGCTTCAGCATGAAGCGCTGCGAGAAGATGATGCCATGCGTCAGCCAGATGTCCTGCTTCATCTTTTCCGGGAAGACCGTCAGATTCTTCAGAATGCTTCCGAAGCGGACGAGCATGTAATCCAGCAGTTCCGTCGCATCCGGGGCGATGATGCGCTCAGCCGAGGAATGCGAGATATCACGCTCATGCCAGAGGGCGATATCTTCATAGCTCGTCACCATATAGCCTCTCAGGACTCTGGAGCAGCCGCAGATATTCTCGGAGCCGATCGGATTATGCTTGTGCGGCATCGCACTGCTGCCCTTCTGGCCCTTGCTGAAATGTTCCTCGACTTCATGGATCTCCGTGCGCTGCAGTCCTCTGATTTCCGTCGCCATCTGCTCCAGCGTGGAACCGATCAGGGCCAGAGTTGCGAAGTAATGCGCATGACGGTCGCGCTGCAGGATCTGCGTGGAGATACTAGCAGAATGGATCCCGAGCTGCTCGCATACATAGTCCTGCACAAACGGCGGGATGTTCGCAAACGTTCCGACCGCACCGCTGATCTTGCCTGCTTCGACATCTGCGGCTGCCGCATCGAACCGTTCAAGGTTCCGCTTCATCTCTTCATACCAGAGGGCAAACTTCAGTCCGAACGTCGTGATCTCCGCATGGACGCCATGGGTCCTTCCCATCATCACGGTATCCTTGTACTTCAGGGCATTTGCTTTCAGGATTTCCATGAAATCCTGAATATCCTGACGCAGAATCGCATCAGCTTTCTTGTAGCGGATCCCATTTGCAGTATCGACGACATCCGTGCTCGTCACGCCATAATGAACCCATTTCTTCTCCGGTCCGAGGCTCTCCGAAACACAGCGCGTGAAGGCTACGACATCATGTTTCGTCTCTGCTTCAATCTCATGAATGCGGTTCACATCAAACTTTGCATTCTTCCGGATCGCTTCCACATCTTCCGGCGGAATCTCGCCCAGCTTGCTCCAGGCTTCATCAATCAGAATCTCGACATCCAGCCATGCCTGATACATTGCCTGTTCGCTCCAGATATCACGCATCACTTTTCTAGAATACCGTTCAATCATTCTTCCGCTCTCCTTTGACAGCACAATTCTACTGACAGCATCTGTCTCTTGGCAAGCAGGATTTCATCCAGTATTCCTGCGATGGGCGGTATAATGAACCAGGACTGACTCTTTTATGCGCAAATACCTTGAAACGATCAAGAAAGCCCGGATCTTCCGCGGAATTCCGGACAGTGAATTTGAAACGGTTCTCGAAACCCTCGATATCCAGCTGAAGCACTATTCCGAAGCACAGATCATCGTCCGCGAAGGACAGCGGATCCGCCGGGCTGCGGTCCTCCTCGAAGGAAAAGCAGTACTGTATCAGGATGATTTCTGGGGCAGACACCAGGAACTCACGGTGATTGAACCAGGCGACATGTTTGCGGAGAATTATGCCTGTGCCCGCAATACGCCTGCCGACTGCAGCGCTTCGGCCGAGGAACCATCCGTCGTGCTCTGGTTCAGCATCCAGGATCTGATCTCGGAGAGAACCAGCAGTCCTTTTCTGGAACTGATTCTGAAGAACATGCTGAGTGAGCTGGCCAGACGGAATATGAACCTCTATGCCACGATCCGCCATGTGAGACCCCAGAAGACCAGAGAGAAGCTTCTCTCTTACTTATCCGAAGAAGCCCTCCGCAGCCATTCTGCGGAATTCGATATTCCCTATGACCGGAAGCAGCTGGCCGAATATCTCGGTGTCGAACGTTCCGCAATGTCTTCCACTCTTTCTGCACTTGCAAAAGAAGGCTGGCTGAAGACCGAGAAGAATCATTTCATCCTGCTGAAAAAGACAGCGGAAAAGAACTGAAAAAGCTTCCCGGGACTCCGGGAAGCGGATGAATGCTGATATCTACTTGCCAAGGATGCTGTCGGCTTCTTTCTTTGCACTTTCCAGATCGCTGCACGCAATCAGGATCACCGTGCTGCCATTGTCTTCCACAACCGCATTATCCAGCTTAAACACCTCATCCGGATAATAGTTCTGCATCTGCGTCTTGGTGGAATCAAGATAGGTCTGAATCGCACTGCGGCAGGAATCGGCATCTGTCGTTTCAAACACGCCCACCACATCGGCAGACTTGTCATTGGCAATATAGACCGCCGACTGCGTTACAACGCCTTCATCAAAGAAGAACAGACCGGAGACGATGCGATCCTGGACCTGATCCATATGATCGGAAAGATTCAGATCCTCAACGATCTTCGCTGCTTCCGAAGCAGGATCTGCGGTAGCAGCAGAGGCGGATGAGGATGCTCCTGAGCACCCTGCCAGCATGAACAGTGCAAGCATGCTAGTCACAAACTTCTTTAACATAATTTTCACTCCTTACTGTATGTGTCGCAATATAATCTTCAAAGGCATGGGCCCCTTCGGGCGTGAAATGCAGGCCATCAGCGACATATTCATCGCGGATCGTCCCGTTTTCATCATCCAGCCCGTTGTCGGTATCGAGATAATAGATATAGTTCTTCTCTGCCAGGCTGATCAGTCTCGTATTGATCCACTGCAGATGCTCGCTCAGATCCGGTTCTTCCAGCCCTGAAATCGAATCCGGGTGATACGTCAGGATGACATACACCGACGCATCCGGATGAGCCTCCAGAATCTCGCTTACCACCGTCTGGTACTGGTCGATCCAGTTATCAAAATAAGATTCGGTATTGCGGATCTCGTTGATGCCGAACATCAGATAGATATTCGAACGATCGGTATCGAGAAGGATCTGCTCCAGGGTGGTGCCGTCATCATGATTGTCTGCTTCCGTCGTTCCGATCAGAAACAGATTCAGAGAAGTCACATATTCCACCTGAGCATTCTTATGAGTGCCGTAAAGATACAGAGCCCCCATCCGGGAATCCCCGGCAAACAGCGCCGAATCATAATAGCTGTCATCCGCTGCATCAGAAGATGGAACCGGATCCGAATACGGATAATAATCCACCAGCCTGCATGCATACTTCGCAGGTTCTGAGGAAGCAGAAGACTCCGGAGAAACTGCTGCAGTGCTCTGAGAACCGCAGCCGCTGATCAGCAATGCCAGCGCAATCATACCAGTGATCTTCTTCATTGCCGGAACAGATCTTCACTTTCTTCATCCTGCCCGAACTTCGGCAGTTCCGGCAGTTCCTTGAGACTCATGAGCTTGAAGGAGTTCATGAACTCTTCCGTCACTTCATAAAGAATCGGACGGCCAGGCGCATCGCTCCGGCCATTCTCGCGGATCAGGTCCCTTGCCAGCAGCTTCCTGAGCATCATATCTGCACCGACCCCGCGGATCTCTTCGATTTCCACACGGGTAATCGGTTCCTTATAAGCAATGATCGCCAGCGTCTCCAAAGCTGCCTGGGACAGCGTCGCCGCTTTGCCCATCTGAAACAGCTTCTTAGCATAATCATGCACGAATTCTTTCGAAAGGAACCGGTAGATCCCGCCGAATTCTGTCACTTCAATGCCATACGCATCATCGGCATACCGCTCTTTCAGTTCTGAAAACAGTTCTTCACAGCGATCCTTCGATACGCCGAGCGTATCAGCTGCCTGCTCAAGGCTGATTCCATCATCGCCGACCAGAAACAVCAGGCCTTCCAGAATCGCTTCGCCTCGTCCTTCCTCTTTTTGATCAGAAGCAGGCACTTCCTGCAGATTCTCCATAGATACTTTTTCTTCTGCAGGCAGTTCAGCAGGTTCAGGTTCAGAAGGAATCGGATTCTGAACTTCTGAACCTGTCTGTTCTGATTCATCGATCTTCTTTTCTTCTTCGCTCATGCTAACCCTGCTCCTCTGGAGAACCAGATTTCATCCTGGTCATTGACTGTGAAAACAAGTGTATGAAGACGGGCAAGATCCAGCACCGCAAGAAAAGTTGCGATGAACATCGGCAGATCATGCACATCTTCCAGAAGCTGCTCAAACCGGAAATTCTCCGGCAGATGATCCAGGCGGGCCCGGATCTCCAGTTCCCGGTCTTCCATAGAGATTTCTTTCCGGGTGAATTTCGTTTCGATCGGCCTGCTCAGCTGCATCCGTCTCATCACCCGCATCATCGCCCGCATCAGCTCATACGGATTTCCTTCATAATGCGCTGGTTCCTGATTCTGATCGGACCATTGCTCGCTCTCTTCGGAAAGCGGCTTGCCAAGCAGTTCCTGGCGGTCTTCATACATCTGCTCCAGCGTATTCGTCACTTCCTTGAACTGCTGATATTCCAGGAGCCTTCTGACCAGACGGTCCTTCGGATCTTCCTCATACGTATCCGGATCATCCTCGGTCTGCTGCGGCAGCAGCTTCCTGGACTTGTATTCAATGAGCTCAGCAAGCTCCACGAGATACTCGCTGGCAACCTCCAGATGCAGGTCATTCATCGCATTCAGATAGGAAATATATTCATCGGTCAGGACATTCACGTCCAGATCGAAGATATCGAGTTCTTTTTCCTTGATCAGATGCAGCATCAGGTCGAGCGGACCTTCAAACTGATCGATCGTCACCTTGAATTCTTCCATGTTCTGATTCCCTGTGAATTATAGCAAAAAGGCAGGAAGAGCTCCATACTGCAGGGGCCTCTCTCACCTTAAGAATCCTAGAGAAAAGACAAAGAAATGAGGCCGGAATCACTCCAGCCTCACGCCTTTATCCGACGACGATATTGACAATCTTGTTCGGAATCGCGATCACTTTGCGGATCGTCTTCCCTTCCAGGTACTTCTGAACTTCCGGAAGCTTCTCAGCCTGGCTGATCAATTCTTCCTTCGGTGCATCCTGGGCCGTTTCAAACTTTGCCCGGACTTTGCCGTTGATCTGAACGACAATGACCGCCTTCTGCATGACGAGCTTGGATTCATCATAGGCCGGCCATGGCTCATAGGCAATGGAGCCTTCCTTGCCAGTCAGATCGAAATACAGCTCTTCGCCGAGATGCGGTGCGAAGCAGCTCAGCATCTTGATGAAGTTCTGCGCCATCGTCCGGTTTACCTTGCCGGTCTTGTACACTTCATTGACGAAGATCATCATCTGCGAGATTGCGGTATTGAAGTTCAGGGTCTCGATATCGCTGGTCACCTTCTTCACCGTGAAGTTGTACACATAATCAAGCTCCGGAGTTGCTTCATCGGTGATCATGCCTTCGGTCGTGATCATGCGGTAGATACGCTCCAGCCACTTTCTGGCACCATCCATTCCCTTGTCGCTCCACGGGAGAGATGCTTCCAGCGGACCCATGAACATTTCATACACTCTCAGCGCATCCGCACCATGGCTCTGCACCAGGTCATCCGGGTTCACGACATTGCCGAGAGACTTCGACATCTTGACGCCATTGGAACCGAGGATCATGCCCTGATGAAACAGCTTCTGGAACGGCTCATTGTTCGAGACCACGCCGCAGTCATGCAGCACCTTATACCAGAACCGCGAATACAGAAGATGCAGCACCGCATGTTCGGCACCGCCGATATACAGATCGACCGGCAGCCAGTGATCCATGAGCTTGCGATCTGCAATCTCCTTGTCATTATGCGGATCCAGATAGCGGATGTAGTACCAGCACGAACCAGCCCACTGCGGCATCGTATTCGTTTCGCGCTTGCCTTTCATGCCGTCAATCGTGACATTCAGCCAGTCGGTGCAGTTGGCCAGCGGCGACTCACCATCCGCAGAAGGCTGATAATTGTCCGTTGCCGGCAGTTCCAGCGGCAGATTGTCTTCGGAAACAGCTCTCAGGGTTCCGTCTTCCATATGGATGATCGGAATCGGCTCGCCCC
Source organism: Stecheria intestinalis (assembly GCF_009696165.1). Lineage (GTDB taxonomy): Bacteria > Bacillota_I > Bacilli_A > Erysipelotrichales > Erysipelotrichaceae > Bulleidia > Bulleidia intestinalis. The sequence goes on along the minus strand of NZ_VUMN01000006.1, from coordinate 61,310 downwards.
AGTAGCGCTGACGGGAGAACAGCCAGTCTCTGAGCTTGTACTGAATCTTGCGCTGACCGACCTTGTTCTCTTCGAGCCAGTCAATCATCTTCGCGATGGCTTCTTCCTTGCCCAGGCCGTTCAGCCATTCGGAATTGATGTGCTTTCCATCGCCAGTGAAGGCTTCTTCTTCGATATTGCCGCCCTCCAGAACCGGGATGATCGGCAGATGGAACTTCTTTGCAAACTCATAGTCACGCGTATCATGGGCAGGCACTGCCATGATCGCACCGGTACCATAAGTAGACAGAACATAATCAGAAATCCAGATCGGTATCTCTCTGCCATTGACCGGGTTGATCGCATAGGCACCCGTGAATACACCGGTCTTCTCTTTGTTCAGGTCTGTCCGGTCAAGATCGCTCTTCTTCGCTGCTTCCAGCTGATAGGCTCTTACCGCTTCTTTCTGTTCCGGGGTCGTGATGAGATCAACGAACGGATGCTCTGGAGACATGACGCAGTACGTTGCACCGAACAGCGTATCGCAGCGGGTCGTGAACACCGTGAATTCCTTATCGGTTCCCTTGATCCTGAAGATCACTTCTGCGCCGACCGACTTGCCGATCCAGTTGCGCTGCATGTCCTTCGTGGATTGCGGCCAGTCGACCGTGTCCAGATCATTGAGCAGCTGCTCTGCATATGCAGTGATTCTGAGCACCCACTGACGCATCATCTTGCGATATACCGGATAGCCCCCGATCGCAGACTTGCCCTCAATGACCTCTTCATTTGCCAGCACGGCTCCAAGTTCCGGGCACCAGTTCACCGGCATCTCAGCGGTATAGGCAAGCCCTCTTTCATACATCTTCAGGAAGATCCACTGCGTCCAGCGGTAATAGTCCGGATCGCAGGTGCAGATTTCCCGGTCCCAGTCATAGGAAAATCCCAGAGACTTGATCTGATCGCGGAAATGATCGATGTTCCGGTAAGTGAATTCGCCAGGATGATGGCCTGTCTTCAGGGCATACTGTTCGGCGGGCAGTCCGAATGCATCAAATCCCATCGGGTGCATGACGTTGTATCCCTGCATCCGTTTCATGCGGGCAACGATGTCGGTTGCAGTATAGCCTTCCGGATGTCCTACATGCAGGCCCTGTCCGGACGGATACGGGAACATATCCAGGACGTAATACTTCGGTTTCGAGAAGTCATAGGCATCGGTCTTGAAGGTTTTGTGATCTTCCCAGTACTTCTGCCACTTCTTCTCAATCTTCTGATGATCGTACATGAGTTTCCTCCATCTCTCTTTCACGCTCCGGGAAAACAAAAGACGCCCCGGAGATTCTAAGGACGTCTTTCAACGCGGTACCACCTTAGTTCACAGCCATGCTGTGCGCTTTTCAGTGCCATTATCGCAAGCCCTGTCTGCGGCCGCTCCCGAGCCGAGTTCAGCATCGTTCCGGTTCAGGTTTCACCAGCCCCTGACTCTCTTCTTCCGGAAACAGACCGCCTACTGCTGCCCGTTCTTCGCAACACAAGCATTCTAACAAGTTTGAAAGTCAAAAACAATCACCGTTTCTGATTGCTCGTCCCGAACAGAATCGGCAGGCCATTATACAGATAGCAGCCCAGAGCACCATAGGAATGCGAAGCCCCCTGCTGCAGACGCCAGAACAGATTCTCTTCCGTGAACGTGTCTGTCTTCCTCATCTCTGTGACCTGTTCTTCCATCGGCGTCAGGAAATAGTCATCAGAACCGCTTTCCGCAACGATCACGAAATCCGAAGAAGTATATCCCTGATCGCTGACCGCCTGGGCAAGCAGTTCTGCCACTGCTGCATAATCCGTTTCCGCTCCGTCGGTCTTCGTCTTCCAGCAGTCCCCGCTGAGGGAAAGAAAGCCATGAAAGAGATCCAGATTCTCGAGGAACTCATACCAGGTCGTAACACCGCCCATCGAGAAGCCGCCGAAATAGTGATCATTCCGATCAGAAGAAATCCGGTAGTTCTCCAGGAGATACGGAAGCAGATCATTCCTGGTCTCCTGGGCAAATGGCTCCAGTTCCGTCTCGGACTTCTCCCAGGAAGCGGATTTATTCCTGGTGTCAAAGGTAGGCGTCACAACGATGCAGGCAGGAATCATTCCATCAGATATCATATGATCCATCACATTCACGACCGCCCCGTCTTCCGCGGTGAAGATCGTCGAACCATTGCCCTGCCAGCCATGCATCAGAATGATCAGCGGATAGGAATCGCTGCTGTCCGAATAGCCGGACGGGAGATACACTTCTGCTTCCTTGCTCAGGGTGCTGCCATCGCCATCCGTATAATTCAAGGCAGAATACGTGATGGATTCCACCGTTCCGCCATTCTCCATCGCTTCCAGATACGTTTCGGGCAATGCTTCCGCATCCATGTCTGCGATCACTTTCGGCTCCGGAACCGAAGTCGCAGAAGGAGTCGGGCTGAAAGAAGGAACCGCTGCTGCTTCGGAAGCAGAGTGACAGCCGGAAAGAAGAAGCACAGCGATCATGATCAGAACTCTCCGATTGCCTACCACCGGTTTTTCACCTTCTCTGCAAAGCCGAGGAACTCTTTCAGAACGACCTTTCTTCCATCATCCAGAATGCACGTCCCGGAGAACTTTCCGAACACCTGATGCTGAAGGGAATACAGAAGCTTCACATCAGTTTCCGCATGGCGGTCCAGAATCGGCTCGAACACGAGATTCACGCGGCCATTGTTTTCCGTGAAATGCCATGCTGAAAGGAAGTCATCGCTTCCATCTGCATTTTTCGGAATCCGGAACGTCACGCGGTCCAGCTTATGGCCGATGCCATCATAGAAGAGAATATTCTCGCTGGCAGCCGAGGTATCGCCGAAGCCATATCCGAAATTGAAACCGAATGAATGCCCGTCGACGTAACCGCTGGCATTGGACCAGTACCAGGTTCCTTCTCTAAGCCATACGCCTCTGCCCCAGTCCAGGCATCCCGTTGCCGCAGCAGGATCGAAATGATGGACACGCCCGCCGAGTGCGATGTATCCCTCCGCTCTCAGACAGCAGATTTTCTGATTGTAATAGAATGCCTTGCGATCTTCCGCATAAGGCGTCAGAATCACCAGCGAGTCCTTCGGCTCATCCCTCAGCCAGAGATCGGCATCCAGCGGCAGACCATCCGAAAAATCAAGCACATGCGCAATGAGATGCCGTTTCCCGTTTTCATGCGTGAATGCAAGATCCATCTTCTGATTCCGCCAGAACACATCGCCGGTTCCGGAATCAGCAGGAAGATGCGTTCTGCCCATCGGCATGGCATTCATCTCGGATTTCGTCACTTCTTCCGGGATGCTGAAGTCCAGCAGGCTCACGCTGCCGAGGCCCATATAGGAATTATCGTCAATCGTCAGGGCCAGGCCGAATTCATGATCCGTGATGAGATAGTAATCCCATTCCTTGATGCGCAGCGGACTGGCCTTGATGCGCTTGCGATCATAGGTCTTGACCAGGCTTCTTGCCCAGCCCCGCTCAATCAGCTCGCCATGAGAATCAAGCAGCTGACCATGTTCTGTGAGTTCGTGTTCCATGTGCACTCCCTCCTCTTTCTTTTATCCTAGCATATTCCTGGAATCATGCTTCACATGGATTCCGAGCAGTTCGGCAAGGACCACGGCCTGTTCTTCATTGACGATGATTCCTTTGAGATCTACCGTGCTGACCAGCATCCCGCTGATCGAACAGGTGCTGAAATCCATTCCGGCAAGCCGGCATCCTCCGAATTCAGCCTGCTCGAACAGATCTTCTGACAGTTCCATGTCCGCAAACGTGCAGGAAGTGAATGAACACTCCGAACAGTCTGAAGAAAGAATGGCTCCGCGTTTCCACCGGGAAGCACCGAAGCTGGCATATCTCATGCTGCAATGCTGGAACCGGATATCCTCAAAGAACGAATCTTCCAGATCCGTTCCGATCAGCCGGCAGTCTTCAAACGCACATCTGCGGAACGCAGATTCCTGCATCCGGCAGTTGGAAAAATCGCAGTGCATGAACAGACAGTCCGTATATCCGCAGGATTCCATGGACTCGGGCAGCGTGACATGATCAAACCGGCACCCTGAGAAACTATGATCGATGATCTCGCCGGTGATGGTTTCCTTTTCATACCATTCCTGATCATGCCTCAGGATCTCCCCATTGAAGGAAGTCTTCTCAGGAATCACAGAAAAAGAAGGTTCTGAACGCTTCTTCATTTTCTGACCGGCTGTTCTGGTTTCAGGGCAGGCTTCTTCTGATCAAAGAGACGATAGAACTCGTCCGGAACCGGAGCTTTCATCTTCATGGTCTCGTGGGTTTCCGGATGGACGAAATCCAGCTCGCTGGCATGAAGACCGAGTCTTGCGAACGGAGTCTTGCCATCTCCGTATTTGTCATCCCCGACAATCGGATGACCGATCGAAGCCATCTGCACACGGATCTGATTCTTTCTTCCGGTTTCAATCGTGACCTTCAGAAGCGAGTATTCCTCATTCTCCTTCACGACTTCATAATTCGTGATGGCCTTCTTGCCCTTCTTCTTGTTCTTCGTGATATAGACGATATTGTTTTCATTCTCTGCCAGATAGTGAACAAGACGTCCTTTCTTCTCTTCCAGAGTTCCGTTCACAACGGCATAGTATTCTCTGAGGGTGATGTCTTCATTCCAGTGCATCCTGAGCATGCTGTGGACCCTGATGTCTTTGGCAAACACGAGAACCCCGGAGGTTTCCTTGTCAATGCGGTGCAGGATATAAGGACGATTCGATGCTCCCTTCATCCGCAGATAGTCGCAGGCATACGAATACGCGCAAAGACGCTCTTTATCTGATTCTACCGACAGCAGTCCGTTGGGCTTATTGATCACCAGAAACTGATCATCTTCATAGATGATCATCGGAATCAGCGGACTCTCAATCGTCTTCTTCTTGCCAAGCCGGACGGTATTCTCCATGCGCACCGGATTCTTCGCAATCTTCACTTCATCATCCTTGGCCAGCGGATAATCAAACTGCGTCACTGGCTTGCCGTTGACCAGAACCTTGCGGTCATGGAGGAGCTTCTTGACGCTGTTGCGCGACAGCGGGATCTTGCTCAGCAGAAAATCCAGCAGAACAGTACTGTGCGGAATGACCCACGAATACGTATACCGTACTGCAGGGTATTTTGCTGCCTGTTTCTTTTCTGTTTTCTGTCTGGTTTTCTTCGCGGTCTTTGCGGCTGTTTTCTTCGATGCTTTCGCCCGCACCGGATGGCTTCCTGATTTCTTCTTCATCGCAACCATAATATCATGCCTGTCTACCGGTTCAGTTTCCGGCGGTATACGTTCCGCTGATCGTTTCGGAAACAATCACATTCCCGCGTGATCCGCCCGCGGTATCCATGCCTGCAAACAGGTCTTCCGGATTGTTCCCTGCCGCATCGAACGTGCCAGGCAGCGCATCCGGAGCCGCCTTCAGGGCATAGACCGTCACTTCATACGTATGGGTTCCGGAGGGCGGATACGGTCCTTGATAGCTGCCTGGGTTCTCGCCTTGTGACAGGTGTGTGCTCTTGATTCCTGACGCAATCCAATGCAGCCAGTTATTTCCATCCGGGTCGATCATTACAACGGCATATTCCTCTGCCCCTTCCACGGCATCGAAGGAAAGTTCCGGAGACAGGTTCTGTCCGCTCCCATTTGAAGCGATCACGGAGTTCCAGACGCCATCAGAAAGATCATCAGAAGAAAGATTCAAGGAAAGAACAGCCGGTTCTGAAGAAGCAGGCACTGTCGAAGAACTTTCCTGCATTACAGCAGCACTCTGCTTTGCTTCAGTTTCTGCAGCGGCACTGCCGCAGCCAGCCGCAAACACTGCNAGAATCACTATCAGCTTTTTCATCCGATCATCTCCTTTGCTGCTTCTTTCACGAGTACATCCGGAATCGAAGCACCATGCTGGCCTACAGCAAGCGCACTGATGCGGCTGGCAAAAGAAAGCGCATGATCCACATCCAGGCCAAGCATCCTTCCGGCGATGAATGCTCCGATATGCGAATCCCCTGCTCCGTTTCCATCAATATGCACTGCCGGAAAGGCAGGCGCTTCATGGTAGGAACCATCCGGTTCCATGCATGCACTGCCATAGCGGCCATCCGTGATGATGACCAGATTCCCGGTAATTTCTTCCAGGAGGCGGCAGCAGCGTTTCAGCGTATTCTCACTCGGAATGATCAAGCCCTCTCTGGCCAGGAAAGAATATGCTTCACGATGATTCAGATGCAGGATCGGGTGAATGGCAAGCAGGCGGTTCTGACGTTCCCGATCGATATTCAGGATTCTCGCTCCCGGGGCATAGTAGAGCAGCAGCTCCGGATGTTCTTCCATATACGAAACAATGGCTTCGCCAGTATCTTCCTCGATTTCCAGGCCGCAGCAGTAGGCACACTGATATTCCGAAGCATCCATGGCATCAAGCCAGGCTTTCTGAAAATGATACTCCGCTCCATGGATGGCCAGGAACGTCCTGTTTCCTTCCTGGTCCACGATGCAGTAGCAGCATCCGTTTTCTTCTTCCGGGCGCACCCATGGCTCTATTCCTTCTTTTCTGAGTCCTTCTGCCACCATCTGGCCGTAGAAACCTCTCCCGACGGGCGAGCATTGCGTCATCGGCACGGAAAGCTGACGCAGGATTTTCCCGACATTGTAAGAGCAGCCGCCCATGGACAGTTTCTGTCCATAGGGATTCACATCTTCTTCCACCTTTGGAAGATGATCGACCCGGATCGTGACATCGATCACGCTGGAACCTATTACCATTGCTTTTTTCATGGGAATATCATAGCCCGCACCGCCAGGAAAAAACAGAAAGAAATGACCTAAAGTCTGGTCTTTTCCCAGTATGCTCCCATGGACTGACCAGGCTGAGCGGTGACTTCATGGTTCAGATAGGAAGAAAGACCATCTTCAGAAGGATCATAGGCAAGAGCACTGCGGGGATCCGGGAATTCAATCTCGGCATACCAGAATTCCGTCGGCTGGCCCGCATCGACATGATTCACTTCCAGATGCCTTCCGCTTTTCAGCAGATACGTTCTTCTTGTCTTCGGAATCAGGGGCCGGCCGATCAGATCTTCAATCTCGTGATATTTCTCTTCCGAGATTGCGATCTCGATTTCCTTCCGGCTCAATGTTCCGCTGGATTTCAGGCAGAGGATCCACGCATCCTGGCATGGAACTTCTGACAGAACGGAATAGATGGTACTTTCCCGGCGGATGCGGACCGTGGGATGCACGGAAACATAGCCCTGATCCATCTCCTGCTCCAGCAGAAGCTTCAGTTCGCTTTCCGGCCAGTGAGTCACGAGCCACTTCCGTTCGGTTTCAATCGGTGCCTTGATGTCTTCTTTCATATCGTTTTCTCCGGCTCTATTGTACTTCTGACGAAGGAGGAACGGCCAGCGTGTTAGAATCATCCCGGAAAGAGAAATGAAATGAATATTGCCATTGACCAGAACTCTGAAGTTCCTGCCTACCTGCAGCTGTACCGCCAGCTGAGGGAAGAGATCGTGAAAGGAATGTACCCCTACCGCTCCCGGTTTCCGAGCAAGCGGACGTGCGCAGAAGAGACCGGCCTCAGCGTGATCACGATCGAACATGCCTATGCGCTGCTCTGTGAAGAAGGATATCTTGAAAGCAGAGAGCGTTCCGGGTTCTTCGTCTCTTATACCGAAGAAGAAGTCAGGCCTGTTCAGGAAGCTCTGCCGGACCTGAAGCCGATGGACAGCCTTTCCGTAGATGAAGAAGCGTTTCCACGTTCCGTGTTTGCAAAGACAGTCAGGAACGTGCTTTCGATGCGGGAAAACGAGATTCTCGAGAAATGTCCTGGCAAAGGACTTCCGGAACTGCGCAGCGTGCTGACTTCCTATCTGGCCAGATCCAGAGGCATCATGGTGAATCCCGAGCAGATCGTGATCGGCAGCGGCAGCGAATATCTGTATTCTCTGATCGTGCAGCTTTTAGGCAGAGAGCGTATCTTCGGCATCGAAGATCCTTCGTATGAACGCATCCGCGAGATGTATCAGTCGCAGGGAGTTCAGGTAGATCTATTGAAGATGGGAAGAAACGGCATCCGCACGGATGAACTAGCCCGGACCAGAGCTACTGTTCTCCATCTGACCCCGTTCCACAGCTTCCCGACAGGAATCTCTGCCGATGCGTCGAAGAAGCAGGAATACCTGCAGTGGGCTGAGAAGCATCATGGCATCCTGATTGAAGATGACTATGACAGCGAGTTCACGGTTTCTTCCAAGGCTGAGGATACGCTGTTTGCAATGGAGCCGCATCATCGGGTGTTCTATCTGAACACGTTCAGCCGCACGATTTCTCCTTCGTTAAGAATCTCGTATATGCTGATGCCGGAAACCTTTCTGGACACCTATGAAAAACGGGCAGGCTTCAATGCCTGCACCGTATCCACACTGGTTCAGTTAGTGACGGCGGAATTAATCGAACACGGGGATTTCGAACGCCATATCAACCGTGTGCGCAGAAGAAGACGCCGTCAGCCGAAATGATCAGGCTTTCTTCTCCATCAGCTTCTGCCGCTGCTTCAGAGATCTTCTGAGCCAGCCGCCCTGCAGATAATAGATCACGAACAGAACTGAAGTTGCTGCCCAGGAAATCGGATAGCAGCGCAGCGTATCGAAAATCGTCTGCGACGGATAGGACAGAATCCATACAATCCGGAATGCCCCGATACCGAGGGCCGTCATGATCATCGGCATCAGCGAATCCCCGCAAGCCCGGATGCTGGAAGAGAGAATCTCCACGCCGATGAACGTGATCCACCACGGTGCAAGATATCTTAGCATGCTCTGACCGATCGCGATGACATTCTCATCGGGCGTGAACAGTCGGAACAGCCACTGTCCTGCTAACAGGCATACGCCTGTGATCACCAAGGTTCCGATCGCATCGATGGCAAAGCTCTCGCGGATTCCCTTCTTCACACGTTCGGTCTTTCCGGCTCCGAAGTTCTGTCCGGCACAGGTCAGAACAGCGGTTCCGATCGCTCCGGAATAGTTCCAGAACATCGCATCGATCTTGCCGAAGGCGGTATAGGCCGCAACCGTATCAGTCCCGTAGCTGTTCACACTTGCCTGGATGAAGAGATTGGCAACACTGTAGAGGCAGGACTGGATCCCGGTCGGAAGACCGATGATGACAATCTGCTTCAGCGTTTCCGGATCATTGGACAGCGTGCGCAGCGTGAACCGGCTTCCCTCTTCTCCTTCGGCCAGAACTTTCAGAGTCAGCACGCAGCTGACGACCTGGGCAATGACTGTAGCCAGGGCAGCCCCGGTGATTCCCCATGGAATCACGGCGACAAACAGAATATCGAGAACGATATTCGTGACACAGGCCGCAATCAGAAAATACAGCGGTCTTCTCGAATCGCCCATAGCTCTGAGAATTCCGGCGCCGGTATTGTAGATCAGCGTCGGCAGAAGACCGGTGAAGTAGATCCGCATATAAATCAGCGAATAAAGAAAAATATCATCAGGCACATTCAGCAGGCGAAGAATGCCAGGAGCTCCCCAGATTCCGACGGCTGTCAGGACGATGCCGAGCACCACTGCCAGATACATGCCGGAATTGACGCCTTTCTTCACGCCTTCCCAGTCTCTTCTGCCGTAGTACTGTGCTACGACAACCGTGGCACCGGAAGAAAGCCCGGTCACGAATCCGACCAGCAGATTGATGACCGTACCAGTGGAGCCGCCGACGGCTGCCAGTGCTTCTTTGCCGACAAAGTTTCCGACGACAATCGCATCGACCGTATTGTAAAGCTGCTGGAAGATCGTTCCGGCAAATACGGGAAGAAAGAAGAAGAGCAGTTCCTTCCAGATGACCCCTTCCAGAAAATCTGTCTGATGACGCTTCATGAAACGATCCCCCTTCTGCTTGAGAGACATGTTAGCACACCTGTACCCTCTGCAGAAAGAGGAACATGCATGCTAGCCGATCAGGCGATTCAGCTGATCCTCAGATGCGGCAGGAACTGTCTTCAGAAGATGGCGGATGATCCGTTCTCTGGACTCTTCCGGCGTACGGGAATAGGCCCTGGTCACCCGTTTCTGTCCGAACTGCTGCTCCGGGGTCGTGTATTCAGCAATGCCCCAGCCATACGGCTCGCCATGCTTATCGAACGGATAGACAAACGTGCGGATATTCAGATACGTTTCCATCTGCAGCCTGGTCATGATCGTATCGAATCCCTTCTTCTCCTGATCATAGCCAGTCATTTCTTTCAATGCTTTCGTATCAATCGCATGATGTGCCATCACGGCATTCATGATGACCTGATCCGGATGCGGTGCTCTGCCCATATCGATGAGCGTATCGAAATCACAGCCATCCCGGCGGACATTGGCAAAGTCCGGAAACCATCTCATCGCGACAAAGCCGGCCTTCTTCCGGAAAAACTTCCCGTAGACTGCTTTTCCATTCAGAGATACTTTTCCTTTCCATTCCCATGGTCCATCCAGCGTATCCGAAAACCACCGCTCTGAGGGTGTATGTTCTTCAATCGAGAAGCCTGGAATCTCATTGGCGAAGAATGGCAGAAAGCCTGACTTCAGCACCAGTTCCTCCAGTTCTTCCGCATTATGAATCATATCTTCCATTTCTTCCTGATCAGTCCCCTGCTTTCTTCTGCCATCTCAAAGAGCATCTGATCTGAAATCTGTCCATCCAGCACGGCGCTGATCCAGAGCTGATGATTCATATGCCAGGCAGGATAGATGCCTGCCTCTGTTCTCTTCGTGTCCTGCCTGAGATTCACGATCTCGGCAATTTCTTCTCGGCCTGGCTCGAGCTTCTCATACGGCACACACATGATCAGTGCATACCACTTTCCGCCTGTCCGGAAGACCGCCATCGTCTGATCATCCTTGAACGGATAGTCCGGTTCTTCGGAATATTTCTGGTGCAGATATGCAGCAAGCCTGACTGCCTGATCCGTACGGAAACGGACTTCGTCAAAGCATTCTTCCCGAACCTGCTTCAGCACAGCTTCATACGCTTCGCGGACGCCGGATACGAAAGATCCGGTCTCCTGAGCAACCCGCAGAGGAAGAAATGGTTCATTGAACGCATTCTCAATGACTTCTCCTGAAAGAATTCCGTTCTGATTGACATGGAGTTCTGCTCGGAAGGCATCATTCAGAAACGGAATGGTTCTCTGATAGCCATCCCGGTCCTTCTGAAATCCATGCTGTTCTGCCTTTTCCGGATTGAATCTGCTATGCAGAAAGATCTGTTCCTCGATCTTCTGATCAGTCAAGGTACAGCACTGCCTTTCCTTCTGCCAGCGTCTTCTTCATATCAAGAACCCGCTGATTCGAGGAACCCCGGAACTTCAGAGAGATATCCTTCCTGCTGAGCACAAACGGCCCGTCCACCAGGACATCGAGAAGACTCAGCATCTCATCTGTAACCTCGGTATGTTTCCGTCCTCCTGGCAGCAGGTCTTTGTCATAAACAAAGCCTGTATAGCTCCAGATATCCTTATCCGGATATTCTGCTCTGACCTTTCTCAGCAGCGTGACCAGCACTCTCTGATTCTCCGGTTCAAACGGTTCGCCGCCAAGCAGGGTCAGTCCCTGGATATACGGATGATTCAAAGCATCCAGAATTTCCTGTTCAGTGTCTTCGGTATATAGCTTTCCATACCGGAAATCCCAGGTTTCCTTCTGGAAACAGCCTTCGCAATGATTCGTGCAGCCGCTGCAGAACAAGGAAACCCTCACTCCCAGTCCGTCTGCAATGTCATATTTCTTGATATTCCCGTAATACATATCCATGTCCGCCTTCTGCAAGAACTATACCACGGAGAACGATATTTCTGTCTGTTCCTTTCGCCAGAGCTTTTCTAGTGCTTCAGGCGGACAGACGCTTCCCGGGACAGCGCAGAGCTGGCAGATTCCTGATCTGCCCGCGTGAAGAATGCATTCTCGATGCAATTTCCTTTCGGGAAAATGGCATGCTTGTCATAAGTTCCGGGGATTGCTGCGGCATCGATCATCACGGTTTCGCTGTCCGATCAGCCGGAAGATTTGATCTGGGTATGATGATAGAAGTCAGTCCGCACCCCAAAGACCAAGGCATTGAAACGCATCTTCTGTGACCAGGATCACCAGACTTTTCCGCTTCTGCTGGTTCAGTGTCAGGCAGGCGGAAATGATCCGGTTATCCGGTTTTGCGATGGAATATCCGGCGGGAAGTTTATCCGGATTGACACCATCCGGTTCAATGATCAGTCTTCCGCCATTAGTGAGCTTCACGCCTTTAATCAGGTCTCCCTTCATCCGCAGCTCTTCCAGAATCCGGATCGTCTCCCGGGCATGATACCCGATTTCTCTGAATTCTGTCTTCTTGGCATCCAGCTCTTCCAGCGTAGTGCCAAGCAGATACACATCATTCTTTTCAAATCCGCTAATTGCGTTGTGGAAGTGCAGCAGGATATTCGTATCCAGGACAATGCGTTTCCCCATCAGCTGTTCAGCTACTTTGCTACCTGAAGTATAGGAACCCGCGGAAAAGAACCGATGAAGTTCCATTAAAGTTCAGGATGACGCATCACTGCATGCATGAAAAAGAGTTCTGCATCAGTTAGGGGAAGACCGGAGGAATGCAGAAACAATCAGCAGGCTGAACTGCGTTTCCTCTTTCTGTACAGATTGACGAAGAACAGCAGGAACTGCGCGAAAAGGATGCAGTTGAGCACCGTGAATCTCTTCGGTATTTCCGAGAGCCTGCGGATTTCCTCCTGAATCAGAAAACACAGGCCGGATCAGCCTGTGCTTTCTGAAATAAAATGTGATTTCTGAATCTTACAGATGAAGGACGCGTTCCTTGATTTCCTGCGTACGGCCCTGGTTCCAGAACTGGGTGCCGATGTAGCCGCAGGTACGTCTAGCGACGTTCATCGTGTCCTGATCCGTATTGCCGCAGTTCGGGCATCTCCAGATCAGCTTGTGGTTCTCGTCTTCGACAATCTGAATTTCTCCGTCATAGCCGCACTTCTGGCAGTAGTCGCTCTTCGTGTTCAGCTCTGCATACATGATCGTGTTGTAGATATGTTTCATCAGGGCAAGAACTGCCGGAATGTTGTTCTGCATGTTCGGAACTTCGACATAGGAGATTGCTCCGCCAGGACTCAGCTTCTGGAACTGAGACTCGAACGTCAGCTTGTCGAATGCGTTGATCTGCTCGCGGACATTGACATGATAAGAGTTCGTGATGTAGTTCTTGTCGGTTACACCCGGGATGATGCCGAAGCGTTCCTGCAGGCACTTTGCGAACTTGTAGGTGGTGCTTTCCATCGGGGTTCCGTAAACAGAGAAGTCAATATTCGTCTCTGCTTTCCACTTTGCGCAGGCATCATTCAGATGCCGCATGACCTTGAGGCCGAATTCCTTGCCTTCTTCCGTCGTATTGGACTTGCCGGTCATATAGCGCACGCATTCGCAGAGGCCGCCATAGCCCAGTGAGATCGTCGAATATCCGCCGTAGAGAAGCTTGTCGATCGTTTCCCCCTTCTTCAGGCGGGCAATGGCTCCATACTGCCACAGAATCGGAGCCACATCGCTCGGCGTTCCGAGCAGACGGTTGTGGCGGATCATCAGCGCCCGGTAGCAAAGATCGAGACGCTCATCGAAGATCTTCCAGAAGTCATCCATGTTGCCTTTGGAGGAGCATGCGACATCAACGAGGTTGATCGTAACGACGCCCTGATTGAACCGGCCGTAATACTTATGCTGGCCCGGCTTGTAGCTGCCGGCATTGGCAACATTGCCTTCACCTGCATCCGTGAAGCGATCCGGAGTCAGGAAGGAACGGCATCCCATGCATGGATACACATCGCCTTTGAVTTCCTTCATGATCTTGGCGCTGATATAGTCCGGCACCATGCGCTTGGCGGTGCACTGGGCAGCGAGCTTAGTCAGATAATAATATTTGCTGTTTTCATGAATATTATCTTCATCCAGGCAGTAAATCAGCTTCGGGAAGGCCGGGGTGATGTAGACCCCCTTCTCATTCTTGACGCCCTGCATGCGCTGCTTGAGCATTTCTTCGATGATCAGCGCAAGGTCTTCTCTGGTCTGGCCGGCAGGCACTTCATCCAGGTACATGAACACGGTAACAAACGGGGCCTGTCCATTCGTGGTCATCAGCGTGATGATCTGATACTGGATCGTCTGCACACCGGTGCGGATTTCCTTGCGGACCCGCTCTTCTGCAACCTTGTTGATCTTGTCCTGATCGACTTCGATGCCAGCTTCCCGGAACTCTTCGGCAACGGTCTTCCGATGTTTCTGACGGCTGACTTCGACAAACGGAGCCAGATGGGAAAGCGTGATCGTCTGGCCGCCATACTGGTTCGAGGCAACCTGGGCGATGATCTGGGTAGCGATATTGCATGCCGTCGCGAAGGAATGCGGCTTATCAATCGTCGTTTCGGAGATGACCGTGCCGTTTTCCAGCATGTCTTCCAGGTTCACGAGGCAGCAGTTGTACATCGGCTGAGCAAAATAGTCCGCATCATGAAAATGGATGATGCCTTTCTCATGCGCATCGATGATATCCTGCGGCAGCAGGAATCTGCGAGTGATGTCCTTGGACACTTCTCCTGCCATATAGTCACGCTGCGTGCTGTTGACGGTCGGATTCTTGTTCGAGTTCTCCTGCTTGACTGTCTCATTATTGCGGCCGATCAGAGACAGAATCTGCTTATCGGTGGTATTAGCCTTGCGGACCAGAGCCCGTTCATACCGATAGGTAATATAGTTATGAGCAACCTGGTATGCCTTTTCTGCCATGATCTCCGTTTCGACCATATCCTGGATTTCTTCCACGGAGACTGCCCGAGTGACCTGCTGGCACCGCTTGACAACCCGCTCCGTGATCTCACGGATCTGCTGATCGCTCATCTCTGCATTTTGTACCGTAGCAGCATTTGCTTTGCGGACTGCATTCTCGATTTTGCTCGCATCAAAAGCAACTTCTTCCCCACTGCGCTTGATTACATTCATGTCTGCTATCCCTTCCTGATTCCATATAGCAATAGTTGCATGTCCAACTATTTGCGTTAACAGCTATAACTATACGGTCCGAAACCGGGAAGATCAAGTGAAATCATCCCGGCAGAATCATAATCAGATCAGGAAATCTGCTTGTGCATGAAAATACATTCAGGCGATTAATTTCCCGCCGGGAAAAGAATCTCCAGGAATGCTTTCATACAGCCCTCCTGCAGTTCTGCTGTCTTGTTTCACAGGAATTTCTTTCCCGCCGAAAAGAAAAAAAGTCTGCCGCCGCGGACAGACTTCAGGAAAACTCAGTCGCCGAAGCTGACGCCGATCAGCCTGGTCTCCTTGATGATCTTTGCTTTCGGATCGATGGTCTTGAGCTTGCCGGCAACATCCTTGAGCGGCACTTTGACCATTTCACGGTTCTTGTAGCCGATCATGCAGCCGTATTCCTGCTTCAGCACCAGCATGCCTGCCTCAGCACCAAGCCTTGACGCAAATACCCGGTCATAAGCATCCGGCGTGCCGCCGCGCTGGGTATGTCCCGGAACGGTGACCCGGACTTCACGGCCCGTCTCCTTCGTGATCTGGTCGGCCAGCTCATAGGAAACAGACGGGAACTCATAGTTGCCGAGCTTCTTGCGGTATTCTTTCTTGGAAAGCTTTGCATCGACTTTCGAGATTGCGCCTTCCGCACAGGCGATGATCGTGAATCGCTTGCCGGCCGCATCGCGCTTCTCGATGACATCGACAACGTTCTTCAGATCATACGGGATCTCCGGCAGCAGGATGATGTCAGCACCGCCAGCAATGCCCGCATTGAGCGTCAGCCAGCCGGTTTTATGGCCCATGATCTCCACAATGAAGACACGGCCATGGCTGTTGGCAGTCGTATGAATCTCATCGATGCACCGGGTGGCGATATCGACAGCTGACTGGAAGCCGAAGGTCATATCCGTTCCCCAGAGATCATTATCGATGGTCTTCGGCAGCGTGATGACATTGAGCCCTTCCTCGCTCAGCAGATTCGCCGTCTTCGTAGACCCGTTGCCGCCGAGCACGACCAGGCAGTTCAGCTGAAGCTTGTAATAGGTCTGCTTCATCGCTGCAACCTTATTGTTCCCGTTTTCATCCGGATCATGAATTGTCTTGAACGGAACCCGGGAGGTACCGAGAATCGTTCCGCCAACCGTAAGGATGTTGGAGAAATCCTCTTCGGTCAGCAGCCGGAACCTGCCCCGCATCAGTCCTTTATACCCATCTTCAAATCCATAGAATTCCACAGGTTCTTTGGAATTCAGAGTGACACACTTGAAGACTCCCCGCATCGCTGCATTCAGCGCCTGGCAGTCTCCGCCGCTGGTAAGCATACCTACTCTTAGCATAGTCAGTCTCCTTACGAATCTTGTTCTGCATTTATTTTAGTATCGATCTGCCCATTTAGAAAAGAAGAAGCGGATGCACATCTTCGCAAAGTGCATCCGCATACTCTTCTTCATTCAGATATCCGCATACCAGCATCCGGTGAAGCACCCATTCCTGGCGCTTCTTGGCAGCCTCGTATCCATCTGACAGCTGATAGACCGAAGGTGCATTCGGAATTCCCGCCAGCATTGCTGCTTCGGCCGCAGTCAGATCAGAAGGATCCTTCCGGTAGTAATGCATTGCTGCGTCTTGTATTCCATAACAGCCATCACCGTAATAGTTCATGTCGGCATAGACCGCAAACAGCTCCTGCTTGGAAAAAGACCATTCCAGCCGGTACATTACGAGCACCTCTGCTCCTTTCTGCTGCAGACCTCTCGGTTCCCTCTGGAAATAGAAGTTCTTCGCAATCTGCTGCGAGATCGTGCTGCCGCCTTCGACGATTCTGCCAGCTTCAAGATTATGAAGCATCGCCCGGAAAAAGGACAGCCAGTCAAAGCCATGGCGGATGAAGAATCTCTGATCCTCCGCTGCGATCACTGCATGCACGAAGTCCGGATCAATTTCCTCAAAGGATACTCCCCCTGCCAGCACTTCTTCCGCAAGCGGTTCCGGAGCCTGAATTGTGACTGCTTTCTGATAGAGCTCTGCACTGGCTCGGATACCGATGCCGCCAGCTGCACAGCAGGTCAGAAGCAGGAACAGGAAGAAGATCCGGACCTGTTTCTTCATTCGAGATTCAGTCTGCGATCCAGGATCAGCCAGGTAATCGCTCCATAGAGCACAATCTGCAGCAAAGGAACCAGAAGCTCCGCCAGCATTGCCTGTTCATTCAGGATCGAATCCGGCACCAGCGAAAGGCCGATCTCTGAAATGAGCCAGAACACCAGGATCTGAAACCCGATGTACGCAAGGTAGGCACCAAGCAGACGATGGCCGCTCCAGAGATGACCGACAGAAATCGATGCGTAGATCCTGGTGACCAATGCAGTAACCGTCAGAATCCCAAGCACAATCGAGAACAGCAGCGTCTTCTGATCCTCAGGATTCAGATGTACCTGAAACATTGCATTCATCATTTCGCCGATGCCCTGGAATCCGCCAAGCGAAGGATCGAAAACCACGATCAGAACTCCCGAAAGAACAACCACGAGAACTCCGATCAGCCCCCAGATCAGCGCCGTCAGCACTTTGGCAAAGATATGCGTTCCGGTAGACACCGGGATCGTGAACATCAGATATCCCTGGCTGCCAAGCAGGTTCTGATAGAACCGCTGGATCACCAGCACGACCGTCATCACCATCGCCGCAATCAGCAGCACAGAGTAGATGATCGCGATCGTCAGCGAAACATTCGTATTGCGGCTGGACAGACCAAGCAGAATCGCTGCCACCAGCATCGCTCCATAAACCGGAAACAGAATTCTGCCAATGGAACGGAAATCGTATTTCAGAAGTTTTCCTAGCATGCAAACACCTCCCGGAAATAAGAATCCACGCTTTTTCCGGTTTCTTCCCGGATCTGATCCGTGGTCTTATGAAGCAGAATCTTTCCCTGCTTCAGAAACACTGCTTCATCAAGAATGCTCTCAACATCCGCAATCAGATGTGTCGAAATGATAATCAGCGCATCCTGCCGGTAATTCGCCAGGATCGTCTTCAGAATATAATCCCGTGCCGCAGGGTCTACCCCGGCAATCGGCTCATCCAGGAAAAACACCTTGGCATTCCTGGAAACTGTGAGAATCAGACGAACTTTCTCCTGATTACCCTTGGACAATTGCTTCAGTCTCTTTTCCGGATCAATCGAAAGATCAAAGAGCAGACCCTCCGCCCTCTGCCGGTCAAAATCATCGAAGAAGTCCTGATAGAACGACAGAGCTTCAGACACTTTCATCCAGTCCTGCAGAAATTCGCGATCCGGCAGATATGCGACGATATTTTTCGTCAGAACTCCCGGCTTCTCTCCGCCGATCAGGATTTCCCCGCTGCTAGGCTGCAGCAGCCGGCAGGCAATCTTGATCAGCGTCGTCTTGCCCGAACCATTCGGACCGAGCAGGCCGACAATTCTTCCCTGTTCCAGATTCAGATTCACATGATCCAGCGCAGTAAGGCTTCCATAGCGCTTGGTCAGATCATGACATTCGAAAATACTCATGAATTCCTTTCCTCCTTTGCGTACGCTTCGCAAGCCAGCAGGATTTCCTCCTGGCTTAAGCCAAGCCCCGTCAGTCTTTCAAACAATTCTCCGATATACTTCCTGCCAAGGCTCACCCTAAGGGCAGAAAGCTTCTGCCGATCTTCGGTCACAAATCTGCCGCTGGTCCGCTGACTATGCAGCAGGCCGTCCCGCTCCAGCTCGGCAAAGGCCCGCTGGACCGTATTCGGATTGACTCCGGCCTCCAGAGCCAGATCCCGGACCGAAGGCATTTTCTGGCCAGGGGCATATGTCCCGGCCGCGATCCCGGTCTCCAGCTTCTCGATGATCTGAAGATAGATCGGGCTGTTTCCTTCAAATCTCCATCCCATTGTTTCTCCTTTCTTCAGTCTTATTGTATTAGTGTCTTAATACACTATGAATATAAAGCACTGATATCATTCTGTCAACCAGTTTTCCTAACAAAAAAGTGCCCGGAATGAAGGAACCGGACACCTGCATCAAGCTTTCCCGTTCAGATAGGAAAGCCTGCGGAATTCTTTTTTCGATAGAAGGACAGCAAGGATCGCCATGCCAAGATCTGCAGCCGGACCGCTCCAGAGAATGCCGTCGATTCCGAACTTCGACGGCAGCAGCAATAAGCAGATCGGCAGCAAGATCACCTGTCTCTGCATGCTCATCTTCGGTCTGCCCTGGGCCGAGAAGAACCCCCGACGGAGCTCTGCAGGCCATTCAGCGTGACCAGCGGTCCTCTTCTTCAAACAGCTCCGGATGTCTTCTGCGGTAACAAAGCAGAGACGCAGTAATTTCAAGCTCCCGTTTCTGCTCTGCTTCTTCCAGCAGCCTCAGAGACAGTTTCTGATCTACCAGCTCATGGCGCAGAAAATAATTCACGGCCGGAAGCCTGGATTTCCGGATTGTCTGAAAAAGGCATGTCTCTTTTTCTGTTTCAAGAGCTTCCTGATATTTCTTTCTCATCAGGAAAGGATACCGTTCCTCCTGCTCTGCATAACCAAGCAATGCGGCCAGATGAATGGACGGAGTATGAAATATCTCCTGATCCGATCCGGGACTTACCAGGATCACGAGCTTCTCATCGCCCTCAAACATCTGATCATCCATCGTCCGGACCGAGGAAGGAATCTCTGCATATTCCAGCGCTGTACATACTGCAAACGCATGGGCTCCGATCCATTTCACACCATCAGGAACATATAACTTCTGCAGCAGATGCTGATTCCGGAAGGCTCCGCTCTGAATGGATTCAGTTCCCTCGGGAATCCTCGCGATCGCTTCCTCGCGGATTCTTCCCAGGCAGACATGATCGATCATGAAATATCCTTCTGCATCTGCCAGCTTTTCGCATCCTGCAAATACCTGTCTGCCAGCCTCGAACATCCCCGGAATGCATGCCAGCCGAGGATCTTCGCATTGCCTGGCACCGTCACTTCGGTCAGCCCGGTGCACGATTCAAATGCGCGCCAGCCAATTTCAATGCAGGTGGAAGGAATAGAGATCTTCCTCAGAAGAACATGTTCCCGAAATGCATCGGCTGTGATCCGGACGGTTCCTTCAGGAATCCGTGCTTCCCGGAGACTTCTGCGTCCTTTGTACAGAACTTTTCCGAGGAAGCAGAAGTCTTCGTTCCAGCTTGTTTCATTCTCGCTGTAATACTGATCAAATCTTGTTCCGGCAAATGCATTCAGGCCGACCGCCATGATCAAATCCGGGGCATGCACGATCTCCAGGGCAGAACACCACTGAAACGCACCTTCTTCAATCCCTTCGCATCCTTCCGGAATCGTGACAGAGATCAGCGTCGTATCATCCTTGAATGCCCCTTCGCCGATCATCCTGACTCCTTCCGGGATCTTCACATTCGAAGCATCTCCGAGGTAGCGGATCAGCTTGTCTCCTTCGATCCGGAAATCTTTCTCAGAGGTCATGGATCTCATTCTCCTTCAGCACAAGCCGGATGGCCCATGTCGGCACTTCCGGGATCTCATGTCCATGATCGAGAAACACAAACGCCGTCGGATAAGCCGGAGGCATGGCCGGATAGGTTCCGTATCCATCCGTGAAATAGATCAGTCCACGGAAATTGGAGAACGCATGGCTGCGGATCAGCTCATTGACCTTCTCGAACACCGGCCGGAAGTCGGTTCCTCCGAATCCCTTCAGCAACATCATACTCTTCAGATAAGCATCCAGGTCTTCCTGGCTTTTGATGGAGACATCTTCTTCGACTTTCGCTCCGCATTGGAGAATATGGATATTCACGCGGGAGAAGAAACTGTCGGTCTGCTTCAGCATGTTCCAGGTCTTCTGCACGAATTGCTGCACCAGATCTCCGGATACTGATTCCGAGGTATCGATCGCAATCACGATCTCCCGGACTTTCTTCACTTCCTTGTATTCCAGCGGTTCGACCAGCGGCATATTGCCGTAGTGATCCATGCCGTAGATATAGTAGATATAGTCGAACTCATCTTCATTGGTTTCGAGATTCTCGCCCAGCGAAGCAAACTTCTTCAGAAATTCCCGGTAGTCATATGTCTCCCGGTTCAGCTCCTTCAGAGTCTGCTTCAGATTGCCGGCCTGTTCGAGAACTTCATCAGTGAGTTCCTTGCCCTTCAGGAAGGCTTCTGCCTTCGGAGCACGGATTGCATTGACAGCAACACCGCCCAATGCGATTCTGCAGTCTTCGATCTTCTTTCCATCCATGCGTACCCAGGCGGCAGTGCCGATGATGGCAAGATCCATCGCCTTGCGTACGGAGAGCTTGAGATAGGCAGAACCTTCATGCGGATTCAGTTCAGGAATGTAGATCTCACTGATCAGCTCGCCCTTGGACTTTTCCAGGTCGTATTTGCGGAAACCTTTATAGAACTCATTCATATTGATGGTTCTCGTGTTACCGTCTTTGTCATACGTTTTCACAGAAGCATGCTCACCAAGAGAATCGGGACGGTATCTGCAGACGGGGACGCATTGACGATGTTTCCTGCCATCGTTCCTTTTCTGCGGATCTGCGCAGAGGCAACATAATGAGCTGCCTGGGCAACTGCCGGAAGATGCTTCTTCACTTCAGGATCATTCTGAATTGCGTAGAGCTTGGCAAGGGAACCGATATGAAGGCCATCGCCTTCGACGAATTCCACTTTGTCCAGGCCCTGGATGCCCTTCAGATCCACTTCCCGCTTCAGCCCCTTGAGGGCTTTTGCCTGCACGAGAAAAATGACATCCGTGCCGCCTGCCATGACGCGCACATCGTCACATGCATTCAGCGCAGCTGCTTCCGGAAGGCTCTTTGCAAVTACGTAATCGAACTCGGGTAAAGCCATCAATGAACTCGTCCTTCTTTTTGATCATCAGTAACATACGCGCTATGTTGTATTCATACCTTAGCAGAACCCCAGAAGAAAAACCGGTAGCCCAGGATACCGGTAGATCATATTTTCACACAAAAAAAGCTCTGGAATCTCCAGAGCAGAAATCATTTATTCTGAATACGTCTTCAGCAGCCAGCGGAATTCATGCGGCTTCATGGCAACTGCCTTCGCATCAGTCTCTTCACCAGTCAGAAGATCAGTATAGACCTCAGGTTCATTGAGCCATGCTGTCTGATCATTCTCAGAGAAGTTGAACAGTGCCAGCAGCTTCTCGCCTTTGCAATATCTGCCAAGTGCAAGAATTGAATCATTGTATGGTTCCAGCACCCACGTATCCGCATGCGCATCAAAGACGATATGAGACTGCCGCAGCTCGATCAGCTTCATGAGCCGTTGAAACAGCATGCCTTGCCTGGTCGCCGGATCCTTGCGCATTGCGGCAAGATTCCAGTCGAACTTTCCGCGGTGCAGATAGCGGGAATCATCTTTCTTCAGCGGATCTTCATGGTAGCTGTAATCATTCAGCTGCCCGATCTCATCACCGGAATACAGCACCGGAATGCCGCTCTGGGTCAGCAGGAATGCATGCAGCATCACATCGAGATCGATCGAAGCATGCAGCTTGAAGTCATTCTTCTCATAGACCGCTGCTTCCGTTCCGCACAGCGAAGCCGTCGTTCCGCACAGTCTTGCGTCTTTCAGCCGCGGATCGTCGTTATACAGCTCGCCTCTGGAATCAGATCCCCAGTATCGGCCAGTCAGGAACGCATTCAGATATTTCTTATGCGCAGCCTGCTCGATGCCGAACTGCGCCAGGAAGTCATAATCGAGACCCCAGCCGATATCATCATGGCAGCGGAGATAATTCAGGAATGTATCCTGCTTCGGCAGGGCGCAGACGGTTTCCATCTGGCGTCTCAGAAGTCTGACATCTCTGGTTGCGACCGTATTCCAGGTACTCGCCATCGTCGTCACGTTATACAGCATCTGGCATTCCGGCTTCTCAGCAGTTCCGAAATACGGGACGACCTTGTCCGGCTCCATGACCACTTCGCCAAGCAGCAGTGTGCCCGGGGCAGCGATGTCGGCTGCCATGTGCATGATCCGTACCAGCGTATGAACCTGCGGCAGATTGCGGCAGGTGGTTCCCAGCGTCTTCCAGATATAAGGCACTGCATCCAGACGGACAATGTCCACGCCCTGATTGCAGAGATACAGCATGTTCTCGCACATATCATTGAAGACCGTCGGATTGCGGTAATTGAGATCCCACTGATACGGATAGAACGTCGTCATGACGACTTTGTTCGCTTCCGGACACCAGCTGAAATTGCCAGGAGCAGTCGTCGGGAATACCTGCGGAACCGTCTTCTCGAATTCATTCGGAATCGTCCAGTCATCAAAGAAGAAATAGCGGTCCTGGTATTCTTTCTCGCCAGCCTTAGCCCGCTTTGCCCATTCATGATCTTCGCTCGTATGGTTCATGACGAAGTCCAGGCATACGGAAATATCATGTTTATGGCAGGAATCCGACAGATGCGCAAGATCCTTCATCGTGCCGAGTTCCGGTTCCACCTTCCGGAAATCCGAAACCGCATAGCCGCCGTCGCTGCGTCCTTTCGGCGTTTCCAGGAGCGGCATCAGATGCAGATAATTCACATGGCATTCCCGGATATAATCCAGATGTTTTTCCACCCCGGAAATCGTTCCGGCAAAGCAGTCGGTATACAGCACCATGCCGAGCATTGAGCCCTGCTTGTACCAGTCGCCTGCCTTGGTGCGCTTCTGATCCCATTTCTGCAGCTTCTTCGGCCGCTGGCTGTAGCAGCGATAAAGCATCGTCAGAAAGTAATCAAACGCATGTTCATCATGATAGAGCTCATTGTATAGCCATTGCATCTCTTCATACGAAACGGCCAGACGTTTCGTGAATTCCTTGTCCCATTCCGGTCTTGTTTTCATGTGCCTTCCCCCTCATTGAACTGCTGTGATCAGTGCTCTGACTTCTGCTTCCGAAGGCATCACTGCCAGAGCGCCTTTGCGGGTGGTCACGATGGAAGCGGCGGCATTGGCAAACGTCAGAATCGAACGGAGCTTCTCTTCGTTCAGAGCCTCCATTCCTTCCCTGAGAATACCATGGAGCACGCATGCCCCGAACGTATCTCCTGCCCCTGTCGTCTCAATCGTATTCGGCTGCAGAAAGGCAGGAACTTCTACCATCAGGCTTCCCTTGTAAGCCCGGCTTCCATCCGGTCCCATCGATAAGGTGATCAGAGGAATATGATAGGTCTTCTGAAGCAGTTCAATGCCTTCATCAAAGTCTTCTTTTCCGGTGAACCAGCGGATCTCATTATCAGAGATCTTCAGGATATCGCAATGATGCAGACCATAGTCAAACGCAGCTTTGGCATCTTCTTCGTGATGCCAGAGCGGCAGTCTCAGATTCGGGTCAAACGAACGCAGGCACCCGCTTTCTTCTGCCGTCGCAATCGCCAGTTTCGTTGCAGACAGCACCGGCTCATCCGTCATCGACAGCGTTCCGAAATGGAAGATCTTCGCATTGCGGATCAGATCAAGGTTCACTTCTTCCGGCTTCAGATTCATATCTGCGCCAGGATTCCGGTAGAACGAGAAATCACGGTCTCCGTTCGGCAGCTTATGAACCAGGGAGAGTGTCGTATGCACTTCCGGATCGAATACCAGGCCGCTGCCGTCAATGCCTGCTTTCGTGATCGCTTCTGACAGCTGGGTGCCGAAGCCGTCTTTTCCTACTTTCCCGATGAATGAAACCGAATGCCCGAGTTTTGCTAGCATCGCAAGCACATTGCAGGGTGCGCCGCCCGGGTTTGCTTCAAACATCGGATTGCCCTGTTCCGAAGTACCGTTCTGAATGAAATCGATGAGCAGCTCTCCAAGAGCCGTCACATCCAGCTGATTCTTTCCCATGGTCAGTTCCTCTTTTCCTAAGCGCTTTCATTATATCGTGACTGAAGCGTCAGTTGATACTCTGTTTCTTCAAACCTCATAAAAATACCGCAGAATCAGAGAGACAGAAAAAAGCCCTGGGAGGAGTGCACCGCATTTCATCGATGCTTTCCGGCCAGGACCATCCGAAAGAGATTACTCGAAATGGAATTCTCCGCTTTTTCCGCCGGTCTTTTCAACCAGATGGACATCCGAGATCACCATGCGCTTGTCGATGGCCTTGCACATGTCATACACCGTCAGCAAAGCTACGCTGACGCCGGTCAATGCTTCCATCTCCACCCCGGTCTTGCCATCGGTACGGACCGTGCAGAAGGCAGTGATCTCATGCGTCTTCTCATCTGCCTCAAACGTCACCGAAGCATGGGTCAGGTTCAGCAGATGGCACATCGGAATCAGCTCGCTGGTGCGCTTGACCGCCTGGATGCCGGCTACCGTCGCAACGGTATAGACATCTCCTTTCACGACCTTCTTTCCTTCGATGGCATCGAATACTTCCGCTGAGACCTGGATCGTGCCTCGGGCAGTTGCTTCACGATGCGTGATCTCTTTTTCTGAGACATCCACCATGCGGGCATTGCCGTGTTCATCAAAATGCGTGAATTCCATTGTTATCCTCCCTAGAGTCTTTCCTCAGCCATCCTGTCAAGAGAATCCATCGTAACTGATTCATCAGCGAACTTCCCGATCCTTCAGATACAGCATCCGCTTCATGTCAAACTGCAGATAGTCCGGCATACCCTTCTCCTGAAGAATCGGCCAGTCTTTACGCTGGACCAACCAGGTGATCACGTCCTCGCGCTCATAATTCTTCCGGTTCTCTGGCGGAATATAGAAGTTCTTCTCAAACGGAAGGCTGCTTTCATCTGCACCCTTTGCATCGATGCAGTTTTCTTTTCTTTCCCCGTAGATCGGAATGAAGTCATGAGCCCGGAAGCCAAGATAGGAGAAGTCCTCCGGGAGCAAGTCATCGCTGTGCAGCGTGATGCCCCAGCTCTCTGCCTTCACGGTATGATCATCCACTCGGACTGCGGAAGAAAAATTCTTGCAGCCGGTCAGGACGGCAGCTGCCTTCGTGCGCGGATCCGCAAATACTGCCTTCGGAGTACCATGCACTTCGATGCTGCCATGATCCAGGATCAAGAGATCCTCCGAAAAGCGGTATACTTCATCGCGGTTATGCGATACAAGCACTGCAATGCCAGTATACTCCTTCAAAAGATCCAGCGTCTCCTGCTGCACGCGGTCGCGCAGATACGCATCCAGTGCTGAGAATGGTTCATCCAGCAGGATCACATCCGGCGAATAGGCCATGATCCTTGCTAAAGCCGTACGCTGCTGCTGGCCTCCGGACAGCTGGTCGGGAAAATGCTTCTCGAGCCCCTTCAGCTCAAACTTCTCAATCATCTCCTGCACTCTGGCATTCTGTTCCTCTTTCCTCATGCCATGCAGACCGGAACGGATATTCTGTTCCACGGTCATGTTCGGAAAGAGTGCATAGTTCTGGAACAGATAGCCGACATGGCGCTGCTGCGGCTTCAGGTTGATATGCTTCTCAGAGTCAAAGAGCACTCTGCCATTCAGGACGATTCTGCCTTCGTCCGGAGTCACAATGCCGGCGATGCATCTGAGGGTCATGGACTTGCCGCAGCCGGATGCTCCGAGAATGCCGATATGGCCTGCATCGGACGCAAAGTGCATATCGAGGCAGAATCCCCCGAAATCCTTGCTGATGTCTGCTTCCAGTCTCATGATTTCCTCGCTTTCTTCCGTTCCCGGTCTTCGAGCATGTTCACCGAGATCAGCACGACAGCCGAGATCGCGATATTCACGAGCACCCAGGTCATCGCTCCGGCTTCATCATTCGTCCGCCAAAGCTGATATACCGTCGTCGCAATGGTTGCGGTCTTTCCCGGCGTATACCCGATGAGCATGCTGGTGGCGCCGTATTCGCCTAGTGCTCTTGCAAAGGCAAGCACGGCTCCGGCCAGAATCCCCTGCCGGCAGGATGCCATCTGGATATGCCAGAAGATATACGTATTAGACAGGCCGAGCGTTCTGCCGGCATAGGTCAGATTGCGGTCATAGCTTTCAAACGCCCCGCGGGCTGTCCGGTACATGAGCGGAAAGGACACCAGGGCTGCAGCAAGAACACCGCCCGGCCAGTTCATGACAAATGAGAGATCAAACTCTGCCAGAAACATGCCGATTGGTCTTCTTGCCCCGAATACCCGCAGCAGCAGCCAGCCGCATACGGTCGGCGGAAGGACCAGAGGCAGGGTCAGCACGACATCGAGAATGCCCTTCAGCACCTTCGGAAGTCTGGCGGTTTCATAGGCCAGGAAGATGCCGAGGAAAAACACGATGACACTGCTGATTGCCGCGATCCGCAGCGAATTCCATAACGGGAACCAGTCCATGTGTCCCCTCCTTTCCGAAAATCAGTATTACTCAGCCGTTACAGCAGAGAAGCCGACACTCTCGAAGACCTTCATTGCTTCATCTGTCTGCAGATAGTCGAGTAACTTCTTTGCACCATCCGGATTCCTGGCCGTCTTCAGAACTGCTGCCGGATAGATGACCTGTCCGCACATTTCCGGAGTTGCAGAATCAACTGTGGTCAGGCCAGCAGAATATGCATCGGTCTCATAGATGACGCCGCAGTCCACGGAAGCTTCGGAGATCTGGGTCGTGACTTCCTTGACGTTGGTGCCATAAGTGATCTTGCCCTCATTGGCAAGCGTGGTTTCATCAAGACCATAATAAGCCAGAATCTTCTGCGTGTACTGTCCGACCGGAACATCGCTGTTGCCAATCGCCATCAGCACATCGCCATTCTTCAGAAGATCAGCTAGCTGATCGAAGCTTTCAATGCCCTTCGGGTTTCCTTCCGGTACGGCCAGCGTGATTTTGTTTTCCAGCAAGTTGACTCTCGTATCCGGATCGACGAAATCAAGACCGTCGGTATTCACATCAGAAGAAGCAGTGATATCGAGCTGATTCATCTGCTTCTGACCAGCCGAGATGAATAAGTCGCAGTCTGCCCCTTCCTGAATCTGCGTCTTCAAGGTTCCGGAAGAGTCGAAGTTGAAAGTCAGGGTAACACCCGGATTCTCTGCTTCATACGTTTCCTTGATCTGGTTCAGCGTCTCGGTCATCGAAGCTGCTGCGAAGACAATGACCTCGGACTGTTCAGCAGCGGCAGCAGTCGTTTCCGCTGCTTCGGCTGCTGCTGCAGATGCGGCGGCAGTGAAAGCTGCAGCAGTCGCTGCAGAAGAGCTGCTGCTTCCGCACCCAGCCAGAGCAAGTGCGATTGCTGAGGTGAGTGCAATGAGTTGTTTCATAGGTTTACTTCTTATCCTCCTGTTTTATCTCAGCCGTATGCTTTTTTTATAATATACGATTCTGATCATATAAGCCCGCATAGCGGGCAGTGAGGACTGTTCAGGCGTCCGCGGTACCGCGCAGGATCCCAAGCCCATGAGGCAGAGCCGGCATCAGAATATCGAGGTCTTCCCGGCAGGCTTTCGGGCTTCCGGGCAGATTGATGATCAGCGTCTGTTTCCGGATGCCGGCCGTCTGACGGCTCAGCATCGCTTTCGGCGTGATCTTCAGAGACTCCGAGAGAATTGCCATCGCAATGCCTGGGGCCATACGGTCGCAGACTGCTTCCGTGGCTTCCGGCGTGATGTCTCTCTGCGAGAATCCGGTTCCTCCGGTCGTGAAAACGACATTGACCTGACGCTGATCCGCTAGGCGGATGAGTTCTTTCTGCAGGAATGGCTTCTCATCCGGAAGCAGGATCTGTTCCAGAACCTGAAATCCTTTTCCTTCGAGATACTCCCGGATCGCAGGTCCGCTCTTGTCTTCATAGATGCCTTTGAATGCCCGGTCGCTGAGGGTGATGATCGCTGCAGTGAACGGATGGTCTTCTGCTAAAGGCTCCACAATGATTTCATCACCCGGATGGATCATTCCGCCTTTCAGCACCTTTCCAAACACGCCTTCTCTCGGCATGATGCAGTCGCCTACCGCCTTGTAGATGGCACAGTGATCATGGCATTCCTTGCCGATCTGCGTCAGTTCCAGCAGGCAGTCACCGACATGGATCAGAGATCCGACCTGGATCGAACGCAGGTCGATGCCATTCACGATCAGGTTCTCGCCGAAGGCACCATAAGCCACATCGATCCCTTTCTTCCGGAATTCTTCAATCTTCTCTTTCTCCAGCAGGCTGACCTGGCGATGCCAGTTTCCGGCATGTGCATCGCCGACGATTCCCCAGTCGACTTTCAGTTCTGCTTCGGGAATCACGTATTTCGCGGTTCCGCGATGATCGCTGATGCAGATGGCCTCCAGAGATCCTTTTCTGATTTCGTTATCCGCCAATTTCAATCATCTCCTGTTCTTCGGTAATTCTGTTCAGCTGCTCAAAGCAATGAGCCTGCGGCTTTTCTGTGATTGCTTCTGCAATAGCCTGCTTCAATCCTTCCTGATGATCGTTCTGATCTCTCAGGATCGATCTCAGATCGACCGTATCGCCATAGCAGAGACATGGCTTCAGCTTGCCCATCGAAGTGAGACGGATCCGGTTGCACGAACTGCAGAACTTTCCGTGAATCGCTCCGATGAATCCGATCGATCCAGCAAAGCCTGAAAGACGCACATATTCTGCCGGCCCGTTGCCATGAACCCGATGATCTTCTTCGATGGGTCCGAACTCTGCTTCGATCTGCTTCTTCAGGTCTTCATTCGATACCGGCGGATACTTCTTTCCGTACCCGATCGGCATCATCTCGATAAACCGCACATCGATCGGAAGATCCTTAGATAGACGTACGAGATCTTTCCATTCACCGTCATTGACACCGGTCTGAAGCACCGTATTCACTTTCGTGCGGATGCCGCCTGAAACCGAAGTCTCAATGCCTGCCTTTACTTCCTGCAGACGGTCGGAACCGGTGATCATCCGGAATACTTCCGGCTTCAGCGTATCGAGCGACACATTGATCGCATCGATGCCTGCTTCTTTCAGAGCTGGAAGATTCTGCTTCAGCAGAATGCCGTTGGTCGTCATCGTGACCTGCTCGATGCCGGGGATCTCTTTCAGCCGCTTCACGAGATCCGCACATCCAAGTCTGACCAGAGGCTCTCCTCCGGTCACCTTGATCTTCGTGATACCAAGCGAAGCAGCAGCTTTCGCAATCTCGAGGATTTCTTCATAGCTCAGAATCTCATGCATATGAACCTGCTGAATTCCTTCCGGCATGCAGTACCGGCATCTCAGGTTGCAGCGATCCGTGATCGAGATTCTGAGGTAATTGATCTCCCGTCCGAAGGAATCCTTCATCCGTCGAACCTTTCCAGAAGGACATGGAGATCGCCGCCGCAGACTTCTCCTTCTTTCGAAGCCGCATCTGCCGTCAGCGAATCATGGAACAGCTCATTGCCAAGACCCGTATCCAGCATCTTCTTCGCTTCCTTCAGAACCAGGGCTTCCAGCAGTCCTCCGCCGATTGTGTTGATGCCGGTTCCGTCTTCGACAATCAGCATCTTCGTACCGACTTCACGCGGTGCAGATCCGCTGCGCCCGACAATTTCAGCAAGCACTTTCGGACCATCATGGTCATAAGCTCCCTGCAGAATATCCTGCGGATAGCCATACTGCTTTCTGGCATTGCGCACCTGAATGACCTGCGCCAGAACCGAGATGGCAATCTCTTCCGGCGTCTCAGAATTGATCTCAAGCCCGATCGGCGCATAGACACTATTCACCAGATCTGCATCGTTTCCCTCATCGGTCATCTTCTGCTTGACCATCTGGATTCTGCGCCTGCTGCCCATCATGCCGATATAGGCATGCGGCTTCTTCAGAATCATGCGCAGGCAGTCTTCATCCCACTTATGGCCTCTGGTCACAATCACGAAGAACGTATCCGGGTTTCCAGGAATCTCAGCCAGGGCTTCGGCAAACGGCTTAGCGATCACATGTTCTGCTCCTGCTTCTCTGGCATTTGCAGCGAATTCCTCGCGGTCATCAATGACCGTGACTTCCATGCCGACCGTCTGGGCAAGCTTCAGAATCGGAATGGCCACATGGCCCGCTCCGCAGATCACCATCTGACTCGTGCGCCCGAGGCGCTCGATGAATACCTGCTGGCCATCCACTTCATGGAGGCCAGTCTCCTTCATCGCCGCAAGCTCTGCTTCATGAGCCTTCAGAAACGTGCAGTCATCTGACAGGAATACGGTCTTTCCATCGCAATACAGTGCTTTCTCCATCTTCTCAGAACTGATCAAAGAAGCGCTATGCATTTCGAGATATCCGTCCAGGGAACGGAATGCATCGAAATATGCAGATAATTTCGTCATGAACTCGCTCCCCCCTTACTTTCCGAATCCGCAGTTCGGGAACGTGCATGGATTGCAGCCAAGGCATAATCCGCCCTCCCCGAGCGCATCCATTTCCGCCTTCGTGACCGGGTCATCCGCCATCAGCCTCGGCAGAACGAGATCGAAAACCGTACGCTTTGCATACATGACACAGCCCGGCAGTCCGACAATCGGAATCCGCTTTCCATCCCGGTTCTTGTATGCAAGCATGAACATCGCTCCCGGAAGAACCGGTGCCCCATAAGTGATCACTTCATCCGCAGCAAAACCGATCGCCGCCGGCGTCCGGTCATCCGGATCCACGCTCATGCCGCCGGTGCAGCAGATGAAATCTGCCCCGGCATCCAGCAGCTTCTGAATCGCTGCGACTTCCATATCAGAATCATCGCTGCATACCTCATGCCCGATGATCTCTGCCCCGAATGCCTGAAGCTTTGCAATCACGACCGGCGTGAACTTATCTTCAATCCGATGGGCATAGACTTCATTGCCCGTCGTGACGATTCCGACCTTCTTTTTCCGGAATGGCAGAATCCGGAAGATCGGCGCACCCTTAACCGCTTCTTCCACTGCTTCCATCTTCTCTTTCTCGATGATCAGCGGAATGATGCGCATCCCGGCAATCTTATCTCCCTTTTTCACCGGGAAGTCCCCATGGATGCTGGCAATCATCATCTGTCCGAACGAATTCACGGTATAGAGACGCTTGCGGTCAATCTTCAATAGACCGTCAATCATCGCCTTCGCTTCGATCTTTCCTTCCTTGATGTCATCCGAATGCGTGATCGTATCCTGATCGCCTGCACTGATGCGGTACAGCACCATTGCTGCATCATTCTCATGCATCATCGATTCATTGACTTCCCAGATATAGACATGATCCTTGCCGACTCTCAGCAGCACCGGCACATCTTCCTTCGTGATGATATGTCCCTTGCGGAACACCGGACCTTTCTTGACCCCCGGAACAATCTCCGTGATGTCGTGGCATAGCATCTGCCCGACGGCATCCTCCGTCTTCATCAGTTTCATACGTTCTCCTGCCTCTTCTCCTTCTGAATCTTCGCTTCTATTCCAAGTGCTTTGCGGTATCTCGCATCATGATGCCGCATTGCCTCTTCGCTTCTGCATTTCGCCCTGCTCGCCTCAAAGCGCTCTGCAAGACTTACCCTCTGATCTTCCCTCGTGATCTTGTCTGCGTAATAAAGCAGATCTGCTTCATTCAGCGGCGTCTGTTCCAGATATCCTTCGTCATCATGAAATCTGACGATATCAGCAATATCAAGCCATCCTTCGCTTGCCAAAAGGTCAGCCGTACGACCTGCATGTTTCGGCAGCGCCCGGAGCAGATCATGAACGAGGGCCCCCTTCTCGAGAACCTCGCCATCATACGCTCCCTTCAGTTCAGATATTAATTCCACACAGGTATCACGAACTGCTTTCATATGTGCCGCAAGCGGTTCTGATACTTCGCAGCGCTCATATAGATCTTTGATCTCAGTCTCACCCATCAATCCGATCGGACGGTACAGCGGTTCCTGTACCGAGAGACTTCCATTCCAGCCAAGCACGGCGATCCCTGCTTCCGGCATCTTCACATCCAGAATGGAATCCAGACTGATCCCTCTGACCCTGCAGATCAGCGAACGGATCACGCCGCTGTGCGTCACGATGGCAAAGTCATCTGTGCTGTTATGGATCAGATCCAGCAGTTCCTGCATCGCCCGATCAGCGGTTTCCTCAAACGATTCTCCGCCAGGAGTCCGGTAGGATCCGATTGCCTTTCCGCGCTCTGAATATGCTTCCGGGAATTGTGTGCGGATGTCTGCAATCTTCTTTCCTTCCCAGGATCCGAGATTGATTTCACGGAAGGCTTCTGTCTTCAGCACATACGGAAGGCCGGAAGCTTCCGACAGTTCTTCGGCAGACCTGACTGTTCTGGAAAGATCCGAGGAAGCAATCCATCTTGCCTTCGTGCGCTTCAGCCATGCACCGTCAATCTGCATCTGTTTCCTGCCTGCTTCAGAAAGCGGGCAGTCAGTAATTCCGAGATACGTTCCTGGTTCCTTTTCTGCTTTTCCATGACGGATCAGATAGATCTTTCTCATGGTTCGCCTCCCTGCTTCAGGAAAACTGCAGAACCATGCAGATCCGCTAACGGGATCAGGTAAAGTCCATGCTTGCGGCAGAAACGATCCGCTGCTTCTCTGACACCCGGATACTGCAGGCTGGTATAGTCATGCAGAATGATCACGCCGCCCTTGGATAATCGCGGCCAGAAGTATTCCAGTCCCGCTTCTGCTCCGGCAGACAGATCGGGATCCAGGCTGACAAAGGCATAACTCGTTTCCGGAAGTCCCGATGCGCTTTCCGGAAAGTGGCCTTTCACGAAT
Source organism: Stecheria intestinalis (assembly GCF_009696165.1). Taxonomy (GTDB): domain Bacteria; phylum Bacillota_I; class Bacilli_A; order Erysipelotrichales; family Erysipelotrichaceae; genus Bulleidia; species Bulleidia intestinalis. Next base: position 27,474 of record NZ_VUMN01000006.1, on the reverse strand, counting down.
ACTGCATGCTCCGGATGCGGGAGCTTCTGCCGCACAAGTTCAATGGAAGTATCCGAGAAATCATTGCGGTACGTGCCACCGGTTTCGTGTTTCAGATCTGCTTTCGCGAATCCTTCAAACGTATCAAGCAGATATAATTTCCGGTCCGGGAAGCAGCGATTGATTTCTCTGGCAAAGGCTCCCTGGTATACCCCGAGCTCAGCGGTGTCTCCAGGTACGTTCCTGTCTCTGATCTGTTCTGCAGCAAGTCTCAGTTCCGCAAGTCTCAGATCCTGAAGCTTCCGGAAGGATGAGATCGTCTCGATGGACCCATGATAGCCGGAGGCTTCGATCTGCTTGCGGATGGATTCGGCTGCTTCCTGATTCAGAACTGCAATCAGGATCAGATCCGGCGAAAGCTTCAAGCCTGCTTCCAGAGAAAGAACCGGAATATGGTCACTCTCTGTGTTCTGACAGGCTGGATTATTGTCCATGAAGCACACGACTTCGCCAGGGATCCAGCGGGATGCCATTGCCCCGCCCTGTCCGGCGCCGAAGATTGCAGTTTTCATGAGCGCACCTTCTTTTCGCGGCTGGATTCCGGAAACAGGGAACTTGCCGAGAACAGATTGCAGAATTCCTGTTCGGCCTGCCGTTCCACTCTTCTCGAAAGCTCTTCGTAAAGCTCCATCAATTCTTTTCCGCGTTCGGTCAGGACGGAACTGCCGCCGTCTTTTCCTCCGGCTCTTCTGGTAAGGATCCGGTAGCCAAGCTCTGCTTCGGCGCTGTGGATGATCTGCCAGCCTTTCGAATAAGACAGCCCTGCTGCCTCACAAGCCTTACGGACCGAATGCGTTTCCTCAATCTCTTTCATCAGGTCAAAGGTTTCCGGTCCGAAGAAGCCCTGGCTGTTGACAAGCGTGACATTGGCTTCTGCCCGCATCAGCCGGCTGTTCTGGCGGTCGATCGCATACTGCAGATCTTCTTTGGTATCCATGTCCATGACCGCCCCGGCATCATCAACTGGCAGGAAACACGTATTCTGAGAAGAAAGCGAATCCAGTGCTCCTTTGAGACCGCGCTCGCCGGAATAAGAGAGAATCTTCGGAATGAAAGAACCGCTGAACAGTACCGGATGTCCGATCCGGTTATGGCAGATCGGATAGACCAGATCTTCTTTTCTGGTCATTTCCAGCCTGACCGTATCTTCGAGAAAAAACGGAATATCCACCGGCGTGAAGAATACCCGTTTCACGTTTCCTTCCAGTCTTGCCAGCCCGAGCTTTGCGCTGTCAAACATCTGACTTGTCTCATATTGTTCATTGCGGACGAATTCGACTCCGAGCGGAGCAAGTGCTTCTTCCACCTGGTCTGCCTGGTAGCCGGTGACGACCACGATCTTCTTCACGCCGCAGCGCTGAAAGTTCGTGATGACGCGGTCGGAAAAAGAACGGCCGCCGACTTCCATCAGCTGTTTGAACTGATTCATTCTTTTTGACATTCCTGCAGCAACAATCACCGCTCCGTACTGGTTCATATCAGCCTCGTATGTTATTTTCATACCATACGTATTTCATGCAGGCAAGTGAAAAAACAGACAAAGATTCAGCTTCTGTAGCCCAGGCTGCAAGAATTTGTGAAAAAATGCTGAAACAAAAAAGAGATCCCTGAAACCTGGTATCTCAGAACAATAGAAATCAGAGCAGATGGAAAATCGGCTTCATTCTGCCGGTACGGCATCTGATCGATTTCACTCCAGTCATATTTGATGCCATAGTCGACATGGTCAGTAATCGCAATCTCGGCAAGACCGAGCCGGATTGACGACATCTTCCCTCGGGCAGACGGAATCATCGCTGTAATACGTATGAACATGATAATCACATTTCTTCAGAATTCTCCTTCAGCAGATAATCAATCGAAAGCTTCCGCATCCCTATCCTGATATTGGCGTCCAGATCCCTGATCACCTCCAGCGATGGTCTGATTTCTTCCGGAAGAGAAGTATCTTCGAGGCTCACGGATACTCCTTCCAGGGCACTGCACCAGCCGATCAGTTCCGGATTCATCACTGCCGCAAGTGCCTGGATCTGAAAATTCAGCAGTCTGGAAGGATCTGTCTTCAGCAGTTCGGCCTGATCTTTCAGACTGAAGCCAGGCAGATACTGAAGCTCACCTGCTGCAGAAGCGTATCCTCTGCAGAGATGATGAGAAAGAATGATTCCGCAGCCGGTTCCCTTTGCGGAAGGCTGATACACCGCCGCGAGATCTGAAACCTCCGGATGAAGCGAAGATAAGCCCATCACCGCAAGATTCATATCATTTTCAAGAAGGAACGGACGGGAGGAGACTGTCTTCAGTTCACTCTTCAGATCCTTTCCGGCAAGTTCTTCCCAGTCGCAGGTTTCTGCATAGCCATCGCGGCAGATACCCGGAATTGAGAGCACCCAGATGGAAATTGCAGGATCTTCGTATTCTGCTTCCCGGATCTCATGGAACACTTCTTCCAGGGTTCCTTCGGCATAGACCGTTCTCTTTCCGGATATCAGATTTCCATGCAGGTTCAGGATATCTCTTTCTGCAGCACAGCCGTCCTTTACTGCTGAGAGCAAAAGAAAACCGAGATGATGAAAGTCCGGATTCACCTGATACTGCTTGGATCTTCTGCCGCCGGTAGAAGTCTCCTCTCCGCAGCAGAGGATCTCATGATTCTCCATCATCTCTTTCAGGTAATTCAGAATCCCGGCATGAGATAAGTGCGTCTGCTCTGCCAGCTCATTTCTGGTATGGACCTTTCCATCATAGAAACAGCTCCGGATCATTCTGAGATTCTCCTGTTTCAGAGTTTCTATCTTTGCCATTGCATGCCTATCATAGTGATCCGGACCAACTTATGTCAAGATATGACGAAAGTGGTTGAAACAGCCTCAGACTGCAGGTATCATTGGCTTATGAACCAATCAGAAATCAGAAAAACGGTAAACGCCTGCTGGTGGGCTTATATTGTCCAGGCTATTGTCAATAACTTCTCTCCGCTGCTCTTCATGCAGTTCATGAAAGAATGGAATCTGACCCTGGCAGAGATCACCCTGATCACCACGCTGAACTTCAGCATTCAGCTGTTTGCGGATGCGGTATCCGCCCCGATGATCCGGAAATTCAGAACGAGAAAAACCATCGTGCTCGGGCATGTGATGGCCGGTGCAGGTCTTTTGGCGATGACCATTCTTCCTTCCCTTCTGACTCCATTAGCCGGTCTTTTGATTTCGGTATGCATGTATGCCATCGGCGGCGGTGTGATCGAAGTTCTGATCTCACCGATCATCGAAGCATGTCCTTCGGACAATAAGAAAACCGCGATGGCCCTTCTGCATAGTTTCTACTGCTTCGGATTTGCCGGAGTCGTCGCGGTTTCTGCATTGTTCTTTCACTTCTTTACCACGAGTCACTGGCGCTTGCTGGCTGTTCTCTTTTCGATCATTCCGTTTCTGAATGGATTCCGCTTTTCCAGGATCTGGCTTCCAGAAGCGTTTCAGGAGGAAGCACCTGCTTCCCGCGCGCTCTTTCATTCCGGAACGTTCTGGCTTCTGTTTTTCCTGATGCTCGGTTCCGGAGCGAGCGAACAGGCAGTTGCACAGTGGGCAAGCACGTTCATGGAGTCCATTGGATTATCCAAAGCGGTCGGAGATCTTGCCGGGCCCCTGCTGTTCACGCTCTGCATGGGAGCCAGCCGGGCTATTTACGGTCGCTTCGGGCAGAAGCTTTCTCTGAATCGAGCAATGATTTTCTCAGTGATGCTGTGTCTTGGTTCTTATCTGGTTCTCTCTTCGGCTGCCGGTGTGATGACCGCGATCGGCTGTGCGCTCTGCGGATTTTCGGTCGGCATCTTCTGGCCGGGAACGCTGTCGATTGCGGCATCCCTGATGCCTTCCGGCGAAGCATCCCTGTACGCGCTATTAGCCCTGGCCGGAGATCTAGGCTGTACGGCCGGTCCGACACTGGCAGGTCTTGCGGCTGCAGGAGCTGGAAACTCGATTCAGCATGGCATCAGTATAGCAATCCTATTCCCGGTTCTGATTCTGATCTGCCTGATCATTCTCAGTTTCCGCAACAGGGCCAGCAATTCCTTTCCGCTTCAGATGCGACAGATAGACAAGACTCAGAATAATCTGAACCGCTGAGGAACACGGAGTCGATAATCCGATCCGGAACAAGGATACCGGTGTCTGCCTGCTCATGAAATACGCAATCGGAATCCGGATGCAGAAAGCGCTGAAGATGCCCTGGATNATGACGAACTTTGTTCTGCGGAACCCATTGAAGAAACCGATGCAGCAGAAGAAGACCGGCGTGAGAACGCAGTCGATCGCATATGCCTTCAGATAATCTGCCGCTGCCAGAACCACCTGCTGATCTTCAGCAAAAAAACCAGCAAGCGTGTCACCATGGAAGAAACTGATGTAACTCATTACTGCCCCGGCGCAAAGAGAAGCGAGAATCGCATCCTTCAGTCCCTGCATCGCCCGCTTCGGCTTGCCTGCCCCGCAGTTCTGAGCTGTGAACGCCGCCATCGACTGCATGAAGGCACTCGGCAGAAGCATGATGAAAGCACATACTTTCTCCGCCACGCCTACGCCGGCAGAAGCAGTGACGCCGAGCACGTTGACAATCGCCTGAATCACCAGGAAGGAAACACTGACGAGAAAGTCCTGGATCGCAATCGGGATTCCGGTCTTCAGAATCTCTGAGATCTGTACCCCATTCCACTTCACCATTCTTTTTTCCAGTTCAAACGGCATCTCTTTTCCGCGCAGCAAGAGAAGAGAAATCACTACCGAAAGCGCCTGGGAAGCAACCGTTGCAATGCCAGCACCAGCAGGTCCCATATGGAATACTGCGACCAGAAGCAGATCTCCGAAGATATTGCCGGCACAGGCAAGTGCCACCGCGATGAGCGGGGTCCTGGAATCTCCGATGGCCCTAAATACACTGCCGATCAGATTGTACCAGGTGATGACAAACATCCCTCCCCCGCAGATCTGCAGATACTGCACCGCATAACGGAACGCTTCCTGAGGAACTTTCATGATAGATGCGATCGCAGAAGCACCGAAACCGACAAGAAAACTCATTCCGATTCCAAGAACCGTAAACAGCACGATGGAGGAGCCGAGAATTTCGCCAGCCCCGGCCCGGTCATGTTCGCCTGTTTTCCTTCCGAGCAGCACCGTGGTTCCCATTGCCAGCGAAGCCATGACGTTCGTCAGCGTCGTCATGATCTGGGCACCATTGGACACTGCAGAAACACTTGCCGCATCCGCAAAGCGCCCGACGATGATCAGGTCGGCAGCGCCATATAATGCCTGCAGCAGCAATGCCAGAAATACCGGAACTGCAAAGCGGATCAGTACAGGAAAGATCTTTCCTTCGGTCAGCTGATTTCTCATAAGACAACCCTCCTTCAGAAAAAAACGGCCGGACAGACAACAGGCATCTCAGCCTGCCATCTTATCCAGCCGTTTCTATCGCGTTAAGCAAGAAACTGCCCTCCGATGAGCAAGAACGTTTATACCAGAGCAGGAAACTTACGTCAAGCAGGTTCATTTATGTTTTCCTATGACGGATCAGAACCTGCTGCATGCATGGAAGCGGAAGTCGAAGAGCCCAGAGAAAAAAGAGAAACGGCAAAAACAGTTTTTCACAAAATAATATCGATTGACTAAATAGTTAGATTTTCTAACTTATTGAATGTGTGTTGTACAGACCGTACGTAAATCCAGCCCGTGCCTGCACGGTAAAACGATCTCACTGAAAGAAAAAGGACAATTCATATGTTCAGAACTCGTTCTTCCAGGACTCTTTTCATCATGCTTGCAATTCAGTCACTCCTCTCCCTGTTCATCGGAGTGGCTGATCTGGATCTTTCTTCCCTCCTGCAGGGAGATGGCGGTCAGTGGATGACCCTGCTTGCTTCAAGAGCGCCGCGTCTGCTGGCAATTCTCTGCACCGGGGCTGGAATGTCTGCTGCCGGACTGATCACGCAGCAGCTGGAAACCAGATGCACGATCAGATCGAATTCCTCATCTTGAAACGGCAGCGACTTCGTCCTATCTCCGCGGATGATCCGGATGGAATACCTTTCCCGCTCTTCAGCTGTTCTTCGGAATAGTCAAATACCGTGCACGCTGCACCCGCTGCCGATAGAACCAGCAACTGCTGGCCAGGCCAAGTACTTATTTACTGTTCAGATTCTTTTGAAAACCAGTCCCTCGGCACGCATTTCGTGGTCGTGAGATGAATCTTCAGCGCGCCAGGAACTGCCTCCAGATATTCTTCATGAGAAATAGGCTTTCCCCATCCGTTCTTCACCCAGCGGTCGATGACGGACGCACTGATTTTTGTGATCGTTCATAGATAGGTCTCCTATGAGTCCACGATAAAGGCAGCCGGTCGGGCTGCCCTCCTTGTCTTATTCCAGATTTTCTCCGTTGGAGGAGATGACTTTCTGATACCACCAGAAGCTGTCTTTGCGATAGCGGTTCAGCGTTCCGTTTCCGAGATCATCTTCATCGACATAGATGAACCCATAGCGCTTGGACATCTGATTCGTGCTTGCACTGACGAGATCAATTGGCGCCCAGCTCGTATAGCCCAGGAGATCGACGCCTTCATCGATCGCTTCCGCCATAGCAAGGAAATGCGAGCGGAAGTAATCAATGCGATACGGATCATGAACCGTATGATCGCTCTCCAGCACATCCTTCATGCCAAGTCCGTTCTCGACGACAAACAGCGGCTTATGATACCGGTCATACAGATCGATCAGAGAGACTTTCAGTCCTTCCGGATCAATCTGCCAGCCCCATTCGCTGGAAGGAAGATACGGATTCTTCACGCCTAATACCGTATTTCCAGGAGTGCGCTCGGCATTGGGGTCAACGGATTCCGTCATGGACATATAGTAGCTGAAGGAAACGAAGTCCACCGGATAAGCCCTGATGAGTTCCAGATCGCCATCCTGCATCTTTGGCATCCATCCGTTCTTCTCCAGTCTCCGCTTCATCATAGCCGGGTATTCTCCGAATACCTGAACATCCGCGAATTCCATGTTGATGAGATTCTTTCTCTGCGCAGCAAGCACGTCTTTCGGAGCACAGGTGCGGGGATAGGTCATGAGCTTCGTGACCATGAGGCCCATCTTTGCCTCAGGCAGAAGCTCCTTCATCATCTTCGTGACCATCGCACCGGCAACGAACTGATGATGCGCAGCCTGATACACACACTGCTCAGGGCTCTTTTCCCGGCAGAATTCCGGAATGATGCCAGCCGTCGTGAACGGGTGGCGCATGATACTGTCAACTTCATTGAAGTTCAGCCAGAGCTTCACATACTGACCGTATTCTTCAAAGCAGGTTCTTGCAAAACGGACAAAGCAGTCAATCACATGCCGGTCCGTCCAGCCGTTGTAATGCTCGGCCAGATACAGCGGCATCTCATAATGAGACAGCGTGACCAGCGGTTCGATGTGATCCTTCTTCATTTCAGAGAACAGGCGATGGTAGAACGCAACTCCTTCCGGATTCGGCGTTTCTTCTTCGCCCGTCGGGTACAGTCTCGTCCAGGCAATGGAAACTCTTAATACTTTGAAGCCCATCTCTGCAAATAGAGCAAGGTCTTCTGGGTAGCGGTGATAGAAATCAATCCCGCGGCGCTTCGGATAGTAAACCGTATCGTCCGTCGCCTTTGCTTCGGCGATTCCCTTCAGCGTCACGCCGACATTGGCAGCGTAGTTCTTCACATCGACATCCGGTTTATAAGTAGCGATATCGGCTACGCTCATGCCCTTTCCGCCGACATTCCAGGCGCCTTCGCACTGGTTGGCAGCGAGCGCGCCGCCCCACAGGAATCCTTCCGGGAATCTCATCTTATGCCTCATCCTTGTACAGAATCAGCGTTGCGATAAACGAAGCAGCCAGAGATACTCCGAAGCCCGCAAATGCCCAGACGATATTCTTCGGGTTAGCCGGATCGACAAACATCGCCATGCCGGCAAGACCAGGACCCATTGCAACAAATGCCTTGACATGCGCAAGACCGATCACAGCTCCGCCGAGGATTCCGCCGATCATGACGCCGGCCATTGCCTTCTTATGCTGGAGCGTGACGCCGTAGAGCGCCGGTTCCGTGATGCCGAAGATTCCGGAGATGCCTGCCGAGATTGCGGCAGCTCTGAGGTTCTCATCCTTGGTCTTGACGGCAACTGCCAGGCAAGCGCCGCCTTCGGAGATATTGTGGGCCAGAGATGCCGGCATATACAGCATCTCCTCCCCCGCAGTCGTGATGGCGCTGACCGCATACGGAAGCAGTGCCTTGTGCATGCCCATCGAGATCATGAACGGAAGAATCGCCGCTAACAGAGGTACCGCAATCCAGCCGATCGTATCATAGACCCAGAGGATGACGGAGGTGATCAGCGTTCCGATGTTGTAGCCCAGCGGGCCAAGCACTAAGAGAGCCAGCGGCGAAACAATCAGGAAGCACATCATCGGGACGAAGAATACCCGGATGGCTTTCGGAGAAATCTTCGTGAAGAACTTTTCAACGAAATACAGCACTCCGACCGTCAGAATCGCCGGGAATACCTGATAGGCATATGCGATATTCTGCAGGCCGATGCCGAAGAAAGTCTGACCATCCGCAAGGGCCGCAGTAATCTTCGGAAGCAGCGTGACGCCGACGATCGCCACCGCGGTCACACGGTTGCAGCCGATCTTGCTCGCCATGGTCACTGCAACCATCAGCGGCAGGAAGTACAGAGCCGCATCTGCTGCCTGCATCAGAATGAAATATACATCTCCGCTGGAGCTTATCCAGCCAAGCAGAACGAACAGAGACAGAATGGCCTTCAGGATGCCGGCACCCGCAATTGCCGGAACCAGCGGCTGGAAGACGCCGATCATGAAGTCAAGAATCTTTCCGCCGATGCTGGTCTTGTTCTCAGCAGGTTTCGGATCATCAGCTACGGTTCCGCCGGTGGTGAAGTCTGCTTTCTTTGCGATTGCATCATATGCCTCGATCACATCATTGCCGATGATGACCTGGGTCTGGCCGGCTGCTCTGACCACTCCGAGAACTCCCGGAGTCTTCTTCAGACCATCCATGTCTACCTTGCTGTCATCGCGGATCGTGAAACGCAGTCTTGTCGAGCAGTGTTCCAGATGCGAGACGTTCCCCTGACCGCCTACTTTCTGGATGATGGCATCTGCCAGTGCATCATAGTCTTTTTTCATTCCCTTTTTTCTCCTCTTTGAACACCCGTAATGTAATCGGATTTAAACCGCTTTCAAAGCAGGAAGGTTTTGTATCATGACCACTTTCAGTTGTCACTCATTCTGAATGAAAAGCAGAAGCTCCTGGCTCCTGCTCACTTCATCGCATCGAATTTTCCGAAGAACCACTGCTCTACCGTATGATAGACATCCTTCGGGGAAAACCCTTTCTTCCTGATCATGACCACAGGCAGTTCTCCCTGTGCGCCGGAAACCGGAATGACCTTCTCCTCATTCCTGTAATGTTCCGGAATCAGGATTGAGGCACCTTCTTCCTGATGAAGATACCTGGCAAACCCATAGTCTCCGGTCGTCGCCAGAATCTGCGGGTGAATGCCCTCTTCCAGACACAATGTCCGGAACCTCCGGTTCATGTTCTGCATTCCTGCATGCAGGATGATCTTCTTCCCATCCAGATTTCTCAGCGTGAGCTTCTGAACATCCTTCAGATCCTTTCCGGGAATGACTGCCATGCGGTCCTTTCCGACTTCCCGGAAGTCAAAGGTGTCCGGGGTATCTCCCTTAGCCAGCACCGCAAAGAACGCCTTGTTGATCAGAATCCGATGCTCGCATTCCTGATCCGGCAGAGCTTCCCAGGCAAGCCGGATATCTTCATGCGTATCATTGAATTCCTGGCACAGCGGGTACATCATGTGCATTTGGGAAACTGCAAACGGGAAACTCAGCTGCACTCTGCCTCCGGCAAGAAGCCTGGCATTCTTTCTTGCCTGCATGTACGAATTCAGAAGATGCCTGCTCTCTTCGTAGAAATAATCTCCTGATTCGGTCGGAATCACGCCGGATACACTCCGCCGGAACAGCTTGACCCTCAGATCGCTTTCCAGACTCTGAATACTCTTGGAAAGCCCCTGCTGAGAGATATAAAGTTCCTCAGCAGCCTTATGCATGCTGCGGACTTCATAGAGCTTCATGAAATAGCGCAGCTGTTTCTCATCAAGCATGATGTGCTCCTTTCCTATCTGCTGTTCTTCATCGAACCTTTCCGGATCTTTTCCAGGCGTTCCGGTTTCACTTCCCCGCAGGTTCTCAGATCGCCGATCATATTATCCACAACCTCGAAATTCAGTGCAGTGCCTTCTTCATCTGCAGTATAGCTTGCCGCATAGGCACGATCCATGCCATACGACTCTGCGGTCTCTTCTGCATCGATATTCGCCCCGAGGAAGATGAACTTCCATCCTGCTTCTTTCTCAGCTTCAATCATATTCCTGATCTCTCTGCGGCTGCAGACTCTGCTGCTGTTTTCCATGCCATCCGTGATGATCACAAACATCACATGCTCAGCCTGATAAGCTTCTGCCGTATTCTTCTCGGCATCCGAGATCTTCCGAATCGTGAATCCGATCGCATCAAGCAGAGCCGTGGACCCGCCGACCGAATACTGCGTTTCATCCATCGGCTTCACCGCCCTCAGATCGATCCGGTCATGAAGCAGTCCATACCGATCGCTGAACAGCACCGTCGTGACCAGACACTCTCCTGCTTCTTTCTTCTGCTTCTCCAGCATTGCATTGAAGCCGCCGATGGTGTCTTTCTCGAGCCCGCACATCGAACCGCTGCGATCCAGAATGAATACAAGTTCCGTGAGATTCTTCTTCATATCAGATCCTCCTTCTGATCTGTCTGAAGAATAGTCTCACTCTCCCTTCTGCTGGTCGCTTCGCAGGCGACATTTCCGATCAGGAACCTAACAGCTGCTGATCATAGCGGAACAGCACTTCGTTGATCTCATAGATATCATAGTTTCCATGGGCGATGAAATATGCAATGATCACATCGCTCACCTGGCTCATGGACAGCGAGTATCCGCCCTTTTCCAGCAGATCTTCCGTCTCTTCCCGACTCAGCTTCAGCGCAATGCACAATGCCAGAATCGTGCGCTTGCCCGGCCGGTAGTCTTTCTGCGAACGGATCTTCGAAAACAGCCTGCGGTCAAGATTTGCTTTCCGATATACTTCCGCATCCGTAAGACCTTTCGCATCGATGATCCGGAACAATGCACTCTGAAATGACTCATCGAGATGTCTGACCGCATCATCGACGTCATCCTCTTCCAGGAGAATTCTTCCTTCCGGAAGCGCACAGGCTGACATCATCTCTGGTTCCAGATTCAGAGAGAGAAACGCCTCCAGCTGAGCATCCCTCTTCTCTGCTGCAGGCCGTTCCCGGACCAGATAAATCATCAGGTCATGATCTTCCAGGAACCTGCGGGCAGCAGATTCTGCAGCTTCAAAACTCACCTCTGCAGGATATCCGCATCTCAATGCAGAACTCATGGGAATCGCAATGCGCCGGCATTGTGATTCTTCTGCCTGCTCCAGTGTTTCCAGATATGCAGATTCCAACCGGCACTCGCTTTCTTGGGGAGAACCGGAATCATAGAACGGCACAGAGGCGGAAATGACATGCTCTGCAGAATCTGGAAGATCGTCCTCATTCTGCAGCCGGATGATTGCATCTGTCTTTTGCGGCTTTCGCACAATCAGAAATGGCATCTTCGTTCTCCCTCAGATCAGAATTCCTTTCAGGTGATCGCACTCATGCTGGATCACTTCTGCCACAAGACCGGAAAACTCCTGCTGATGCGGCTTCAGGAATGCATCCTGATACTTCACGGTGATCTTCTGGAATCTCCTGGTCTTCCTGGTGCCGGAAAGCGAAAGACACCCTTCTTCTGCTTCATAGGGTCCCTGTTTCCGGACAATCATCGGATTGATCATCGTCACGAGAACCAGACCATTCCGGACGCAGATGATCTGCTTCTGAAAGCCGATCATATTCGCAGCCATGCCCAGGCAGTCCTGCTCATGCACAGCCATCGTATCCAGCAGATCTCTTACGATCGCCAGGTCTTCTTTTCCAGCCAGTGAAGACGGAACCGAAAGAAACACCGGATCTCGATCAATGGGACGGATCATGAATCATTCCTCCAATCATACTTCTATGCATTCAGTATAGCGGAAACCGGAAAAGAAAATGTCCGAGTCCGGACATCCTNTTATTCATAATCGAAGCGGCCTTCGTTCTTTTCCTCCAGTGCCTTGATGATATGGTATGTGCACTCTGCGGCCGGGACCTGTATGCCTTTTTCTGCAGCCTTCTTCATCAGCACGCCGCAGAACATGTCAATCTCCGTCGGACGTTTCGCATCCAGATCCTGCAGCGTGGAATATCTCGTTGCCGGCGTATAGCGGTAGGAACCTCTCGGAAGAGGTCCGATCTCTATGCCATATGCTGCAGCAACCTTCCGTCCTTCTTCTTCCAGCTTCATGGAATACCAGAGCGCATGCTCGCTGTCGCTGTAGGCGCCAAGTCCGGTTCCAAGTACCGCCTGAGGAAGATTGTAGGCAATGTTCCGGATAAACTTCGTCCACTGACGCTTCAGGATATCCGGCACAAAACCAGTATGCAGCCTGGTTGTCGCAAAGAACTGCTCCAGAACCTCACAGGCCTCTGTCTTCTCCGGGGTATTCCGGTCTCCGTACCAGAGCCCATCCGGTCCCTCCGGATGATAGATCTCAATCTCATTGCCGGTGCGATGGGAGACGATCGTCATGTATGCATTCACGATCGGTTCCCAGCCGATCTGTTCTGCAATGAGCTCTTCCGAATCGATGCCATTGAGCAGACTCAGCACCGTGGTCCGTTCATTTCCGGATACCGTATGTCCGGAATTCCTTCCGGCAATCCGGACGATATCTGCCATCGCATCCTTCAGACCGGTATATTTGACCGCCACAATCAGAAGATCCGCATCTGATGCTTCTGCTGCACTCTGAACATGAAGATCATAATGTTCTCCATTGATCTCCATGCCCTCTTTCCTAAGGCGTTCTGCCCGTGTTCCTTCTGCGACTGTGACGAGATTGTCCTTCAGGGAATTCTGCATTCCCCAGACCATATACCCGCCGATTGCTCCGGCGCCGAGCAATGCCACTTTCCGGATTTCCATACTGAATCCTCCCTGCTGCAATGTGCCTATGATACACGAACGCGAGCAGAAAATGCAGAAAAAACTCCTGACAGACTGCCAGGAGCCGGTTATTTTCCTTTCCGTTTCCCTTTCTTCAGTTCCTTCTCGATCCCGTCATAGACTTCCCCGACATTATGAGAAGCCAGGTCCTGCTCGAAATCATGCTGGATTTCTTGCAAGGAACGATCCAGGGCTTTATGGATATTCTTCCCGACCGGACAGTTCGGATTCGGGTTCTCATGAAAGCGGAACAGATCTTCCTCGCTGTTCGTCTCCACTGCCTTATAGAGATCCAGGAACGTGATCTCCGAAAGCGGCCGGGTCAGCGTGATGCCGCCAGGACCCCTCTTCACTTCAATGATGCCTGCATCCTGCAGCTGCAGCATGATATTTCTCACAATCACCGGATTCGACCCGATGCTGGCAGCGAGAAACTGGCTGGTGATCTTCTCACCTTTTCCGAATACTTCTGCTGCGACCAGCATATGAACCGCAATCGTGAACTTGGTTGATATCTGCATGTCTTCTTACCTTCTTATCTTATTTTAACGCATGAAGTCCTTTTCTGAGAGGCAAATTCCATGATTCTGACCAGCTCTTTCCCTGCAGAATTTCCGCATATGAATGCATGGTCAGCATACCCCTATGGTGAATTGACTGATGTTTCCCCGTTAATTACAATACTGAGGTACATGCATCTGAATCTTCTCAGACCAGGCTGACTCAGACTGGATCGATTTTCTTTCAGAGAATGCACATGCAGGAGATACGAGGAGATTCCATATGAGCAGCAAATCCTCAGGAACTTATGTGATTGATGAAAATTATAATGTGATCGCCGTGAATCAGACCATCCTGGATCTTTACCCTTCTCTGAAAGTCGGGAAGAAATGCTACCAGTGCCTGATGAACCGGAATGAACCATGTCCGCCCTGTCCGGTTGCTAATCATGTGCAGGGTCCGCAGACTTACATGGATCCGATCCGCCGCATCTATGAGACCGTTGATGCGGTTGAAATCAATCTGCCCGATGGTCAGCTCGGCCATGCTTTAGTCATTAGCACGGTCGGCGAAAGCGAGACGATCGCCGCAAAGCTTCCCCGTACCAGAGAAGAACTGGAGAAGCTCCTCGACCAGGAATACTTCGATACCCTGACTGACGGATCTACCCGCAAAGGATTCATCCGTGAGACGGAACGGATCTTCTCCAGAAGAAACAAGACCGATTATGCGATGATCCTGTTCGATATCCGCAACTTCAAGGCAATCAATGAGACTTTCGGAACCGAAGGCGGCGATCAGGTGCTGCGCTTTGTCTATCAGTTTCTTGCTCACAGCTGGCTGAAGCCGGCTGTTTCTGCCCGCATCGAATCTGACTGGTTCCTGTTTCTCGTGCCGAAGAGCTGTCTGAAAGAAGAACAGCTCAGCTTCCTTCTGAACCTGGACTGGGTCAAGGACAGCCGGGTTGTTCATCTGCACCTGCGCTGCGGCATCTACTACGTGGAGGAGAATGCTGCATCGGTTTCCACGATGGTTGACTGGACCATCATTGCCAAGCAGTCTGCAGGTCCGGGAGAATACAATACGTATGCCGTATTCACTCCGGACATGCGGGAGAAGTATGTAGACCGGGCCGAGATCCTCTCCGGCTTTGCCAACAGCCTGGCCAATAAGGAATTCCAGGTATACTACCAGCCCATCATCGAAGCTTCTACCGGAAAACTGTGTGCAGCTGAAGCACTGGTGAGATGGAATCATCCCCGCCGGGGATTCATTCTGCCGGGCAGATTCATTCCGGCCCTGGAAAGCAGCGGCTTCATCACCCAGCTGGATCAGTATGTGCTTCAGCATGTGTATTCCTTCCAGGAATATCTCAGAGCGAAGAAGCAGCCCATGGTTCCGGTTTCCGTGAATCTATCCCGTCAGGATTTCTACAACAATGCATTCATGAATGACCTGTTCACGATGGCAGAAGACAGCACGCTCCCGGCAGATTCGATCAGCTATGAAGTCACGGAGACATCAGTCGCGGTCTTAGGTGAGAACTGTTCCTATCTTCTGAACCAGATCCGTCAGATCGGTGCCAGAATCCTGCTTGATGATTTCGGCAGCGGCTATTCTTCTCTCAGCATGATCGGAAACTATTCGTTCGATACGGTGAAGATCGATAAGTCATTCATCGATCAGATCGAGACGAAGCCTTCGATCCGGGCAGTCATCGAATCCACGATCACGATGTGCCATAACCTCGGACTGACCACCGTAGCTGAAGGAGTGGAATCCATAAGCCAGCTGAACTATCTGAAAGAACATGGCTGCGATTTCATCCAGGGATACTATTATTCGAAGCCGCTCAGCGAGCAGCACTTTCTCGAATATCTCTCCGCCGCAGAAATCGCCGAGACGCATACTCTGCGTTCGTTTGATCAGAACGATCCTGGCAGGATGGATCTGAAGAATCTCATGGACCTGGTCGATCATTCCGGCATGTTCATCCAGGTATGTCATCCGGAAGACTACAGCATGGTCTATGCCAATCAGATGACGCTCGAAATTTCCGGGCATCCGGATCTTCCCTATAAAGGAGCACGCTGCTATCAGTACATGCTCGGATTCAATGCACCATGCGGACACTGTCCGATGAAGCAGATGGGCAGTGAAAATGAGAAAGAAATCGAAGTGGATGATGGTGCACATGTATTCTCTCTGAAAGCAAGATATACCACCTGGAATGGCAGGAAGGTATTCATGGAGTACGGGAGAGACATCACGGATACTAAGAAAGCTCAGCATCGCTATGCGGATCAGATCCGCGGCATCCTCGAATGCATTCCAGAGGGCCAGGGCGTCTTCCATGTCGATCTGACCGAAGACCGCTGGCTGAGTTCCGGCGGCAATGCCCAGAACGCCAGAAACATGCAGAATATGAGCGATGTGAATACGCTCATTCATCAGATCGCCTCCTTTGTCCCGGACGAAGAAGGACAGAAACGGTTCTTCGATACGTTCAGCCGCGAAGCTCAGCTCAGGGCAAAAGCAGAACACCGCCATCAGATTCTGTTAGAGACAGAATCCTACTATGATGACCGTTCCATCAGATGGTCCCGCATCACCGCGCATCTGATCGAGAATCCGGAAAACGGCCATACTGAAAGCATCATCTATGGCGTCGATATCTCCAAGGAGAAAGCACACATCGAAGAAATAGAACGCGAACGCCAGAAAGAAAACCTCGAGAAAGACCAGCTGAGACAGAGAATCGATGAGACGATGGAGCTGTACCAGCAGGCGGACCGCGACCGCCGCTATGACTATCTGACGGGACTTGGAAGCAGACTTGATCTGCATGACTTCCTGAAGAAAGCAGAAGAACAGGAAAGAAGCCCGGTCACTGGAGTCGTGATGCTGGACCTGGATAACTTCAAGCTCGTCAATGATACGTTCGGTCACGATGCTGGAGACCGCTGCTTGAAAATTCTCGGCGAGAAGCTCACCGATTTCGGCCTGCAGCATAATATCACATTCTACCGCTTCGGCGGTGAAGAGATCGTCGGCCTCTTCCGCAGCCCGGAAGAGAATGTCAGCAAAACGGTCAGTTCCCTGCTTGAACTGATCCGCACTCAGGAGATCATTCTCTCGGACGGACAGGAAATCTCCGTCACTGCTTCAGCTGGCTACACCTCCATTCCAGGCGACTATCATGACATGATCACGAACGCCGATCATGCGATGTATGAAGCCAAGAAGCATGGCAAGAACCAGTCAGCCTGCCTGGATCGTTCAGAGTCCTGATCCTGTTTCTGATAGGAAATGCACTGTGCTGTTTCAGGTACAGTGCTTTTTCCTTTCCCTTTCTGTCATACAGAAGAAAGAAGAGGACGATATTTCTATGACCAAGCAGGAATTCTGAATCAGTTCATTCTGTGAGCTGCCCAGGGCTGAAGCGCCTGGGGTTTACACCGCTTTTCTCTAAATTCTGCTGTCAGAAAACTTCATGATTATCATAAGACAGGCATGAAAAACCGGCCGGTGAAAATCCGCCAGCCGGCATAATCCGTATTTCTGTCTTCCGATCACATCAGAGGAAGCTCCCATGGATGAAGTACCACAGGTTCTTTCTTCAGATCCGCTTTCTGTTCTTCATTCAGGAAATCCTGATGAACCGCTGCTTCAAAGACATACGTGCGGAAGTAGTTCTCACTGCATGCATAAATGCCATCTTTTCCGCTCTCTTTTCCCCAGGAATTCTCGATCTTCCAGCGAAGCGGCTTTCCGTCCTGATCCAGATGCACTCCGATCAGAAGGACATTATGAACCGCAGAACTTTCCCCAGTTTCCAGAAGATCCTTTCTGCTCATGGAAAGATCTCCGAAGCACTGTGAAAGCACGAAGCAGTCCGGATCAAAGATCCCTTCCTCCCGGCTGGAATACGCTCTGGAATCCAGACCAATCCAGACAGGCATGCCAGCTTTGAGCTGCGCAATGCATAATGCTTCAAGCTCTTCATACGGAAGATTCAGACGCACCCGGTTGTTCTCTGCCATCGTGCCGTTATCATGCGATACGATGCACACATGCATCGGCTCATAAGAAGTGGGCTCTGAAATCACATGAACATATTCCGAGAGATCCGTGCCAACATAAGTCTGATAGAATGACTTCGGCGTCAGATTCTTCACTTCATGAATCTGATTATTCCGATCACGCCACACATAATCAAAAGTCTGTACTGGTTCCCCGAACAGGATGCATTCCAGACGGTAGATCTGCTTCATCCCGTCCTGAATAATCGCTTCTCTTTCTTCCGGCTTAGCTGCCCGCAGCTCGGCAGCCTTCTTCCTCAGAATGCGGTTGGTCAGCTGGTTAGCCGAAGCAGTATGTTCAGAAGCCCACGTCTCTGGCATGACTTCTTTCGGAACGAGTCCGTATTTCATGATCAGCCCACGCACCTGATCCCAGACATTGCCATCCTGGATGCCATGGAACAGGTACTGAACCGCTCTGGAAGAAATCGGTTCCTCGGCGGTATCGGCCGCCATCTGCAGCCAGTTATTTGCTTTCTCCAGCTTGTCGTAGAACGCAAGATAGTTCTCTGAGAACTCAAAGGTCTCAACGCCCATCTTCGATGCTGCGGTTTCCCGCAGACCATTGAGCGCAGAAAACAGCCAGCATCTTCCGCTCTGTTTCTGGGCGGTAATCCCATGATGCTCAATTTCAATATTGAAAGCCATATGCAGCATCGCTGCTTTGCGATCATCGCAGCCAAGCTTCATGACATCTTCATGAGTTGCCGCAGCCGAAAGAATCCGATCCTGCTCCGTGATGGAATTCTGCAATTCTGATAGGCGCTCTGGTGTCAGCACTGACATTTGTTTCCTCCATGTCTTCTCTGAAGACTTTCTGTCTTTCAGAATACCGCAATCTGACAGAAAAGGAACCTGAGAAGATGTCATTCAGTTCCTCCATCTTCTGACGCAAGTCACCGATGAAACAGAATCCGAAGATCAGAGGATCCTCTCTGATTCCGTTGTTTTATCTGATGTTATGTTTCTTCATTTTCTCCTGGAAAATATCGGTGATGATCTTCCGGAGTTCCTCCCTTTCCTTTTCCGGAAGTTCTCCCGGCTTCTTTGCGACCGCATATAGCTCAGGATACTGTGCAGCAATGCGCTCAATGGTCTTGGTAGTCGCATGCTTTCTCACGAAGAACGGAATCTTTCTGATCCATTCTTCCGGCACGAGGGCAAGAATCTTGTCTGCAGCTTCCTTGTCGCTGATCTCTGCCGTCGATAAGCCTGCCTGTATTTCCTTCTGTTCCTTCTCTGTGAACTCCTTCAGTTCCATAATCTGGTCCTCCTGTCTCCTGAATGCAGAAGATGAACCGCATTCAGTTCAGATAAAGAGTCTACGTCATTATGATGCTGACCGCAATGATCCTGCACCTATGCTGCAGGATAGAGTTTCCCGGACCTGTTTTCAAATTCTTCTATCCTGATGAGATCATCTGATCTCCCTGTTTGAGAGCAGGATCCTTCTTCCGATGTCTGAGCAGACTGCCTCTTAAATGCAAAGACGACCCATTCATGAAATCCGATAATGTCCGATGAGATCATTGCGATGTTCCAGGATATCTTCTTCATAGCGGCGCTGGAATGGCCCGCTATGGTGAATCACATACGGAATTCCCTCTGCATTTCTATGATCTGATACAATCCCGATGTGATTCCGGAAGATGACGATATCACCGCCCTGCCAGTCTTCAATCTCATTCAGATCCATACTGCATGGTATCGCATGATTTCTGAACCATACCTGAAGATTTCTCACCCTCCGGTAATCGATATTGGCATCCGGTGTTTCCACCTCATAGTCCTGAGGATTCTGACGGATATCCTGATCGACCAGCACCCTCAGGTCATAGCCTGCTCCTTTCAATGCCGCAGCAACGAGGTCCGTGCATACTCCGTACCCATCATCTGGATATCCCCCGGCATAGTATCTGCTCTGATAGCTCGGATGTGTTTCAGTATACCGAAGGGCACTCTGCAGAATATCTGTCTGATCATCGATCCCGTCTTTGTCTTCATCAGTCTGGCTGAAATAGGCAGAAATCTTGTCACGACAGCGATCCGGAAGCCGGGCAGAAGAGGTATGGTTCTTCAGGAACAGAGAAAAGAAGGCAGCGATGATCAGCACAGCCGCTGCCGCACTCAGCAGGATTCTTCTGAGATTCCTATGATTCGTCATAGACTGCACGCTCTGCTTTCTGCCAAGCCGGATTCCTGATCCGCTTGGAATTCTGCAATCACTCTGCAGGGCAGTCCTGTCATCCCAGCAAAGCTCATCGGATAAGTATTGATGATCAGATTCTTCTTTCCGCACAGCAATTTCAGATTGCAGAGATTCTCTGTAATAAACACCCCATGATCTGCACAGTACTGATCCTTCTGCACATGTTCTTTTCCTCTTCGTACGCCAGGACCGTCAATGCCGATGATCGATACTTCCTTCTGAACCAGAGCCTCGATCAGATGATCGGACAGCTGAGGATGATCAGTAAAATACTTCTTTCCTCCATATCCVACCCGTTCGATATAGCCGGTGCAGAAGGCCGCGAACATATTTTTCGAGACTGCGTCAATCGCAATATCAGATTCCTCGATGTCCCTGCCTTCCACGCTGCTTACGTCAAAGACAATTCCCGCTCTTCTGGTATATTCCAGGGGAAACTCTTTGTTCATGACATCGAAGTGCGTGCCAAGATGTCCAGCTATGGCTTTCTTTTCATTGCCCTGTGCATCCATAACCATCTGAGGGGTGATTTGCAATGAAATATCTACCAGCATTTGATTCTCCCTTCTGTTTCTTTCTGATTCTCTTGTCTGATAAAAGCAACCTGTTCTTTCAGAGCCGGGATTGTCTCATCGAGAAACCACGGATGATTCTTTCTCCATCTCTGATTCAGCGGACTCGGATGCGTGATGGGAAAATATTCCGGAAGATATTCCTGATAATTCCGCACGGTTTCAGTCAGGTTCTGTTTCTGACGGCTTTTCAGATAATATGCACAAGCATAGCGTCCGATCAGCACGGTCAGTTCGATCTCCGGCATTAAGGCAAGCAAGTCCGCATGATACGTTTCCGCAATGAAGGATCTCGGCGGAAGATCTCCGCTTCTGCCCTTTCCAGGGTAATAGAAATCCATCGGCATGATACTCGTATCCGGCCCGTAGAACTCCTCAGGGCTCATTCCCAGCCATTCCATCAGAACCTTCCCGGAAATATCATGAAATGGAATCAGAGATTCTTCTGCTTTTCTTCCCGGAGCCTGTCCGACAATCAGAATCCTTGCATGTTCATGAATCTGAAAAATCGGCGGAATATGCCGTTCAGTATAAGATCGGTTGCGCGGGTCCTGTTCAATATTCTGAATCACCTGTTCTAACGTTTTCATAGTGTTCTGCACCTTGCAAGATAGTAAATCAGCCGTCCCTCTCAAAAGGGAACTGCAGCCTTCCATAGACATCGCGATCAGAGCTTTTTCATCATCCAGAAGGCATCCCCATATGTTCCGTCTCTGTATTTCATATAATCCTGGAAAGTTCCGTACTTCTGAAATCCCAGTTTTTCATAGAGCGCGATCGCCCTTTCATTATCAGCGATCACTTCCAGTTCTGCCTGTTCATACCCTGCTTTCTCGGCAGCATCCAGAAGTACTTCCATCATTCTTTTCCCGATTCCTTTTCCGCAGTACTTCTGGTATAACGCGATGGCAAGTTCACACCGATGCCGGAATCTCCTAAGCTCTCCCATCCTCATCAGCGAACAGGCCCCGGCAAGTCTTCCATCCGCAATCGCCACCAGCATCAGTTCTCTTTCTGCATCGATCTTTCTCTGAATGATTTTCTGTTCCTGTTCTTCGGAAAGAGAAACCTCTTCCGGCTCACGGATCAGATATGGAGTTTCTGAGCTTGTATCTTTCAGATATCTGATCAGAACAGCAGCATCGCTTGGTTCCGCATTTCTGAGAACTACTTCATGCCCATACCGATCCAGAAAATTATCGGATTCAACTCTCATTCTTCGTCCCCCTTCACGACCTGCGCAATCCTCACTGAGGCATCTTTTCCACACTGCCGATTCAATCGTTTTCCATGAAGATTGTACCTTAGATCTCTAGAAAACGGAGACCACATCTGCATGTGATCCCCGTTCAGCAATCTCATGATGCACATCGAATCGAAAGAGAAACTTTCATCAAATCATCCTGATCATTGCTTCGCCAGCATGATTTCCATCTCCTGCCGTATGGATATAGGCGAGATATGGCTTCAGATAAGCCAGTGTCACGAGATACAGTTCCTCTTCGGGACATGTGCATGGCTTTGGCACAATCGCATCCGGATTCTGAGTCATCCCTTTTGAAAACTCCCGTTTCATGAATTCGATGCTTTCATTCAGCAGATCATTCACCGTTTCATAATGCAGATAGAACGTAGAACGATTCAACCCCGGCAGCTTCGCACATCTCCTTGACTGTGATATAGGCAAAATCTTTCTTTTCGGGCAGATGAAGAAAAGCCTGATCCATTCTCTCTGCGGTTGCAGAATATCTGCTTTCACTTCTGTTCAGATGGAATTCACTGCCTTTCTTCTGCTCTCCTTTTTCCAGCATTTCCTGTAAATCGGATAATTGGCAGCCACTCCAGCCAGACCTGCAATTCCGGCAAGGACTCCGATCCAGAACGCTGCTGCAGTGCCGTCACCGATCACATTCATGGAAAGGCACATTCCTGCTCCTAACACCATGGCAGAGAGAATGCCGAACGTATAACCAAATACTGTGGCAGGAAGCTTTGCCTTCGCATCAAGTTTGCAGAGCGCAATCACTTTCGAGTTATCTTTCGGTGCATATTCATTTGCGAGATGTTCTGCGCAGATCTTATCTGTATTCATAGGTTTCTGTCTCCTTCCCTCAGATGACCCTATTAAACCCGGTAAAAAGACAGGACTGAACAACACCTAGGAAGAAAAGTGTTGAGTTCATCTCCTTGCAGACTCTCGCCAGGAAGAGAGAATCATTGCTGTTCCTCACTCTGATCACTCGCCCGGCGATGATAGTGACGTCCCTTGTCTTCGTACATGGACTGATCTGCTTTTTTCAGGAGATCATCAATGTCATCCAGATTGCCATGATGCACTGCATAGCCAAGTGAGATGCTCAGACCCATGCTTTCACAGGCTTCCCGGATCGTCTGAATCAGGTGCCTTGCGCCTGCCTCATCCATGCCTTCCCGGATCACCAGGAATTCATCGCCGCCCATCCGGAATACATGATCGCGGTCTGCATACTTCACAAGAATCTCAGCAATCCTGCAGATCATCTCATCCCCTGCCAGATGTCCTTTCGTATCATTGACTTCCTTAAGTCCATTTGCATCGCCGGCGATCAGCGCGATGGTTTCTTCCGATGTGCGCGCATTCAGATAAGCCTGAAGACCAGCCCGGTTGCCGACACCGGTCATCGGATCTTTTTCACTGAGTTCCAGTGCCCCAGCCAGGTTATTCCGGTTCTGAATCATTACCGCAATGAAATCCGTCAGCGTATGCAGCACATAGCCAGCTCGATGGAGCTCATTCTCGCTGACATTCAGGACAAGCGTGAATCCGAGCGATTGTCCTGCAATTGCAAGGTGTCCTGAAATCACATTGCGGATCCCTTCCAGCGGCAGCCAGAACCCGGGATGTTTCCGGCAGTAAGCAGGATAATTGGCAATGATGAGGACTTTATTATCCTGAAACTGCTGATACAGCGGTTCCAGTCTGGAACGCAGCACACTCTGAAGCTCGTCCTTGACCGGCATCTGCCCAGGAACACACCATTCATACGTGCAATGCACGGTCCGATCATCCCGTTCTTCAAAGACAAGCAGCCGGTCTGACTGCAGGTTCCATCCGATCTGGCTGACTGTCTTATTGATGCCGGTCCCAGGATCCTTCTCGGCCATTCCTGCTGTAATCGACTCATTCGCCCACAGCTCATCATTCAGAAGGTTATTCAGCTGCGCAGTGCTTGCATGATCCGCGGCCGGCGTGCAGATGTACAGCCGTACCATTCTTCCCCGCCATGGCAGGATCACATTCCTCGTGTCATACGTATTCCCGCTCGAAATGAACTTCTCGGACTTCGTGACAAACCGATCTGAAGGCAGCGTGCTGTTCCGGCAGAACTCACACGGCGTATCCCTGCCCTGCAGAACCTGATAGCACTTCTTTCCTTCATAGCTGTAATCCTCGGGCAGATGCAGATCACGCCTCATTGCCTTGTTCACAAACAGAAGATCAAGACTCTCCGTATCAACCATCACGATCTGCTGCGGGGACGTTTCCAGCAGCTCCGGTGATAAATTGAGACTTCGGCGCTGCTCATCAGCTTCGCGGATTGATCTGAAAGTGCGATTCTGCTTTTCGATTCTGTTTTCCAGAAGGATCATCAAAGCTGCCGGTCCTGAAGTCTCCGACCCATATGCAATGCTGAGATCCAGAGAGAAATGACAGCCCACTCCATCAATCTCGTCAATTTCCTGCATTCCATTCCGGACCTTCTCTGCCGCATCCAGCAGTTTCTGACCATGCGCCTGCGGTCCGATCAGCAGAAAGCGGAAACCAGGAAGATGAGCAGCAGACGTTCCGTCAGGGAGATGTGCATTCCTGATCAGATCTGCTGCCATGCGAACCGCCTTATCAAAGAATTCCTCTCCGTACGCTCGGCTGATCCGCAGTGCATCATGCAGAGAAAGATAGATCGCTTCATATTCCTGCCCGCTGTTCCGGAAAGCCGCATCATGGGCATTTGCTGCAAGCAGGGATCCGTAGGCATTCAGAAGTCCTGTCATTCCGTCCTTTGTAAAAGAGTCTTCTTTTGCTTTTTCCCAGCTATGAACATACCCTGCGGTTCCCACAATCCGATTGCCCTGATACCATGGGAATACCGTAATAGGCAGCATCTGGCAGACGCCCGAAACCGCCAGTGTCAGATGATAATGAATCGTTTCCCCATGTTCCAGAACCCGCTTCTCCATCTGCCGGAATTCTTCTTCATCCACAAGAATCCCAAGTTCCTGCAGTGTGCTCCCGATCACTTCTTCTTTTGTCTTCCTGCCGAAATAGGATAATAATTCATCATTGACTTCCAGATATCTTCCCTGAAGATCCTTGCAGAATAATGCGGCTTTGCTGTTTTTTTCAACGGCATTCAGAAGACCGGTCTTGATCTCTGCAGTTCCTTCCTGCTTATTCCAGGAAAACATACCTGGTTCCAGCGACGAAGCAATGTCCCGCAGAAGACGCTTCAGATCCGGATAGTCATTGAATACTGCGTTCCGTTCATACAGCAGAATGCTCTCATGATCTTCATGCTTCACCGGCATGCCGATAAAAAGGGTCCATCTGTAATTGCCATCATCTCTCAGAATCCGGAAGAAATCCTGCACATAGCCGCATTCCGCATTCGCTGCTTCTTTTCGAAGATGCTCCGTATCAATAAACGTCATGAACCGTTTCTGATCCTCCTGATGCACAAGAGTGTGACAGTAATACAGAAACGAAGCCCGGATATTCTGATACACGGTGCCGAGCTTCACCTGTGAATGCACACAGGCAGCAACTTCAATCTGATCCTTCTCAAGGTTAAGATGATAGATCCCATCAAACAGCAGCATCGCATATCGCGTCTGATCATCCTTCTGCAGAACCGACCTCTCCTCATAGCTGAGATTCGTCAGATGTGCCTTCCCGATCCAGAATTCACGCACTCCTGCCACAAATGAAGCCTGCATCCGGAAAACCGATCCATTCTCAATAAACATTTCCGTACCGGAACTCTGGTCAAATAATCCGGAAAGAAACCTTACCATGTGACGATGCCGGGGAGTGATTTCTTCTGACATCAGACAGTTCAGGTTCAGATCACCCCAATCACCAGCAGACGCCACTTCTTTCTGAAGCGACGCATTATAGGCAAGCAGCTGGATCGTCTGATGTTCTACGAGGAACAGATATGCACTGTCCTCGGACGAAAGATCGATCAGTCCTGCTTTGCTGTATACCGAAATCTCAAGTCCGCTCTCCAGCTGCAGATGCTTCTGACTCACCTGTTCCAGGACTGTCTGCCCCGGCATCGGCCTCCCATAGTAATAACCCTGGATCCGTTCACATCCGATTTCCTTCAGAAAATCAGCCTGCTCTCTGCTCTCAACCCCCTCAGCAAGCGTATGCATGCCAAGTTCTTTTGCCATCCGCACGATGCTGTTCACAATTTTTCTGCTCTGTGCATCGAAATTCTGGAAGAAGCCCATATCCAGCTTGATCAGATCAAACGGAAAATGACTCAGCGACTTCAGACTCGAATAGCCGGATCCGAAATCATCAAGCCATACCTCATACCCCTCCGCATGGAACTGATCAATCATGCGTGCCATCCGGTCCTGGTTCTCAGCCAGCACCGTCTCCGTGATTTCGATATGAACATAGGAATGCGGAGTATGATACCTCTCTGTCATCTCATTCAGGCACTTCAGCGGCTGAATCAGATCAAAGTCCAGCTGCGACAGGTTCAGGGAGATCGGCACCGGACGCCGCCCGCTTTCCAGCATTGCATGCAGGTACTGCACAACCCGCTCGATCATATACTGATCCAGCCGTCCGATCCGTCTCGCGCTTTCCAGAACCGGCACAAATACGCCCGGAGAGATCATGCCCTTCTCAGGGCCTTCCCATCTGGCCAGTGCCTCAAACGAACAGATTTTTCCAGAGAGCACATGCACTACCGGCTGATAATAGATCTTGAGATATCCCTCCTCCAGTGCCTGATCCATGTGATCCAGAATATACTGTCTCATCTCAAGCTGCTCTTCCATCTGCCGGGAGAAGACTGCATAAGAATGCATGGCATCATTCTTAACGCTGCTGCAGGCAATCTGAGCCATATCAAACGAATGCTTTACCAGTTCCTCATCTGCAGGGTGATCAAACTTCACAATTCCGGCCTTCAGCGCATAACTCCGTCTGCCTAGATACAGATTCATTGCCGAACACGCACGATCCAGCCTCTCGCCGATATTTTCCCGGCCTACAAGCCCGAGAAAATTATCCGCATCCGTCCGTGTGAAGAGTCCTTCCGGAAATGTCTGATGCAGAATTGTCCCGAGATACGCAATGCACTGATTGCCGCCGGTGATTCCGAATTCCCGGTTGAATCCCCGGAAGTTTGCGATATTGAAGCAGACCGGGCAAAGTTCTTCAAATGTTCCTTCTGCAATCCGCTTTCTGGCAATCTCCAGGGCCTGATGATAGAAGATCGAGGTGCCAGGAAATCCAGTCAGAGAATCTTCCGCAGAGTCTTTCTCCTGCCATTGGCGGTTTACAACCTCCAGCACCCAGCAAGCCTGTTCATCCACCATGAGCGGCTCGGCTTTGACATCAGCTGTGTGCATATGATGCATTGCTGAAAAAAAGGAAAAGCAGAATGCACCAGTCTTTTCAGAAAAAGCCGTATTTGCACAAGGGGGCTGAAAGGCATACGATTTAAGAGATCCGAGAGGATCTAGAAAGTATGCTTAGGCAGGCAGCCGTGTACTTTGGTGCGTGGTGGCCCTGCATGACTGCCTGCCT
>NZ_VUMN01000059.1 GCF_009696165.1 Stecheria intestinalis | reverse complement strand
TCTTCATAAGTATCTCCGATTGCTGAACTTATTATAAATCAAAGTTCATGAAATGGAATCCAGATGACCAGTCGTCCGGAAGCTGAAATCTCCTTGCGATGAAAACGCATTCTGCTATGATAGGAAGGCAGGTTAAAGGAGTGGGGGACATGTATAAGGCACTGGTATGCTGCAGAGCGGGAATGGGATCAAGCATGCTGCTGAAAATCAAGGCAGATCAGGTAATCAGAGATAATGGATTCCCGATTTTCACAGAGCATGGCAATCTGGACAATCTGACGTCATTCAACGGGGATCTGGTGATCACGATGGATGATCTGTATCCGGAGCTGCTTGGCAAGGTTCCGTATGTGATCGGCATTCATTCTGTTCTTGACAAGGCAGACATGAAGCAGAAAATCGAGCAGTTCCTGAAGTGGGAACAGGAACAGAAGCACTGACAGACCGTGGAGGTCTGTTTTTCAAAAGGAGAGCATCCGGCCGGAACCATGGTACAATCTGTACATAGCATATAGGTCTTTCAGGAGGATGCTTTTCCTGAATGATTCTGCTGAGGAAGAATTTGCTCATGAAGAAGATTTTGTTATACGGACTCTCCGAGAAAGAAAATCATACTGCCAGGAACATGGCACAGAGTGCCGGGGTTCCTGCTTATGTGATCGGAGATGAAGTCCTGGATGAAAAAGTCGGTGATGTTCTGAAGATTCAGGAAGACCTGAATCCGATTCATGAGCAGATTGAGGAAGAGTTCCTGCTGGCTGATGGTTTTCAGGTATCTGATTTTCTTGGGCTTCTGAAGAACGAGCGGACGGCACAGGCATTGCAGAATGTGATCAAGGTGATCGTCTCAGAAGAAAATCTGGACTGGACGGTCAGAGCACTGTTCTCCCGGGCCGGGCAGCAGGCTGTGATCAATCGGAAAGCAGCGGTTCTTCAGGGAATGATCCAGGCCTGCAATGGACTGGATGTTTCCGGGATGGATGCTCAGGCCCAGATGCTGCTGAAAGAACGGCTGAGAAAGTCTGTACTTCTGCTGCGCAGTGGAAACTATGATGCAGATAAGCTTGATCAGGCCGCAAAGGAACTCAGCGAAAGCCTGAAGGGAAGCCGCCGGCTTTACAGCTGATCAGGATGAGGAAAGGTAGTATGGCAGATAAAGAACAGAAACCGATCAGGACAGCAGTGACCAAAGAGAGCCTGATGGCGGCGCTGCAGAGTGTCGGGGTCGGTCCGAATATGATCCTGGAGGTTCATTCGTCGCTTTCTTCGCTTGGCTATGTGGTCGGCGGAGCGCGGACGGTGGTGGATGCGCTCATGGAGCTGAGCGAGCCCGGGGGAACGATTCTGATGGCAACTCAGACTGCAGATAATTCCGATCCTTCCTCCTGGCAGAATCCTCCGGCTGCTCCGGAAACATGGAAGACGATCCGGGAGAATATGCCGGCATATGATCCGGAGGCGACGGATCTCAGCGAGATGGGAGCAGTCGCAGAGAATTTCCGGCATCGGGCAGGCGTGGTGTCTTCCTGCCATCCGAGTGACAGCTATGCGGCATGGGGCAGATATGCAAAGCTGCTGTGCAACCGGCAGAGCATGCATTTTCCGCTGGCGGAGGAATCTCCGGCTGCCAGATTATATGAACTGAAGGGCTATGTTCTTCTGATCGGCGTGGATTTCACGAAGGTGACATGCATGCATCTGGCGGAATACCGTTCGGAATGCCGGCCGATCGTGATCAACTGTGCCTGCGTGCAGGATGGCGGAAAGCGCTACTGGAAGAAGTATCTGAATCTGGATATCGACAGCAGCGATTTCGAGAAAGTCAGAAGCTCGCTCGAAAAGAAAAGCATGATCCGTGAGACCATGCTGGGAGATTGCCATATCCAGCTCTTCCCGGTGAATGCCGCAGTAGATGAAGCGGTGCGATATTTCGAGAAGAACGTGGTTTACGATCTGTATCGCTGAACTTATACGGACCAGTGATGCTGCAGGAATGCGGAAGTGATGTCTTCGGCTGCCTGCAGCATTTNCTTTTCCATCTCTTCTGTGAATCTGTCCGGAACCGGAGCGTCCAGATCAATTTCAGCAATGCATCTGCCGTTCATCAGAACCGGAACGCATAATTCGCTGCGGCTGGCAGAATCGCAGGCAATGTGGCCGGGAAACTCCAGCACATCGCGGATGCGCTGAGGCTTCTGGCTCGTATAGCAGGCGCCGCAGACGCCTTTGTCAAATGGAATATGCGTGCATGCAGGCCTGCCCTGGAAGGGACCTAGGACGAGTTCTCCGTTTTTCGCAAAATAGAATCCTGCCCAGTTCAGCTGATCATAGTTCTGCATGATGCAGGCGCTGATGTTGGCGAGGCTGGCAATGAGGTCGGGTTCTTCCAGAAATGCCCGGATCTGTTCGTTGATGAGATTCATGCGTTTATTGTACCATGGCTGATCTGACGTGATATAATCGCCTTCGTGAACAGGGGTGCTCTTCAGAGCTGAGAAAAGACCCTTATCACCTGATCTAGGTAACACTAGCGTAGGGAGTTCAGAACTCTTTACGCCTCTACTGCAAAAACGGAGGTGTATTTTTTATGTCAAGCACAGAACGCAGCAGAACCAGAACCATTGCTTATCTCGCTCTTTACATTGCCCTCTACATCGCATTGAAGTATGTGGGAAATCTGATTCCGTTCCTTCAGATGCCGAATGGAGGTTCCATCGAACTTGAGCTGATTGCCGTATTCCTTGCCTCATATCAGCTCGGCTGGAAGAATGGCGTGATCGTGGCGATCCTGGCCTGGCTGCTGACTTTTATCCTCGGGTTCCCGATGTGGTTTGTATCACCGATGCAGACACTCCTGGACTATGTTCTGCCGCTGGTTGTCTGCGGCATGGCTTCTCTGCTATGGCCGTTCCGTTCTCTGAATAAGCCGGCAGCGATCTGCATGGCTGTGATCATCGCGGTGGCGGCATATTTCGGAATCACGAAGAGCTGGAATGGAGCTGCTTCTCTGCTGGTCGGCGTGATTGTCGCGATTGCGGCTGGTGCGTTCACTTACTGGTATGTTCAGACCAGAAAGCGGTTCGGCATTGTCATCTCGATGCTGCTGAAATATGTATTCCAGATGCTGTCCGGTGTGTTCTTCTGGTTCCCGGAAGGTTCAGCCGCAGGATCTGCCGAAGCCTGGACTTATTCGATCGGCTATAATCTCTGGTATAACCTGGTGACGATGGTGGTCTGCATCTTCGTGGTGCCGATGATTATCGATCGTCTGGGAAAATCCGGAATCCGCTTTGTGAAAAAAGCCTGACGGTGCCCCTCTGCGGGGCACTTTTTCGTAGGCAGGACAGGTACTTTTGCCATTCAGATGCTTTGGAGTAAAATAGTACCGCGGAAAGGAGCATTTTCATGCCGCAGCTGCCGAGTGTCGGGTCAGAAGTATATATACAGAGTTTTAAGCATAATGGAAGCCTGCACCGGACCTGGTGCAAGGGCTTTATCCTGGAAGCAAATGAGAACCGGATTGTTGCAGTAACAAATAAAGCCTGGGTCATTGAGGCGGATGGACGGAAATGGTTCACGAGGGAACCTGCCGTCTGCTTCTTCTGGAGCCATCGCTGGTATAACGTGATTTCCATGATCCGGAAAAACGGAATCTATTATTACTGCAATCTTGCTTCCCCGAGTTTATGGGATGGGGAAGCGATCAAGAATATCGATTATGATCTCGATGTGAAGCTGTACCCCGATAATTCCTACCAGATTCTGGATGAAGGGGAATATGCAATGCATGCGAAGCAGATGAACTATCCCCCGGAGGTCATGCAGATTGTCGAACATGAGATGCAGAAACTGATCGATTCGATGGATAAGGGAGAGGATCCATTCAATCAGGATTGCATCGAGTCTTACTATCATATGTATCAGAAGATGAATCGTCAGTCACTCTGACGATTTTTTTCTGCTTTTTATAGATAGGTCACCCAATCACTTATTGAAAAAATGAAAAAAACTAATTGACTAAAGGGAGAGAGGGATGCTATATTCTTTGAGCACGCGGCGAGAGAGCCTGGGCAAGGATAAATGAGAAAGGAATTTCTCAGAAAGTAATTGACAGGAGCGTGCAGAAGTGATAATCTCTTGAATTGCACGGCGAGAGCCGATGCGAGAGATCTTTGAAAACTGAACAGGAATTAAGCAACGAAAAAGAACGTCAAATTCCGATAAGGAAAGAAGACTGACGAAA
>NZ_VUMN01000058.1 GCF_009696165.1 Stecheria intestinalis | reverse complement strand
TGCTCCAGAGTAACATAAAAAAAAGAGGAAGAGCAGAAGCTCTTCCATCGATTACCCGGCAGCGTGCTTGTTTCACTGAGGTCCGCTCAGCTATTTTCGCCCCTGCAGTGCTTAACTTCTGTGTTCGGGATGGGAACAGGTGTGACCACTGCGGTATCGTCACCGGATTTCTTCCAGAGATTGCTCCCTGAAAACTGAATAACAGATTTCTCCAGACTTCAGACTGCTTCGTCTTTCCGTATTGTGGCGTTCTCTCGTGTGATTAAATCTTCGACCTATTAGGATCAGTCAGCTCAATGCCTCACGGCACTTACACCTCTGACCTATCAACCTCGTCGTCTTCAAGGGGTCTTATTTCTTTCGAAGGGAAGTCTCATCTTGGAGTTGGTTTCGCGCTTAGATGCCTTCAGCGTTTATCTCAGCCGTTCTCAGCTATCCAGCTGTGCCACTGGCGTGACAACTGGTGCACCGTAGGAACGTCCATCCTGGTCCTCTCGTACTAGGGACAGCTCTCCTCAAACTTCCAACGCCCACAACAGATAGGGACCAAACTGTCTCACGACGTTTTGAACCCAGCTCGCGTACCGCTTTAATGGGCGGACAGCCCAACCCTTGGAAGCGAATTCACCTCCAGGATGCGATGAGCCGACATCGAGGTGCCAAACCTCCCCGTCGATGTGAACTCTTGGGGGAGATCAGCCTGTTATCCCCAGGGTAGCTTTTATCCGTTAAGCGACGGCCATTCCATTCTGCACCGCCGGATCACTAATTCCGACTTTCGTCCCTGCTCGACCTGTTTGTCTCGCAGTCAAGCACTCTTCTGCATTTACGCTCGACGAATGATTTCCAACCATTCTGAGAGTACCTTTGAGCGCCTCCGTTACTCTTTGGGAGGCGACCGCCCCAGTCAAACTGCCCATCTGCCACGGTCCCATACCCGGTTTACGGTATATAGTTAGAATTTCAGTTAAATAAGAGTGGTATCCCAACGGTGACTCCTCTGATCCCGAAGGACCAGTCTCAATGTCTCCCACCTATTCTGTGCATAGTTAACCGAAACTCAATAGCAGACTACAGTAAAGCTCCATGGGGTCTTTCCGTCTAGTTGCGGGTAACCTGCATCTTCACAGGTACTAAGATTTCACCGAGTCTGCTGCCGAGACAGTGCCCAAATCATTACACCTTTCGTGCGGGTCAGAACTTACCTGACAAGGAATTTCGCTACCTTAGGACCGTTATAGTTACGGCCGCCGTTCACTGGGGCTTCAATTCAGCGCTTCGGATTGCTCCTGACACATCCTTTTGACCTTCCAGCACCGGGCAGGTGTCACCCCCTATACTTCGCCTTACGGCTTAGCAGAGAGCTATGTTTTAGTTAAACAGTTGCTAGGGCCTATTTACTGTGACTCTTTCGAGTACCCCTTATAGCTAACGTACGGGGTCAAATTGCAGAGTTCCTTGGCAACAGTTCTCTCGCTCAGCTGAGGCTACTCGCCTCGTCCACCTGTGTCGGTTTTGGTACGGGCCGCTCACGAATTAACACTAGAAGCTTTTCCTGAGAGCTGGTATCGTACATTTCACTACTTGCTTGCGCGTTCGCTTGGTTCATGTCTTCCATTCCGCTGACGGATTTGCCTGTCAGCCTGCTATACACATGCCCTGCCCAATCCATTAAGGACTAGTACTAACCTTCTCTGTCACTCCATCATTTCGTGCGCGGGCGCAGGAATATCAACCTGCTCGTCATCGGCTACGCCTCTCGGCCTCGCCTTAGTTCCCGGCTTACCCAGGGCGGACGAACCTTCCCCTGGAAACCTTGGACATACGCTGTGCAGGATTCTCACCTGCATCTCGCTACTCACACCGGCATTCTCACTTCCGGACGCTCCACGACTCCTTACGGTATCGCTTCAATGCGGTCCGGAACGCTCCCCTACCACTTGATTTGCATCAAATCCATAGATTCGGTACTATGCTTAGCCCCGGTAAATTTTCGGCGCAGAGATACTCGACTAGTGAGCTGTTACGCACTCTTTCAAGGATGGCTGCTTCTGAGCCAACCTCCTAGCTGTTTATGCGTCTCCACATCCTTTCCCACTTAGCATAGATTTTGGGACCTTATCTGATGATCTGGGCTGTTTCCCTTTTGACCACGGACCTTATCACTCGCAGTCTGACTGCCGGGTATTGCTTCATGGCATTCGGAGTTTGATTTCAATTGGTATGGCTAGATGCCACCCGCATGAATTCAGTGCTCTACCTCCATCAAGTTTCACCCAACGCTAGCCCTAAAGCTATTTCGGGGAGAACCAGCTATCGCTGCGTTCGATTGGAATTTCTCCGCTAATCACAAGTCATCCGCCAGCTTTTCAACGAGGGTCGGTTCGGTCCTCCAGTTGGAATCACCCAACCTTCAACCTGCTCATGACTAGATCACTACAGCTTCGGGTCTATCCCTGCATACTTAACACCCTGTTAAGATTCGCTTTCGCTGCGGCTCCGCATTGTCTGCTTAACCTCGCATGCAAGGATAACTCGCCGGTTCATTCTACAAAAGGCACGCCATCACACATGAATGTGCTCTGACTTCTTGTAAGCATACGGTTTCAGGATCTCTTTCACTCCGCTCCCGCGGTTCTTTTCATCTTTCCCTCATGGTACTGGTGCACTATCGGTCATATAGGAGTATTTAGCCTTACCGGATGGTCCCGGTTGCTTCCGACAGGGTTCCACGTGCCCCGTCGTACTCAGGATCCCGCTCGCCTCGCTTCGGATTTCGTCTACGGGAGCTGCACCCTCTTCGCTGTGCCTTTCAATGCACTTCGACTATCCTTCGCTCATAACTTATCGCGGTCCTTCAACCCCAGCCCTAAGACTGGTTTAGGCTGCTCCGATTTCGCTCGCCACTACTCTCGGAATCACTGTTGTTTTCTTTTCCTCCAGGTACTAAGATGTTTCAATTCCCTGGGTTCTCTTCTCTGGCTTTATGTATTCTGCCAGGATGCCTGAACATTACTTCAGGCGGGTTTCCCCATTCGGATACCCCCGGATCGTTGCCTGTTTACGACTCCCCGAGGCGTTTCGCCGTTCACTGCGTCCTTCTTCTGCTCTATATGCCAAGACATCCGCCGTACGCTCTTGCTTATTTAATCTTTTTAGAGAACTGCTTCCAAGTTTCTTCCGCCATTCAATAGACTGGCTTCCAAACTTGGTTTTCTTCAACTATACAGAAAGACTTTCTTGCTGTCTTTCTATCTGTTTGTTTGTTTCTTCTGTTATTCAGTTTTCAAAGAACAATTGAGATATCCTTTCAGATCTCTCAAAACTGACCAGGAATTTCCGCTACGTGGGAAAAACGTTTCTTGTACTTCCTTTTTTTCTCCTTAGAAAGGAGGTGATCCATCCCCACGTTCTCGTAGGGATACCTTGTTACGACTTGACCCCAATCATCAGCCCTACCTTCGACGGCTCCTTCCTTGCGGTTAGGCCACCGGCTTCGGGTATTGCCAACTCTCATGGTATGACGGGCGGTGTGTACAAGGCCCGAGAACGTATTCACCGCGGCATGCTGATCCGCGATTACTAGCGATTCCAGCTTCATGAAGTCGGGTTGCAGACTTCAATCCGAACTGAGACGTACTTTAAGAGATTTGCTTCACTTCGCAGTGTCGCTCCTCGTTGTATACGCCATTGTAGTACGTGTGTAGCCCAGGCCATAAGGGGCATGATGATTTGACGTCATCCCCACCTTCCTCCGGTTTATCACCAGCAGTCTCTTCAGAGTCCCCAACTTAATGATGGTAACTGAAGACAAGGGTTGCGCTCGTTGCGGGACTTAACCCAACATCTCACGACACGAGCTGACGACAACCATGCACCACCTGTCTCCTTGATAACCTCGGATGTATCTCTACACCTCTGCAAGGGATGTCAAGGCCTGGTAAGGTTCTTCGCGTTGCGTCGAATTAAACCACATACTCCACCGCTTGTGCGGGCCCCCGTCAATTCCTTTATGTTTCACACTTGCGTGCATACTCCACAGGCGGAATGCTTATTGCGTTGGCTGCAGCACCGGGTCGCCCCGATACTTAGCATTCATCGTTTACAGCGTGGACTACTAGGGTATCTAATCCTATTTGCTCCCCACGCTTTCGTGCCTCAGCGTCAGTTACTGTCTAGAAAGCCGCCTTCGCCACCGGTATTCCTCCATATATCTACGCATTTTACCGCTACACATGGAATTCTACTTTCCTCTCCAGTACTCTAGCCTCCCAGTATCTAAGGCTTTATGGGGTTAAGCCCCACGCTTTCACCTTAAACTTAAAAGGCCGCCT
>NZ_VUMN01000057.1 GCF_009696165.1 Stecheria intestinalis | reverse complement strand
ATCTATTCAGTTAATAACGAGAAAGAACTTCAGAAAGTTCTCAATGAGATGTCGGAAGAAAAAACTAAATGATTGTGATACATCAAAGTTTTATAACAAGATGGGACATTTTCAAAAAATCTTAACAGCTATGAATGGAAGGTACAAAACAGAACAAGATGGGCGTCATGCCCATGGGGAAGCTGCTGATGCAGATGTCGGTTCCCCTGATGATGTCACTGCTGATACAGTCGCTCTATAACATTGTGTACTCAATGTTTGTCGCCGGCTATTCGGAGGAGGCACTGACAGCGACGACGCTGGTATATCCGGTGCAGTTTCTGATGATTGCGGCCGGTGTCGGCACCGCTGTCGGTATGAATGCACTGCGCTCAAGGCGCCTTGGACAGAAACGGACAGAGGAAGCCTGTCAGGCGGCAGGAACGGGCCTGATCATCGTTCTTGCCGAGTCGCTGGTGTTCTGCCTGCTTGGTGTGTTTGCCAAACAGCAGATTGCCGCGATGCTGACGGATGATCCGGATCTGATGCGTGCATGTCTCTCTTATCTTTCAATCAACCTTGTATGGTGCTGGGGCCTGTTTCTGCAGACCTATGCACAGCGTCTGCTGCAGGCGGTCGGCGATCCGGTTCTTTCGATGATCTCATTGATTATTGGAGCGGCGGTAAACATTGTGCTGGATCCGATTATGATTTTCGGCTATTTCGGCTGCCCGGAAATGGGGGTTGCAGGTGCCGCGGCGGCGACGGTCATTGCCCAGTCCCTCAGTGCCATGGCGGCTCTGCTGTTCAACCGCTTCCGCAACCCGGTGATCCATGTCCATCTGAAAGGCTATGTATTTCGCTGGCAGGATGTGAAGGATATTTTCCGCATCGGTTTTCCGACCATCATCATGCAGGCAATCGGTGCCTTCATGAACTATGCGGCCAACTGGATTCTGCTCGGCGTATCGTCAACGGCAGTTGCGACGTTCGGTGTCTATTACAAGCTTCAGAATTTCCTCATGATGCCGATGAACGGGCTGGGACAGGCTGCGATTCCGATCACGGGCTACAACCTTGGCGCAGGCAATGGAGACCGGATCGTTTCCCTGAAGCGGATCCTGACACGTTCGGCGATTGTATTTGCTCTGATCGGAACGGCTGTATTCATGGCAGTTCCTGCGCAGCTTCTGTCGCTGTTTTCGGCGTCCGATGAAATGCTTGCCTATGGTATCCCGGCGCTTCGCATCATCAGCGTGACGTTTATATTTTCGACCCTGACGATTGTCTGGTGGTATCTGGGCTCGGGGCTTGGCAATGGTACCATCAGTATGGTCGCCGGCTTCCTGCGTCAGCTGGGAATCCTGATTCCGCTGATGTATGTGTTAACGAAGTTTGCAGGTCTTCCCTGGACATGGTTTGCCTTCTGGGCGGCGGAAGGAGCTGCATTTCTCTATACACGACGTGCAATACAGAAAGAAGTCACTGCGAAGGCGGAAGAAAAAGCATTCATCTCNTGACAGGCAAGGCCGCAGCCGTAAGCATTGCTATGATTAGTGACTATTGAAATTGCTAATATCCTGCCTGTTTGGTAGCATCTTTCCTATACTGAGCATGCTCAAAGAGCAATGAGATTAACGGATGTGTGAATGATGATGAATGAAGATGCAGCTGAATTGCTGAAAACAAGCATGTGGGATCTTGCAGCCTGCGCAGATGGTGAGCCGAATGTGGTTCCTGCTGCCTTCAAGGATGTCACAGCAGACGGGAAGCTGCTTGTCGGTGACGTGTTTCTGGAAATAACCCTGAAGAACATCCGTTCGAATGATGGGAAAATTGCCATTTCCGTCTATAAGGTTGAGGAATCTCTGATCCCGTTCCATGATGCCTCGGGCAGGACACTGATGGAATGGCTTGGCATGGATCCGGAAACGTTCTGCGGACCATATACCGGTATTCTGCCGATGGATTTCTATGATCCCGGCAAAGGAAAAAGCGGAGACCTTCCGCCGCGTTCGTTCATCACTGAAAGGTACCATGCGGATTTGCTGGCGCTCATGCTGCACATGGAACTGACAATTCTGATCGGCCGCTATGCGTGTTTCTATTCTCTCAAGGACAGACAGAAACAGAATCTTACGGAAACGGTGCGGCATTATGCGGACTATCTTCCACGTTTTTTCCCCATTACGCATCCACGCCTCCTGAATCAGTACTGGCGCAGGAACAATCCGTGGTTTCTCAAGGAAAAGATACAAGCCCTAGACAACGGGTATCCAGGATAATGTATAACAGATAGCGGGAGGGAATGAAGATGAAACGAGGGATCACGGCAGCATTGCTGGCTTCTTTGCTGACAGGCTGTGTCAGCAGGCAGACCATTCGCTTTGGAACGGCGGATTCAAGCGGACTTTATTACGCTTTCGGAACGCTGCTGAGTGAAGCAGCCAATGAAAATGACAAAAACTATACGCTCCAGGTCAAGGAGACGTCAGGCAGTGCGGCCAATATCCGTCTTCTTTCCGAAGGCTATATCCGGGTGGGAATTGCCCAGAGCGATGTCACCAATGAGATGTATTACGGCGAAGAACTGACGGGAGACTCTGACAATGGCTATCAGGGATATTCCGCTGTCGCATCGTTATGGACGGAGGATGTGCAGATCGCTGTTCTGAAGAATTCTGATATCGAGAGTCTCGATGATCTCGAAAACAAAACGGTATCCATCGGACAGGAAGACAGCGGAACCGAGCGCAACGCCAGACAGATTCTGTCATCTGTTGGTCTGCAGAGCGGCAATATCCAGATGGAAAATTATGATTACAGCGATGCAATGAGTCATCTTCTCGATGGAAGTATTGACGCGATGTTCATCACTGCCGGAGCCCCGGTACAGATCTATGCGGACAATGCTTCTGCGATTCGCCTCCTGTCGCTGTCCGATGACGAAATCGAACGCATCCGCAACACGTTCGACGGTTATGTGGAAGCGACGGTTCCCGCCGGCACCTATGAAGGAATGTCCGCGGTCAGAACCCTGGGTGTAAAGGCAGTGCTGCTGGCGTCCGATGAGACGCCGGAAGATGCGGTATACGGCATGTGCCTCGTGCTGTTTGACAATATTGATGACATCGGAAAACAGATCGGGTTGCGCGAAGAAATCACGAAAGAGACGGCGGTGGAAGGAATTACGATCCCGTTCCATGCCGGTGCCGAGAAGTATTACAAAGAGAACGGTATCTCTCTCGGGGGAAATGAGTGATGTCGGTTTCTCTCGATCAGTATCAGACGCTTGCCGTTGCGGTGGCGGTGCTGTTCTTTGGACAATGGCTGTGCAATCGTGTGAAGTTTCTGAAGACGTTCTGCATTCCGGCACCGGTTGCGGGCGGCTTTGTGTTTGCGATTCTTACAACCATTCTGCATGTGACGAATCTGATGGATATTGATTTTGATGATTCGCTGCGGGAAGTTGCGATGGTGTTCTTTTTTACATCGGTCGGCTTTCAGGCAAATCTCAAGGTGCTGAAGCAGGGGGGGAAGGATCTGGCTGTGTTCCTGGTTCTGGTGATCTTCCTGATTGTGCTTCAGAATGTGATTGCGGTTGGCGCTGCTTCCGCCATGGGGCTGTCCCCATTGATCGGCCTGACGACCGGCTCCATTCCGATGGTCGGCGGCCATGGGACGGCCGGTGCCTTCGGACCGGTGCTGGAAGACTTTGGCGTCAGCGGTGCGACCACGATGTGTACAGCGGCCGCAACCTTCGGCCTGATTGCAGGTTCCTCCATGGGCGGGCCGTTAGGCAATGCGCTGATTCAGAAGAACCATCTTTCGCCGAAAACGGAGGAAGGTGAACAGGTGAAGAAGGAAGAAAAGCTTTCCCTTTCCGATTATGCGCCGGCGGTTTACCAGATTATTCTTGCAGCAGGCATCGGAACGGTTCTTTCGTGGCTGCTTTCCAGGACGGGGATGACCTTTCCGGTGTATATCGGTGCCATGATTGCGGCAGCAGTGTTCCGCAACATCAGTGAATACACGCATTCGTTCACCATTCATATGGATGAGATCAATGATTTCGGCAGCCTGTGTCTGTCGCTGTTTCTGGGCATCGCGATGATTACTCTGAAATTCTGGCAGCTGGCGGATCTTGCGGGACCGCTCGTACTGCTGCTGGGCTGTCAGACCGTATTCATGTTTGTATATACACGTTTTGTCGTGTTCCGGCTCATGGGCGGCGATTATGATGCGGCTGTCATTGCGGCGGGTGTCTGCGGCTTCGGCATGGGCGCAACGCCGAATGCGATGGCAAACATGTCTGCCATTACCAACCGCTATGGCAATTCGATTAAGGCCTACCTTCTGATCCCGATTGTGGGCAGTCTGTTTGCGGATTTTATTAATTCTCTTGTTATTACCGTGTTTATAAACCTGTTCTAAAAACAGGGAGATGTTCCTGAATTAATCTCGTTGCTGGAAGAAAGGCTAGGACCGTCGTCAATTACCCCGTCCCGTAAAGGGCCGAGGCTTGTGACTGCCTCCACCAGTACAAGCGTGCTCATATAAGCCTCCTGGTTTCTGCTAGCGAGGATTATACCTCCTGTGGCGTCACATCGCCGGATG
>NZ_VUMN01000056.1 GCF_009696165.1 Stecheria intestinalis | reverse complement strand
GTAAAGAAGAGAACCGATCTTTACCCTGAATCCACTGAAGTGGATGGTCATAAGATGAAGGAGATTGCGCCTGAGGTAATCCGCATTTCTCATTACCAGAGAGCGGAATACTATACGGAAGAAATCATCTGCCATCGTTTTGCCTATACCTTCATCACTGAAGAAGGCGAAGAGAAAACGATCATTCATGAAGTGCCGAAGGAAAAGAAACCGAAGCGGATGATTAAGAATTCTCCTGCTTCTCCGGAACTCCCTGCACATTTTGCGTATGAGAAGTACATTCTCGGTCTTCCTTTTGACCGGATTGCGAAGCATCTTTCGAATAACGGAATTCCACTCTCTAAACAATATATCTGCCAGCTGGTGATTCACTGCGGAGAGAAATACCTGAAAGCAGTCATTGATCGAATGACTGCAGATCTCAGACAGTGCCATGTTGTGAACATGGATGAAACGGAACTGGAAGTTCTTGAATGGCTGCAGAAAGAGGGACGGCAGGCGTGCAGAATCTGGGGAGCGCTGACAGGACCGTTTGAAAAGAGACAGATGGCTCTGTTCTTTTATAGCAAAACTCGAGAACAGTCTTTCCTCTACGAAATACTGGGGACACAGTTTCATGGAATGATTCAATCAGATGGGTATCAGGCATATACAAATTACTTGCCCGCTCTGATGAAAGTCGGATGTATGGGTCATGCTCGCCGAAAATTCTTTGATGCCATGACTGCAGACAAGGAAA
Organism: Stecheria intestinalis; assembly: GCF_009696165.1. Taxonomy (GTDB): domain Bacteria; phylum Bacillota_I; class Bacilli_A; order Erysipelotrichales; family Erysipelotrichaceae; genus Bulleidia; species Bulleidia intestinalis. The sequence goes on along the minus strand of NZ_VUMN01000056.1, from coordinate 3,967 downwards.
CCTACAGTGCATTCAAAAAAGCGAAGCAGAAAGGCGAAAAAGAAAAGATACTAAGACAATATCCGAGATTTGCGGATACTTTTAAGATGGTCGCAAAGATGGACAAGCTGTTTGATATTGAGCGAAGCCTTAAAGCTGAACAGGCGGATCCCGAAAGAATCAAAGAAGTCCGCAATGAGAAGGCCAGACCGATCATGGAGGAAATCCATGAATACAATAACTATCTGAAAGTAACTTATCTGCAGACCGGCAAGCTTGGAGAGGCAGTTACTTATCTGAACAATCAGTGGGAATACCTGATGAATTATCTGAAAGACGGAGAAGTCGCCTTATCCAACAATCTTGCGTTATCCTCACATTATTATTATCCTCATTTTTCTCTGAGCCGCCTATTTTAGAAAGCTATTATGCAGGAAGATGAGGATAATCTTATCTGAGTCCGAATAACTTTGCTAGTTCATCTTCATCATCAGGCCATACTTTCTCTTCTTTGGGGATATATTGCCCACTCGCTTTTTCCATGGCCTCTTTCATCATATCCAAAGAAGGCTTTGCATAAATTCGTGTTGTTTCTGTAGAAGAATGGCCAAGGATTCTGGATACCAGTTCCAGATCAACGTCCTGCCTGTACAGTTGAGTGGCACGAGTCCGCCTCATCATATGCGGATAAATGCGGTCAGAAAGATTTGGATGATCTGGTCTGATAATGGAAGCGTATTTGTTCAGAATCCGTTCTACATTCCCGGGTGACATGCGATTTGCCTGTCCGTGAATTACAGTGTAAAACAGGTAATCCGTTTGAATGAATGGGTCTGTATGAAAGCAGGTCAGGTAATTTTGAATGTGATCGACTGTTTGATTGGTAATCGTTACGCATCGTTCCTTATCACCCTTACCATGAATTCGCAGATAGGGATATTCTTTTTTCATATTCACATCCGATAATTTCAGGTTCAGCAATTCGCTTAGGCGGATTGCCGAATCGTAGAGAATTACCATGATGGCTGTATCTCTGATGCCAATTCGAGAATTCCCAGGCGCCGCAAGAAGAGCTTTCATGTCTTCTTCACTGATAGTTTCGCGGATTATTTCCGATTCTTTCAAGAACGGAACATGGGAAATCGACAAAGCAATCTGCTGCAGAGAAACATCACAGTCACTTGCATACCATAAATATGATTTCAAAGCCGCAAGTCTCTGATTACATGTGCTGCGGGCACAACCTTCCGTCAGGAGAAACTCGATATAGTCCAGAATAAACTCGTGCGTACAATCGTCAAAAGTGAATCTGCTAATCGGAATTCCCTTCTTTTTGGAAATAAATCTTCGGAATACAGTGAGAGCATCTCGATATGCACGTACGGTCTGCGGACTTCTACAGCATTGCCGTGTAAGATACTGATCAAGATAATCTCTTGTCTTTGAGAAAAAGAGATCTTCAAATTTCTTATCATTCATAGTGTTTTACCTCTGGAATCAGCTGAGCGGAGATCTGATCTTTCTTATGAATCTCTCCAAAGATTTCTTCCAGCTGATGGTAGTAGTAGAAAGTATCCGAAGGCTCTCCGTGTCCAAGATAACTGCTTAAATATGGCATCATGACATTTAAAGACCGTTCTTCTCTGATCCATGTATGCATGCGTTTGATGACGAAGAAATGGCGCATTCCGTGAACAGTTGGCTTTTTATCGCAGCATCGGGAATTATCTGTCTGTTTCCAGGTTTCGCTGAATACTGTGCACAATGTGGATTTATGGATATGTTTATCAGGGTGAATACCTGGGAAAAACCAGATCGGAGTATATCCTAATGTCTTTACCAGCCATTGATAATACTGGCCGCAAAGAATCCGAACGTCTTCTGCCATATAAACAATCCGGTCCTTATCTCCTTTGGAATGGATTACTTTAAAAGTGCCATTTGAAAGGTTCACATCATCAGTCTTCAATTCTGCAGCCTCGGAATTTCTTAACCCGCAGCATATAATCAGCCGGAATATTACTTTGTATTCAACATTCACTCTCTGCGGTCCAGGATATGTTGAAATCGGAGTTCTTTTATCAAGTACTTCAAAAAACGCACAAATATCACTGTCATCCATCAGATATGGGATATTCTTACTTGGCTTTGGAAGTACATGTGGGAACCAGAATTGAAAACCAAGCGTATTCATAAAAATGCAGAAAGACCGCAGTTCTCTGACACGATCATAATGTGCTGTCGATCCTTCATCAGGAAGTCGTGCTGCCCAGCTTTCGAACAGGGCTCTTGTGACGTTCGATTCAGTGATGTTTTTCTGAACGCAGTACTTATCGAACCGAGAAAGCTGATAAGCTTGTTCTTCGAAGATGTAACCCTGACTATGTCTGACCTCAATCATCTGCTGGATATATGGCGCAAACACGCTCTTGAATTCAAATGTACGTGTCATCGAAATACACCTTCTTTCAACGGAATACCAAGCATTTCCAGAGAAAGCGGGCACAAACGGATCCGCTCCTCATCTATGGACAGGTACTCGCTCAGCGTATTATCGGTCTTATGTCCAAGTGCATCTGAGATCACCGATATCTCATTGTTTCCCCGGAGCATCAGTGTAGAGAAAGTTTTCCGGAGGATATGAAAGCCGTGAAGGTGATCAGAATTATCAATAAACCGGTGTAATGCCCGCTCGAGTACACCTCTGGTAAGACGACCAAACGGTTTTCGATGATTGATGAAAATATAGGTGGAGTAATTCCCCTTAGGGCGTCCTTCGCAAAGATACTTGAAAATAGCATTACCAACTCTCACCGGCATCGGCATAATCTGAGCTTTTCCTGTTTTCTGCTGCGTAAAAGAGATTGACTGTTTCTGCCAGTTAATATCAGTGAATTTGAGATTTGCAATATCAGAGCTTCTTAATCCCATGCCTAGGCCAATAGAAACCATGCAGTAATCACGCAGGGAAAGCGGATCAAGTTTATCGATATCAACCGACCAGATCTGTCTGATTTCATTATCCGTTAGTATTTCGGCAATTCTTCTCCTAGGCGCGCTGATAATTGGAACTGCACGATAAAGGTATTTATTCGTAATGATCTTCTGATCAGTTAAATGAAGCAGAAAATTCCGGATGCGGCTGTTATAAGCTGCTTTCCCATCTGGGGTTGAATGAATATCCTGTAAGTTAAAATTGATGATATCTTCTGCAGTGATTTCCGCGAAGCTGTTAATATTTGTTTGACCCAAGAAAGAGCAGAAACGGCAGATGCTTGAACGATACATCATTACCGTTGAAGCCTCTCTGCCTTCTCGCTCTAGCAATTTCAGGAATTCATCAACACTAGGTCGGCACCATTGCGGTATCGTATCGATCATCTGCTCTGCTCGAGGAAAAGCAGTTTGTGACAAGCAAATATCTCCGGACTTGTAAAACAAAAAGAACTGATTCAGAATTCGATTCATCGATATCCAGCTAGAATTGAACTGATGCTTAACGTGGTCAAACCACTGCAGTGCAGTCATTTCGCTGTAAGCTAGATCAAACATGTCAAAGAACAAAAATAGCAGAATCAGAAAATGTCTGGATATCCTTATGGTGTTCTTTGAATAACCGATATCACCCAGTTTTTTGCCGAACTGTTCAATTTTCGGCCACAATAATTCTGCTTTTCCCTTAGGAACATCATTCGAAAGAAAATCATCTTCCAATACCACTTTTGGGATCAGAAGATGATTCAAAATAAACGCATGACCAATGGAACATTTTCCCTTATTGGCTTCATAAGCAAGAAAGCGTCGGATTTTTGCGTTGAATTTTCGCTTGGCAGTTGCCGTTTCGTGAGTGTCGTCCACGGAAAATTTCAACAGCACATCATAATCTAACTGTTCAATAGTTTCGTAACCGTGCAGTTGGATATACATCAAAAACCTAGCATTTGCATAGCAATAGGCTTTAACTTCTCTTGCCGAAAGCCCTTCTGCC
>NZ_VUMN01000055.1 GCF_009696165.1 Stecheria intestinalis | reverse complement strand
CGGCTTCCTTCCGTTGACACCTCACGATGTCCACGTTGCCTTTGGCTAGCGCTTTGAATCATGCCGCTATACATGCGCAAGGGACTTTCACCCTCGAGTTATCACCCATGTCGGGTGTACTAAAAAAACCGACTCCGCTCTGGAATCGGTTTCCTGTCTGTTTCAGATCAGTATGTCTTCTGATTAGGGTTCAGCGTGCTGTCGACGCCGAAGCCTGCGATTTTCCAGGTGCCTCCVACATTGAGCATCGTCATCTGATAGCCGCAATGCCAGGTCCGGTCGACATCTCCATTGGAAGCGTAGTAGTCGAAGATGACATTGGCAATCAGGGAATCATCTGACTGCTTGACGATCTTCAGTGCTGCTTCATTGGAATAGGCAGGGGTTCCATGGGCAGTAAACCACTGGTTCTGAACTCCGGAGACTCTCTGATAGAAGTCGCTGTCGGTGATGGAGATTGCCGCAACGGCTCCGATGCCGTTGTCCTGGGCAGGCCAGCCTGCGCAGATCTTGGCGTCGCTGATCAGCGTATTGGCGAGATCGGTATCAGAAGCTGAGTCTTCGCCGACATAGATCGTATTGCTGGTGACGTCCTTGATCGTGGTGTATCCGCTCTTGCCGCTTACTTCGACAGTCGGTTCGCTGATCATGCCATCGGCTTCATAGACATCGACAAGCGGTGCAGAAGAGGTATCCGAGAGGCCGCTGTAATTGTCTGCCGGAACTGCTGTCTTGGTCTGGTGAGCACCAGCATCAAGTCCGTTGATCGTGATGGAGAGACCGGTCGGAACTTCAATGGTATAGTCTTTCTGTTCGTTGAAAATGGTTGCAGTTGCCCATGTTCCATCGCTCTGCTGAACAGAACGGAGATTTGCGATATGGACATTGTCGGAATTGTAGAGCTTGTATTCCTTGACGGTATCGCTGTCGTTGACAATGGAATACTGCACGCTGGAAAGTCCGTCATAGACTGAATTCAGGGCAGCGTTGTAGTCGTTTTCGGTATTGAGGTGATCAACAACCTTCAGGGATTCGGTATAGAGGTCAGTACCAGCCTGGTATGCGCCGATGTATTCCTTGATCAGATCTGCCGGAGCAGCTGCTTCTTCAGCAGTGGCGCTGATGAGGTTCTTCGGCATCACTCTTCCGAAGACAAGGCCGCTGACAGCTGCAGCAGAGATGACTGCGATTGCTTTCTTCCATGAAATGCGTGCGCTCATCAGTTGTTTCCCTCCCCTTCCTTGACCAGGAATACGGTAGGCAGATTGCGTGATCCGTACATGGATACGGTGTTGTTCACGTATTCGCCGTTATACATCATGGCACTGGAGTTGCCGCCGTCGAGGTTTGCGGCATTGATGGCATCATAGGCCTGGAATACCTTCACGACATCGCCGTATTCTGCGCCGAAGGAAGAAGGTCCTCTGCCATCGATGACCAGAAGCAGGAAGGTTCCGTCACCTGCCTGGCCGATGGCAGTACGAGGATTGAGCATCGCCAGGTTCGTGGTGCTGTAATCGAAGACGTCTTCGTAGTTATTGATATAGATCGGTCCGAAGGTCACTGCTTCCTGGACGCCCCAGCTCAGAGCATCCTGAGCAGTTGCGCCGGCGCAGACCAGCTTATTGTCTGAATCGATGCCGATGATATCGGAGTATTCCGTCAGACTTCCGGAGACGAGCTGACCTTTATGGATTACGATGCCCTGAGGCTGGCTGCCGTCGCCATGTCCGCCGACATCGATGAAGCCGCCGGCATTGATGCCTGCAACGGCATTGAAATCTTTCATATAGGTATCCAGATCCGGAGCAGCGCCGCCGCTGGCCAGGTTCGGATTGACTTCGACGGTGATGTCGCTCGGGTCGTGGATGAGCATCATCCAGCCTTCATAGGTAGAGCCGGAGATGTGCTCGATGCGGATGTCATCAATATTCTCGTCACCGGTGAATTCCGTGACTTCAATGTCAGCAGAAACCGGCTTGGTTTCACTTCCTCCTGAATTGGAGGTCGAAGCAGCAGCTGCAGTGCTGGAAGCTTCTCCGCAGCTGGTGCATACCAGAGCAGAGATGACGGCTAATACCGAGAGCTTCACGCCGTGCTGGGTATGATTCTTCATATTCTGTTTTCCTTTCCCATAAAAACGGGGAGCCGGAATATCCGCTCCCCGGAAAGTAATTCTGAATTACTTGATGATGGATTCGAGCCACTGTTCTGGCTTCTCGAAACCGAGCAGCTGAACAACAGTAGCAGCCACATTGGCAAGTCCGAAGTCACCGTCCTTGATCTCGGTTCCTTCCGGTCCGTTGTAGATGGCGAACGGAACTCTTGCCAGGGAATGCGAAGTCTTCGGCTTCGGTGTTCCATCCGGGTTGGTTCCCTTGTCGTACATCTCATCGGAGTTGCCATGGTCAGCAACGACAATGAGCGTATAGTCTGCTTTTTTGCAGGCATCCATGATGCGGCGCAGAGACAGGTCGACTGCTTCGACACCGATCAGAGTTGCTTCATAGTTTCCGGTATGGCCGACCATATCGCCATTCGGATAGTTGCAGCGCAGGAACTGATACTTGCCGCTCTCAATGGCAGCGATCATCTTATCGGTGACTTCTTCTGCCTTCATCCACGGCTTCAGATCGAACGGGATGACATCAGAAGGAACTTCTTCCCAGGTCTCCAGCTTGTCATCGAACTTCTCGGAACGGTTGCCATTCCAGAAGTAGGTCACATGTCCGAACTTCTGAGTCTCGGAGCATGCATAGCTGTAAACACCCTTCTTGACGAGGAACTCGGACATCGTGTGCTCGATGTGCGGCGGTTCAACCAGGAAGTGATCCGGGAGCTTGAGGTCTCCGTCATACTGCAGCATGCCTGCGTAGTAGACCTGCGGCTTCTTCGGCATCGGGAACTTGTCGAAGCCCTTGTTCATATAATCAAATGCCTTGGAGATCTCGACTGCACGGTCGCCGCGGAAATTGAAGAGAATCACGGAATCGCCGTCATCAATCGTTCCGACCGGCTTGCCATCCTTGGCAATGACGAATCCCGGCAGATACTGATCGGTATAGCCGCCTTCACCGCGGTAGGTTTCGATTGCTTCTTTTGCGGAAGCGAACTGTCTGCCATCGCCCATCACATGGATGTGCCATCCTTTTTCAACCATGGACCAGTCTGCTTCATAGCGGTCCATCGTGATGACCATACGGCCGCCGCCCGAAGCGATGCAGCCATGGAATGTATCATCATTGAGTTCCTTGAATACTTCCTCGAGCTGATCGACATACTTCAGGGCAGAAGTTTCCGGAACATCACGTCCATCGAGCAGGGCATGCACACGTACTTCATGGATGCCTTCCTTCTTGGCTTCCTTGATCATTGCGATCAGATGGGAGATGTTGGAATGCACGTTGCCATCGGAAAGCAGACCGATGAAGTGCAGCTTTCCATCATGTGCCTTCACATAGTCTGCAGCACCCTTCCAGGCATCGCTGCTGTAGATCTTTCCGGACTCGATGCTCTCATTGACAAGCTTTGCGCCCTGGGAGTAGATCTGCCCGCATCCTAATGCATTATGTCCGACTTCCGAGTTGCCCATGTCCTTGTCGCTCGGTAAGCCGACTGCAGTACCGCTTGCCTTGATCGTGGTATGCGGCCATTTCGTCATCAGTTCATCAATCTGCGGCTTGTAGGCATGAAGCACTGCGTTTCCGTTGTCTTTGTCTGTCCAGCCGACACCGTCCATAACTACCAGTACTACCGGTTTGCTCATATGTGTTCTCCTTTTCTTACCGCCTATTAATATAGCACACCGGCACTGTCCCTTCGGAAGGATTTCACAAAGCATTTATTAAGGTTTGGTAAAGAAAAAACCGGTTTCCCGGTTCAGTCTTCTCCGTATTCGATGATCGGTTCCGAGCAGCTGCGCTCCAGATGAATTTCGGTGCGCGTATGATCGGCTGCACATGGCAGAACGGTGATGACGCTGGTATCGAATTCCTTCTCATTGCTGGAAAGATCGAGTTCCAGGATCGGCTCGCCATGGCGTACCTTGGCTCCGCGGTTCTTCAGAATTCTGAGGCCGCGGATTTTCTGATCCCGGCTGCAGAGTCCGATTCTTACTTCGATATACTGGCCGTCAGCAGTACGGATCTGGAAGAGCTTGCCGCTGCAGTCAATGCGGGTGACTACTCCGTCTGCCGGAGCTTTCACCACGCCGTTTTCCGGCATGACTGCAAAGCCATCACCGATCATCCGCTCGGAAATCTGGTGATCGTGAACCATTGTAATCGGATAGATCTTTCCGATACATGGTGAGTAGATCTTCCCGTAAGCTGCCTTACGGCGGAACAGCTGTAATAACATAATCCCCCGAATGCTGTAAAAACAGCGCTACAATCTGCTAATTTACTCGTTTTTGATGAAAATGCAACTTCATTGGTGAAGTAAATTCTTACAGGAATGCATGTAACAATTTACTTGATGGTCAGTATTGTAAGAGCTTGTGCAATGCAAATATAATGTTCACGTGTTCAATACACAGGAGGAAGAAATGGAAATCAAGAAGTCTCTGGCTTCACTGCTGGCCATCGCAATGCTGGCAGGCTGCAGTTCTGGATCTGCAGCAACCTCAACCGCCGAAGCATCTTCTGATGCATCTGAAGAGGCAGCTACCGCAGCCGCAACTGCTGCCGCTGATGATGGTTCTCAGACCAAGGCAGCACCTGCTGAAACGGGATCCAAGGACATCGACAAGCTCACATTCCAGTTCGTACCGTCCAAGGACGCTGATGTCATCATCACCGGTACTGCTGGCCTGGACAAGCTGGTCATTGATGAAATGGCAAGCAAGGGCTACAACATCGGTTCTGTCGATATCTCGGTCGGTACTTCTTATGAAGCAACGGGTGAAGCTCTCGCTGCTGGCACAATCGATGTAGGCTGGCTGCCGGGCGGAACTTATGCACTGTATTCTGATGAGTGCGATGTCGTCCTGACTGCTACCCGCAATGGTCTGTCCAATGACTCCACCAATCCGGCTGACTGGAATGGCGAAGCAAACGCAACGAAGAAAGATGGACCGCAGGTTACTTATTATCGTTCTCTGATCTATGCTACTCCGTCTGAATATGGCAAGCAGCTTGCTGAAAAGGTCAACAATGGCGAAGCTCTTACCTGGGATGATCTGAACCAGGCTAACTGGGGTGTCATGAATGTTTCCAGCTCTGCTGGCTACATCTATCCGTCTCTCTGGCTCATGAACAACTATGATGGCAAGAAGATCACCGATCTCGATCATGTTCAGACTCTGGATTCCTATGGCTCTGCATTCCAGCAGGCTGCAGCTGAATCCCTCGACATCATTGTCTGCTATGCAGATGGCCGCAACGATTACGAAGCAGCGTGGACGCTGCCGACGGATCAGCAGGATGACACCGGCAAGCAGGGCATGGGACGTTCTGATTCCATCTGGAATGAACTGAATGTCATCGGTGTCGGCGACAAGATCTACAACGATACCGTCGCTGTTACCATGGCTAATCCGGATATCTACAACACCGAATTCATCACAGCTCTGCAGGATTCCCTGATTGATATCATCGGTACTGAGGAAGGAAAGAACATCTTCTCCGTATATTCTCATACCGGATATCAGAAGGCTGTCGATTCCGACTACGACATCGCTCGTGCTGCTCTGAAGGCAGTTGACGAGAACTGAGTTCAGTCAATCATCTGCAATCATGACCACCCGTGAAACGGGTGGTTTGTTCTAAGGCTATAAGCCTATTGTGCTAGCCAGCGTCTCAAGACGCTGGCTTCTCCATATTTCAATATGTCTAAGCCACTATGCACTTTTAAC
>NZ_VUMN01000054.1 GCF_009696165.1 Stecheria intestinalis | reverse complement strand
ATCCTTGTTTCTGATGACGTCTTCCAGATAGATATCCCTGAATTGTGCTATGGTGATTGACGGATACGTCTTCTTAAGTTCCTCAAGGTACCCGATCTCTTGGTCAGAGGCAGTGGTTGCCGGCTTTCTTCCGGTATTGCCGTGAGTAAGGATAGCAGACGTATCCTTTTCCTTTCTTTCGGTAGACAATCGTTCAATCTGCTTCCTGCTGTAACCGCATTGATCAGCTATCCACTGGCATGTAATCTTAGGGTTTGAATCCCTCTGCTGCAGTAATTCCAGAGCCTTGACTTTGTCTTTGATCTTCTTCATCTGGATCACCTCCAGATGAATGCATTAGTTCGGAAGAGACATGAAATCAATGGGACATTTTCATTTGATCACGTGTGGGACATTTTCATTTAACTATGACATAGTTACCAAATAGACAAAAATCATGCCAAATAAACAAGATGGGTAAACTGATAAGTGCAATTGTATATACTGAGTCACAGAGGATCCTCACCATTAAATGAAAGGAAACTATTCAGATGAAAAAATAATTACAGCACTTGCTCTCTTTGTTGCAGTCTCCACTTCAACAATTACCAGTTTTGCCAGATCTGCTCCCTGTCCTTCGTGCGGAAAAATGACGGCGAATTCGGTCACTACTGTAGAATACGCCTGGGAATGGGAGACCTGCACGCATGGGTATTATGGGCATCAAGATAATGTTTATTACAAATTGACATATAAAACTAATAAATGTTCGAATTGCGGGAATGTCTTATCTCGTTATTTGATCTCAAAGGTTGAACTAAAACGATACCATGACCAAATTGAAGATTAGTCCTTTGATAATGAAAATTTGGCTTGGACGTAAAAAGTATTAATCTCTGTTAACGGAACACCATGCAGTTATGATAATAGCTACGCTTGATAGGTAGATAGGGCACATTGGAGTAACCTGAACACACAGATTTAATGGACAGCAGTTTCGGAAAGCTGTCGGAAAGATCTTTGAGAATTCTGGAGAAGTCCTGGGGTCATGACTTTGCCGTGTATGTGTTCCCTGCCATTGACAGTAATGCCTTTAAAGTCCTTTATAGTGGAAATGGCGCTTCTCGTCCTGCTGTGCCTGCTAATTACATTATCGGTGCTCTGATCATCAAGGAATTGTTTGGCTTTACGGATGATGAAACCGTAGAAATGGTGTGCTTTGATGTTCGTGCTCAGTATGCGCTTCATAGTGTTGATCTTCCTGATTATCCTATTTCCGATCGTACGTTCAGCCGCAAATGCAATGCTGTCGACGAAATCATGTTTGTGATGGAAAGAAGATACCATGCAGATGACATTCCAGTATTCACAAAAGTTCATCGATCCAAAATCTTCTTCTACTTCAAGATAGAAACTTTCAATGTAGTCAAAATACTGAAGTTTTATCTCAGAATACGTGGAAAGAATAAATTAGAAGTGGCAACTGCGAAAAAACCACCAGGCTAACCGAAAGCTTGTTCATAGCGGGATGATATTTACGCTTATTAGACAATTTCTTAGGAAAGGCAGAAAGGACTTTTAGCTTTCAAGCCAAATAATACGCTATTGACTGATGTGTCATTGGAGAAATGCAAATTTCGAAAGGAGGTTATGATGAGAAGCCCTGGCATTCAATAAATCCCGGGATATTTCCGGGACGGTAATGATTCTCTCAATTTCTTTGACGTTTGATTTGGGATTAGGAAAGGGACGATTATGAAGAAAATAAGAAAAGTTCTCACCGCAATATTGCTTTTGCTTTCTATCTTCAGTGTACCGGTTCTTGCTAGAGATACAAATGTGAATCTGGTAAATTTCTATATTCCTGCACGTCAGCAGCTTGCAGAATATTATCTCGATGCATATTGCCATGGTCAGTATCTCTTTGTCACTCTGATGAAAACTGGGAATAAAATTGACAAGGTAAATTTCTGGGCGGTTGATAGCTCTGAAACACATCTGACTACTTGGGGAATGGCAACAGAGGGAGGAGGAAGAGCAACTGTAACCTTCACCGATGGCAGGACTGAGAGAACGGTCCACAAAGTGTATTTCAAGAGCGCAAATTATAACCTGGGTGGATATACCATTAACGGCACATTGACTTACTAGAAAGGCAGGGGCTGCTATGAAAGTGCCCCTTCAGATAATCAGATGAAGAATAGAAAAGCTGATTCGAGTAAATGGCTGGTGATCATGGCATTTGCGTTTGGGATAGAGTGCTATCGATTTCTGTCTCAGCGGAATATTCAGGATCTTTCCGTTCTGGATTTTTATGTGCTCAATGCGCTGAATAGTTCTCTGGTTGAGAACCTCCTCTGCTGGATGATTCCTCTGATTTCGGCATTTGCCTGCGGAAAGCAGTTCAATGCATATTATCCGCTCAGAAAAGCAATCTTCACGAGAACGGATCGGAAGAAGTTCGTGCTGCAGAAGGCGGCTGAGTCTGCTGCTCGTTCGTTTCTTCTGGTGCTGTTTTTCTATCTCTGCTGTTTTCTCTTTGATGTGATTATTGCAGAAATGGCGTGCCCGGAAATCCGGTTCGGAGTTTCTCTGAATCTGAACAGCGGAGTGATGTATCCAAGCCTGTATTTTGCCCGCCCGGTATTGTACCTTGACTATTTTGTGATCATGATCTCTGGTTATGCGGCCGCTTTCGGAATGGCTGGCTTTCTGATCAGCTGCTTTACCAGAAACAGGGCGGCAGTTGCGATCGGTCCGTTTGCGGTCATGATTGTTCTTTCTATTGTGCTGCTGGCAGTTCCCGGAGGACTCGGATCGTTATTTGACTTCACTTCAGTATCACTGCTTCAGAAAAGCTGGCTGGCTACTGTTCCAAAACCAGTTCAGTCTTTCTTCAACTTCATTGGTCCACTGGTCTATCTGGTGCTCTTCCGGTTTATGATCCGGTCTGCTGCAGAAAAGGAGAAGCCATGGCAATAGAGTGTTTCCGGCTTCTGCAGAGAATCCGGAGAGTTCAGATTCTCCTCGGAGTTTCTCTTCTCTGTGTGATTTCTGTATATCTGTATGCCGTTTATAGCTGGAACAGCAGGGATGTGTTTCTGACTGCCTGCGGGGAGTATGTGATTCCGCTGGTAATGGTTCCACTGTATTTCATTGCATGCATGGAGGCGAATCATATTCTGCATCTGCAGTCTGTGCAGGTCAGAAGAGATCGGTCTGGAAGAAAGAATGATCAGTTTCTGACGGAACTAATGATTCTGGCAGAATTCGGCGTGCTCTATCTGGTTCTGCCGATTGTGATTGCCAGCTTCAATGGAATGATGATTTCTGACTTTCTGACAGACAGCCTGTGCGTGATCCTGTTTGCAGGAGCGATCAGATATCTGCTGTTACGCTGGGTGAATTGCAGTACTGCTGCGTTTCTGGCCTTTCTTTTTCATATTGTGCTGAAAGTGATTAACGACTGGGTATTCCTTGCTGGAACGCCAGTGCTGAATACGCCTCTCGGATTAAGAATCCGATGGGGAGTGGGTATCTTCGGGTATCTGCTGTTTCTGATGAACAGGAAGTGGGACTATGACGAAAAGAGAACTGAAGCTGACTGAGGTCGGCAAGCGATTCGGCAATCAGGAAATTCTCCGGAATGTGAATCTCTCCATCAATGGAGGAACTGTAATGGGATTGAAGGGAAGAAACGGATCCGGAAAGTCTGTCCTTCTGAAATGCATGTGCGGACTGATGGAGCCTACAGAAGGAACCGTGAAGTATAACGGAAAGATCGTTTCTTCTGATACGATTTCTGATTTCCGATTCGGTGTATCGATTGAAAAGCCGGAACTGATTAATGATCTCAGCGGATTAGCGAATATCCGATTTCTGGCGTCTTTCCGGAAGGTGGTTTCTGATACACAGATCCGCTCCTGGTTTGATCGATTCGGTCTCGGTTCAGCGAAAAACAAGAAAGCCGGAGATTATTCGCTTGGAATGAAGCAGAAGCTGATGCTTATTCAGGCATTCATGGAAGACCCGGATGTGATTCTCCTGGATGAGGTTACGAATAGCCTGGATCTGCAGTCAAGAGAGATTCTGTTTGATGTGATCCGGGAAGAACGGGCAAAGGAAAAAGTGATTCTGCTGGTAGATCATGATCTGGATGAACTGAAGGAGATCAGTGATTCCATCATCACGATTGAGGAAGGAGAGATCATGCCATGGGATTTCAGAAAATAGCTGGCGGACTGATTGCATTCTCTCTGCTTTCTGCAGGAACTGGCTTCTTTCTTCGGGGAAGCTATCCGATCACGCCTTCAGAACAACTGGAACAGGTTTATCCGGTAACGGTAAGTCCGCTCGGAACTGTGTTTTCTTACGGAGATCATATCGAGGAATATGCAAGTTCGTTTCTGGAAGGAGAGATCATAATAGGAACTCCTGTATCCAGAATGTGTTCGGGAGGTTCCATCATCACTACTGTGCAGATCAATCAGGCGTTTTCAGGAAAGCTGGAAGCGGGAAAGCAGATTCAGGTCATTGAACCCTATTCACTGCTCGGAGAGATGGAATCCACTTATTGCGGATATCTTCCGATGATGATTGGCCAGGAGTATCTGCTGAATCTTTCCAAGCTTTCCGGGAATCTTTATTCTATCCGTGCAAACGAACTTGGGTGCTATCCTGCATCTGCCTTCAGCACGATAGAACTGAGTGAGGATATGACGCTTGGAACAGATCGCCAGTACGAGACAGTTCTGGTACTTTCGGAGAACTATGCTTCGGAAGTCATCCCTGCTTCAGAAACAGATGGATACCGGCAGGCAAGAAAAGATTCCATGCAGAGAGCAGAAGGCTATCTGGGAAACTGAAACTCAATAATTATCATTAGCTGTCTGCCAGGAAAGATCATGTGCTCAGAAGATAGGTCAAGGATGAACTTCTTTGGAACTTAAGAAAAGCTTAAGGAAAAATGTTCACTCAGTCATTGTTCCCAATCAGATTTTCTGCTAGGTTGGTGATGAAGGAAGGCATTGCCATGAGAAATCATTTCAGTATCATACTGGTTTTCAGTTCTTTATTGCTTACTGCATGTTCTTCAACAGCAGTGGTTTCCAGCAGCCCATCTCCATCTCTGAACGCTGCACCAGAAAGCACTGCAGTTCCTTCTGAACCTTCAGAAACACCTGTTCCTAAACCGACTTCTTATACCGATGCCGATACTGGAACCATCTATACTGCTGTCGATGAAAGTGCGATCTTACCGACTTATATTCAGCATACTGAACCGGAAACAGAAGTTACCAGGTTTCCTGATCAGATCCAGGCAGAATACCTTTCGTCGGAAGATGGGTATTCCTGGTTTGCCTTCCGAGATACAGAGTCTGATGATTCTGTATCAGTCGGAGTTCTGTCACCGCTCCCGGATCTTGAATTGCAGATAACCGGGGAAAAGGCAGAGGAAGGAGATCGGATCTACCTTGCGCTGAATTTCAATCAGGAAATTGCCAACCCGCTCCAGAAATCTGACAGCAGATATGGTTTGTACTGGTACAACTGGAACTTTGCTTCGATTGATGGGGTGGATTTTCAGAACTATGTGCTTTGCAATACCTCAGAGGCTCCAGGTAAAGGAGGAGAAGTCGCTGCGGAAAGCAATGGCTGGCAGCTGATTCGCAATGACAAGCTACTATTCCACCGTGATGGGATCTGCTGATGTTTCCGATGAAGAGAAACAGGAAGTTGAAGTTCTTCATCAGAATGAATTCATTATTCTGAAGTGAGGAATTCATCTCATCAGAGTATCAATCATGCATGAATGTTCCATACTGAAAACAAGCTTCGTAGAACAGAAAGGAAGGATACTGGAATGAAATTCTTCAGCAATGGTCTGAAAATGCTCACCTGCTTATCGATTCTCACTCTGGCCGGGTGCAGCGGCAATACTCATCCGAAAGGCTCTTATACCTCTTTCTCGAAGATGGAAGCTGGATATGTGGATGGAGATAAAGTAGTCAAAGCAGATATTCCAGGTTATTACTGTATCTCACCCGTATATGACAATCTTCTCTGCTATTCCCTGCTGGACAATACCACTTACTTCGCTCCGTTCAGCGTTATAGGAGAAGATGGATTAAAAACAATCTACCTTACTTCCACATGGAAAACCGGCACGATCATTAAAGGCTATCCGAAAGTAGCCTGGTCAACTTCTTCTTATCAAGAAGTTCCTGAAATTTCAGAAATATGGTTCTACTATGGCGATGGTGATCTGCACTCGCTTGCGGATTCCGGATCATTTACAGAGATTCAGAGCGAAGCAGTAAAACTATATGACGCTGACGATACCGATACTACTCAGCTTACCGGTATTATCAATCATCCCGGAAAGACCATTTCTTTCGATAAGGAGAATTATCCGATTCAGATTCAGAAATGATAAATCATATTTTCTGATCTAGTTATTAAAAAATGGATCTAAGACTCGCTGGTATTATGATCAAGAGTGCAGGGAATCTTGCATTGCATCGTGCTTGTATACTCATCGCATGCGATCGAAACAACGTGCTATATTTCAGATATCACATTTTCTGGAACTCAAGTTTTGAAGTGTCATAGTTAAATGAAAATGTCCCACACGTGATCAAATGAAAATGTCCCATTGATTTCATGTCTCTTCCGAACTAATGCATTCATCTGGAGGTGATCCGGATGAAGAAGATCAAAGACAAAGTCA
>NZ_VUMN01000053.1 GCF_009696165.1 Stecheria intestinalis | reverse complement strand
AGTGTTTATCGCCCAGATAAAAGGTCACTCCGGGACTTTTCCTTTCTCAATTAATGCCCATTATAAAGAGCAGCCCAGGGACAAACAACCTGAGCTGAAGATTGACATCATATTAGAGGCGTAACACTCCCGATGCTAATCAAGATCGCAGCAGAAAGCAAATATACCTGGTCGTTTCCCAGGAAATATGAAATACTGAACTCAAGGGGAACTCCATGAAACAATATCCGATCTGTATCATTGACGATTCTGAGGAAGATCAGAAGCGTCTTCTGAATATTGCAGGCAAGGTGTTTCCTGAGGCAGTATGTTCCGTCTTTTCTTCCTGCTCTGAATTCCTGGCGAGCAGCAGTTATTACCTGCTTGTGCTTCTGGATATCCAGGTTGCAGAAGAAGATGGGATCCGCTGCTCTCAGGAGATTTCCATGCATGCATCATTCATTGCATATGTTACATCCTTCAATGAACGGGTTATGGATGCCTTCGCACCGAAGGTTGCTGGATTTCTGACCAAAAGCATGACGGATGAAGAATTATCAGCCGGTCTTCAGAAAATCAGAAACAGATATTTTGTGCCGTCAATGCAGATCAGAACCAGAACAGGGGTGATCTCTTTTCATCCTTCCATGGTGCAGTATATTTCAAAAAGAGGCAGAACCATCTATATCAGTTTCGGGAAAGAAATGGAATATCAGCTTGTGGCGGAAACCATCCAGCATTGCCAGGAGATCCTCCCGGACCTATGCAGGATCAATCAGTCTGAACTTGTGAATCTGGATTATGTCCGAAGCATAACTCCGGAAGAACTGGAATTATATGACGGAACACGTCTGTTTCCGAGCAGGAGAGAACGCAGACATGTTCAGGAAGTATTTCTGAGGAGAATCCAATGACGGAACTTTGCACTTTATCTGAAATGTTCCTCGGAGTGATTTTCGCTATTGCTCCGTTTGCTCATAAAGACACTATCAGAAAAACGGATCTGTATCTGTATCTTGTGATTTCCTGGCTGATCACGGGCTTCTCGATGATTCTTCAGGACCGTATTCTTCCTCCGCTTATATCGGGCATGCAGAATATGCTTCCTTCGTTTCTGATCTGGATTCCATTCAGATTCTGCGCGTACTTTATCCTGTTTTACGGAGGGCTGGAGGATAACCGGAAAGAATCCACAGTACTGACAGCGATCACGATTCTTTTTGATGTCTGTGCCCTGGTTCTGGAACAAGTTGTTCTGGAATACTCTTCTTCCCTTCATGGCTTTGCACCGGAATATACAGATCTGTATTACAGCTGGGGAGTGAGTCCGCTGTATCTGATTCTCCGCTGTTCCTATGCAGTATTTCTGCGCTTATATTTCGGATACCATGATTTTGAACAGATTGAAGATTCCAGAAATGCTGTGATTGCGGCTGGATTTTCGATTCTGATGATTGCAGCAATCCGAGGAAAGGCACAGCCCCTGGCAATCATCCCTGCATTTATCTATCCGCTGGTCTTTGTTTTCTTCATTGATCGGACAATTCTCAATGAGAAGCGCCAGCAGCAGGCGGAGGCGATTACGGTGAATATGAATCAGAGCAGGACCGCAATGCAGATTCAGAGGGACCAGGCAATTAAAACACTGAAGGAACACCATCGGCAGAGGAAAGAGACTCTGAAGATCATCGGGCTTCTGAAAGAAAACAGAATAGATGAAGCATCTGCTCTCCTGACAGAAAGCCTTCGGCAGTCATCTGAAGTGAAGGGGCTGGAGAATGAATATCTGGATGCTGCACTTCGCTATCTTCAAGCTGAATATCCTGATTTATGTTTTCGGATGATTGATCAGCTCAGCGGCACGGAACAGATTGATTTCTCTGATCTGGCAATTCTCATCACTGTCATGATTCAGGTGCTCTATCCTCATAGAACTGAAGCCTCCGGATCCGCAGAGATCACGATCACAGGTCAGGGAACGATGATACTGCTTCATATCAGAACCCTTCCTGCAAAGTCAGAAAGAAATAACTATGAATTCAATCAGGAAGAACTGGCGATGATCAGACACCTGATCAGAAAATATGACGGCTTTTCCAATGATGGATATCGTTCAGGAAATATCCGTGCAGTTCTGAATCAGAGAGCCAGATAAACCAGAATCAGACCAGATAGACTCAGAATGTTCCTGAAGGAGTCTGAATATGCAATGATGGGCACAGCAAAGGAGGATTGACCCTATGAAAAAGTCGTCTAGAAATCTGCTGATCGCTCTTCTGATTCTGCTTCTCGGATTGGCAATGGCTTATCTGAAACTTTCCAATGAGGTTGTCAACGTCAGATATTCTGATACAGGAGGAACTTATTTCTACTCTGATGGAACCACTGAAGAAGCTCCCAATGTTTATGTCTATAAAGAGTTCGATAATTATTTCGCGGCTTACACCGGCAAGCAGATCACTCATTTCGAAGTAGGAACATTTGATGATCACAGCAGGTATATCACGATCCAGACGACAAAATGGAATCTTCTGTTTGGCAGGAACATCTATAAATCAATTCCGATTACTTATACATACACGCAGGTTCCTATGATCGAGCACATCTATTACTACAACGGTGACATGGCTCCTGAGAAACTTAGGACAGCCTCCCCCAGCAGATATCAGGAAGACATGGTATTGCTTGAAATGTTTCAGGATACAACTCTCCAGAATGAATAGAAACACATGTCTGCTCTGCTCCGAAAAGCTGCCGAATGAGCAATAATCAGACCAGATAAGCAATACTTATAGAATTCTGATGAGACGATGGATCATACTGTTTCTGAGGATCCTCCGCACAGCTGAATGAAAGGGACTCATGAAATGAAAACTCACTCTGACTTTACCTGCCCGGATTGCGGAACAATGCTGGAAGCCGATGAGAGAAAATCATTTTTCTCCCGTGATACTTACACGTGTCCTGAATGTCACAGAACATTCACTGTGAAGTACAATGTGCTTCTTTCATTTGCTGAACTGTATCTATTGCTCAAACTGCTGGAGGCTGTATCAGGCTTCATCGTTGGAAAAATGACCTTCGTCAATGATAAAGAACCGGTTATCTTTCTGGTGGAAATCGTACTGGCTTTCATCATTTCCCGCTTCAGGCCAGGTATCCTGCAGAAGCTGAAAATTGCAAAGCTTGCAGAAATACAGGAGACCAGAAATCAATGACATGGATGGTTTAATGAAAATGTCCCATCTTGTTATGAATTGAATGTGTCTCACAATCATCTAACTTCTGAGCTTAGAGAAGAATTGAACAATTTTCTGAAAGGCATATGATGAATGCAGAGCCCGACAGGCTCAGGAGGTAATTGCAATGCTCTGGATTATTCGGATTCTGATTGTCGGCCTGATTGCAGGCTGGCTTGCAAACAAGGTCATGCATCAGGATAGCTCTGATATGGGAAAGAACCTGGCTCTTGGCGTGGTCGGTTCGATTGTCGGTTCTCTGGTAGGAGCTCTGATCGGACTGCAGTCCACCAACCTGATCGGATCCATCATCCTTGCAGTGATCGGCGCATGTCTTGCAGAATGGATCTACAGCAGATATCTGGCAAAGCACTGATCATTCTCAGATTTTCAGCATTACATGCATACATGCAGAACAGGAGGCAGCTTGATTTGCTGTCTCCTGTTTTCATCTCCAGGACTCAGAAGATGTGATCAGTCCTGTGTTATTCAGAAGACATCTGACATGAGAAACACATCCAGGCAGACTGATCGTGATCATCAATCAGAAACCTGGAGGTTAATTTCATGAAAGGATAGCAGCACAATCACTTCACCCAGAAGAAAGATTATCAGCCTCGCTTCATTGCCTGATTGCAATCCATTCTGAACTGCGAGGTGAATTCAACAGGATATTTCGTTTCTCTCATGCTTTCAGATTTTCAAACAGTTCGTCAAGATCAGAATAGCCCTTGACTGTCTGGTCCTTTGCAATCCGATCTGCTTCCATCAGAGCAGCAAGCGTTTCGCCATCTGGCTGATTCAGGGAAATTTCGAAAGGGATCTTTCCCTCCCGGAGAGACTGGCGGACAAAGATGCTGAACGCAGTCGAAATGTTCATGCCCAGCTCGTTAAAGAGTGCGTCTGCCTGTGCTTTCAGATCAGAATCCATGCGAATCCTGATAGTAGTTTTTTTACTCATACGTCCATCTCCCTTCTATCTGCAGTCAGATTGTTGTATCAAGTACTGTGACTTCATCAGAAAAATAAATTTCATCAACAATATCAATAAAGGTATCAGATGACCCGGAATGATTTGAGTGAATAAAGGGAATCAGATTAACCGCACACCACACCGCAAGGATGATCATCCACACTTTTGTTTTCTTCTTCATCCCGATACCTCCTCCATTATTCTTGCACAATTGGAAGAAATTGAATTAATGGCGGCGCATTCCCCGTCTATAGCGTCATAGACGTTCAGGCGTGGTCAGCCGCCTTTCTTCTGCCTGTCGGACGATGGAAGCCGTCATTATCACGTTTCCCCTGTTCCTGGATATAAATGCGGACTGCTTCTTCCGTGGTTTCAGATACCGTGCTCAGAAAATAGCTGTCTGACCAGAATAATGGCTTCCCGTAATACTTACTCAATGCAGAAGAAAATTCTTTCCGAAGCAGACGAGAGGTTACAGTCTTGTAATTATTGACCAGCTTGGAAAGCTGAGTCTGAGGAGATGCCTCAAACAGAATATGCACATGGTCCTGGTCAGTATTGATCTCCAGAATCCGGCAGTTCCAGTCTTCCTCTATCACTTCGTGACTGATCTGTTCCAGACGTTCCGCAATGTCTCCTGTTAACACCGGATGCCGGAATTTTGTTACAGCAACTAAATGGTACTGTAGTTTGCAGATAGAGTGACGATTCCTGCGGTATTCATTGTATAAATCCGTATAGTTTCCTCCTCCTGCAGGAGGATACCACTGAATGTGCTGCAATCTCAGAAAACGGAGAATTTATGCAGGTTGTAACCAGCTACGGAATTCATATCAGAGATCATTATGACGCCCTTAAGAGAACGGCAGAGATTTTTTCTGATGCAGTGACTTATCTGACTGGTGTGGCTTTCAGAAACTGGGAAAATCTGTCTCTGACAGATAGTTCTTATACTCGTCTGAGAATGATGGAGTGCCTGATCCATTCTGGAAACGGGAATGTTTCATCCGATTCTTTTGACAAGAAATTCCATAAATTTCCTTCTTATTACAGAAGATCCGCAATTATGCAGGCGATCGGCATTGTTTCTGCATATCAGGCGGCGCTCAAGACATGGGAAGAAAGCGGCCGTAAAGGCGCTGAGCCGAAAATGGATTCCGGCGTTCATCATATGCCTGCGCTGTATCGGGGCAATACGTACAAGCCTGTCACTGATCCGGACACCGGAGAAGTCCTGCCATACGTGGCAAAGATTAAAGTGTTCCGGAACAGCGACTGGGTATGGGAAACCGTACGGCTTTCGAAAACAGATGCGGACTACCTCGAGAAAAGAGGCAGAAACGGTGAGATCTCAGCTCCGGTTCTGGAGAAGAAACACGGATGCTGGAAGCTGAGATTTGCAGTCACTGAAACAGTAAAACTGTCCGATAAGCCTGTCCGTGAGCAGAAGATCTGTGCAGTTGATCTTGGCGTCAATACAGATGCAGTATGCAGTGTCATGAATTCCATGGGTACTGTCCTGGCACGCAGATTCATTACGTGCGGAAGAGAAAAAGACTCAGTGAAGAATGCCCTGCATCGAGTATCTGTATTCCAGTCTGTACAGGGATCTCATGACTCCGGAAGACTCTGGAATCTTGCAAAGCGGAGAAATACAAATCTTGCTCACCAGACAGCTCGGCAGATCGTGAACTTTGCAGTGGAAAACGAATGCGATGTCATTGTGATGGAGCATCTGGATCCCAAAGGCAGAAAGCATGGCAGTAAGAAACAGAAACTTGCCATGTGGAAACATGCGGATATCCAGAACACGGCAGAAACACTTGCCCATCATTATGGCATTCGCATTTCCCATGTCAATGCATGGGGAACGAGCCGTCTGGCCTACGATGGCAGCGGGCGTGTGAAAAGAGGAAGAGAAGTATCCGAAGACACGCCGTATGACGTCTGCCGTTTCAAAAACGGAAAGATCTGCAACTGCGACCTTTCCGCCAGTTACAACATCGGTGCCCGTTATTTGATCCGCGGCCTGTTTATGGAATCACCCGATCTTATGGCAGAAGTCCCTGAGGTCGGGAGTGGAACCACAAGGACTCTTTCTGACCTATGGAAAATCAGCAGAGTGCTTTATCCTCTGTCTCCGGCGGCTTGATTGAGTCTGCATAAGTCTGCAGGCATTTAGTTCAGATGGGTCTGGAAGCGTATGTTTCCTCGCTGTGCTGATGCCGTATATGCCTTGCAGACGGAAGTCTGAGGGAACACAAGCCCCTGGAAGCCCTGCCTATAGCGTTAGCTTAGGCGGGGAGGTTCACAAAAGATAGAGAAAATCATTGGCAAGAAACTGGAACTCGATCCAGAAAAGATTGCTGAAGAGGGAATATCTGCAGCTCAGCAGAGAACTGATCCGGATCACGAAATCAGAATTTGATACCAGGCCAATCTATGTAAGAACGAATGATCACAATGATGCGCACTTCACCATACGCTTCACATCCCTCGTACTGATCCCACTGCTTTAGATGAGACTGAAAAAAGTATCCGATCGAACAGATATTGAAAGTCCTCAGGAAATATGCTTCATTTCAGCGAAAAGGATTATCAACCCTTTTCCGCAATAGTTATCAGAGAATGCTGCAATGTCTTCAAAATTGAGCTGAATCATTAATGCCGGACTCAGCAGGAATGCGCAGGCTGCTGAACTATCCGTCCCGCCACTTCGGAAGATCAGCCATTACACTACACAGGCAAAACGGAGAAAGCTGCTTGCTTATGCGGCTTTCTCCGTTTTTGCTTCAAAACTTGAGTTGTTAAGATTTTTTGAAAATGTCCCATCTTGTTATAAAACTTTGATGTATCACAATCATTTAGTTTTTTCTTCCGACATCTCATTGAGAACTTTCTGAAGTTCTTTCTCGTTATTAACTGAATAGATTCTGTCGCGCTTCCGCTCCCCAACCTTCATGCATGTGTAATGCTTTCCATATCTTTCAATGTAGATCTTTTCAGTGATCGCATCTTCATAAACTGTAATACTCTGCTTCTGATTGAAGGGGACTACCTCTCCATCGCTTGTTACTGCTGTATACAGACTGTTTCCCATTGAGAATACGTTGTTCCTGATCTGCCACGGATACTCAGCTCTGAAGATTTTCGAAGAGTTGAAGTCAGCGGGTATTGGGCGGAACAGATCGTTCGGATCCTTCACCGGATATGAGAATTTCATATTCAGATAGAGCCGATATTTCCTGTTGAACCAGTCATTCAGAAAGTCATAGTTATGAGGAATTTTCCATCGAATCAAATCATTCGGGAGCCTCATCTGCGCGGTGCCGTTGTAGCGTTCCACACGTCCCTTTGCCTGGGAAGAATTGGCAAAGATCATCGTTACTCCCAGCTTATCCATCATTCTGGCAAACTGTGTCGGTGTACCTGCCTTAACGCTGCGAAATACTGAGAATTTATCCGAATACAGCGCTT
>NZ_VUMN01000052.1 GCF_009696165.1 Stecheria intestinalis | reverse complement strand
ACAGATAAAGCTCGGGAAACCGAGCTTTATCAGTCCGAACATCAATTCTTTCCGGAGACACGAAGATGAGCAGTTTCCGGACATCAGACCAGATCAGATACGGGACATTTCAGAAGAGCAGTAACATGTAGGCCCAACACGCAAATACGGCAGATGCTTTCTTCGGCCAAAAAGCAGGGCTCTTGAATTATTGGCTTGCAGCAGGCAGCTTCAGACTTGCTTTTCATCTTCCCAGTGCCTGATATTCTGATTCAGAGGCCACTGAAAACATCTGCCGCGTCTGCTTCCTATTCAGATTGCGAACAGGCTGGCGCAGTTTGTCTTATGCCTGTTTATATGGAGCACCGCCATCCCCAGCATGATGATATTTGCAATCTTGATCGCTACGTCCATCTTTGCCAGATTGCGGATTGTGTGATTCTCAAAGCAGAAATCCCGGTCCATTCTCCCATGGTATCTTTCTGCGCTGGTCCTGCTGTTGTATATTCGCTGGAATTTGCCGGAATCCCTCGCTATATCGTTCGGCACTCCTGGATCCTCGCTGATCTTCAGCCGATATACATGGTGCTTGTATTCATGCCGAATTGCTTCCCGATTTCTGTCGTATCCGCGATAGTGCATTTTCTGCATATATCTCGGATACCCGGTCTCCGGATCAATCTTCTCTTCTTCAATGGCTCGATCATTTATAAACACCTCTCCTGCTTCACTAGTGTTGATTAAGCTGATACTGAATGCCTTTTCTCAACAACCTAAATGATTCAAGCAGGGCCTGCCTGAAAGCTGAAAATGGGGAAATGACAGGCAGAATATTTTTCAATCGTTTATGGAGAATAAGAAAAACGCAGGAATCATCCTGCGAGTTTCCATAGATAGAAGACAAATTTACTTTCCCAGTTTCTTAAACAGCTTCTTCGGATTGATCGCATCTGCTGCTTTGCTCAGAACCGCATCTACTTTATTATGCGTGATAGCACCGCAGTACGGACACTTCTCGGCCCGATCCGGGATTGGCTTATGACATTTCCAGCATTCCATGATTTCGTATCCCTCTCAGATGATTATGAATTCATCTCTTCCCATTTCTCATAGAGATGGGCAAGCTCGTTATGAATATCATCGATCTTCTCATCGAGTTCATTCATCTTCTGATAATCCTGATAGTACTCGGGTTCAAAGCGCAGCGCACGATGAGCTTCCAGATCCTGTTCCTTTTCCGTGATCTGCTTCTCCAGCTTTGCAATCTCCCGTTTCTTTCCATCCGGGCTGAGCATCTTCTCAGCTGGCTTTTCCGGAATCACTGGTGCAGCAGCTTCCTGCTTCTTCGGTTCCGGAGCGGGGATTCCGTTCTTCTCTGCTACGTATTCATCATACGTCATCGGCAGATATTCTGCGCCGCCATTCTCCATGATCAGCAGACCAGTAGCCAGCTGTTCAATGAAATAGCGGTCATGGCTGACAAACAGAATCGTTCCGGAAAATCCCTTCAGAGATTCTTCCAGTGCTTCCTTGCCTGGAATATCCAGATGGTTCGTCGGCTCATCGAGAATCAGCACATTGGAATGCTGAAGCAGAAGCTTTGCAAAACTCAGCCGGACCTTCTCACCGCCTGAAAGCACATCTACGGTCTTGAATACTTCATCCGCACTGAACAGGAACTGACCGAGAACAGATCTCACCTGCGTCCTGTCGAGATCCGGATTCTCATCCCATAGTTCTTCCAATACCGTCTTACCGGAAGAGAACTGCGCAAGCTGCTGATCGAAGTATCCCTTCTCAATCTGATGACCCCATAAGAACGAACCGCCAAGCGAAGGAATCAGTTCCATCAGCGTCTTCACGAACGTAGACTTGCCGCATCCATTCGGACCGATGATCGCAATGCGGTCGCCTCTGCGCATCGACATGGATACTTCGGTCAGCGGATGATCATAGCCGATCTTCAGATGATCTGTTTCCAGCACCTTCTCGCCGCCTTTGATCCGCGGAGTGAAGTGCGCATGGAACGTCTTCATATCTGCTTTCTGCACCGGATCAAGCTTTTCCATCCGATCTAGATACTTGATCTTCGACTGTGCAAACGATGCTTTGTTCTTCTTATAGCGGAACTTCTCAATCAGTTCCTGCAGACGCTGGATATCTTTCTGCTGACGCTCATACGCCTGTTCCTGGCGTTCCAGGTTATTCTTCTTCTGCACGACAAACGAAGAATAGTTACCGACATAGCGGGTCATCTTCCCGTATTCCATGTCATAGACAACATCCGCAGTATGATCCAGAAACATCCGGTCATGAGAAACCATGACAACCGCTTTCGGGTAGTTCTTCACATAGCCTTCCAGCCACTCGATCGTCTCCATGTCGAGATGGTTCGTCGGCTCATCCAGAAGCAGGATATCCGGCATGGAGAGAAGAAGCTTCACGAATGCGATTCTGGTCTTCTGCCCCCCGGAGAATTCGCCGATCTTCCGATGAATCTCCTCCGGCGCAAAGCCGAACTTCGTGAAGACCGTCATCATCTCGGATTCCCAGCTGTAGCCATTAACAGCCTCAAATTTTTCCTGCAGTTCTGCGTAGCGGGAAAGGAGTTTCTCGGAAGAATCTGTCTTCATCCGTTCTTCCAGATCATGCATCTCATGTTCCATGGCAAGAACAGGCTCAAAGACCGCCCGCAGTTCCTGATCAACCGTCAGATTGTCATCCGACAGCGGCTTCTGCGCAAGATACCCGATCGTGACCCCGTTCATTCTGGAAACCGTTCCGGAATCGAAATCCATCTCTCCGCACATGCAGCGAAGGAATGTAGTCTTTCCGCAGCCATTGCGGCCGACGATCGTAACCTTCTCAGTTCCCTTGATTTCAAACTGCACGTCCTCGAATACGGAATCCGCACCGAAGGACTTGCTTGCATGACTTACCTGATAAAGCACCTGATTCTCCTTACAATCTGATATCTACGATATGCTTTGCAAACCGCTTGTTCTCCGGCGGCAGCTGTCTCCAGCTCGGAGCGATCGCAGTATTGAGATATTCTTCCGGATGATGGGCAATCGGCAGTTCAGTGTCCTCAAACGGCACATACTGCGCCGGGAAAATATCATCATAGCGGAAGATGAACGGATGGAAAGGACTCTTCCAGACCCAGGTCAGATCAAAGCCGATATAGGGGCTGTGTTCTTTCTCGCACCGCTCGCTGTATGAAATCGCATTATGCATGATGAGGGATTTGATTCCCTTCGGATTCACATGGAAGACATTGTCCGCAATGATCTCAGGAACCATGAGCACGTCATTGGCCAGCCGGGGCGGCAGGTCCTTCCATTTATCGGTCGTGGCATAGTCCCAGACAAACACATCCAGAAATACACCATCGCAGCCATCATACCCTGTGCATCGATTGGACAGCAGGGAATTCACTTCTTTCAGATACGTTCCCTTCTTGCGGATCTTCATGCCCGGAATCAGCACGTTGAACCGCTTGTCCGTATACCAGCACTGAAATACATACTTGTCCGGACATTGTTCCTTCATGACCTCAATGAAGCGCATGAAATCACTGCGCATCATGAAAATATCCGCATCATCGTCCCACGGAATAAACCCCTTATGGCGAACCGCACCAAGCGCACTTCCGCCCGAAAGAAAATAGGGAATATCGTTCCTGCGGCAGAGCTCATCGATATCCTTCATCATCTCCAGAAGAACCATCTGGACATCATGAACTGTGATCTTTGTCCCATCCGGGTTCTGCTTCAGTACATATTCTTCCATTTTCCAAATATACTCCTGTTTCTCAGAACATCAGGTTGCGCGGCGTCCGTGCAAACGGAATCACGTCACGGATGTTCTCCATGCCGGTCACATACATGACAAAGCGCTCAAAGCCCAGACCGAACCCCGCATGCTTGCAGCCGCCGTACCGGCGAAGATCCAGATACCACTGATATCCATCCATCTTCATGCCAAGTTCCTTCATGCGGTTTTCCAGCACATCGAGGCGCTCTTCTCTCTGGCTGCCGCCGACCAGCTCGCCGACACCCGGCACCAGCAGATCGCAGGCAGCAACCGTCTTGCCATCCTCATTCTGGCGCATGTAGAATGCTTTGATGTCTTTCGGATAATCCGTCAGGAACACCGGTCCCTGCACTACCTTATCGVTGATATACCGCTCATGCTCGGTCATGAGGTCCATGCCCCAGTGGATATCCTTATTTTCAAACTGCTCCGGATCTGCCTTCTTCAGAATCTCGATTGCTTCGGTATAAGGCATTCTGCGGAACTCGCTGTTCTTCACATGATCAAGACGCTCAATCAGACCCTTCTCAATGAATTCATTGAAGAACTTCATCTCTTCCGGACAGTTATCTTCCACATACTGGATGCAGAACTTCACCATGTCCTCGATGCAGTCCATATCATCTTCCAGATCAGCGAAAGCCATCTCCGGTTCAATCATCCAGAACTCAGCCAGATGGTTCGTCGTATTCGAATTCTCAGCACGGAACGTCGGCCCGAACGTATACACATCGCGGAATGCCAGAGCAAACGCCTCAGCCTGCAGCTGACCGGAAACGGTCAGACTGGCATGCTTGCCGAAGAAGTCTTCGTCATACTTGCCATCGCTGCGAGTGGTAACCGTAAACGTCTCGCCGGCACCCTCAGCATCATTGCCGGTGATTTCCGGCGTATTGACATAGACAAATCCCTGGTCCTGGAAGAACTCATGAATAGCCATAGCCAGCACGGAACGAACCCGGAATACCGCACTGAATGTATTGGTCCGCGGACGCAGATGACCGATCTCACGGAGATACTCAAACGAATGACGCTTCTTCTGAAGAGGATAAGTCTTGTCGCACTCTCCTTCCAGCACAATCTCCGTTGCCTGGATCTCGAACGGCTGCTTGTTATCCGGAGTAGCTACATACTTTCCGGTCACCGAAACAGCAGTGCCGGTCAGGTACTTTCCGACTTCTGCAAAATTCGCCAGCGACTGCTCATAGACGATCTGGGCATTCTTGAAATACGAACCGTCATTCAATGCCAGAAATCCGACATTCTTGCCAGCCCGGTTCGTTCTGACCCAGCCCTGCAGGAACACATATTCCACCTGGTCCTTCTCCAGCTGGGACCCTTCATTCGTCAGTTCATACAATTCCCTGACCGTCATTTCACTCAGCATAGTATTCTCCGATCTCTCCTTACTGCTGTTTATTTCTGCATGGAGTTTGCCTCAAAGACAAGCTCCTGAATCGACGACACGACATCGATCTGTTTCACATGTACATTTGCCGGCACTGTGAAATGGTCGCTCACGAAACTTACCAGTCCCGTAATTCCGTTCTTCACGAGCAGATCAACCGTAGGCTGAACTTCCCGGGAAATCGTCAGAATTGCAATCCGGCATCCTTCCGGCTTCTTCTCTGCAATCTCATTCAGATTGTAGACCGGGACACCAGCGCCCTTCACATCTTCCGGCTTCAGATCAAAGGCACATACAATCTCACCGACCACATGGTTCCAGTGATTGTAGTTCAGAAGTGCCTTTCCGAGGTTTCCGCATCCGACCAGAATGATCTTCTCATCAAAGTTCATGCCGAGCTGATCGCTGAAGATCTGAATCAGATCATCAACCTTATAGCCATAACCCTGCTTCCCGAGATTTCCGAGAAAGCTGAAGTCTCTGCGGATCGTGGTAGATTCGATGCCGACATAATCGGCAAGTTCCCGGGACATGATGCGATCCACTCCGTCTGCCTTCAGACGGCGCAGGGCCTTCAGATATACCGGATAGCGATGCAGTGTTGCCTTTGGTACTAGTTTATTGTTTTCCATATTATTCACCTGCGTACAGTGTATCATAAACTAGTGAATGTGATAATATGAATAATCCTAACAAGATAATTAATTCTCTCCAGGCATCATCAGACCCGGATCTGCGGCGGCATCAAATCCGCCGAATGCTTTATGAAGGTACGCAGTATAACCCACCGCACCGATCATTGCCGCATTGTCCGTGCAGCACTTCAGAGGCGGAATGACCAGCTTCGTTTCCGGATAAGCCTTCATCTTGTCCGTCATCATGGAACGAAGACGGGAATTAGCCGCAACTCCGCCTGCCAGTACCAGCATCTTCGGCTTGAATTCCTTTACCGCTGCACATGTCTTATCCGTCATGGAATTCAGTGCAGTCTCCTGGAAAGCATATGCCATATCAGCCGGATTAACTTCCTTGCCCTGCTTCTTCAGACGCTGATCCAGCTGCAGCACTGCGGTCTTGAGGCCGGAGAACGAGAAGTCATAAGGCTTAGCCGTCTTCGGCGTCGGCAGCACATAGTCCGGATCTGCCTTGCCGAGCTTAGCCAGCTTATCCATGACCGGTCCGCCCGGATAGCCGAGGCCCAGCACACGGGCAACCTTGTCATATGCTTCGCCGATCGCATCATCCATGGTTGTGCCGATGACCTTGAAGTCCCAGTCATTCGCCATCCATACAAGCTGCGTATGACCGCCCGAAACAACCAATGCCATTAACGGGAATTCCAGATCCGTCACGAACCGATTGGCAAAGATATGTCCAGTGATATGATGAATCGGAATCAGCGGCTTATGGAACTCCCAGGCAAGCGTCTTGGCAGCCTGAACGCCAACATGCAGAGAACCGATCAGACCAGGACCCTGGGTATAGGCAATCGCATCGATGTCATCCATCGTCACCCCAGCCTGCTTTACCGCCTCGCTGATAACTGCAGAAATATTCTCCACATGAATGCGGCTCGCTACTTCCGGAACGACCCCGCCATATAATGTATGCACATTGATCTGACTCGAAACAACATTGGAAAGGATCTCTTTCCCATCCCGGACTACCGCACATGCTGTCTCATCGCAGCTTGTCTCAATTCCTAATATCAGCGTCATCTTTCTGACCTCCAATCGGCTTCACCATGAGATACGCATCTTCGCCATTCTCGTAGTAGCCTTTTCTTATATTCACCTGAATAAACCCATGTTTCTCGTAGAGATGCCTTGCCGGAGCATTGCTTACGCGTACCTCCAGGGAAAACGTCTCGCAGCCTTGATCTGCCGCATCTTTCTCTGCATAGCTCAGCAATGCACTGCCGATGCCGCGATTCTGATATTCCGGATCCACTCCGATCGTCGCAACCTGAGCCTGCTCATATAGAATCCAGTAGTCAAGATACCCGACTACCCTCCCTTCTTCTTCATCGACAAGAAGAATTGCAAAGGGATTCTCATGCAGTTCATGCTCGAATTCCTTCCACGGCCACGGGCTGTCCGCAAACAGCACATTCTCCAGCTCAGCAATGCGATCAAGATCCTGGTCTTCAGCAGCTCGGATCATTGATGATGAGGCAGGTAGCTCTCACTGCTCTTCAGATATTCCGGCTTTACGAGATGCACATTCTCTGCATACTTCCACTGATCTTTCAGCGCCAGGAAATTCTCAGCAAGATCCGGAATATGGTCTTCTCTTCCTACCAAACTGCCATCGCCGATCACGGTTTCCGCTTCTAGGATCTCTGCCTTCACTTCTTCACAAGGCTTCGCTTCTACCGTACCGGAAAGAACCCCATATTCATAAACCGCTGTATAGACACGGCCTCCTCTTGCATCAAGGACGACGCGGGCTCTTGGCTCCATGCCAGCAAACAGCTGCAGCGTGCCAACCGTTGCGATCGGAAGATTCCGCATCGCACAGAATACCTTCGCCACTGTCATCGCAATCCGTACACCGGTATAGCTGCCAGGGCCTTCGCTGACCACGACCTGACCGATATCTTCCGGTTCCAGACCGGCTTCCTTCATCAGATCCATCAATCTCGGAAACAATTCTTCCGACTGCTTCTTCCAGCACTTTTCCTGGAACTTCGCCACGATCTGATCATCCCGGATCAACGCGATCACAAGATACTGAGTACTAGTATCCATGCATAATGTAATCATCTGATTTCCTCCAGAAGCTGTTCGTATTCAGCCCCATTCGCTGTCATCGTAAACTCCCGATCACTTTCCTCAAGCAGACGGATTGAAATAGAAAGATACTCTTCCGGAACAAGATCCGGTACAAACTGAGACCACTCAATGACCGTCAGCCCGCCATCTGTCAGATACTCATCAAACCCGAGATCCTGATGAACCCCTTCAAGCCGATAAGCATCAATATGATTCAGCTCCAGCCGGCCATGATATAACTTCTGGATCGTGAAGGTAGGACTGGTAACGGTTCTCGTGATCCCCAGACCCTTTGCAATTCCCTGGGTCAGACACGTCTTACCCGCCCCGAGATCGCCTTTCATCAGGAATACCATATCAGGCTTCGCATGAGCACCGAGCTTTTCTCCAAGCGCATGCGTTTCCTCGACACTTTTCGTAATCACTTTCAGTTCTTTCATAACTGTGCCTCGCAGGCATTAATTATACACGCTCTGAGTGCCATTGCATGCATAAATACCCACTTTCAAAGGTTCGTAAGCCATCAGCAGAAGAATCATCACATGCATGAATGGAAGCATCAAAAGAACTAAGCCCGAGGTAGAGTAAAACAGATACGTTTAGTAAGCTGCCGCTGTCCCCGTTTTCTGATTCCCTTTGCATGGATAAATGATTTCATTGCTTTATAACAAAGGTCCCCTAAACATCCCATTTTCATTTCTGAGACCTTTCGGAGCATCTGCACAAAGAATCAGGACCATGGATTCAAATATTGATTCAGTGTTCCCAATGGCCAGTCAGTATAAGGTAAGAGGGACAAAAGCATGCTCCAGAGTAACATAAAAAAAAGAGGAAGAGCAGAAGCTCTTCCATCGATTACCCGGCAGCGTGCTTGTTTCACTGAGGTCCGCTCAGCTATTTTCGCCCCTGCAGTGCTTAACTTCTGTGTTC
>NZ_VUMN01000051.1 GCF_009696165.1 Stecheria intestinalis | reverse complement strand
TCCGGCTTCCTTCCGTTGACACCTCACGATGTCCACGTTGCCTTTGGCTAGCGCTTTGAATCATGCCGCTATACATGCGCAAGGGACTTTCACCCTCGAGTTATCACCCATGTCGGGTGTACTAAAATAACAGCCGGCACATTGACCGGCTGTATTTCTGTTCTATTCCGTAACCCGGATCGCAATCACCAGAACGAAGAAGATGATACCGAGAATCATTGTGACATTCGAAACAACCTTCTCAGAACCTCTTTCCTTCACGTTCGCAAACAGGTTCAAGCCGCCGTTCCCGGTAAACGCACCGGAAATGCCATTTGACTTTCCACCCTGCAGAAGCGTGATAATCACGATCATTGCGGAAACGATCATCAATAATGCGTCAAGCATCCGAATACGTGCTCCTTTCGCCAATGCTTCGCTATTATAGCAGAATGTCAAGCCCTCTGTAAACACACGAAAAACAGTTCATCAGAGAGGATAATCCTTATTTCAGCGAAGCTTCTATTGGTAAAAAAGAATGTTCTTCTTCATTCAGCAGATAGTCTTCAAAGAATCCTTCCTTCTGCAGTTTCTTCAGAAGCGCAATCAGATCTTCTTCACTGCTGTCCAGTTCATTGGCAATGCCTCTGAGATCCTCTTCCTCATCCATTGCACGCTCGACTCTCTGAACCTGCTTGCCGGCAATTCTCACTCTGTGCGCATCCCAGGTGACACCAATTGCCACCGCCAGTGTCAGCGTCAGTACAAACACGCTTGCATGTCCGGTCATCGTGCCGGAGGCAGCACCATAGATATAGATCACTTCAAAGAGAATCAGAAGAATTCCGAACAGCTCCGTGATCCAGCCATTCGAAATCGAATGCTTCTTGTCTCCCCTCGTCAGCAATTCCATCAGCAGGATCCCCAGCAGATCCATGAAGAAAAACAGAAGAATGCAGCCAGCCCAGCAAAGCACCAGCAGACCAGAACTCAGACCTTTTTGTCGTGAATCAGAACTCATACCTTGTATTACTCATCTCCAATGACCGACATTGTAGCATATCTTCCTGAATTCTACGAATCAGCAAAAAGAAAACTGCCTCGAATGAGAGACAGTCTTCGGAAAGATTCAGAAAATCAGATTACTTCTTTGCCGCTTTCTTAGCAGGAGCCTTCTTGGCAGCAGCCTTCTTGGCCGGAGCCTTCTTGGCCGGAGCAGCCGGAGCAGCGGACAGAGCTCTGACATTGTAGAAAGCCTTCTTGCCACGATACTGAGCAACCGGGCCGAGTTCTTCCTCAATTCTCATCAGCTGGTTGTACTTAGCAATACGGTCAGTACGGCTCATGGAACCAGTCTTGATCTGGCCAGCATTGACACCGACAACGAGATCAGCAATTGTGGTATCCTCGGACTCACCGGAACGGTGGGAAACAACCGCAGTCCATCCTGCTTCCTTAGCCATCTCGATTGCATCGAGGGTTTCAGTCAGGGTGCCGATCTGGTTGAGCTTGATCAGAACTGCGTTAGCAGCATTCAGTTCAATTCCCTTCTTGATGAACGTGGTGTTCGTGACGAACAGATCATCGCCGACCAGCTGAATCTTATCGCCAAGACGCTCACGGAGCTTCTGCCAGCCTTCCCAGTCATTCTCTGCAAGACCATCTTCCAGAGAGATCAGCGGATACTTCTTCGTCCATGCTTCATACATGTCGATCATTTCTTCAGAAGTCTTCTCGCCTTCACCGGAACGCTTCAGAACATACTTGCCCTTCTTCTCATCATAGAATTCAGAAGAAGCCGGGTCCATAGCGAAGCAGATGTCATCGCCGAGCTTGTAGCCAGCAGCCTCAACAGCCTCAGTCATGAGAGCCAGAGGGCCTTCATTTCCGAGCGTCTCCAGCGGTCCCTTGTTGCCCGGAACACAGCTAGGAGCATAGCCGCCTTCATCACCGACAGCGGTGTTATAGCCATACTTCTTCAGAACCGTCTTCAGAGCATGGAATACTTCAGCACCCATACGGACAGCTTCATGCTCATTCTTAGCACCAACCGGCATGATCATGTATTCCTGGCAGTCAGCAGCAGAATCAGCGTGCTTGCCGCCATTCAGGACGTTCATCATCGGAACCGGCAGAACCTTGGCATTTGCACCGCCGATGTACTTGTACAGCGGCTCTCCGTAGTAATCAGCAGCAGCTCTTGCGCAAGCCAGGGAAACAGACAGCGTAGCATTTGCACCCAGGTTGCTCTTGAACGGCGTGCCATCGAGATCCAGCATAACCTGGTCAATCTCGGACTGGCAGGTAACATCCATGCCGATCAGCTTCGGAGCGATCTTGGTGTTGACATTCTCAACAGCCTTCAGAACTCCCTTGCCGCCGAAACGCTTCTTATCACCATCACGGAGCTCAAGAGCTTCCCGCTCACCGGTAGAAGCACCAGACGGAACAATTGCGCGTCCAAATGCACCGGATTCAGTGGTAACTTCGCATTCAACAGTCGGGTTGCCGCGAGAATCGAGAACTTCGCGTGCATAAACACTTACGATATAAGGCATCTTAAATTTATATCCTCCTTCGATAACCTTAATACTATTTCAGAAGAACCCTGTTCTTCCTGAAACCTTACTTAGTTGCGTCAACCAGAGCCTTGAAGGAATCAACCTTCAGAGAAGCTCCGCCGATCAGCGCGCCGTCGATATCCTCGCAAGCCATGTATTCGCTGATATTGGTCGGCTTGACACTGCCGCCATACTGAACACGCACACCCTCTGCAGCCGCATCGCCATACAGTTCCTTGACCGTATCACGAACCAGCTTGCAGCAGCTCTCTGCCGTATTGACATCTGCAGACTTGCCGGTGCCGATTGCCCAGATCGGTTCATACGCAATGACCATTCTGGAAACTTCATCTGCAGTAAGACCTTCCAGAGACTCTTTCAGCTCTGTCTTGACGACTTCAGCAGTCTTGCCTGCATCATATTCAGCTTCCGTCTCACCGACGCAGAGAATCGGAGTGATTCCTGCTTCAAACAAGCGCTTAGCCTTCTTTGCGCAATGTGCGCTGGTCTCTGCATAATACGTTCTGCGCTCGGAATGTCCGATGATGCAGTACGTGATGCCGATCTCCTTCAGCATCGGAACAGATACTTCACCAGTGAATGCACCGCTGTCAACTTCGTTGCAGTTTTCTGCAGCCACCTTGACTGCACCTGCATTCTTCACTGCAACATCGAGATCCACATACGGAGCACCGATGCCGTATTCTGCTTTTTCATCGCCGGTTACATAACCCTTGATGCCATTGAAGAATTCCAGGGCNTCAGACGGGGTCTTGTTCATCTTCCAGTTGCCGAAGATAATAGGTTTTCTAGACATGAATTACTTCTCCGGGATGATTGCAACACCCGGGAGCTCCTTTCCTTCCATATATTCGAGGGAAGCACCGCCGCCCGTGGAGATATGGCTGAACTTATCTGCATAGCCAAGGTTCTTCGCAGCCGAAGCACTGTCGCCGCCGCCGATAATTGTCGTAGCACCATCAAGCTCAGCAAGCGTTTTGCAGATCTCTTCGGTTCCCTTAGCAAACTCAGGCTTCTCGAATACGCCCATCGGGCCATTCCAGAATACGGTCTTAGCACCAGCAAGCTCCTTCTGGAACTCTGCTACCGTAGCCGGGCCGATATCCAGTCCCATATAGCCATCCGGAATTTCTCCAGCCTTTACCGTCTTGATATCCGTAGGATTATCGAAGTCATTTGCGATAACCGTATCTACCGGCAGAAACAGCTTGCCCTTGCCCTTCTCCATGAATTCCTTTGCAAGGTCTTCCTTGTCAGCTTCCAGCAGGGAAGTACCGATCTTGCCGCCATTAGCAGCAGCGAAGGTATAGGACATGCCGCCGCCGATCAGAACCTTGTCAGCAATCTTCAGCAGGTTCTCGATGACACCGATCTTATCGGAAACCTTAGCCCCGCCAAGAATTGCAACAAACGGTCTCTGCGGATCATTCAGTGCCTTGCCCAGAACGTTCAGTTCCTTTTCAACCAGGAAGCCTACAGCAACTTCCTTCATATTGGAAGGAATGCCTACTGTAGAAGCATGTGCTCTGTGAACAGAACCGAATGCATCCTCAACAAATGCATCTCCCAGAGAAGCCCAGTACTTGCCAAGCTCCGGATCATTCTTTGTCTCACCCTTCTCATAACGGGTGTTCTGCATCAGTACGATAGATCCATTCTCCTGGGCCTTGACTGCTTCCTCCAGCTCAGCTCCTCTAGTCGCATTGACGAACTTCACCGGTGCAGAAGTCAGCTCTGCCAGGCGCTTTGCGACAATGGACATATCGTTCTTTGCCTTATCCTCATCTGTCTTGATCTTTCCAAGGTGGCTGAGCAGAAGAACCTTTGCTCCATTCTCAGTCAGATAGTTGATCGTAGGCAGTGCAGCACGGATACGATTGTCATCTGTAATCGTATCTCCCTTGTGCGGAACGTTAAAATCCACACGAACAATTACGTGCTTGCCCTTAACGTCCAGATCCTTAACAGTAACCTTAGACATATATGATGAATCTCCTCCTTTTTGCGTTCATATTATAGCACCCCGAAAACATGTGAGTAAACGAACAATACGGCTATTCCACGACACTTTCTGCAATTCGCCGCCTAGTCTTCACATCCCCTTCACGAGCTGATCAGAATCCGCATGTGCAATCGCTGAAAACGAGAAAACTCCATCCTTGCACTTCACCCGAATATCCCCGCCATACTTTTCCGCAATGACTCTTGCAGAACGGAGTCCGTACTTTCCGCTCCGATCTGCTTTTCCCAGATAAGTTTCATAGGCTCTCTGGCCCTCTGTACTGATTGGATTCTCTACCTTCAGAAGAAAAAACCTTGAATTGGAACGAATCATCAGATTAATTTCATTTCCCCCGGAAATATGCAGAATCGCATTATCGAGGCTGTTCATCAGGAGGACAATCAGATCATCTTCCGACAGAAAAGGCTCTGACGAAACATTCAGCACACAGCGGAAATGGAGTCCGTTCTCTGAAGCTCGTTCCTGTTCCGCATGAAGGATATCATTCAGGGCCCTGCTCTTCGTTTCAATCGGAATTTCCAGAGAATCAAGCTCTTTCCGATACTTTCTGATCAGTTCTTCCGATCCCCCGCTATCCGCCAGCAGAGAGATCATATGTCTGACATCGTGTTTCATGCGCGAAAGCGATTCTGATATTCTCATATTCTCTTTTGTACTTCTCAGCTGAAGAGCCATCATCTCATTCATCTTCTGTTCTTCCCTGATCTTCTGATTCCGCTTTGCTGCAAGCCACACAGCAGCCCAGAAAAGCACAGCAAAACCGCCCAGACAGATCACTGCAATCGAAATCTTCTCACCATCAAACTTCTGATAAAACAGCAGTTCTTCAATGGAATTGAACATCATCAAGCAGAGGAATGCCATGCCTGCCGCCAGTAAGAATTCTCTTCTGTCAAGGTATTCCTTCTTCTGATTCACTGCAGCAGCCGCACAGTGCAGAGCAAGCAGCTGAAGCGGTTTTGAAATCAGAGTCACAATCACCCCATATTGTTCAAGCAGAAAAAGAATCTCAATTCTGCCGAACATGAAATACGAAGCAGCAATCAGCAGATACGTATTGATCACAGCAGTGATCAGATCAGGAATCAATGAGAAAAACAGCTTTCCTTCCGCAGAAAAATCAGAACCGATCGAAAGGCATATGTATGCAAGCATATAAAAGATCAAGCTTCGATATCCAGCCATGATTTCAGTCCTGTTGATATATGACATCAGCAGGAAGTGAAGAACTGAGTAAAGAACAAACGCAATCCCTTTCCTTGCCATGCTTTGGTTCGAAATCTGCCAGAAAAACAATCCGAACAGGCAAGCTTCCAGAAGATTGATTCCCAGATCAAAAACTGTCATATCATTTTCTCCATCAGGAATTGATTATATTGCTTTTTCACCCTGGATAATCTTGCAGCGCTGATCAGAATATGGCTGAAATCCGCAAGGATAATTCTTCCGCGCTCGATCTCTGAAACATAATCAAAATTCACCACGCATGAACTTGAAATCGCGCAGAACCGAATTTCCTGAAACGATTGAGAAACCATGCGCAGCGAATGATGGTCAATATATTCTTCTCCATCTGCGCACACAATCAAAGTATTGTTCCCTTGGGTATGCAGGTACATCACCTGATTGATATCAATCAGACGATCAGTCCTCTCACGCCCATGCAGTACATACAGTCTTTGTGAAGAAACCTTTCGGTATTTTTCAATTGCTTTCTCAAGGTCATCCTTCAGGTGTTCTTTCCTGACAAAGTAAAAAATACTGAGATCATAAGAGTCAAAGACATAACTATCGTGTGATGTGCAGAAAATAATCTTTTTTGAAGGGCACTTCTCCAATATCGTCTCAGCAATCCCAAAACCAGAGCAACCTGGCATTTCAATATCAATAATATAAAGTTCTGACTGATAAGGCTCCTTCAGAGAAGAACCATTCGTACAGCTTTCAAGCTCAAAGAAAAGATCGCTCCATTTCTGAGTGAGCAATGCATCAGAAATCTTTCTGATATCTTCCGGCTGATCATCTAGAATTGTAACTGTTACTGTTCTCATGATTCAGCACCTGCTGTATCAGCATCAGAATAAAATTCAATATCAGTATTATGGAAAGTCTCACAGAGAATATCCGAAATTGAAGGCAGGAGGCTAGAATCAGAAAAAGGAAACCCGCTAAAGACAATCTGGCATTCTTTCTGCATATTTCAGCCTCCCGATCAGTCATCGGTTTCTTCTGACTCAGGATAGGAGCAGTCAGAAATTGGTAAACCGCAGAACTTGATGCAATCAGAAAAACCATTGGATGGTGCAGCAACACAGTTACCAGGTAATTGAAAACTATAAAAATCATTGAGTACAGGAAAACACATGCAGGAATAGAATGTGCGTGAAAGCCACCTGTATATTGCCTCAGTATTGAAAGTCCAAGAATAAAAGTAATTGAAGAAACAAGATCATGATAGTGATAGATTCCGATCAAGATCACAGGCAGAAAATCCAGGGTGTCGACAATGACTGTATTCAGCCCATAGATAAAACAATTCTGTTCGGCAGAAGGCACTTCAAATAATGTAATAGCTCTGTCAATAAAAGCCGAATCCATATAAGCATCATAGCAGAACTATGCAAGCAATAGAGCATTTTACGTTATGAATTTTCCTTTAAGAAGATTGGCCACGTATGACAATGATTTACGATGGACTTTCGCCAAAAGGCCTTTCACTGAATTTTTCACGATATGCAGCTCGTTTTTCACGAATTGATTGATAATCCATATCAGCTGAAGATATAGTCCAAATATAGATTGCTGATCGTGAGCAGACGGAATGCCTGCTATCGCATCACTCTTTGATTATCAGAAAAGGATAGTCACATAGATCGAAGAAGAATGGAGGTTATGATGAGAAGAACCGGCATTCAATGAATCCCGGGATATTCTCCCGGGACAGTATTGATTCATTCAATTTCTCTGACATCAGATTCAGGATTAAGAAAGGGACGATTATGAGGAAACTCAGAAGAGTCCTCACCGTGGTATTGCTTTCGCTTTCTATCTTCTGTGTGCCGGTTCTTGCTAGAGATACAGATGTGAATCTGGTAAATTTCTATATTCCTGCACAACAGAAACTCGCGGAATATTACCTCGATGCTTATTGCCATGGAAGGTATCTCTTTGTAAACCTGGTGAAAACGGGGAGTAAAACTGACAAAGTAAATTTCCGGGCGGTTGACAGCTCTGAAACACAGCTGACTACTTGGGGAATGGCAGCAGAAGGAACCATTATGTATAACGGGAAAGCCGTTTCTTCAGATACGATTTCTGATTTCAATTTCGGCGTGTCCATTGAGAAGCCGGAACTGATCAATGATCTCAGCGGACTTGCTAATATCAGGTTTCTGGCTTCTTTCCGCAAAGTGGTTTCAAATGCGCAGATTCAGGCCTGGTTTGAACGGTTCGGACTGAGCTCTGCTAAGAACAAGAAGGCTGGAGACTATTCCCTTGGGATGAAGCAGAAGCTGATGCTGATTCAGGCATTCATGGAAGATCCGGATGTGATTCTGCTGGATGAGGTCACGAATAG
This sequence comes from Stecheria intestinalis, assembly GCF_009696165.1. Taxonomy (GTDB): domain Bacteria; phylum Bacillota_I; class Bacilli_A; order Erysipelotrichales; family Erysipelotrichaceae; genus Bulleidia; species Bulleidia intestinalis. Next base: position 2,823 of record NZ_VUMN01000051.1, on the reverse strand, counting down.
TCTGGATCTGCAGTCAAGAGAGATTCTGTTTGACGTGATCCGGGAAGAACGAGCAAAGGGAAAAGTGATCCTGCTGGTAGATCATGACCTGGAAGAAATGAAGGAAATCAGTGATTCCATCATCACGATCGAGAAAGGAGAGATCCGGCCATGGGACTTCAGAAAATAGCAGGAGGACTGCTGGTATTCTCTCTGCTTTCTGCAGGCGGAGGATACTTTCTGCGCGGAAGCTACCCGATCACACCATCTGAGGAACTGGAGCAGGTTTATCCGGTCTCAGTAAGTCCGATTGCTGCTGTGTTTTCGTATACAGATCACACAGAAGAATATGGCAGTTCCTTTCTGCAGGGAGAAATCATTGAAGGAACTCCATTATCCAGAAAATGTTCCGGAACTTCCATCATCACCACCGTACAGGTCAGCCAGGTATTTTCAGGAGAACTGGAAGCAGGAAAGATGATTCAGGTCATTGAACCATATTCGCTGGCTGGAGAGATGGAATCCACTTATTCGGGATATCTTCCGATGATGATGAACCAGGAGTATCTGCTGAATCTTTCCAGGCTTTCCGGAAATCTGTATGCCATCCGGGCAAATGAGCTTGGGTGCTATCCTGCAGCCGCCTTCAGTACCATAGAGCTGAGTGAGGACATGACGCTTGGGGCAGATCGGCAGTATGAGACAGTTCTGATACTTTCAGAGAACTATGCTTCGGAGGTTCTGTCTGCTTCAGAAACAGATGGATACCGGCAGGCAAGAAAGGATTCCATGCAGAGAGCTCAAAGTTATCTGAGAACTGATGCCGGATGATTCCAGCCATTCTTTTATTAGAATAATACTGATACGTCTTATAAAGAGGCAAAAGAATTGTAAGCAATAAGAGGTGCATTAACTAAAGGTCGCCCTGTGATTGTCTATATGCAAAAACTTACTGGCGGTTCGCATGCCGTAGTATGTTATGGTTATGAAGCATACAATGTAAATGGAAATACTGTTTATTATCATTATATTTTCAATCCATCTAGAGCTGCCGCTGCAAAAATAACTATCGAGGATTATATGGCTGAGTGGTATATAAAAGGAGTTCATGTATATTACAAATGATTAACAATAAAACCTATTCAATTCTATTAATCAGCTCTCTGCTGCTTGCCGCTTGTTCTTCAGCAGATTCAGGCAAAGCTTCTGCTAACGCTTCACCGGATCTGACTTCTCCGTCTGAAACCACTGCAGTTACTGCTGATCATACAGAAGAACCAGCACCAACTCCGTCAGAAGTGTCTGTTCCTGAACCCTCTTCCTACACAGATACAGATACCGGAATCATTTATTCCGCTGTTGATGAAAGTGCAATTTCAGCAACCTATATCCGTCACACGGAACCCGAAGCAGAAGTTACCAGGTTTCCGGATCAGATCCAGGCAGAATATCTTTCCTCTGAAAACGGGTACTCCTGGTTCACTTTCAGAGATACAGATTCGAACGATTCTGTAACAGTCGGAGTAATGTCTCTGCTTCCGGATCTTGAATTACAGATAACCGGGGAAAAGGCAGAGGAAGGAGATCGGATCTACCTTGCGCTGAATTTCAATCATGGAATTGCCAACCCGCTCCAGAAATCTGACAGCAGATATGGTTTGTACTGGTACAACTGGAACTTTGCTTCGATTGATGGGGTTGTCTTCCAGACCTACGTATTAAGCAGCACTTCGGAAGCACCAGGAAAAGGCGGAGAAGTCATTGCTGAAAGCAATAGCTGGCAGCTGATTCGCAATGACAGCTACTATTCCACCGTGATGGGGTCTGCTGATGTTTCCGATGAAGAGAAACAGGAAGTTGAAGTTCTTCATCAGAATGAATTCATTATTCTGAAGTGAGGAATTCATCTCATCAGAGCATTTATTATGCATGAATGTTCCTCACTGAAAACAAACTTCACAGAACAGAAAGGAAGAACTTGATGAAAATCAGAAAGTATACCGTACTGATTCAGTCGCTAATGATTGCTATGATCTTCTTTCTGGTCTATCTGGCGGCAGAAGGACTGGTTTCAGCAATCAGAATCGGCGTTACCGCATTCCTCTGCTCGATTGTTATCCGATATACCGCTTCTTCGATGAGGCATAAGTCATCGCTGTAATCATGCATGCAAGGAGGACCTATGAAATTGATTCAGAGAACTGCCATGATTGTGATTCCCCTGTTCCTGCTTTCAGGATGTACTTCTTCTCCCAGTCTGATTGAGTCAGATGAGGCAGTATCTGCATTTCTGAAGAATGATGTTTCAGAGATGCAGTATGAACTTCCCCTGACCTACACTGCCAATGGAAAATCTCGCTCTTCCTCCACCGGATGGCTGAGCAATCAATCACCAGTGGACGAATCAGAGGCAGTTCAGGAATGGTTAAAGATGTCTGAACTGGCCGGTACCACCAACATTGAACTGCTTCAGAAAGAGATCACTTCCTTCTCCTTCACAGAAACGGATATCGAATTCACGCAATCCGATCTCGTTTATATGGTACAGCCGGAAGATGGAAAGATCGTCTATTTCTTCCAAGGCGGTCTCAAGACAATATCAGATGGCACTCGTCACCTGTATGCGACAGAAGACTCTGCTTACACGGAACTCATGGAACAGGTTACTTCAAACGCTGCCGATCTTGTTGCATATGAAGTCAAGAATATGAGTTATTAAATCGAGTAGGAGGATGAGAGCGTGAGCTCTCATCTTTTTTCCTCTCACACCACCGGAGAAGCCGTTCGGCGTCCGGCGGTTCGAAGCACCAACAAATTACATCACTGTTACATGTACCAAGGTAA
>NZ_VUMN01000050.1 GCF_009696165.1 Stecheria intestinalis | reverse complement strand
TCCTCCAGTTCTATCGTTAGATGGCAGTAATCTGGCTGATATCTAAATGTTAAAGGAAGAACCGTTTCAGATCTACTTAATGCAAGCCCTTTATAACTTCTTGTTCAGACATACTTAATGCAATACTTGGGTTGCGTTAACTTTTACAAGTGAAGTGTTGGAGAAACTTATGAAAAAATTGTTGACAATAGTTATTTCCCTCTTTGCGTGTATTATTACTGTCACTCCGGTTAGGGCTTCGAAAAATATATCTGATGAGCCAGGAGACCCAATAGACAACAATGATTATGCTATTCGGATGATTTCGGGGTCTACGTACTTCACGTTTATGATGCCGAACTCCCGCCCACAAGGAATGGTAGGTATTAGTGCATCTGGAACGATTACGTTGGATGCAAATAACCAAGGAGTTTCAGCAGATATTACCATTGAATATGGGCCGAAAGAGTTTTATACGGTTTCAACTTCTCATTACATTAGTGGCTCTCAAGTAATTGTGAACTATACAGCTACAGCAAAAGCTTGGTACTACGATCCTTACACTACAAGTGGCTCATTTGTGGTCAGTTAATTAACCCTCTTGTGATATTATCTTTCAGCACTGGTTCAGATGCAATCTTCTATATCTGAACCTTTTTCTGTGCTGCTTTGTGCACCAAATGCAGGCCTGCTTTCATCATGTTATAATAACAGACAGTCCTGAGGTCTTTTTATCGTACGTTTGAGAGGTATCTTCTTATGAATCACAGTGTTCGGAAATTGACAGATGGAGCAATGATGATCGCGATCGTCGGCGTCTTCCTGCTGATTGACCGTCAGCTTGGTGGAGCGCTCAGCAGCATGCTGATGTTTCTTCTGCCGCTGCCGATGGTATTCTATTCAGCTAAATATGGCATGAAGGATAGCTGGGTCGTTCTGATTGCAATGGTGCTGCTTTCCTTTATTGTCAGCACGCCTGCCTCAATCTTCTATGTTGCTTCAGAGTCTCTGGTCGGTATGCTTTATGGCTCCGGCACCAAGGCGCATATGCCGATGCGACGGCTGGTGCTATTGACGATGCTTGCTGGCATCTTCATCAATATCATCGATCTGGTCGTGATCGGGGCAATGCTCGGCTATGGCCTGGCAGAGAATGTAAAGGATCTGATGACAATGGTGGATCAGTTTTTTGCAACAGCCAATGTTGCAGTTCCCGCTACCGTAGACATGACGTCATTTGTGACGAATATCATCTTCATCGGTACAGCCTTGACTGGTGTGCTGCAGGGGCTGGTCACGCATCTGCTGAGCAGGCTTCTGCTGAAGCGGCTGCGGTTTCCGGTGGAAATGCCTAAGCCGCTTGGCTCGTATTATCCGCCGAAGTGGAGCGGGTATCTCGGGCTTGCCGGGTTCATGCTCTATTACTATACGCTGGTGCGGCCGCTTTCATCGGCTCTGCTGCAGAATTTCTCGCAGGCGTTCGGAATGTGCGGATATCTGTATCTGGTGGTCTATGGCTGCATTGCTGTAGTCCTTCAGGTATCGCTGTTTCATCCGAAGGCAAAAGTGCTGGCGGGAATTCTGACATTCTTTCTGATTTTTTCGTTCCCGATGTTTCTTCTGATTCTCGGGTTCCTGTATATCACGACGGACTTCCATAAGCGGATGCTGGAAGGAGCTGGAATTAATGCAGAAAAAGATGAGTGATCTGAAGCGGTCCCTGATCCTGGTGGTGGTGATTCAGGCAGCCTTGCTGTTTGTCTTCCGCACAGGCCTGGAACAGGGGATCATGACCGCAACGCTGATCCTGATTCTCGAGGCAGTGCTGTTCTATTATCTGACTGACCGCTTTGAGGCAATGGCTGAAGAGCGTTCGACTGGGATCCGGGAAGTGCTTGGCAATGCCGCAAATGATGCATTCTTATTTGCCGAGACCGGAATGATCATGTATGACGATGATCATGTGATCACCTGGATGAGCGAACTGTTTGAAAAGCGCGGCATCAACCGGGTGGGAAGAAAAGTGCTTTCCTGGCTGCCGGAAGCAGAGACGCTGCTGGATGGAACCTCTGACCGGATCAGCGTGCAGCTGGATGACCGGATTTATGAAATCACCCGCAAAGAAGATGAGCCAGTGCTGTTTTTCAAGGATGTGACGGATCTTTCGCATACGAAAGAATCTCTGGAAGAGGGACGTACCGTCATCGGCATGGCTTCGCTGGATAACTATGAAGAGTCTACGCAGTATGAAGATGACAGCGTAGCTACCGCAATCTCGGTTGCGGTCAGAACGCCGATCACGGAATACTGCAAGGAACATGGCATTCTGGTCAAGCGGGTCAATAACTATCGCTACTTCATGGTGCTGAATGAGAAGATCTTCAGCGATCTGGCGGCTGATCATTTCAGCGTGCTGAATGCGGTCCGCAAGGCTGCGCAGAAACAGGATGTCTCCATTACGCTGTCGCTTGCCTTTGCAAGGGGAGAAGTGTCATATGAAGAACTGGATGATATGGTATCCAGGCTCATGGACCTTGCCCAGAGCAGAGGTGGAGACCAGGTAGCAGTGCAGAAGGTCGGCGAAGAAGTGAAGTACTTCGGCGGTTCTTCGGAAGCAACCGAAAAGCGGAGCAAAGTCCGGGTGCGCGTGATGGCGCATACGCTGAGAGAACTGATTTCGCGTTCTTCCAATGTTATCATCTGCGGCCACAAGGTCATGGACTTTGACTGCATGGGTGCAGCAATCGGTATTTCAAGAATTGCTCAGGCCCTGCATAAGCCTTCGGTCATCATTGAGAAGACCGGCGGCGTGGAAGACAAGCTGAAGTCGGTGGTCACGAAGAATCTGGCACAGCTGGATCAGGAAGTGAAATTCGTCACGGAAAGCGAAGCACTGAATCAGCTGCAGGAGAAGACGCTGGTGGTCATGGTGGATCACCATAATGTGCAGACCTCGAATGGTGCAGCGGTGCTGGAACGGGCCAGGAGTGTAGCGGTTATCGATCATCATCGCCGCAGCACGGAAATGGGCGTGAAACCGGTTCTTGTCTATATCGAAGCCGGAGCTAGTTCGGCTTGCGAACTGATCACGGAGCTGTTCCCGTATATTTCGAACCGGATTGAGATCAGCGAGCTGGATGCGAATATCATGCTTGCAGGCATGACGATTGATACCGGTCATTTCCATGTCCGCACGGGCTCAAGAACATTCGATGCGGCTTCGAATCTGAGAAGGCTCGGAGCAGATCCGCAGGAAGTCGATGAATTTCTGAAAGATACCTATGAGGAATTTTCGATCAAGGCAGCGGTGACAGCGGTCAGCGAGCGCTATGAACATGGTGTGATCATTACGCCCTACAAAGGAAGATCGCTCAGCCGCACGCTGCTTTCGCAGACGGCGGATGATCTGCTGGAAATCCAGGATGTCGATGCGGTCTTCGTGATTGCAAAAGATACGGAAGGACTGACCTGCATCAGTGCCCGTTCCAACGGGAAAGTAAATGTGCAGGTAATCATGGAAGCGATGAAGGGCGGCGGTCATATGACGGCTGCGGCAGTTCAGCGGGCGAACAGTTCGGTGGACGATATGAAGAAGGAACTGATTACAGTTCTGAATGGATATTTCAAGGAGGCACAGGATGAAGGTAATACTGAAAAGTGATGTGAAGAAGGTCGGAAAGAAAGGCGAGATTGTTGAGGTTGCAGATGGGTATGCACGCAACTTTCTGATTGCCAGAGGGCTGGCAGTGCCTTCCACGGAAAAGAGCAGAGAGATTCTTGCTCAGCAGAAGGAGCAGGAAAAAGAAGAAGATGCCAGAAAGAAGGCTGAGGCTGAAGAGCTTGCGAAGAAGCTGGAAGGCACTATGCTCGAATTCAGGGTGAAAGCAAATAAGGACGGCCGGGTGTTCGGTTCTGTTTCGACAAAACAGATTGTCGAGGAACTGGCAAAGAAGGGCCTCCGGGTTGATAAGCGCAAGATTCTGGATACGTATCCGATCAGTGCGCTCGGCGTCACGAAGGTCCGGGTGGAACTGTATAAAGGCGTGATCGGAACAATCAATTGTCAGGTTAAAGGAACGGAATAACCTATGCCGATGCGGACCATGCCATCAGCTCCCGAAGCGGAAGCGAGTCTGCTCGGAACGATGATGCTATATGATCGCTCTGCTCGGGATGCGATCGAAGAAGGCTTGTCGGAAGAGGATTTCTACGTCGATGTGAATCGGCGCATTTACCATGCGGCACTGAGTCTGTACCGGGAAGGAAAGCAGGTAGACCTGACTTCAGTTTCCACGCGTCTCAAGGATACCGGGGAACTGGATACCGTGGGCGGAATCGCATATCTTGCGAATCTGACGAATGCGGCGGTCACCAGCTACAACACGAAGAGCTATGTTCAGATCATCCGGGATAAGGCGCTGACGCGCAATATGATTCTGGCCTGCCAGAAGATTGCGGAAGAAGGTCTGGAAGGTCAGACCGATGTCAATGCTTACATGGATGAGGCAGAGAAGGCGATCACGGATGTATCGCGCAATCGCCGCACGACGGAATTCAAGAGCACGCCGGAACTGATGACCGGTGTTCTGGATCAGATTCACCGGATGTCAGACAATCGTTCCGATGTGACCGGAATCCGGACCGGATTCCGGGATCTGGATCATCTGACGCATGGCTTCCAGCCTGGCGATCTGATTATTCTGGCTGCCCGTCCTTCCATGGGAAAGACGGCAGTGGCATTGAATCTTGCAATGAACATTGCGGCATATCAGCCGGATCGGGCTGTGGCGATCTTCTCGCTCGAAATGAGCGCGGAATCGCTGGCAATGCGTCTCTTATCAGGGAGAAGCAGGGTTCCGGGTGACAATCTCAAGACCGGCAGACTGGATAATGATCAGTGGAACCGTGTCAATGAGGCAGCCGCCAGCCTGCGCAAGAATAAGATCTATATCGATGATACTTCGGGAATCAAGACGGCAGAGATTTTCTCAAAGTGCCGCAAGCTGCAGGCGGAACAAGGCCTGAGCATGGTGCTCATCGACTATATTCAGCTGATTACCGGTTCTTCCAATGGCCGCGGCGGTGATTTCAACCGCCAGCAGGAAGTATCGGAGATTTCGCGTCAGCTCAAGGCTCTGGCAAGAGAACTGAAAGTTCCGGTCATCGCCCTCTCACAGCTGTCCCGTTCCGTGGAAGCACGTGAAGACAAGAAGCCGCAGCTTTCCGATCTGCGTGAATCCGGAGCCATCGAGCAGGATGCCGACATTGTCATGTTGCTGTTCCGCAAGTCCTACTATGACGAAGAAGCGAAAGCACAGGCTGAAAAGACGGGAACGGAAGAACTGGAAATCAATGTGGCAAAGCATCGTAATGGTGCAACCCGCAAAGTATTCCTGATGTTCGAGCCGAATACGAATGCCCTGATGAATCTTGACCGCAGACCAGATGGAGGCGGACAGTGATGAAGCGGATTCTGCAGATTCTCGGATGTCTTGCGGCATCTATCGCAATTGTGGTCTTTCTGCCTGGGCTCATGCCTTCTGTTTCCGGGGGAAATGAGAATGCTTCTGCAGAAGAAGAGAGCATTCTTCCGCAGCGGGTTGAGAGCATCAATTCTTCTCCTTCAGAGATCTATCGGATCTACAGCAGCGGACAGCTGATCGGAGTTCTGAAGAATCGGTCGAAGCTCAATGCGCTGCTGGATTCCATTTATGAAGAAGAATATGCAGAAGAGTTTCCGGGCTCTGAAGCAGCTCTTGGAAAAGATGTGTATCTGGTCAGCGAGCAGAGCTACTTCACGTATACCGATATCGATGATGATATCTGCAATTATCTGAAGGAAAATAATCTGTTCACGCTGAAGGCGGCACAAGTGGAGTTCTCTGACAGCAACGGAATCTATGCGAAGATCTATGTGGGCAATCAGTCCATGTATGAAGCAGCCATGAATACGTATCTGTCGTATTTCATCAGTTCTTCGGATCTTGCTCTGCTCAACAGCGGCCAGTCCGTTCCGGAATTAAGAGATTACGGCAGCCGAGCAACGAGCGTGAGTATTTCCCAGACCATTACGGTCAGAGAGTCTTACGCGCCGGCTTCTGAGATTCTGAATACCGAAGCAGATATTCTGGAATACCTTGAGTACGGAAACGATACGGAAAAGGAATATTACACGGTTCAGAAGTACGATACCGTTGCCGGTGTCGGTGCAAAGAATCATGGTCTTTCGGCTACGCAGGTCATGAATATCAACCGGGACAAGATCAGCAGCACGGATCAGGTTCTCAGCGAAGGCGAGCAGCTGTGCGTCACATATTTCAATTCTCCGATTGATATTGTCGTGAATCAGGAATCCATGCGCAAGGAAGTCGTCTATTTCGAGACGGTTTACCAGGAAGATCCGGATCTCAAGGAAGGCGAGGTGGAGACTACCCAGGCTGGTTCCAATGGATCCAGAAACTCCCTGTACAGCGAGAAATGGATCAATGGAGTTCTGGTTTCCGGTTCTCTGGTTTCCTATGTGGACACGCTGCAGCCAGTGAATGAAGTCGTTTCGATCGGCACGATGCAGATTCCTGGGGTCGGTACCGGACAGTTCCGCTGGCCGGTGGACAATCCGTCAATCACCTGTCACTGGGGCTGCTACTATGGTCACAGGGCAATCGATATCCAGAATGCCTATGATCATTACGGAAATATCTATGCGGCAGACCGCGGCGTCATTTCCGAGAATTCCTACAACTCTATCAACGGCAACTACGTGATCATCAACCATAACAACGGCTACTATACGTACTATGGACATATGAACGTGCCGAGTCCGCTGGCGGTCGGAACGATTGTCGACAAGGGAGATGTGATCGGGCAGATCGGCATGACCGGTGTTGCGGCGGGACCGCATACGCATTTCTTCATCTTCTCCTTGACGCAGAATGCGGATGGCACAACGACTGCAGAACGGTATGATCCATGTTCGCTCAGCAACTTCCCGAGCTGTGACGGCGTATGATGAAGTTTGCGATGCTGGCATCCGGCTCGAGAGGAAACTGCTTTCTGCTGCAGGATGAGAATACGTTTCTGATGATTGACTGCGGCACGACGAAGAAATATCTCTCCGAAGCATTTTCTGCCTCGGGGTTCTGCAGAGAAGATCTGGATGCGGTGCTGATCACGCATACGCATACGGACCATGTCTCGTGCCTGCGCATGTTTGAAGATCATCCGATCTATGCGGCTGCAGATCTTGGAGATGTTCCGTATACCCGCGTGAAGCCGATGGAGAAGTTCCCGCTGGAACATCTGACGATCCTGCCTCTGGCTCTGAGCCATGATGCGGAGGATACGGTCGGATATGTCATTGAAAGCTGGCAGGAGAAGCTGGTCTATATCACGGATACCGGATATGTGAAGGATTCATATCTGCCGCTTCTGAAAGGAGCAGACTACATCATCCTGGAAAGCAATCATGATGTGGAGATGCTCATGCATACGAGAAGACCGCAGTACCTGAAGATGAGAATTGCTTCAGATTCCGGACATCTCTGCAATGAAGACTGTGCGGCAATCCTGGATCAGATCGTGACGGAACGCACGAAGCAGGTTATCCTGGCTCATATCAGCCGCGAAGCGAATACCAGAGAGAAGGCCCTGGAAGTGAGCAGGCAGGTTCTGGAACATCATCCGAACAGAAATCCGCATCTGCTGCTGTGTGCGGCAGGACAGTATGAAGTGATCAGAGGAGGAGCATGGACCGATGAAAAAGTGGATCCTGGCAGCTGCAGCTGCGTTGTTGGCTTGGAACATCTATCTGACCGTATCAGTCAGGAATCTTTCTGAAGAAAATCAGGCTGCTTCTCCGGCAGCCACTTCGGATTCGCATGGTGCTTCCGTCGTATACAACACGACGATTGAAGGGTATACGACAGATATCACGGAGACTGCGGCCTCGGTGCAGCCGATGATCGTTCAGATCACGGCCAGATCAGAAGACAGTGAGGCGGCAGACCGCATTTTTTCCGGTGTGATCTATGCAAGCTCCGACAATGAGTGCTGGATTCTGACAACGGCTGAGAATATCGCTGACGGCAATACCTATTTCGTCACATTCGACAGCGGCATCACGATCCAGGCTGATTCTGCAGTCAGCGATCCGTCCTCAGATATCGCACTTCTGCTCTGCCATCCTTCCTTTCCCACGACGGCGATCGAGATCGGCGATTCTTCGGCAGTCAAAGAAGGAGAATATGTCATCGCAGTCGGTTCTCATCCGATTGAAAACCAGAGCGGCAGCGTATCGTTCGGAGTCGTTTCCCTGCCAGGACAGGTTTTCAGGCCAGGTACCGAAGATCGTCAGCCATGGATCACAGAAGTGTTCATGACAGATGCTGAGATTGCCAGAACCGGAAGCGGCGGTCCGCTGATCAATCTGTCCGGTCAGCTGATCGVCATGGTCTCGTCTTCGATGACTTCTTCCAATTCTTCTTCCGGATTCTCTACTGCAATTGCTTCTTCAGAGATTCTTTACGCTGCGAAAGAACTGCAGAAGGACGGAGCCGTTACCAGAGGATACCTCGGAGCTGATGCAGCGAATGTCAGCAGTCTGGCCCTGTATCAGAAGAGCGCATGGAACCTTTCGCTTGATCTGGTTGACGGCGTTCTGGTGACTGTCGTGGAACCCGATTCTCCGGCTGAGGAAGCAGGAATTCAGGCAGGGGATGTGATCATGAGCATCAATGAGACAGCGATCCACAGCGCTGATGATCTGAAGCAGTTTCTCTATAATTCCGCTTCTGGCGATACAGTAACCGTTTCTCTGAGCCGGCAGTCGGCTGCGGTCACGATGACTGCGACGCTGCAATGATCCGCATCATCGCATGCGGCAGAGTGAAAGACCGCTGGCTGCAGGATGGCATTGCCGAATACGCAAAGCGCATCCGTCCTTATGATCGTCTGGAACTTATCGAAGTACAGGACGAGATGGCACCGGAAAAGAACTCTGCTGCAGAAAATGAACAGGTCAAGAAGATTGAAGGACAGCGTCTTCTGAAGCAGATCCATCCGCAGGAATATGTGATCCTGCTGGATCTGGCTGGAAAAGAACTGGACTCTGTAAAACTTTCAGAGAAGATCAACCAGCTCAATACTTCCGGAAAGAGCAGAATTGACTTTGTCATCGGCGGTTCACTCGGCGTATCAGAAGAACTCATTCAGAGAGCAGATTTCCGCTGGAAGCTTTCTCCGAACACGTTCCCGCATCAGCTGTGCAGACTGATCGTGCTGGAACAGATCTACCGGAGTTTCCGCATTCTTCATCATGAACCGTATCATAAATAAGAGAAGACCGGGCATGATGCCAGCAGGCAATGCGATGCAGAGATGCATGTGATTGCCTAGATGGATCTGTGTCATCTGGTCCTTACAGCAGAAACCCTCGCAGCATCATGCGAGGGTTTCATTTAACTTCAGAAACTGGAGGTCATTCCGGAGCAGTGATCCGCTCTGCATTTTCGATGACCGCAAAGGTATCCAGAGATTCCGCTGAGGTCGAAATACGGATGGTATCACCAGTCTGAATTTCGGCAGGATACAGATTTTCTACTTCAGAAAGATTCAGTTTCATCGGCGTATCTTCGACAAGAACTGTGAGCTCCTTACCGTCCTTTGCCGTTACCGCTGCGTCAATATAGTATTGCAGCGCTCCGGCATCTGGAGAAGCAGAGAAAAATTCGGTGCTCTCCATAGAAGGAGCTGCCGTCTGCGGAAAAGAAGGGCCTGATGCAGAATTCTCAGAATCGTGGCCAGAGGCAGTGCAGCCTGCGGTTACGAAACAAGGAACAGCAATCAGAAGAATGGGTTTCAGAATTATCATAGCGGCTCTCCTCTCCCATCATTGTTATGAACGACCATTCATTTAATAGCAGGATTTCTGATAAAGACCAATACCCTGCAGCAATGATCAGGAAGGCTGACACCTTTTCATGAATCGAAGCCGCAGGATTCCTGCAGTGCGAGTGTAGGTGGTGCATAGTCTTGCTTACGGAGTATTCAGCCAGCCTGCATGCATGATGCCGGGAGCATTCAGCGTATACAGAATCAGGAAGGCAGAGCACAGAACTTTCTATTCCTGACTATCGGGAATCACCTTGGATCGCTTCGCTGCTTTCTTCTGCATTGTTTATGAGACTGACCGGTTCGATGATCACTTTCCTTATACAGCTCAGGAGGCGATGGATCTCTGGTCATGAAAGCAGAGCGTATGAGCAGATTTTTCGAGTGTTTGAAGGACGGCGGTTCAGCTGCAGAAAGCCACCCTTGTTCAAAAACAGATCTTCTCTTTTCAGCAGTCACGTTTCAGAAGATCTTTCTGATACTCCTTAGATACTTCCATGGTGTACTGATACCATTCTTCAAAGTATTTTCTGAGTCTCGGGTCTTTCAGCTTGGCAGAGTTTTTCTCGATGTTCTCTTTCTCTCTGAAGGAATCAAAGACAGGGATATTGTTTTCTGCTTTGTATTTTGCAACGTTCTCAACCGTATGCATGCGCTCTTCGAAGAGTCTGACAAGCTGGTCATCGATTTCATTGATTCTGGTACGGCTTTCCTGAAGTAAGTTCATAACTGTTTTCCTTTTTTCTCTATTATAAATACCTGTGCAGGAAAATCCTTTCGAGTTCTGCGGGAAATCAGATTATCAGGGCTGCGGTTTTCTTCTATAGTTAGATATGTCTAATTGCTTGCACGGGACATGCAGACAGAACGAGATTTCATGCAGGATCGTTCAGAAAAGCAGGATGCACATGAGAATTCCGGTTTATGGATGCGGGGTAATCGGCTCTCTGCTGGTACATGCATTATGCACTGCCGGGAATGAAGTGACGATGATCAGCCGGGGAAGATGGAAAGAGATTCTGAGTACGGATGGTCTGCATCTGAAGCATGTGCTTCAGCATAAAGAAACGATTGATCATCCCGAAGTGGCGGAACAGGTAATGGGGAATGTTTCCTGGGATCTCGTATTTTCCGTGATGCAGGGATGGCAGCAGGAGGCACTGCTGGATACTCTTCGTCCTAGTGGACTGGTGAGCACAAAGATAAACAGTTGACTAGCTATGGGTGTAAAGATTGTGCGAACCGGAGAACCACCTGCTTGGCAGGTGGATGATTGGGTGCTCTTATAGTAAAGAGCACC
>NZ_VUMN01000005.1 GCF_009696165.1 Stecheria intestinalis | reverse complement strand
TTCCTGATCCGCAGGTTCTCGATCTCGAATACGTCAGCTTCTCGTTTCTCAGGGATCATGATCTCTTCTACTCCGTTTATCCAAAGAAGAAACGTCCTCGGTACAAGAAGATTTATAACCGTATTCTACCGATGAAGTATGAGATTCCCTCATAATCATCTGACCGGCACCACCAATCACTAAGCACTGAAATCATGGCAGGTTCTGGCTGAGCATCCGTCATTATTCCCCGTTGCGCTGACCGTGTCTGAATTTTATCGGCACAGCAGGGCAGGTTTTACTGCGCTTAAATTGTAACGTATTTGAACACTTTTCCTATCATTTCAGGCAGAAAATCCATAGAAAAGAGACCGGAATTACTTCAGAACCGGTCTCTCACTATTCCTTGTCACACACAGCTTGCGATAACTTCGTAAAACTTGCGTTCAGTTTTTCAATTCACCATCTGTATAGTTCTCAGAGTCTCCTTCTGAAGCAATCTTCTGATCCGTCCATGCATCAATTGCCTTCTTCAGCTGCTGCAGATAGGGAGAAAACTGTACCTGTTCTCTTCCATAAGTCTTCTGCAGATCATATTCCAGCGGCAGCCATGAACGAATATCTGCTTCATCATGAGAGATGACTGCTTCCAGCTTATCCAGCGCCTTGTAAAGCTTTGCCTCAGGAGTCTTCAGTTCAATCATCTCCTGCAGAAGCGAAAGCCATTCTTCTTTCGCCGGCGAAGGAAATGAATTCACCCAGTTCAGATACAGGTCTTCTTCTGCAGTCTCATTCTGAGCTGTCTTCTCAAATGTCGGAATATCACCTGTAAAAGCTTCGCCGAGATCATGGATCAGACACATCCGGATGACCCGGTTCATATCCAGATTCTGATACTCCGGTACGCCATCCAGCAGCATCGCCATGAGCGCAAGTCTCCAGCAATGATCCGCCACACTTTCCTTCCGGCCTTTCTCAGTCCAGTTATGGCGGGTGCTGACTTTCAGCTTTCCGGCTGTGTTCAGAATCTTCAGCAGTTCTTCTGGTTTCATTTCAGGTTTCTCCATTTCTTCAGGCATCAGGATACTGTCAGTGCCGTCAGCAATCATTTTCATGACATTTAGTTCTGAATCAGCAGACAACCTGCTGGCAATCATAAATCCGGCGGATGATCGCTATCCTGGAATCTGAGGTCACTGTATCATAATCAATCCCGGAATTCATCCTATCCGCAGGATCTATTATTTCCGCATGCATCCAGCATATTGTCGAATCTGCAAAGCAGAAAAAGACTGGAGCAGAAGGTTCTGCTTCAGTCTCATGATCAGCCATTCCGGGTTTCGCTGCCATCCGGGAATCCGCTCTGTTCCGGGGTCTGATCGGTACTGCTTTGATAGTCGCTCGTGCGTTCCACCAGTTCCAGTTCCACAGTAACTTCTTCACCATCCCGTTCTACCGTAACTTGAACTTTATCTCCCGGATTCTTGTCCTTCAGGAAATCCCGCACTTCCTGATATGTCAGTGCTTCTTCCCCATCCAGTTTCTCCAGCACATCGCCGACCTGCAGTCCGGCTTCCTCCGCCTTGGAATTGGATGCGAATCCCTGAATCGTCGGTCTGCCGCTGCCGAACTGAATACTCACTCCGAGGGCTGCTCCGCCGGCATCATCTTCTTTGCTGTCTTCGCCTTCCCCGCTGAAGATATTCTTCTTATCAGGGGAAGAACCATTCTCGCTGCTTCCGCTGCCATTTCCAAAGAAGCCGCCGAAGAAATTATTCGTTCCTTCCAGCACTTCCACTTTGCCATTGAGCTCAGAGACCTCATTCTTGAGATCTGCTACTTCTTCCTTGAGCTCGCTGATCTCCTCATTCTCAGCTCGCGTCGCAAGATATCCTCCGGTAAATCCAAGGCACAATGCCAGAAGGACCATCAGGACCGGCTTCCAGATCGAAGGCTTCTTCGGAGTTACCGGCGAAACTTTCCTGACCTCTGCAGCAGGTTTCACTTCTGATGCAGGTTTCGGTTCTTCCTTCTTCACCGGTTCAGGTTTCCTGTCTTCCGGCTTTGCGGTTCCGCAATTGCTGCAGAACTTCCCGGTATTTTCCGTGCCGCAGGACGGGCACTTCCATGCCTCGCTGTTTCCTGCAGCAGTGCTTTCTTCAGGTTTCTTCTCTTCATCCATCATCTTGTTCCTCCTGTAACACGATTAAATGTAATACAGCAGGGTGAACGTTATGTGAAGAAAGACACATATGAATCTGAAACTACCGTTCCAGGAACTTCAGAACTGCTTTCTTAAGCTTTCCTTCTGTTCCGCTGTACGGATGCTCGCGCAGCGGCAGGTTGAACTTCGTCGACCCGATCAGGACCGTACTCGGATGCGTGAACTCCCGGAAGCCCCACTCGCCATGATAAGCCCCCATGCCGGAATGTCCGGTTCCGTTGAACGGGACACCCTTCACCATCAGATGCAGACAGACCTCGTTGATGCAGCCGCCGCCATACTGCTGCGTCTGCATGACTTTCTTTGCCCACTTCATATCCTTCGTAAAGACATAGAGTGATAAGCCGTGTTCCCGGGAAGCGATCGTATCAAGCATCTGATCAATTTCGTCATCCGGAAATGGAACAATCGGCAGCAGCGGATTGAACAGTTCATGATTCACGATCGGTTCCTCTGCCTTGACAGGATAGATGATAGTCGGTGCATAGCGCAGCGTATTTGGATCTCCTTTTCCGCCCCATAAGATCCGATCCCGATACTGCTCTGCTTCCTCTGCACAGCTGTCATAGGCTCTTCTCGAAATCAGATGGGGGAATTCTTCATTCCGCTCCGGATTCTCGCCCAGCTGCATCGCAAACGCCTTGATGAGTTCGTTGATGAACGGCATCGCAGCTTCTTCCGCCACTGCAATCTGATTGATGTTGATACACACCTGGCCGGCATTCATTGCCTTGAAGAATGCAATCTTCCTGGCCGCATCCTTCAAATCCGCGTCCTTGCGGATCACGCACCAGTTTCCGTTCTCCCCGCCAAGCTCCAATGCTGCCGGCGTCAGGTTCTTCGCTGCTTCTGCAAGCACATGCTTGCCGACTTTCGGGCTGCCGGTATAGAAGATCTTGTCGAACCGTTCTTCCAGGCACCAGTCTGCCACTTCATGACCCCCATCAATCACGGTCACATAATTCTCCGGGAAGGTATCCCGGATCAGCTTCTGCATTGCCGCCGTGCAATGCATCGACTTCGAGCTGGCTTTGATCACAGCAGTATTGCCGCCGGCAATCGATGCAGTCAGCACGCCAAGCGATAAGAGAATCGGAAAATTGAACGGAGAGATGATCAGTGTTGTTCCATAAGGCATCTTGTATACCTTCGTGATCATGCTCGGAAAGCAGAGCACACCGCTGAAGTGCGTTTCCGGAGCAGCCCACTTCTTCAGCCCGGCAATCGCTTCATCAATCTCCAGGATGACCGAACCGATATCGCAGAGATACGCCTCCGTATCACTGCGTCCGAGGTCTTCTTTCAGAGCCAGTTCCAGTTCGTGCTGATGTGTCTGCATTGCGATCTTAAGCTTGATCAGCTTATCGATTCTCCAGTTCACATCGAGGGTTTCTCCGGTTCTGAAGAACTTGTGCTGTGCTTCGGTGATTTCGTGTATCCGTTCCTTTGTCCATTCCATCATGCTCTCTCCTTGCGCAATTCTGCGATCAGCTCTGCAAAGTCTTCATTGCCCCAGGTCACCGGCGTCGGGTAGAGGGGATTGGCTTCTTCCATTGCCCAGGCAATGATCTGAGGAATATCTTTTTCCTGGATCATTTCCGCCCCTTCCGGGATCTGCATCTCTTCTTTCATTGCTTCGATCCAGCGGATGAATGCATGTGCTTTCTCGGCATTCGTGCGCCCTTCAATGCCGCATGCATCCGCCAGCTCGCTCAGAGAATCATAGACCGCAGGCCCATACTGGCGCATCACATGAGGCAGGATGATGCTCATCGCAAGTCCATGCGGGACTCCATACAGACCTCCGAGCGTATGTCCTACTGCATGCACATATCCTACGCAGCCTCGTGTGAACGCACGCCCTGCATAGAATGCAGCTTTCTGCATTTCTCCGCGTGCCTCCAGATCCTTGCCATCATGATATGCCTTCAGCAGGTTGTCATGAATCAGCCGGACTGCTTCCCTTGCCAGAAAGTTTTCCAGTTCCGTATTGTAGGTATGATTCGTATATGCTTCGACTGCATGGCATAGAGCATCCATACCGGTGGTGGCAGTCACTTTCGGCGGCAGGCCCTGAGTGAGTTCCGGATCCAGAACTGCATAGTGCGGCAGAATACTCGGATCATTGATGCTTGCTTTATGGTGCGTTGCGGAATCGATGATGACAGCAGCCACCGTGGTTTCTGAACCGGTTCCGGCGGTAGTCGGGATCGCAAACAGCAGCGGAATCTTCGCATGCACCTTCAGAATTCCCTGCAGCTGCGCCACAGTCTTATGAGGATGAACAGACTTTGCTGCAATTGCCTTGGCACAGTCAATCGGCGCGCCTCCGCCCAGTGCAACGAGTGCCCTGCATCCATGATCCTGGTAGACCTTGAAGCCGGCTTCGACATTATCGCTGGTCGGATTCGGTTCCACCCCGGAGAATACGGTGTAATGCAGTCCTTCGTGATCCAGAAGATCTGTCAGCTTTGCGGCAAGGCCGAGCTTCACAAGATTCGGGTCCGTGACGACCAGCAGCTGATCAGCGCCCTTTGACCGGATCAGTGCAGGCAGGCGTTTCAGGCACCCTGCCCCTTCCAGGCAGTCCGGCATGCGGTAGCCCAGAAAGTAATTTGCTTCTTTCATCCCAGCCTGAAAAACGCGGCAGTAAATTCCGGAAATGATCTTATCCATAAGAATTCCTTTCTCTGGCGTCTGCCAGCAGATTCCCCTCATGGACATTCTAGCATATCCGGATCAGTCCGCATAACCCGCACAGAACAAGCCCCTTTGTGCAGAAAAAACACGTCTTCTGCATCATGCAGGAAACGTGCTTTCTGATCATTCAAACGGATGGAAGTTACCGGACTCATCCCACCAGCCGCCGTCAACCCATGCGCCGGTTTCAGGATCCACATAGCCATACTGGGAGGCATCCACTTCATGCCCTTCGCAGGTTTCAGTCGGAGCACTGTCCGGGGTTGCATATTCCGTGATGGCATAGCCATTGGTTTCACAGCTCTCCGCTGCCAGCAGTCCTGTCTGGTTGCAGACTCTGACCTGGATGATTCCGAGCTCCTCTGCGGTCTTATTCTGGATTGCCGCATCAGGCAGATTCTTCTTCTGATGAATCGGATCCATATACGCCTTCCAGAGCGGAGCCGCCTGATAATAGGAAGAACTGTTCGTGAAGCTCGTGTAGTTATCCGTCGAAATCCGCATGAAGCTCGTGTAGTAGTGCGTATAACCGCCGAAGCTGATGACCTGGTGCTCATGGGTGCCGGTCTTTCCGCACGAAGTCACGGACGACAGGCGGGCATTGACACCTAAGCCCTCAGTCATATTCGTCTGCATCATATCGGTGGTCAGCCATGCAGTGGACTCTGAGAATACCCGATGCGTTTCCATCGCACCGTCATTCAGAATCTCTTCTCCTGCCCGGTTGAGCACCTTTGTATAGCAATGCGGCTCAATATAGACACCGCCATTTGCAAGGGCAGCATAGGCGCCGCCCATCTCAAGCGTCGTGACATCGGTTGCGCCAAGTGCCAGGCCTGCTGCCGTCTTGGTCAGGTTGTCCGCATTGAAGCCTTCCTTGACCATGAAATCATACGCTTTGTCGATGCCTACATGTTCCAGCATGAACCGGGCAGCAGGAATGTTATGGGACAGTTCCAGCGCCCTGCGCATCGTAATCGGTCCATCTGTATAATCGCCTGGAGGCCAGCCGTTATTCGTACCGTAGCCTGGAATGGAATACGGCATATCATCCACCACCGTGCCAGGGAAGTCGCCGGTTTCAATCGCCGGTGCATAGACCGACAGCGGCTTGATGCTGGAACCGACTGCCTGGGTACTGTCTGTTGCACGGTTGTATCCCTCTGCAGTCGCAGCCTGCTCTCTGCCGCCGACAATCGCTTTGACTTCACCAGTCGACTGTTCGATGACAACAGCGGAGAACTGAGCTTCTGATCCATCTGCTGCAGTCGGATAATTCTGATATTCTGCGGCCGCCGTCTGCACCTCGCTCTGGATATCCGGATCAATGGTCAGATAGAACGAATATCCGCCATTGCGGAAATTCTGCTTCATCTCTGCAATCGAATCATCGGTAACTTCCTGCCCAGAGGCTTCCAGAAGCTTCGTGGCGATCTCCTTCATGGCATAGTCCACGAAGTATGCATTTGCATAATAGGTGTCACTCGTCTGCGTCGTGCGTCCTTCTTCGGCAATGACCAGCTTATCGGCAATCGCTGCATCATACTGCTCCTGCGTGATCTTGCCGTTATCCAGCATTGCATAAAGAACCGTGTCGGTACGGGCATTGCAGCGATCCATATCTCCCGTCCGCGGGTTGTAGTTATTCGGACTCTGCACGATGCCGGCAAGACATGCATACTCCCGCAGGGTCAGATCATCCAGATCCTTTCCGAAATAGTCTGCAGCTGCATTCTTGATACCATAGTTCGGGCCGCCCATATAGACGGTATTGAGGTACCACTCCAGGATCTCCGCTTTTGACATCCGTTTCTCAAGCTGAAGCGCAAGATAGATTTCCTGGATTTTGCGCCTGTAGGAGACTTCCTGGGTCAGAAACGTATTCTTGATCAGCTGCTGCGTGATCGTGGAACCGCCATAGCTTGCCGTATGCGTGAGCTGGCCCCACACAGCTCCCAGGGTCCGCTTGATATCCACGCCATGGTGCTGATAGAAGCGCTTGTCCTCAATCGAGACAATCGCATCCTTCATCGTCTGCGGAATCTCATCCGCAGTCACCCAGTCGACATTCTCATTCGACCCGTAATCCATGAAATAATTCCCTTCGGAATCATAGATCGTAGAAGCTTTCGAATAATTGCCGAACTTGGAAAGATCCAGCTCCGGAACTCCTCTGAGGTTGTAGCGGATATAGAACCCACCGCCGACAACCAGCAGGATCATTGCCAGAACAACCGTCAGAATCACCCGGGTGCGGATTTTCTTCTTTTTCGCTTTCTTCTTCTGCTCCGGTGTCTGCTCGATCTTCCGTACCTTCTTCTTCGGCTTCACCTCTTCTGCTGTTTTTTCATGAACAGCAGGTTTCTGCTCAGCCTCTCTGACGGTATGGATCATCTGTGTCTTCTCAGGCTGCTTTTCAGTCTCAGGAAGCGGAATCGGATGAATCTTCTCTGCCTCGGTCCTGGGTGCGACGATCGAAGGAATCGTCACGGAATCCGTGTCCTCATGATTTCCGAACGGATCTTCTGCAGTCTCTTCCGGAATCTGATATTCCGGTGTGCTGAGGCTGCTGTTGACTGCTTTTCCATCTGCGCTGAGAACTGCCGGAGCTTCTTTCTGCGTCACACTTTCCCGTACTTCCGGGGGCGTGATTCTGACTTTGCGGATCGGTTTCCCGTCAGAGCTCAGAACCGCAGGCTGCTCCTGTTCCGGCTCCTCGGGCAGCGGCGGCATGGCGGAAGCGATCGTATCCTGCCTGAGAAGCCGCTGGGCAGCGTTCAGAAAATCACGATACGTAAACGGAGATACGAGAACCTGATCTGCTCCGGCCATCCGGAAGGCATGTTCGTATCCTCTCGCCGAATCACCTGCCAGCATCAGCACCGGGATCGTCGGCGGAACTCTGCGCAGAAAAGCCGCAATCTCTTCCGGATCGGAAGCCAGATCATCGCCGACCACGAGCAGATCGAATCTCGTCCCGGCAATTGCCTTGAGCGCCTTCTCACGATCGGCCGCAGCAGCAGCTTCATATCCTTCCTGTTCCAGTATCTGTTTCATTTTTTCGCAGAATTGAACTCTGCGATCTGCTATCAGTATCTGCATACCTGCCTATTATAAATTAACCGCAGAAAAAAGAAAAATAGCTGATTCCGATCAGAAAAGGAATCCCCCGAAGAAGATCCCCTGATCTGATTATTTCACACGATAAGTGATATGGCTACCCGGAGGCACAGACTCCAGAAGCCAGACATTTCCGCCGATGACACTGTGATCGCCGATCACGGTATCTCCGCCGAGAATCGTCGCATTGGCATAGACAATGACATAATCGCCGAGATCCGGATGCCGCTTGCCCGACTTGACCGGCAGGCCATTCTCATCCAGATCGAAGCTCCTTGCTCCGATCGTCACCCCCTGATACAGCTTCACATGATGGCCGAGCACTGCTGTTTCACCGATGACGATGCCGGTGCCATGGTCAATGCAGAAATAGTCCCCGATCTTCGCGCCCGGGTTGATATCGATGCCGGTCTTTTCATGGGCATACTCCGTCATCACCCGGGGAATGAACGGCACTCTCAGCTCAATCAGATGATGCGCGATCCGGTAGATGCAGATGGCATAGAAGCCAGGATAGCAGAGAATCACTTCTGCCTTGGACTTGGCAGCAGGATCTCCATCATAAATTGCCTGGATATCGGTAATCAGCGATTTCTTGATCTGAGGAAGACCCTCCAGAAACTGCTCTGCAACCTCTTGCGGGTCCCGCCCGTCACCATCCATGCAGAAACAGCTCTGAAGTTCTTTTCGAAGATCCATTCTCAGCCTGCCCAGAGCTTCTTCCTGACTGAGTCCCTGGTAATGGAAGAACCCCGGCAGGATCACGACCTGGGCAAGCTTCAGGATTTCCTTGATATGCGTGCGATCCGGGTATTCACATGCCGCACACACCGTCTCATTGCCGATTGCATTGAGTTCGTTCAGCAATGTCTGATCTTTTTCTTCCATGCTTCACTCCTGAAACATCGCCGTCGAAAGATAGCGATCCCCGGAATCCGGGCAGATCACAACGATATTCTTCCCGGCATTCTCCGGTTTCTTCGCTTCCTGAATCGNCGCCCATACCGCAGCTCCGCTTGAGATTCCGACCAGAATCCCTTCTTTTCTTCCGAACTCTGCCCCGGTCGCAGCTGCGTCTTCATCGCTGACTTCCGTAATTGCGTCATATGCATTCGTATCCAGAACTTCCGGAATATATCCTGCCCCGATTCCCTGAATCGCATGCGGACCTGGCTTTCCGCCGCTTAGCACCGGCGAGGATGCCGGCTCTGCCGCAATGACCTTCACGCCCGGATTCTTCTCTTTCAGATACTTCGAGATGCCGGTGATGGTTCCGCCGGTCCCTACGCCAGCAACCAGAACATCCACCTTTCCCCCAAGTGCTTCATGGATTTCCGGTCCGGTCGTGCGGTAATGTGCCTTCCAGTTCGCCGGATTCACGAACTGTCCGGCAATCCACGCATGGTCCATTGAACCGGCAAGCTCTTCAGCTTTCGCGATCGCGCCTTTCATGCCGAGCTTTCCATCTGAAAGGACCAGTTCAGCACCATACGCCTTCATCAGCTTCCGGCGTTCTGCTGACATCGTATCCGGCATCACGATGATGACCCTGTAGCCTCTGACTGCTCCGATTGCCGCAAGACCGATGCCCGTATTGCCGGAAGTCGGTTCAATGATGACCGTATCCGGCTTCAGGATACCTCGCTCTTCGGCATCCTCGATCATGCTGAGAGCCGTCCGATCTTTGATAGAACCAGTCGCATTGAAGCACTCCAGCTTGGCATAGACCTTCGCAGCAAGGCCATATGCAGATTCAAGATGCGTCAGTTCCAGAAGAGGGGTATGACCGATCAACTGCTCCATGGATTGTGCAATTGTTTCCATGATCTCTCCTCCGATTCTTCTCTTGTAAAAATCATAAAACACTCCAGCCGGAAATTCAGCTGAAGTGTTCATTCAGAACGATCAGAATGCTTTCTGATACGGAAGTTTCATGACAATTTTCCGGTAAGTGTGCGGCTGTTCAGTGTGACATACCGGCCGATGTCCATCCCATGGAAAAGCCGCCCAGAACATCCCCTTCGAGATCAGCATATGATGTTCACGATCTCCTGAAAGCTTCTGCTTGTCGCCTGCTTCCTCATACGGAATCGTCACTTTCAGATCCCGGACATCATGCCAGGCAACTTCTTCGCTGCCTTCGAGAATGATCTGCAGGTCAATATATTTCTGATGAGACTCGAAGTCTCCTTCGGAAAGCGGCTTCGTCACTCCTTCCTGAACCATGTAGAACCCATGCTCGAACATATACTTCCCGATCTGGTCCGTTCCGTTCTTCTTCACGGCTTCCAGTCCCTCTTCCAGATACGGCAGCACGGCCTTGTAGTCTTCAAGATGCTCAATGGAATCAATGATCATTTCAGTGTCCTCCTGCCTCTCATGATACTGCAGTTCCTGAGAAACGCAGAAAAAATGGAAGCCCTGGCTGGGAGCTTCCGTGAGGGGTAGAGTATGTTTCCATACTCCAAACAAGGTTCCGGTTTCTAGGAGGACCGGAACAGACGGGCTGTCATCGCTGACACCCTGGCCAGAGCCAACCATCCGCAGGATGGAAGTCGCAGTGCCCCGACCATTAATATAATATACATAAATCGGCCGGAAATGGAATGTCAGAACATCAGTTTTTTTTGATTTTCTGCAGTGAATTCAGGTCAGAATGAAAGAGATTTCAGAAACGTTTCCAGTGCTTCAGAGTTTCCATGCGGAATCATACTGAGATCCCGATCTTTCCGGTTGATCAGGCAATCCGTAACCAGATATACCTGCATCCCGGTTTCCAGAGCCGCCGCATCTTCTTCCGCATCATTTCCGATCATTATGCACTCGGCAGGATCAAGATCCAGGTTCCGGCAGATTTCAAGGAAATACTCCGGATTCGGCTTGCACGTACACGAAGTTTCATAGGTCGTGATCGCCTGGAAGTCCTCCGGTTCAAGCCCCGCCCACCGGATCCGGGAATCAGTCGCAATCTCTGGAAACAGGGGATTGGTCGCAAGAATCGGCTGGCATCCGGCTTCCTTCAGATTCTTCAGTACTCTACGAAAGATCGGATTGACCCTTGTCGCAGCACGGGCATTTTCAAAAACTGTGCTGTAGAATTCCAGAAAATGAGCTTCTTCTGCTGCCCGGGAATGCCCGGTTTTCTGCTCGAACACCGACCAGAACCGCTGCTCATTCGTACAGGTTCCGTCATTCTTTACCATTGCTGCGGTGCCTGTCCACATCGCATCGATCAGCGGCTCCCGTTCAAAGCCATATGGAGCCATGAACTTTGCCAGTTCACCGAAATACGCCCTGATAAATGCATCCATGTCCATAGGCAGAAGCGTTCCGTCCAGATCGAACAGCACCTGTTTCATCGCGCTGCCTCCGTCTCTCTGAGATTCTCCTTGGCAACTGCAAGCATCAGCTTGATGCGGTTTTCCTGATTGACCTTGGTTGCGCTTGGATCATAGTCTACCGGAGTGATATTGGCTTCCGGATATTTCTCGCGGATCTTGTTGATGACGCCTTTGCCGGCAATGTGATTCGGCAGGCAGCCGAAGGGCTGTGCACATACGATATTGCTGTAGCCGCCTTCGATCAGTTCCAGCATCTCCCCAGTCAGCAGCCAGCCCTCGCCCATCTTCGTACCAAGCGAGAGGATATCGCCAGGCTTCTTCATTAGCTCCTTGAAGGAACCCGGGGCATAGAAGCCATAGCGCCTCATGGCTTTCGACATCTTCTTTCCGATATGATCCATCAGATTCAGCCCGATTCCGGCATACTTTCCCATCTTCGGGCTGATGCCATAGTACTTTGCATCCATCGCCCAGTTTGCGCAGCAGTATTCCGCATATCCCATCAGACCAGGCATATTGACTTCGCAATCCTGGCTCTCCAGAAACTGCAGCAGATTGTTATTGCCGGTGGGAGAGAACTTCACATAGATTTCTCCGACCACGCCGACCTTGACTTTCGGCACGCGCTTCATCGGAATCGATGCAAAGTCCTTCGCAATCATGCGGAACACATGACCGAACTCCGGAATCAGATAGTGCTTGTCATGACGGATCCAGTCATCCAGCTGGGCGACCCACTTCTCGCACATCGCATCCGCATCGCCGCTGTGTATTTCATAGGCATGTGCTTCATTGCGCAATGCGACAATCTCATCGCCGTACTCAATTCCCGCAAAGATCTTCATCAGCATCTTCGGGGTCCATGGCATGATCGAGCCAGCCTCAAGACCGCTCGCATTTGCCGAAGCAACCGGAACGAAGTCATAGCCGGAGCGGACCAGTGCCTTGCGTAGAAGCTTGATATAATTCGAAGCCCGGCAGCCGCCGCCGGACTGCGTGATCAGCAATGCAGTCTTATGCACGTCATACTTGCCTGAATTCAGAGCATCCAGAAACTGGCCGATGATGATCAGCGCCGGGTAGCATGTATCGTTATGCACGTACTTCAGGCCAAGCTGCGTGACTTCGCTTGACCCGCTGCCCATAAGCTCCACCCGATGATAGCCTTCGCTCTCCATTGCCGCCTTGACCAGCCTGAACTGGGTCGGGCACATATTCGGGATCAGCAGCGTATAGTCCTGCAGCATGTCTTTGGTGAAATTCGGTGTGAGATATTCCATGCGCTTACTGTTTCTCCTGTTCTTCCTGACGCTCTTCCAGGGCTGCGAGAAGGCTTCTCAGACGGATGTTGACCGTGCCCAGATTCGTGATCTCATCGATCTTCAGCTGCGTATACAGCTTATTGCCTTCCTGCAGGATCTCTCTGGTTTCATCCGTCGTGATCGCATCGAGACCGCAGCCGAAGGAAACCAGCTGCACGAGGTCCATATCAGGCTGCTCAGTGCAGTACTTCGCAGCCGCATACAGACGGCTGTGATACGTCCACTGATTCAGCACAGCAGTCTTGAATCTCTGCTCATGGATGCTGACAGAGTCTTCCGTGACGACCGCAGCACCGAGCCTACTGATCAGCTTGTCGATGCCGTGGTTGACCTCCGGATCCACATGATACGGACGTCCCGCCAGGACAATGATATGCCTGCCCTGCTTCCGGGCCTCTTCGATGATCCAGGCACCTTTGTCACGGACCGCCTTCATATGCGCTTCATATTCTGCATAAGCCGCATCCATCGCCGCCCGGATCTCTTCATCCTTCAGATCCGGGAAATGCGTTCTCAGCAATGCAGGATACCGTTTGCGGAATTCCTCACGGTTTGAGATATCCACGAAGTCGAAGATGAACTTCGTCTGCTCCAGGGCTTTGATATTGTCCTTCAGCACTTCCGGATAATATGCAACAATCGGGCAGTTGTAATGATTATCGCCGAGGTCTTCATCGATGTTGTAGCTCATGCACGGATAGAAGATCGCATCCACATTCTGCTTCAGAAGCTCTTCAATATGTCCATGCGAAAGCTTGGCCGGATAGCAAGCCGTATCGCTCGGGATCGTTCCCTGCCCTTCCTGGTAGAGCTTCCGGCTGCTGACCGGGCTGACCACGACCTGGAAGCCGAGCTTCGTCCAGAACGCATGCCAGAATGGCAGCAGTTCATACATATTCAGACAGAATAGAATGCCGATCCTGCCTCTGGTTCCTTCCCCCGGGTTCTTTGCATACTTCAGCAGCTCCGACAGCTTGTAGGCATACAGATCCAGGCTGTCATCTCCTGCTTTGCCAGTCACCGGCTTATCGCAGCGGTTGCCGGAGATGAAACGCTTGCCGTCATGGAACGTATTCACCGTCAGCAGACAGTGATTGCCGCAGCCCTGACACGTGAAGGAAGTGACCTTCTGCTCGAAGGATTCCAGTTCTTCCAAGCTGAGCAGAGAAGACACATGACCGCTGCCTGCCTTCTTTTTGCCATACAATGCGGCTCCGAATGCCCCCATGAGTCCGGCAATATCCGGACGGATGACTTCGACGCCCATCTCTTTCTCAAAAGCCCGCAGCACGGCTTCGTTATAGAAGGTACCGCCCTGCACGACAATCTTTCTGCCGAGCTCTTCCGGGCTTGCGCAGCGGATGACTTTATATAATGCATTCTTGACGACAGAGATCGAAAGACCGGCACTGATGTCCTCAATCGCTGCTCCGTCTTTCTGCGCCTGCTTGACTTGCGAATTCATGAATACCGTGCAGCGGCTGCCGAGGTCTACCGGCTTCTTGCTGTAAAGGCCCATGCGTGCAAACTCCTGCACATCGTAGCCCATCGCCTGCGCAAACGTCTGCAGGAAGGAACCGCATCCCGAAGAACAAGCCTCATTCAGGAAGATATTCGAAATGGCTCCATTCTCGATCTTGAAGCACTTCATATCCTGACCGCCGATATCGATGATGAAATCCACATCGGGCATGAAATGCCTTGCGGCAGTGAAATGCGCAACCGTCTCAACCAGCCCGTAGTCGCAATGGAATGCATTCTGGATCAGATCTTCGCCATACCCGGTCGTCGTGACACTGGCGACCTTCAGCTGGGGATGCTGGCGGAATACTTCTAGCAGCGTCTTTCTGACCAGCGTGACCGGATTGCCATCATTCGGCTGATACCACGTAAACAGAATATTCTCATCGGAATCGATGATCACCATCTTGATCGTCGTCGATCCGCTGTCAATGCCGATATGGACCGGCTCCTTTGCCTGATCAAACGAAATCCGGGGAACACTCGCCTTCATATGGCGGTTATGGAACTCCCAGTATTCTTCCTTATTCTGAAACAGCGGCAGCAGGCTGCTGTAAGTCGCCGTCTTGCTGTAATCCCGCAGCTTCTGGATTGCCGTGTTCAGATCAATCTCCCGATCGGCATAGAACGCAGCTCCCATCGCGACGTAGAGCAGAGAATTCTCCGGACATCTGCCATGCACATGCAGCGTCTTGTCAAATGAATTTCTGAGACACTGCGAGAAGGTCAGCGGCCCGCCGAGATACAGAATATTGCCCCTGATCGGCCGGCCCTGGGCAAGCCCGGCAATCGTCTGATTGACGACTGCCTGATAGATAGAAGCAGCGATATCGCCAGGCTTTGCGCCCTGATTGATCAGCGGCTGCACATCGGACTTTGCAAATACGCCGCAGCGGCTGGCAATCGTATAGGTACGCTCTGCTTTTAATGCCTGCTCATCCATCTCTTCGGCACTCATTTTCAGCAGCGTCGCCATCTGATCGATGAACGCACCAGTACCGCCAGCGCAGCTGCCATTCATGCGTACTTCAACCCCATTGGTCAGAAACAGGATCTTGGCATCCTCACCGCCGAGCTCAATGATGCAGTCGGTGCCAGGGGCAAGCTTGTTCGCCGCAACCCGGGTCGCAAATACCTCCTGCACAAACGGAATCCCCGACCGGTCTGCAAGCCCCATGCCAGCAGAGCCCGAGATTGCAAGCACCGCCTTCCCGGAAGGCACATACTGCTCTTTCACCCTGGTCAGGATTTCTTCTCCTTTTTCCAGAATATGACTCAGATGACGCTCATAAGTCGAATATACAATCTCATTCTGCTCATTCAGAACGACGCACTTGATGGTCGTCGACCCGATATCCAGTCCAATACGCATGCACTAGTTCTCCTCGTAAAGCTAAGATATTTTAAACAATAAATGAAGGAAGTTCAAAACATCTGAACGACTTCACAGCATTTCGCAATAATATCTCTTACACATCCAGAAATATGTCTATCTGAAGCGAAGTCTCCGAAAAATCATTCCAGGAATCAAGATCAGGCTGAGGCCGCAGTTTTTCCTTTTTCCGATTGCGTGCCTTACCCCGCAATGATAGAATGCAGTCGTTTATGAAAAATACACAGCTGAAAGGCGCATTTCTGACATTATTCGGAGGAATCTGCTGGGGCGCATCCGGATCCGTCGGGCAGTATCTTTTCGCCTATGAGGGCATGGACAGCAGATGGCTTGTCCCGATCCGTTTAGGCCTGGCTGGCATCATCCTGATTGCATACAGCTTTTTCCGATACGGAAAACACACCCTGGATCCGTGGCGCACCTGGAAAGACGCAAGAGACCTTGTGATCTACGGGCTGCTCGGCATCAGCTTCTGCCAGTTTCTGTACTTCACGACGATCCAGCTCAGCTCTGCTGCCATCGGAACAATTCTGCAGGATCTTTCTCCGGTCATGATCCTGGCGGTATCATGCATGCAGGCAAGAAGAGCCCCCTCGCACCGGGAAGTGCTGAGCATCATGCTTGCTTTGCTCGGGGTCTATCTGCTGACAACGCATGGAGATCTCGGCCATCTGGCAATTCCGCCTGCTGCGCTTGCGGCTGGTGTTCTCTGTGCCGTCTGTGTGACAATCTACAACGTCTATCCCAAACGCCTTCTGTCGCAATACCCTGTGGCAATGCTGCAGGGATGGGCATTCCTGATGGGATCGGTGTTTCTCCTGATTGTGTTCCGGCCATGGACGTATGGCTATGTGCCGACCCCGATAGGATATGCTGGCATCGCCTTCGTCGTCATCGTCGGAAACGTTCTGGCATTTACATGCTATATGACCGGCGTCAAGCTGATCGGTCCGGAGAAGAGCATCCTCTACGGCTTCTCGGAACCAGCTACCGCTGCCATCATCACCGTGACTCTGTTCCATCAGCCCGCAACACTTGGCGATGCGGCTGGCTTTGCCTGCATCTTCGGAATGCTGTGGCTGATTTCGCATCAAGCTGAACCTGAGGAGAAAAAGAAAACCTATGGGAAAACTGCACTTCGCATGTGATTATCAGGAAGGTGCTTACCCTTCTATTCTGAAACGCCTGGAAGAAACAAACTATGATCATACGCCAGGCTACGGAGCCGATGAAATCACCGCTTCTGCAAAGGAACGGATCAGAAACGCCTGTGATGCCCCTTTGGCAGAAGTGGAATTCCTGGTCGGCGGAACGCAGACCAACGCGGTCGTCATCGATTCTCTGCTGAAATCCTATCAGGGCGTGATCACTGCCGATACCGGCCACATCAGCGTCCATGAAGCAGGGGCGATCGAATTCTGCGGGCATAAAGTCATGACCCTTCCTTCTTCCGAAGGAAAGATCACCGCCATGCAGATCGATGCCTTCGCTTCTGCTTACGAGAACGACGGCAACCGGGATCACATGGTGATGCCGGGCATGATCTATCTCTCGCAGCCGACGGAACTGGGAACGCTGTATTCCCTTGAGGAACTGACCGCCATCAGCCGCGTCTCTCATTCTCATGGACTGAAGCTCTATATCGATGGCGCCAGACTTGCCTATGCCCTGGCCAGCAGCGAGAATACGGTATCCCTGAAAGACTTAGCAAAGCTCTGCGATGTCTTCTACATCGGCGGAACCAAATGCGGTGCCTTATTCGGAGAAGCAGTCGTGATTCCGGATCCGTCTCTGATTCCTCATTTCTTCACGATCATCAAGCAGCATGGTGCTCTGCTTGCAAAGGGAAGAATTCTCGGCATTCAGTTTGATGAATTGTTCCGGGATGATCTCTATCGGAAGATCGGCGCATCTGCAGTCAGACAGGCAGATCAGATCCGTAAGGTTCTGAACGATTCCGGCTATCGCCAGATGCTCATCAATCCGACGAACCAGATCTTCGTCAGCCTGGAAAACAGCAGGATGAAGAAGCTCTCTGAACAGCTGGAATTCAGCTTCTGGGAACAGTCCGATGAGAATCATACCGTGATCCGTCTGGTCACCAGCTGGGCGACAAAGCAGGAAGACACGGATCAGCTCATTCAGATTCTGAAATCCTTATAAGAGAACAGGCGGCTGCCTGTTTTCTTTCCGGGTCCAGGCTTCCTTCAGAACCTGCATAGCTGCAGCAGAAGCGGAT
Source organism: Stecheria intestinalis (assembly GCF_009696165.1). Classification (GTDB taxonomy): domain Bacteria; phylum Bacillota_I; class Bacilli_A; order Erysipelotrichales; family Erysipelotrichaceae; genus Bulleidia; species Bulleidia intestinalis. Next base: position 95,273 of record NZ_VUMN01000005.1, on the reverse strand, counting down.
CCGCTTGCACCTTCTGTTTCAGAGCAGATCAATGCTGTCTGATCTGCCCAGAGCCAGAAAAAAGGAACATGCAGACAGCACATGTTCCCATGGAAACTGAAATTCGGATAATGCTCAGTAATTCTCTTCGTGCACTTCGAAGTAAGACTGCGGATGTCCGCATACCGGGCAGACGTCCGGCGCCTTGGTGCCGACTACAATATGTCCGCAATTGCGGCATTCCCAGATCTTGACTTCGCTCTTCTCGAATACTTCTTTTGTCTCGACATTATGCAGCAGCTTGCGATAGCGCTCTTCATGCGTCTTCTCGATCGCACCCACGCCGCGGAACTTCTCTGCCAGCTCATGGAAGCCTTCTTCATCTGCTTCCTTTGCCATGCGGGCATACATATCTGTCCACTCGTAGTTCTCGCCTTCCGCACCTGCTTCCAGGTTCTCAGCCGTATTGCCGAGCATGCCGAGCTCCTTGAACCAGAGCTTTGCATGTTCCTTCTCGTTTTCAGCTGTCTTCAGGAACAGTGCAGCAATCTGCTCATAGCCCTGCTTCTTTGCAACCGAAGCGAAGAACGTATACTTATTGCGCGCCTCAGACTCTCCTGCAAATGCCTGCAGAAGATTCTTCTCGGTCTTCGTGCCTGCATACGGATTCTTCTTTTCTTCCTCTACCGGTTCGAATACTCCCTTCTTATGGCATACCGGGCATTCCTCAGGAGCCGCATCGCCCTCATACACATACCCGCATACCTTGCATCTGAATTTCATAATCTGATCTCAGGCCTCCTTCACCTGTTTTCATTATTATTGTCATTTTCCGAAAAAATCAAGGCATTTCGCGAGGAATCATAATCCGTCTCGCTATGATGCAGGCCGATAGAAGCCTTATGTATCCTTCTGCCGGCCTCTGTTTCTGAGTCATTCACCAAGTCTGCATGAATCAGATGCTCACTCCGCGTGAACTCAGAAAATCAGAAAAACTGGTCACAGCTGGACCACAGCATCAAAATGAATCCGCGAATCCGGATGATGCTGAATCACGCAGATGATCCTGTTCTTTTCTGCAGCAATTTCATTCAGCAGTTCTTCATAAAGAGCTCTGGTTTCCAGATCCAGCTCTGAATCTATCTCATCCAGGAAAATGCAATCTGCATGAGATTCCATAATCATCAGCTTTGCCAGCAGAAGTTTCTTGATCTGGCCCCCGGACAGGTTTGTCCCTCCGTTCTGAATGCATACCTCTGAATCGCCGAAATGAAGGCGATCGAGAATCTGATCGATTTCATCATCTGCTAACGGCTGATGTGTAACTTTCCGCAGATATTCTTTTACAGGAAGATTCAGAAGAGGCTCTGACTGGCTGATATAAGCAATTCTATTCAGGTAGCTTTCTGTTTCGATTTCCGACAGACTGATTCCATCCACAAGGATCTTCCCATCATAGCATTCAATCGTCTTGGTCAGCAGCCTGAACAGGGTGCTTTTGCCCGAACCATTTCTTCCCATCAGATGAATGCAGCTTCCTCTGGCAAATCGGGCATGAAATGATTCGAGAATCCGCTGAGCATGATCAGGATAAGAAAACCCGCTGAGATCAATTTCCAGACAATTGATCTTCCTGATTGCCAGGGTCCCGTTATGCTGAGGCAGTTTCAGCAGTTCATCCGTATTTCTGAAACTGATCAGTGTCCGGCTGATCGCCATGAGCAATTGTTCTGCATTTTCCGCCTGACGCATGACCAGATTGAACAGCAGAGTATACACCGCAGCATTCAAAGTAATCCCATGCTCCAGCTGATATGCCAGAAGAAAAGAAAAAAACACCGAGATCAAGGTATTGCTCTGCTTCACGATTCCGGAATAGAAATACACGTGCCTGTCTTCCCTGATGCTTGCCTGAATGAATGCATCCACATCGCGGGCGGTCTGATCGGTGATTTCTTTTTCCAGCAGGTTTACTTTGTAATAATCCAGAGACTCCGTGAAATTCACAATATGGCCATGCAGGCAGGACAATGATCGGTTTGTCTCCTCATTAAAGAACTGGATTGCCTTATGTGAAAAATAAGAAATTCCGGTTCCCGCCAGAAAGGCAATTGCCAGGAAGATGCCGAGGCTGGGATTCTCCCTCAGAGAAACCATAAGCAGGATCAGCACGAGAATCAGGGAACCGATGAGCTGCGGAATATGGTGTCCGATCGTTCTGAAGACATCCAGCACATTGCTGTACAGCCGGAAGGACAATGTATCTTCCGGATACTTCATCACGTCATAACCGTCAGCACGCATCAGGACCTGCTGGCATTGCGTGAGCAGATCTTTGATAAATTTTCCGCCGAATCGGTCCAGTGACTGGTTCCAGACAATTTCCAGAATGATGCTTGCTGATGGGATGAGAATAAGCAGGCAGCTGGAGAGCACCATCTGATCAGAGGACTTCTGTGCATATGCCTCCAGGGTGTGCTGCAGAAGCCATGGCGCAGAAGAGGCAAGACATGCACAGAGGATCGTGAGACTAATGCTTTTCAGAAAATATCCTGGGTTTTTCCGGACAGCTTCTATCAGGAATTTCAGAACAAGGTTCATAACTTTCTCCCCTATCTCTCAGAAACCAGCACGGATGCCGGTCATCTCTGATTGATATGTTCTCACAGCAGCTCTTAGTTCTGCAAACAGAAAAGGCCTCCGATGAGGGATTCAGGAGGTCTTTTCCGGTTGTAAAAGGGGATTATTTCTGATGGATTGGGAAAGGGGTCCAATCATTTCAGGTCAGACATCTCTGTCTGTACTTTTATAATAAGAACTCACTTCCGCAGAATTATGTCAGATTTTCGTCAAATTATGTGATCAGCCTTCAGCAGGATCAGAACCTGCAGGCAGAGAATCACCGGAATGCCGACGGAAAACAGCGGTTTCCTCGTCTTATGGTGAAAGCAACCCATGCCGAGCAATGCTCCGATGCTGCCGCCAGCAATGGCCGAAAGAATCAGCACTCTCTCCGGAATGCGCCAAGCATGATGAACTGCTTTCTGCTTGTCGATCCCGAACAGCGCAAACGAAACCAGACTGACCGCAATCAGATAAACCGCAAGCGGTCTACTCACAGACGATCTCCGCTCTCGAGCCCGGCTGTGTGGCGTTTCGTGCTTCGAGTTCCTTCGTCACGATGATCTTCTTCGGAATCCGGTCCTTGAGTTCCTCGACGTGAGAAATCATGCCGACCAGGCGGTTCTCTCCGGACAGACGTTCCAGCACAGAAATCGCCTGCGACAGAGAATCATGATCCAGAGTTCCGAATCCTTCATCGATGAACATCGTATCGATCTGAACACCGCCCGCCTGGCTCTGCACTTCATCCGAGAGTCCTAACGCAAGCGCCAGAGAAGCCTCAAATGATTCTCCTCCGGACAGCGAACGCACACTGCGGTTTCTGCCTGTATAGTGATCGATGACATCCAGTTCCAGGGCCTCATGACTGCGCAGGCCTCTTGCCTCGCTGCGGACCAGTTCATACTGCCCGTCTGACAGGACTCTCAGGCGCAGATTTGCCCGATACAGAATCCGGTCAAAATATGCCATCTGGACATAATCTTCCAGCGTGATCTTCTCTCTGCCCTTCATGCCGGCATCTGCCGTCATCGCAAGATCATTCATCCACTGCCATCTGCGGGTTGCCTCATCCAGGCTGGACGCATACTTCTGCAGCTTCTTCAGAGCCGGCTTATTCACGGAAAGTCTGCCATTCACCGCATCCCGCTGCGACTGCAGCGCAACCCGCTGGGTTTCCATGGCCGCCCGATCCTGGCGCAGGGCAGCCTGGTTCTTCACAAACGCATCGCGATCCGTGACTCCGGTTGCCGCAAGCGTCCGGTTCACCTGCTTCTTTGCCGCAAGTCCTGCCGACAGATTCTTTTCTGCTTCACTAGCCGCAAAACCGGTCTTTTCATAATGCTGTTCCCGCTTATGAATCTCCTGATCCATGCGGGCAAGGTCTGCTTTCGCTGCTTCTTCGCTCGGATAATTCAGTTCCCGCTTCAGCTCTTCGCTCCTAGCTGCCTCAGACTTCTTCTTCTGCGCAAGCACATCAGCCTTCCGTCTCAGATCGGCAATAGCTGCCTCACTGGTCCGGATTGCATTCTGCAGCGAAGGAATCCTGAGCCGCAGCTGCTTCAGCTGCGTTTCCTGTTCAGCCAGCGCATCGCGTTCGCTGACTGCCTGCTCGCGGAGCATCATCACTTTTTCCAGCTTCTGCTGGGCTTCCTGCTTTCCGGCCTGTCCCGAAGCTTTCACTCCGGCATTCTTCATGGCTTCCTTTTCATGCTCAGCTTCCACTTCCTGACGCTCCAGACATGCCTGACACGTGCTTCCCCACTTCTTGAGGACTTCATTTGCCTGATTCATCGAAGTCTCTGAAGCCCTGACCTGATTCTCTCGCGGAGTGCCTTCACTATGATGTGCAGGCGATGGATGAGAGACAGACCCGCATACCGGACACGGTCTCCCCTCGGCCAGCTGAGAAGCCAGAATTCCAGTCTGTCCAGCCAGGAATGCACCGAGAATCGCATGATATTCTTCGGTCTTGCGGGCATATGCAGCATCTGCTTTCTGCAGTTCCTGCACCGCATTCTGATAATCCTCTCCCGCCTTCAGAAGCACTTCAGCCTGCCGGATCGCCTGATTCAGAGAATCTGCCTGACGATCCAGCGCCTCAACCTTCTCAGCCGCCTTCACATGCTTCACATCAGCCCCATCAAGAGCTTCCTGTTTCTTCTTATCCGCTTCCAGTTCCGTGCGCAGCCCGCTGAGCTTTCCTTCTTCGGTTTCAGCCTGTTTCAGGAATTCCTCTGAATTCTTTCCGGCCAGCGCAGCCGCGGCCAGATGCTCCGTCAGTTCCTGATACTTCGGCAGAGCTCTTCTGCGTTCATTGTAAACTGCCCGCATGCCGGCGATGGTTTCCTTCTCACCGCTCTGATTCAGCGAATCGAGCAGGTTTTTCCACTGATCCCGCTTGTTCTGAAGATCCGGAATCGAAGCACTTGCCGCATCGAGCTGATCATAGATCCGCCGGATCTCGTCACCCTTGCGCAGTTCTCCGGCAATGGATTCCAGATGGTCATGAACCTGCTGCAGTTCTTCATCCTTCTTCTGCAGCAGCTGTTCGTCTTCCGCAATCAGTTCTTTCAGCAGCGCCGCCGCATCTTCCGGCTGCACGCTCTCCCGCCTGCTGATCAGAAGATCCAGCTGTTCCTTATGAGGACTGTCTTCCGTACACTGAATCGAAGCAGTGATGGAAGAGATATCCCTTCTGCCGCCATGGATCTCTCCCTTTAGATCATTGGCATTCTGGCTGAGCTTTTCCTGCAGCTCCTTGTAGTAGGACGTATGGAACAGTTCCCGGAAGATCTCATTGCGCTTCTTCGTATCTGCCGTCAGCAGTTCCTGGAAACTGCCCTGGGCAATCATCGCAATCTCTGCAAACTGCTCCCGGTCAATGCCGAGCAGCTCCTCAATGGCAGAAGTCACCGCCTTGCCCTTGGAAACGGTATGACCATCCGGATATGTCAGCTCGGCATCCGCAGTTTTCTTCTGCGCTTTCCTCGTGCCGTTCTTCAGCACCTTGGACCACGAATACTCCGGATTTCTGCGGATCTTATAAGTTCTGCCCTGGAATTCGAATTCCATCTCGACATAGGTTTCCGTCTCTTCTGCCGCATACTGGCTTCTGAGCATATCAGGCTGGCGCATCCCGCCGGAAGTCTCTCCGTAAAGCGCATAGGAAATCGCATCGAAGATCGTCGTCTTGCCAGCTCCGGTATCACCGGTAATCAGATAGAGGCCATGATCCCCGAGCAGAGACAGATCCAGCATCGTCTTGTCTGCATATGGTCCGAATGCGGACATTGTCAGCTTCAGCGGTCTCATGCCTGCTCTCCTTTCCAGATCTCATTAATCTCTTTCTGAACGTATTCTTTCTGCTCCTCGCTCATCTCCTGCTGATTGCGCTGTTCATAGAATTCCGCAAAGAGATCGTACGGTGTTTTCTTCTCCATCTCCTCCGCAGCCTGCAGCGCTTCTTCCCCTTTCACGCTGCGGCTGGCATAATCGAGCTTCATGATATACGGGTAATGCGCACCGAGCGTCGTGATGGCATCGGGCACATCCTGGGGATCATCCAGAATGATGCTGAGATATTCCTGCTGGTGTTTTTCAATCATCTCCGGCTTCAGAAGATCCGCGAACATTCCTTCCAGCACTGCAAACGGACGCTTCGGAGTCAGACGGATCAGGCTGATCCGCATCTGTCCCTTCTCTTCTAGATCTACCAACGTGATGGACTTCTCGTTCTTCTCGCCGAATGAATAAGCTAGAGGCGTCCCGCAGTAGCGCACCGTCTGGCTGCCTGCCGCCTGAGACGTATGAATATGCCCGAGGGCCACATAATCAAACCCATCGAATACCGACGAATCGATGCAGTCCAGACCTCCGACCGCAAACTCCTCAGACCCGTCTTCTTCCAGAGAAGCACCGGCAACGAACTGATGCGCAACCAGAATATTCCGCTCTTCCGGATTCAGATCTGCGGTAGACAGCGCATATTTCACTGCTTCTTCATATGTAGATACTTTCTTCGATTCATCTTCGATAAACCGGTTGACTGCAGACGGACGCAGGTACGGAAGACTCCACACATGATAAGGACCGAAGCGATCCATCAGATCCGTGCAGGTCAGCTTGCCATTCCATACTCCCGAGATATGCACATTCACTTCGTCCAGCAGATCTCCCGCAAAGGAAAGGCGCTCTCCGCTGTCATGATTTCCAGCAATCAGGAAAATATTCATATTCTCACGTTTCAGAGCTGAAAGAAAATCATTCAGCAGCGTGACTGCCTCTGCCGGCGGCACGGTACGATCATACACATCGCCAGCAATCACGACCGTATCCACTCCCTTGCGGATCAGTTTCTCTTCGATCTGATGAAGAATCTCACGCTGATCTTCGAGCATCGAATACCCGCAGACGACCTTCCCCAGATGAAGGTCTGACAGGTGCGCCAGTTTCATAGCTAAATACCCCCTCTATGATGCTTGAAAGCATTATACCAGCGGAAAACAGAAGAAGCCCGGATTCACTGCTCAATCCGGGGAAGATTCCACTGGAAATGCGCAGCCAGAACCCGGACCACGACAATCACGGCAGCCCCTGCCGCAATCGAGAACGAAGCCAGATTCAGCCGGCATAAAATCAGACATACTTCTGCGCCGATGATGGAAGCCACCGCATAGACATGCTTGCGGAAAATATCCGGCAGCCGGTCCACCATCATATCTCTCAGCAAGCCTCCTCCGACTCCGGTCACAAGGCCGGAGAACACGCACAGAAAGCCATTCCCGGTTCCGTACTTGCTGATTGCAGAATGCACGCCGACTACCGTGAAAATTCCGAGCCCGATCGAATCCATGACCAGGAGCAGCTGTTTCCAGTTCTCCACATTCAGGTTCGAAGGATGTCTCGACTTCAGATATGCCACTGCAAATACAATTGCAGAAGAAACCGCAGCAGTAATCACATAGATCGGATCGGTAAAGCCACTGGGCGGTATGACCCCCAGCACGAGATCACGGATCACGCCGCCGCCTGTCGCCGTGACAATGCCCAGGGCCAGCACGCCGAACAGGTCCGAACGGGAACGAAGTCCTACGGAAGCACCGGAAATCGCAAATGCAACCGTTCCGATCAATTCAAATATCAGGGTATAGTCAGTCATCATGGAAATCATAACACAGACACCCCTGCCGGATGTCTTCCGTTTTCAGAACATGGCGGATCTCATTCAGTACCCGCTTCTTATGGCGGCTCCATTGCGGAGCAATCAGCAGGTTCCCAGGCCCGTCGCCTGTGAGACGGTGAATCACGGTCTCCTTTCTGAGACGTGCAATGCAGCCAGAGACCAGCTTCACATAATGCTCCTCACAGAGCACCTCAAACGCCCCGGACTGGTATTCTTTCGCTAAATCAGTTCCTGCCAGAACATGCAGCAGCTGCAGCTTCGCGCCATCTATCTTCACTGCATTCAGGTGGTCGATGGTCTGATAGACCATCTCATCACTCTCTCCAGGCAGTCCCAGGATCACATGTGCAATCACGTCAATGCCAAGCGCATGAAGCTTCGAAACACAATCATCAAACACAGAAGTCGGATATCCTCTGCGGATATACTCTGCCGTCTGTGCATGCATGGTCTGCAGGCCGAGCTCCACCCAGATGAACCGATCCGGAAATGCTTTTTTCAGTTCTGCCAGAAGCCGGTATACCTCTGAAGACATGCAGTCCGGCCTGGTCGCAATCGAGATGCCTGCCGAAAGCGGATCCTGCAAGGCGGCAGAGTACAGAAACCGCAGCCGTTCAATCGGAGCATACGTATTCGTATAAGCCTGGAAATAGAAGATATAGCTTCTTTCTCCTGCATCTCTGCAGGAAAGATACGGAACTTCATCGAGCTGAAGCTGCTGACCCTCATAATGCACCGCAAAGTCGCCGCTTCCCCCTGCATCGCAGAAAATGCAGCCCTTCGTTCCCAGTGTTCCATCCCGGTTCGGACATGTCATGCCCGCATCCAGCGGAATGCGGTAAAGCCGCTTCCCGAACTGTTCTCTGCACCAGACCGGAAACGAAAGATAACGCTCACTCATGAACTTCTTTCTTCTTCTGATTCTTTTCCTGGAACTTTGCAAAGGACTCCCGGATCCTTGCCAGGCTGACCGTGACTGCAGCTTTCGGAAGACTCCAGCCCGCATCCTTTGCCTGCTGGCTCGAATTGATCACGGAAGTCAGAACTTCTTCAAAGCCCTTTCCCATGACCTCCTGCACATCCGAAGCTCCCCCGGCTGCCAGCGAATCAAAGAAGTCATTCACAAATGCCTTGCGGTCTTCCGGATTCAATCCGCTGATCCACGTATCCAGCACCTCATTGACCCAGGCACAGGCCGGATTCGATTCCGGAACTGTCAATAGCTCCACGCCATTCTTCACGCGCCAGGACGCAGGATCATGTTCCATGATCCCGGCAGCGCTGCTGACCACGATCCTCGTATCCGGGAACTTCAGTTCAAACAGCTTGCCGATCACATCGTAGGCCGGCTCGATTCTCGTCACGAGATTCCGGATCGGGTCCACGATATCCGTGCTCATGACATCCGGGCAGATGCCAGGTCCGTCATTATCAAAGATCCGGATGATCCGCTTCTGCTTTGCCTTCGGCATTGCGGCAGAGGCATACACGGCCAGAAACCCGCCCTTGGAATGACCGCCGACATAATACCGGAACCCCGGCACCGTCTCTTTCTCCAGATACTTCTTCGCCGACTCCTGAGCAGGAATCCGGGTAAACGAAATCATGAAATCCTCTTTCCATCCCACAATCGTATCATCTGTTCCCCGGAATGCGATGAACCGGTCTCTGCGATTGAGCTCCACACTCATCGCCGCAAACTGCTCATCCAGATCCGTACTCAGGATCTCCGTGCAATGATACAGCTTCAGCGGTCCGAACCGCTCCGTATCCGCCGCCGCATTCAGCACCTGGAGCCGCGAAGACTTCTGCCATTCTTTCCCTGAGAACGTACCGGCCGAAAGAAACCGATCCCTGCATTCCCGGATCGAAACCCGCTCTTCTCCATTCACCACTTCATGAAACGGCAGATAGCTGAGCAGGCAGAACACCAGATTGTCGGCCGCATTCAGCTCCCGTTCTTTCAGGGTGACATCACCCCGCATCACGACATAGTCAGTCAGACTGTATCCTTCTTTTTCCATACTCTCACACTTCCGATGCTATTTTCGCATACCCCGATGGAAAATGAATACCTGGAGAGAGAGAAAAACCTTGTCAGTATTCCTCATGAACTCTTTCCCGATGCACACAGGTCTTTATGCATTCCAGATGATCTGTTTCTGTTCGGATTGCCTGGAAGCAGTTATGATGGTTCTATGAAAGAGGAAGAAGAATGAACCTGAAAAGTACGAAAGTCGTGATTATCGGCGTCGGGAATGTCGGCGCCACCTGTGCCTATACGATCGTGAATATGGGGCTGTGTGATCAGCTCTGCCTGATTGATATGAACAAGGAGAAAGCAATCGGAGAAGCGATGGACCTGACGCATGCAGTGCATTTCATGAACCGCAACATGCAGGTCTATGCCGGCGGCTACAGCGACTGCTCGGATGCGGATGCCATCATCGTCACTGCTTCCGCCCCGATGGATACTTCCAACGACCGCCTGACCTGGCTCGCTCCCAGCAAGAAAGTCATGAAATCCATTGTCTCTTCCGTCATGGCCTCCGGATTCAGCGGCATCTTCATCGTTGTCTCGAATCCGGTAGATCTGATGACCTATTATATCCAGAAGCTTTCCGGTCTGCCGGAAAGACAGGTCATCGGTTCCGGCACCACTCTCGATACAGCAAGACTATGCTGTGAGATCGGCAGCCTGTTCGAACTGAACTCCAAGAGCGTCTCTGCCTATGTGATGGGCGAGCATGGCGATTCGGAAATGGTGGCGTGGAGCACCGCCACGGTTGGCGGCAAGCAGCTGCGCGATGTCATGGAAGACAATCGTTCCAGAGCGGGCGACGTCGACCTGGACCGCCTGCAGGAACAGACGAAGAAAGCAGGCTGGGAGATCTTCAACCGCAAGCATAATACTTCCTATGGAATTGCCGCATCGACCTGCGCGATTCTGAAGTCCATCCTGCTGAATGAGAACCGGATCTATCCGGTCTCCGTCATGCTGAGAGGACAATACGGACTGACAGGAGTATGTCTTTCCGTCCCGACGATCCTTGACCGTACTGGTGCGAAAGAAATCGTCGAGATCCGGCTGGCCAAAGGCGAAAGCAAGAACCTGAAGCGCAGTGCGGATGTCGTGCGTTCCTGCTATGATCTCCTGGAAGACTGAACAGGAGAAGCAGTATGGAATTCTCAGAAGTGATCAGAAATCGATATTCCTGCAAGAATTATTCCGATCGTCCCCTGGAACAGGAGAAGCTTGATGCAATCCTCGAAGCAGGAAGACTTGCCCCGACTGCCAAGAATCTTCAGGAACAGCATATCTACGTGCTGAAATCAGAACAGGCACTTGCGGCCATGGATGCAGAAACACCATGCCGCTATCATGCCCCGGTAGTTCTCGCCATTGCATTCAATCAGGAACATGTCTTCAAGTATCCGGGCGGAAAGAACAACTCCGGCATCGAGGATGCTGCGATTGTCACCACCCATCTGATGCTGGCAGCGTACAACGAAGGCGTCGGCAGCTGCTGGGTCAATTTCTTCGATCCTGACAAGCTGGCAGAAGCCCTTTCTCTTCCGGAAAACGAGCAGATACTTGCCTTGCTGGATCTTGGCTACCCGTCTGAAAACGGCATGCCGCTCCCGAATCACAGCTCGCGCAAGGACCTTTCCGAGACGGTTTCCTATCTCTGAGAATTCCATTGACGCGGATCAGATTCCATAGTACTATTCCGTCAGTGCTTTAAGGCAGGTCCCGTGAGGCCGCCAAGGACTGCAGGTACATCCGGAACAGTTTTAGCATGTACACGGCTTTCCTTGAGCGAAGGCCGTGTTTTTTCATGACATGGTCAGCGCTCAGCACGAGAAAGAAAGGGAGTATTTCATGAAACTGACCTACGGCGTCAACGACAAACCAGCATTTCCCCAGCTCATCGTCTATGCCTTTCAGCAGGTACTTGCGATCATGGCAGCTACCATCACCGTTCCGATGGTTGTCGGCAACGGCATGTCCACTGCTGCAGCATTGTTTGGAGCAGGCCTCGGCACATTGACTTATGTTCTGTTCACCAAGAAAAAGAGTCCGGTATTCCTGGGCTCCTCCTTTGCATTTATCGGTTCGATGACCGCCGCCTTCGCCGGCGCAGTCAGCCTGCAGGCAGGCTATGCAGGTCTCATCATCGGTGCAATATTCGCCGGCCTGGTCTATGTAGTCCTGGCCATTGCGGTCAAGGCATCCGGAACCGGCTGGATTGACCGCCTCATGCCGGCGGTAGTCATCGGTCCGACTGTCTCGATCATCGGTCTCTCGCTGGCCGGCAGCGCCATCTCGAATCTGCAGGTCAGCAGCGCTACCGGTGCCCAGACCAACATCGCGATCCTCTGCGGAATCATCGCCCTGTTCGCAACGATGCTGGCAAGCACCTACGGCAATTCGCACATCCGCATGATCCCGTTCATCATCGGCATCCTGTGCGGATATGCCGTTGCCCTGATCTTCACCCTGATCGGAAACAGCACCGGCAATGCAGATCTGCAGATCATCAGCTTCCAGTCCTTCCAGGCACTCTCGGAAGGCGGCATCACGCTGAAGACATTCCTGCAGGTTCCTGACTTCACCTTCCTGACCGCAGCACAAGGCTTCAGCCAGATCGATGCGGAATACCTCGGCGTTCTCTTCATGGCTTATGTGCCGGTTGCCTTCGTCGTCTTTGCTGAACACATCGCGGACCATAAAAACATCTCCTCGATCATTGACGCAGATCTTCTGAAAGATCCTGGCCTGGATCATACGCTCTTAGGCGACGGCATCGGCTCTATGGTCGGCGCGTTCTTCGGAGGCTGCCCGAATACGACATATGGCGAGTCGATTGCCTGCGTTGCCATCACCCGCAACGCCTCTACCGCAACGATCATCGCGGCAGCCGTCGAGTGCATCATCCTCTCCTTCTTCAGCCCGATCGTCGCCTTCATCTCCAGCATTCCGTCCTGCGTCATGGGCGGTGTGTGCATGGCCCTCTACGGATTCATCGCTGTCTCCGGTCTCAAGATGATCCAGAATGTCGACCTCGAAGAAGGCCGCAACCTCTTCGTGGTATCCGTCATCCTGATTGCCGGCATCGGCGGTCTCTCGCTGAACTTCTCACACGTGACGCTCACCGCAGTTGCGACGGCATTGATCCTGGGCATCGTCGTGAATAAGATGCTCGGCGCACCGAAGAAGAACTGAGCCTTCTGATCCCATCCGGAGCTCTGCACCTGCGGGGCTCTCTTTTTTATTTCTTGTTCTTCATTGCCAGAAGAGTCAGAACGATGAGGGAACCAGCACTGCACGCGATGCCCTGAGAGAGTCCCTTCACGGAATAATGGAACGAGACTTCACATGTTCCCTCAGGAAGCACTAATCCGATGAATCCTCCGTCTGTACGGATCGATTCTGCATCGGTTCCATTCACTGTGATCTTCCAGCCATCCGAATCCGGTATCGAGAATACCCAGAATGTTTCTGCATCATCCTGAATCGTGAACTTCACATCGGTTCCGGACCATTCTTCCGGAGAACTGAACTTCCGGGAGACAGAGAGACAATTCTGAAGATTCTCATATTCCTCATCCGGAACAATCACGGTCTTCTCCAGCAGTTCCATGATCTGTTCATGATTCTGTTCAGGTTCTTCTGCCAGTTCATTGAGGACGGATTCCTTTGTCAGCTCCTCTGCAGAGAATGCCATGCCCTGGGCAGCTTCATTGCGGTAGACATTGAAGTGTTCGGTCGAGAAGATCGGGGTATCGTTCCGCACCGATTCCGAATACTTCGGCGAGCAGATGGAATACTTCGCATCCAGCAATGCAAACTGTCCAGAATCCTGCAGATTGAATTGCCAGTTCACATCCGGATAGAGACCGATCCAGGAAAGATAATCATGAAGCGCAGGCTCATAGAGACTGTCATAGCTGGATAAGGACGGAATGCCGTAATACATGCCGGCATTGGCCAGAGAATTCTGATCTGCCTGAATGCCGGTATTGAGATCCACCCGGAAGAAGGAATCATCCATTCCCCGCAGCGTATCCATGATCTCCTGGATCTCTGCATCATAGGCAAGATACTCTGCCTCTCCGCCGATGGAGATCGCACTGCGCATCGAAACGTTTCCGAACACCAAGACCTCCGCCAGAACTGCAGTTATCAGAGCACGAGGGCGCTGCTTCTTCCAGAGATATCCTTCCAGCGCAATCATGACCACTGCCGCACCAAGCATGATCTGTTCCGGATAGCCCAGGGAGAACTCAATCTTCTGCGCAAGCGGAATCACGATGCCAAGCACTGCAGAAAGAATCAGAAGCACAGCTGACGTCTTCTTCAGAAGAACTTCATCCGGCACCTCATCCAATGCCTCTGATCCGAGCATCACCAGACAAAGCACAGCGATGAATGAATACCTCAGGGAATACGTCAGATGAAACAGCAACCCGAACTGCGGAGCAGCAAACGTCACCAGCGTCACAATGAGAAGGACTCTGTTCCATTTCTTTCCCTTCAAAGCCTGCGGCACTGCCAGAAGAGAGATAGTGCCAGCATACGTTCCGATCTGATAGAAGTAATACCAGTAGTCGTGATACAGCAGATGCGATCCCCTGATAACCGGAATGAAAAAGCTCATCACAATCGCACACACATTCGTGAAACTCCACCAGGAATAATGATTCAGCGTACCGGAAAGACGCGGGCTTTCCAGCATTGTCCAAAGCGCAGGCACAACCAGAAATCCGGCCAGCCCGATGCCAAGCAGAATCTTCAGGAGAGCAGACCATGCATGACGGAAGAAATGCGTCTGCTTCAGCGATCCATGGATCTGCTGCCAGCGCACGATCCAGTACAGAACTCCGAATAAGCCTAGCGGCCAGAACAGATAGAAATTGATGCACGCACAAAGGAACGAGGAGAAGACCAGGAGCTTTCCCGACCGCTTCTGCAGCATGTCTTCCAGTCCGGCAAGAAACAGCGGAAGGAAGACATAGAAACTCAGAAACTGAATCTGTTCCAGAAAGACATCCGTCCATCCGCTGAACATGAACAGCAGCGAGAACAGGAATACCGAAGCGTCTGAACGATTCAGCTTTCTGAGCCAGATGGAGCACGTCACGCATGCCGTCAGAAGCCTGAGCCCGGTCATCAGAAACTGCACCGTAGGAAGATAGGAAATCACCCGGTACAGAAGATATCCGATCCAGGCAAAGGGATCCCCGATCAGAAATAATGCCTTAGACGTATAGAACGAATTCCCTAGAAATGAATTCCAGCTCCAGAAGATCTCTCCGGAATCAATCAGCCGGCAGAATTCCCGGTAGTATGGAGTGCCCTGGCGCACATAGTCATAGGCAATCAGATATGTATCATCCATGCTTAATGGCTGATGTGTCAGAATGCTCTTCAGGAGATTCCAGCTGTATGGCAGAAAATACAGAAAAAGCAGAACAAGCGCCGACAGCACCAGACATGCATAGAACTTTGCCTGCTTCTTTCTCATGAGACAATTCTAGCACATGGTGCTTCCCTCAATCGCTCTGCTTCATTTGCCCGGAAGAGATCATTGCGCTATCGTTATACCGAAAAAGGAGAACTTATGACCAATACGATGAATAGTCCCTGGCCGGATCCCGCCGGTGTAATTCCGGTTACGGATGGATCCGCAGAAGATGCCAATGTTACCGCCCGGCGGTATCTCGACAGCCTTCATGTCGAGATGAGGCTGATTGATTCCGTGAAGCCGGACCTCTCCGTCACGATCTTTCAGAAAACTTATCAGACCCCGATCATGATGCCGGCTTTCTCGCATCTGAACAAGAATCCTGGCAATGGCAGGCTGCCAATGTCAGAATATGCGGCAGCTGCCGCAGACCTGCATACCCTGAACTGGGTCGGCATGGAAAGTGATGAGACCTTTCAGGAGATCATGAAAGAAGGCGCCGATACGGTGCGGATCATCAAACCGTTCGCCGACCATGACCGCATCCGCAGCGAGATGAAAGCCGCGAAGGAAGCAGGCGCTGCCGCTGTCGGCATCGATATCGATCACATTGCCGGAAAAGACGGCGAGTATGATGTCGTGGATTCCATTCCGATGGGACCGGTATTATACGAAGATCTATGCAGCTATATCCGGGAAGCAGATCTGCCTTTTGTCGTCAAAGGCGTGCTGTCAGTATCCGATGCGCTGAAGGCAAGAGATGCCGGAGCAGCTGCCGTATTCGTTTCCCATCACCATGGCCGCGTTCCGTTCGGCATCCCGCCGGTCTCCATTCTCCCCGAAATCCGCAAAGCTCTGGATGGAAGCGATGTCGCAATCTTCTGCGACTGCTCGATCAGCAGCGGCTATGATGCCTACAAGGCACTTGCGCTCGGGGCAGATGCAGTTTCGGTGGGCAGAGGCATTCTGATGCCGCTGCTGAAGGAAGGACGCGAAGGCGTCATCCGCCAGGTCACGAAGATGAATCGGCAGCTTTCTGAACTGTGCATGTATACCGGTGTTCCGGATATGAAGTCTTTCGATCCTTCTGTGATTCACATCCCCGCAGCTTATCAGTTCTGAGATCCCTTCCTGGGATCTCTTTTCATAGAAAAAAGCAGAAACAGGAATTCCCGTTTCTGCCTGAATCAGATCAGCCTTCCAGCATCGCTGCTGCTTCTTCCAGATGTTTCCGGATCTCGATGTGCTGAGGGCATGCATCTTCGCACTGTCCGCAATGCACGCAGGAACTTGCAGCACCATGATCTTTCAGCAGACGCTGATAATCACGCTTTGCGCCTTCCAGATCATTGTAGACAAGTCTGCGGTTGACGGCTTTGAATACCCCCGGAATCTCGATATGCATCGGGCATCCGCCTGTGCAGTAATGGCATGCCGTGCATGGAATCGTCTTGACCTCCGCCATTGCCTTGCGTGCATGTTCCAGAACTTCCTGTTCCTTCTCGCTTAGCGGCGTGAAGTCTTTCATATAAGACAGATTGTCATTCATCTGCTCCAGCGAGGACATTCCGGAAAGCACGACCATGACATCCGGCAGGGAAGCCGCAAAGCGGATAGCCCACGATGCATAAGATCTCTCTGGATTCACAGTCTTCATCTCTTCGGCAATCACCGGCAGCGGATTGGCAAGACTGCCTCCCTTGACCGGCTCCATGACCACCACCGGCTTGCCATGTTTCACGCATACTTCATAGTTCTTCCGCGACTGCACTTCCGGATTCTCCCAGTCGGCATAATTCAGCTGCAGCTGCACGAACTCTGCTTCCGGGTGAGCGGTCAGAATCGAATCCAGAACTTCTGGCGTATCATGGAACGAGAAGCCCATGTGGCGGATCTTCCCCTCTGCCTTCTTCTGCTTCACGAAGTCCCAGATGCCATACGAATCATAGAACTTCAGATTTTCAGAAGACAGCGCATGCAGCAGATAGAAATCGAAGTAGCCTGCACCCGTCCGTTCCAGAGAAGTCTCGAATTCCTTCTTTGCTTCCTCTTCAGAGCTGACTGCCCATTTCGACGCATTGAGCTTGTCTGCCAGATAGAACGAATCACGCGGATGACGCTCTACCAGAGCCTTGCGGCACGCTTCTTCCGATCCGTCATACACATATGCCGTATCGAAATACTTCATCCCCGCAGTCAGAAACGCATCCGTCATCTGTGCTGCTTCTTCCGTGTCAATGACATTCTCGCTCTTTCTAGGCAGTCTCATCAGACCGAACCCAAGCTTCGGCATCGCAGATACAAATTCTTTTTCCAGCATACTTCCCGTTCTCCTTTCAGAACTCCGTGTCCTTCATCGAGGAATTCACGGTCACATCGCACACATCCTGCACCCCGCAGGACGCAAAGTATTTCTCTTCCAGAGGAATCCACTGATTCTGAAACACCTGAACCTTCTCTGCAGGTTCTCTCTTCTTCAGTCTTTCCATCTGATCCTCCGGACTCACATCCAGAAAGATCTTCAGACCATAATACTTCCGAAGATCCGGATGCAGGCAGTAGGAACCTTCCACAATGACCGCTTCTGAAGCAGGAACCGTAATCTGATCTCCCATCTGCATCACCTTGCAGTCAAATCTCTGAAACGTCACTTCTTTCTGCTGCTTCACCTGTTCCAGCACTTCTTCCAGACGCTCCCGGTCCATATTTCCGCCAGGCTCGGCATACCGTGCTTCCGTACGCTGCTCAGGCCTCAGAAAGAAATCATCCGCATGAATCACCGGACAGTTCAGCTTTGCGCAAAGCAATCCTGCAAATGTCGTCTTGCCGGATGCACACCTGCCATCAATTCCGATCAGCAGCGGATGATGCGACTCTTCCAGAAACTCTGCAAAATGCGAGATCTCCTGGGCTTTGTATTCAAAGAATTCATCAAGAAAATCAGTCATATTCACTCCTATCGGCGGATCGTTCCGCCGCCTTCGGTCTTATTATAAGACTTCGTCGCATGATACACCTGTATCAGTCTGCGCTCCATCTCATTGAGCTTCTTTTCCCTGCACAAAACAACCCTTACATACACATAGAGTCCATCCCGGATATCGCTGTATACTTCGCCATTGCCCCTTCCCGAGAAATGACTGAAGATCCGATGATAAACCCGCAGGGACTGACCGACATACACATTCTGATAATTCCGGATCTGATCCGAAGATTTCAGAGGGCGTTCATAGGAAGCGATCACATAGCATCCCGGTTCATCCTGATACTTGTATCCCTTCTGTGTTTTACGGTCGACAATCCAGTCTTCCAGAAATTCTTCCCGGCTCATCCATCTTCCCTGCGAACCTGATGCCGCAAGAATCCGGATTGATGCCCATAGAAATACCGCAATTCCGCCGAACAGGAAGCCATTTTGCAAAGCAGGATCTGCCTCTTTCCGAAATATCCAGAAGAGAAAAAAGCAGAGCGCAGAAAGCACATACAGGAAAGCAGTGAACTTTGCCTTCCTGCCCGGATGCACTGCAGGTGCTTCCGGTTCTTCTCCCTTTGAAGTATGAACCTCCAGCAGATTTCCCTCTTCATCAAAATCCATCTGCACGGAATATACAGGCTTCTCGTGTGCGGTCATACCGGTATTATAGCAGTTCATGCAGGAATGCCAGGGCATAAGAAAACCGCAGACCTCCGATGGAAATCTGCGGCAATCAATCGTTCAGAAATAATGATTACTTAGCGTAATCAGCAGCACTCTGACCAGCGATTCTGCCGAATACGACGAAGTCTGCGACTGCGTTTCCGCCCAGACGGTTTGCACCATGCACGCCGCCCGTCACTTCGCCTGCTGCGAACAGTCCCGGAATCACGCTCGAATCTGCTTTCTCTACTTCTGCAGAAGAATCGATCTTCAGGCCGCCCATCGTATGATGGACACCCGGCTGTACCAGGATCGCATACATCGTGCCTTCCAGCTGATGGTTGAATGAGGTTCTGCCGAAATCCGGATCGCTCTCATTGGCAACGCATGTATTCCAGTCATCAATCGTCTTTGTCAGCGTATCAGCGTCAACACCCATCGCTGCAGCCAGATCTGCGACCGTATCGCCCTGAACCGTCCATCCCTTGGTTACATAGCCCTGGATGACCGTCGAAGCATCATACATCGACTGGTCGACAATCAGCCATGCCTGGCCGTCTGTCTGCGCATTCTCGTCTGCACTGACCTTGTCTCTCGTACCGACTTCATCCGTGAAGCGGGATCCTTCCTTGTTCACGAGAATTGCACCATCTCCGCGGAGTCCTTCCGTGATCAGGTTTGCACTGCCATCATCTGCGACATGGACTGTCGGATGAAGCTGGATCTGATCCATATCTACCGTCGCTGCTCCGACATCCTCTGCCGTTGCCATCACGATGCCCTGGCCCTGTGCGCCCGGTGCGTTCGTCGTGATATAGCCGTCCAGTGCCGGATTCTGCTCTGCAACCATCGCATTGTTTGCACCAAACCCGCCGGTAGCTAATACCACTGCCTTCGCATTGACGGTCAGCGTGGAACCATCCTTCTGCTCTGCCTGAACCCCGGCTGCCTTGCCATCCGACATCAGAATCTTATTCGCTGTTGTGTTGTAATGAACCGTGATGCCTCTGTCCTCGACATTCTGCGTCAGAATCGGAACCAGATAAGCTCCGACTGCAACGGTCTTGCCCTCGTCATTGACCGGACGGTGAATCCGCTTGACGCTTGCGCCGCCGAACTGTGCGACGTTATGCAGAGATGCACCGATCGTATCCAGCCAGTCAATCGCATCTGCGCTGTTCTCGCAGAGCGTCTTCACCAGTTCCGGATCATTGATGCCCTTGCCGCCGATCATCGTATCCAGTTCAAACAGCTCGGTGGAATCGAAGTATCCCTGCGGATCTGCCTGGTATGCATCCCACTGTTCCTGAACTGTCTTGGCCAGTGCAGTGATCGTCTCATTGTCTGCATATTTCTCTGCTGCCGTCTTCAATGTCTTCTCGACACCGGCTGCTTCATCGAAGTCATTGTCATCCTGGTAGACGGTCTTAGCCGCATTCATGCCGCCGGTCGAACGTACGGAGTTGCCGCCGCCCATTGCCTGGCTTTCCAGAATGATGACCGACTTGCCTGCATCCGCTGCCGTGATTGCGGCAACCATGCCTGCTCCGCCGGCACCGACTACGACAACATCTGCTTCTTCCGTGACATCTCCGGCTGCGGTTGCAGCAGAGACTGCGGTCTTGTAATCATCCGGATTCAGTCCTGCGGAAGTCAGAGCTGCAGCTGCTGCTTCCAGAACTGCATCACTGGTAACCGTAGCACCGGAAACCGTATCAACTCCGATACTTCCGGAATCCTTGATCTCCTGTGCCATCGTTTCCATCGCAGTATCGCCGATGCCCGGAGTCTCATCCTTGCCTTCAATCGATACGTCTGTGATCTTGGAATCTGTCAGCGTCAGCGTGACGGTAACATCTCCGCCCTTGCCCTGGGCTGTTCCTTCGAACGTTCCGGATACACCGGCAGACGCCGAAGCTGCGGACTGATCATTTCCCGAAGAGCTGCATCCTGCCAGGGACACAGCCATGGCCATGGTCGAAACAAGTGCAATCAGTTTCTTCATTTCTTCCTCCCTTATCAAGGCATTTCTGCCTCAGCACGAAAATTATAATGATTTCACAATCTCGCAACAAATGTATTTTTCATATATCTTACATATCAATTTATTATAATAACTGCATGATCAGCTATGACTACTACCGAATCTTCTATTATGTCGCTTCTTCCGGCAGTTTCACGAACGCAGCAAAGCTTCTGAATAACAGCCAGCCGAATATTACCCGCTGCATTTCCAACCTGGAAGCTCAGCTTGGCTGCCGGCTCTTCATCCGCACGAGAGGCGGTGTCACGCTGACTTCTGCTGGCAAGGAGCTCTACCGGCACGTCTCGGCTGCAGTGGTTCAGCTGGATGCTGGCGAAGCTGCTGTGAATTCCGAGATCGGCCTGAAATCAGGCATGGTGACCATCACTGCTACCGATGCCGGCATGCGGCTGATTCTTCTTCCGGCAATCACTGAATTCCGAAAGAAGTATCCGAAGATCCGCTTCCGCATCACCTCCATGAATACACCACCTGCCATTGATCAGGTCGAAATGGGGATGGCAGATTTTGCCGTTGTCACCGATCCGCTCTCCCTGCCAAAAACCTGCCGCAGCACGGTGCTTTCGGATATGAAAGAAAGGCTCTACGGCACTGAGGAAATCAGAAAAGCTGCAGAAAAAGAAACTTCTCTGCTGCAGCTGATGAATCATTTCCCGCTGGTCACGATGAACACCGGATCAAGCACGCGGGAATACTATGAATTATTCTTTCTGAAGCACCATATCCCATTCCGCCCGGCTATGGAAGCGTCGAGTCTGGAACAGGTCGGAGCTGCGATCGCAGCCGGGCTCGGCATCGGCTTTCTGCCTGAGAAGCTGGCAGAAGAAGCCAGATATCCCGGCACTCTGCAGGAGATTCCGATCCGGGAAACCCTGCCGATCAGGAAACTCCATCTGATTGAATCCGGATCAAGGATTCTGCCGCCGGCAGCACATGCCGTTATTTCGCTGCTGAAGAACCGGTGATCCAGCTTTCGTCACAAGGATTGTCGCGGAACGCCAGCAAGGCGCTGACCTGGTCTCTGCGGATGCGGTTTTCTTCGACTGCGATTTCCAGCAGCGTGTCATAATCCGAAGCACTGTAATTCACGAGATGATGTTCCTGCAGACGATCTGCAGCTTTCTTCATGCCATACGTGAAGATCGATACGATGCCGAGCACTTCGCATCCTGCTTTTCTCAGCACTTCTGCAACTTCGACACATGATCCTGCGGTTGAGATCAGATCTTCGATGACGACTACCTTTGTGCCTGGTTCGCACTTTCCTTCAATCTGTCTGCCGCGGCCATGATCTTTCGCGCTGGATCGCACATATCCCATCGGAAGGCCGAGGATTTCAGCGGTGATTGCCGCATGCGCAATGCCAGCTGTGCTCGTTCCCATCAGCTGCTGGCATTCCGGGAAATGTTCCCTGACCAGTTCTGCTAATGCATGTTCCACGTCGCTGCGCACGCTGACATCCGACAGCGTCAGGCGATTGTCGCAGTAGATCGGCGACTTGATTCCGGATGCCCAGGTGAACGGTTCCTCCGGTCTCAGAAATACCGCACCGATTCTCAGAAGATCTGAAGCAATTTCCTTTTTCATGCATATTCTCCTTCCGTGAATTCCTGCATTGCCCTGCGATAGGCAGCGACAGGATCTGCTGCACCTGTGATGGATCTGCCGACCACGATATAGGTGCTGCCGAGCTTTCTGGCCATTGAAGGAGTCGTGACCCGCTTCTGGTCTCCTTTTGCGTCTTCGGCAAACCGGATACCTGGCGTTACGGTCAGAAAGTCTTTCCGTCCGAGATGCGGACCATTGCCAGCACGATGCTGGTGAAGACCATCGGAACGATGACCAGCTGCAGGGATCTCACGAAAAGCTGTCCGATGATGTAGAAGAGGCCGATGGCACTTTCATTGCCGGATGCGGAGATGTCCGCAAACAGAAGATGATTGATGACGTTCCAGCTATCTGAATTCCCCGATGCATTCAGATGCTCGCGCAGTGGGATCACGCCAAGTCCGGCGATGATGGCTGCACTCATGGCAAACAGCATTCTTCTGGTAAGACTACGTGATTACTTCTGCATTTCCGATCTCCCTTTCGTGAAAAAAGCCTCCAGGCAGATGGCCATGGAGGTTCAAGTTCACAATATGCAGTTCCGCTGCATTTCTGCAGTCTGTACCCGGACCAGCTATCATCGCCTTCATGGTATCTCGTACCATATTAAAGACTGCTTTTTCCTGGGAGAATTATAGGCACGCCCGGACAGGAGGTCACCAGGAATTTCCATTACATTTCTGCCGAGACAGAAAAACCGCCGGAATGGCCCGGCGGCTGAGAATGAGCAATGCGATTACTTGTTCTCTTCTGACCAGAAGGACTTAGCAATCTGCGAGCAGACTTTTGCGTTGTTGTAAACCAGATGGATGTTGGAATCCAGCGAATCGCCGCCCGTGATGGAAGCGACTTTTGCCAGCAGGAACVGCGTGCACTCCTTGCCCTTGATTCCCTTCTCATCCATTTCCTTGATCGCTTCATCAATTGCAGCATTGATGACCTTGTCATCCATTGCATACTCTTCCGGAATCGGATTTGTTACCAGCATGCCGCCCTTGAGGCCAAGGTCATGCTGAACACGGAATGCCTTTGCGCACTCTTCCGGGGTATCCAGTTCATAGTCAACCTTCAGTCCGGAATGACGGGAATAGAATGCAGGCAGCTCCTTCGTTCCATAGCCGATGACCGGAACCCCATGAGTTTCCAGATACTCCAGCGTTAAGCCGAGATCGAGAATTGCCTTTGCACCAGCACAGACAACCATGACCGGAGTATTTGCGAGTTCTTCCAGGTCAGCAGAGATATCGAAGGTCTGCTGTGCCCCGCGATGGACACCGCCGATACCGCCGGTAGCGAAGAACTTGATGCCGGCCATGTTGGCAATCATCATGGTCGTCGTGACGGTGGTAGCACCATCCTGGCCTTCTGCGCAGAGCACTGCCAGATCGCGGCGGGATGCCTTTGCGATCTTGGTTCCCTTCTTGCCGAAGTATTCAATTTCCTCCGGAGTAAGACCAGCCTTCAGGCGGCCGCCGATAATGGCGATCGTTGCCGGGACAGCGCCATTCTCACGGATGATCTTCTCTACATTCAGAGCCGTCTCCACATTCTGCGGATAAGGCATGCCATGAGAAATAATGGTTGACTCCAGAGCCACGACTGGCTTGCCGGCCTTGACAGCTTCAGCTACTTCAGGGTTCACATCAAGATATTTGTTCAGCATTTTCGTATTCCTCCTTATGAATTTCTATTGCTGAGTGGTCAGAAGTTTTTCCTTGACGGATTCCACCGACATATCCGGGTTGATGGTATCCGCACCTTCGACTGCAATCGCTGCTGCAGCACTCGCCCAGGCTGCCGCATCGATGAGATTGGTTCCTTCGAGATATGCCCATGCCAGGGCTGCCATGAAGGCATCTCCGGCACCGGTCGCATTCTTCATCTCTGCTCTGCAGCAAGGATACGTGAGCATCTCATGGTGATCTGCCGCGAAGACTCCATCTGTACCAAGTGAGATGAATACCCGGTGCAGACCGGTATCCAGGAGAACCTTCGCGGCTTTCTTCAGATCTTCCTGGTTATGGATCTCAACGCCGCTGAGATGTTCTGCTTCAATCCGGTTCGGCTTCAGCGTATGCAGTTTCCCGAGATAAGGTTTCAGCTTATCCGCCTTGGCCACGGAAACCGGATCCGCGAAAATCGGAGCTGTGACATGTTCTGCAATATACTTAATGGATTCTTCCGGAATATTGGTATCGATGATGACGATCTGCGCATTATTCAGAATCGTCAGGTTATGGCTCAGATAACGAGGTGTGATCTCCTCGCAGATGGCCATGTCATTCACGGCAAGAGCCATATCTCCATCCGGATCATTCAGGAAGATATACGTGGAAGTTCTTGCGCCTGGAATCTTTCTTGCATGGCTGATATCAATGCCGAGATTCGCACAGCTTGCCTCGATGCGCTGAGCATAGCCATCATCTCCGAACGCAGTCAGAAACCGCACATCCACTCCGAGCAGAGACAGATTGTGAGCAATATTTCTGCCGACGCCGCCAAGACTCGTCTGAGCCTTGCCCGGATTGGAATCTCTGGCAACCAGCGGTGCAAACGACTGTCCGCCGATATCGATGTTCACGCCGCCGACGACCGCAACATACGTTCCGGAACGAAGCACATAACCTTTGCCTGCAATATACCCTTTCTTCATCAGATTGGAGATATGCACGGCAACTGCGCTCCTGGAAATGCCTGCTTTCTTTGCAAGCTCTTCCTGGGAGATCATCGGGTTTTCCTCAATCCACTGAAGAATCTGACGTTCTCTCTGTGTCATTTGTTCTCCTTTGCTTTTGCTTATTTTGCAGCTTTTGTTTACTAAACCAGTATAGGCGCAAGCGCTTCCAAGTCAACAGCAATTCTCTGTTTTCCTGTTCTCAGATTTTCTCTATTCTGGCCTTCCGAGAAAAAAAAGGCAATCCCCTGAAACATGGGAGCCTGTTCATTTTCAGAAGCCATAGCTGCATAAGCAGGTGATCAGCGAGAAGACGCCGAGAATCGATGCAAGAACCATCAGCAGCCGATGAAACTGGCGATCCGTGATCCGAAACTTCCGGCCATCCAGTTTTTCAAACAGCAGATAGATCATGAAAATGCTGAGCATCGTCATGACGATACTCAGCAGATGGATTCTGGTCAATTCCTTCATCATCTCTGCCGCTGACACAATCAGAGTATAGCATGAGAGAGGCAGAGAACAAATGCGATTATGCGGCAGTCCGGGCAGGACGCAGTCTTCTTCTGCGCAGCAGCGAAGCATTGCGGGCAGCAGCGGGCTTCATGCCAGGCACCTGTCCGAACGCATTCAGAATCAGATAGAAGCACAGGCTGCCAAGCAGGATCGAAGCCCATGCAGGAACGCCGAAGGTTGAAGGCAGAATCCCGGCAATCACAGATACTGCAGCCGTCGTCAGCGCATACGGAAGCTGCGTCTTCACATGATCGAAGTTGTCGCAGCCGGCACCCTGCGAAGAGAGAATCGTGCAGTCGGTGATCGGCGAGCAGTGATCCCCGAAGATACAGCCGGTCAGAGAGCAGCCGATGCATAACGGCAGATAGCTTGCCGTAAGCGCCGGATTCTGTGCCACCATCGATGCCGCAATCGGAACCGCCATCGGCAGGGCGATGAACATGCAGCCAAAGGAACCGACCGCAAACGACACAGCACAGCAGGAGAGGAACAGGAATGCAGGAACAAGCTGCCATGGCATATTTCCTGAGATCACCCCTACGGCGTAATAAACCGTTCCGAGATCCTTGACCACCCCGGACAAAGCCCAGGCAGTTGTCAGAATGACAGCCGTCGGAAGAATCTGCGCACAGCCGGAAATGAAGGCGTCGATCGCTTCCTTCAGCGTGAATGCATGGCTTATGATTCCCATGAACACAGCCACCGCGGTGCCGAGCATCGTTGCCTCAAAGATCAGGAATACCGTATCCGCCTGGCCGAATGCAGTTGAGAGATTCTGCATCGTAAACGGTGCGTTCTCGGCCAGAAGGCCGGCTTTCACAGCGTTTGCTCTGCCAGTCACGTAGAACATGATCAGTGCATATACAAACAGGACTACCAGCGGAACTACTGCATTCCGGACTTTTCCTTCTGTTTTCTTCCCGGTGCTCTGCTTCTTCTGCTCTGCTTCATAAATCTCGGAATCCCTGCGCAGCGGCTGACCGTTTCTTGCCCTGGTCTCTGCTTCCAGCATCGGCCCGAACTCTCTTCCGGTCAGAGAAGACTCCAGAATGAAGATCAGGCAGAAGATGCAGTAGAAACAGAACGGAATTGCCTGCAGGAACAGCTGATATCCTGACAGATTCAGCTGTGCATTTTCAAGTCCCTGATTGATGACCGACACTTCTACAGCAACCCAGCTTGAGATGATGGCAATGCCGGATACCGGTGCCGCGGTGGAATCCACAATATATGCAAGCTTCTCCCGGGAGACATTCAGCTTATCGGTGATCGGCTTCATGACCGGTCCGACGATCAGGGAATTCGCATAGTCATCGAAGAACACGATGACGCCGAGCAGTTCGCCGACCAGGCTCGCCTTGCGGGCACTGTTCACCTTACGGACCATCTTCTCCGCCATCTGCTCGAAGCCGCCGCTTCTGCGGATCACTTCCACCATGCCTCCGATCGCCAGGCACGAAATCAGCACTGCCACATTATTGCGATCAGCAATCGTATTCACGATCCGCGTGCAGGTTTCGTCGAGAATCAGATACGGAGCTTCTTTCTGAAGACACATCCACATCATGACCCCGCTCACAAGACCTGCCAGCAGAGAAAGAATCACATCCTGGAAACAGAATGCAAGCAGAATGGTAATGGCTGCCGGAATGAGGGAAGCCCCGCCGAGGGCTTTGCCAATGGAAGCTGCCGAAGAAAGATCAGCAGTTTCAGCAACAGAGAGTGAAGCAGAAATACCAGCAATGACAAGAACTGCACATACGGCTGCCGCTGCAGCCTTCCTGAGACGAACCGGGTGAGAATCCATACTGTGATCAAGCGCTCCTTATTGCGCAATATGTCACCATTCTTCTGACTTTTACTGTCGAGCCGATCCTGTATCTTTTCACGGCTCCCCTATTCGATCAGGAGCATGCTTCCATGTCTGCGGCTATCACAAACACATTGATAACAATAGCACCTTGCTGTCCTACTTCAAGATGAAACTTTTGCGAATTTTTCGCCTTTCTGAATCGCCCTCACTTCTGTAAATAAAGCCCATGATCAAGCCGTATTCAGCAGTTCATAATCCGATCAAATTCATCAAGAACTTCAGAAAACAGCAGAATCCGGAAGAAGACAGACACCTGGAAGCAGGCATATATGGATCCGAAACAGGGCACAGAAAACCCGCAGCTATCTATGCCACGGGTTCCTGCTCATTCTTTCAATTCAGATTTCCACGAAGACCTCAGCACCCTGGTGGCAAATCGGGCATTCTTCCGGAGGAGTTACTCCCTCACAGACATATCCGCATACTCTGCACTTCCAGGTCTTCATCAGATCAAAAACTTCTGCACCCTGATGGCAGACCGGGCATTCTTCCGGAGGAGTTACTCCCTCGCAGACATATCCGCATACTCTGCACTTCCAGGTCTTTATCAGATCAAAGACTTCTGAACCCTGATGGCAGACCGGGCACTCTCTCGGAGGCTGTTCTCCCTCATAGATATAGCCGCAGATCCGGCACTTCCACTTTCTGACCTTGGCTCCTGGTTCTGTGACTTCCTCATAATCACTTTCAGACTTCCTGGTTGCCTTCAGCTTCCGATAGGAATCAGCGCTCTCTCCGAGATCCTGTTCTCTGGAGTGATAAGTCGTATGAAGCATCTTTTCCGCAAGCTCAGAGAGCGGTTTCCCATAGAAGGACTCATACAGCTCATTCAGCTCCTGGTTCCTGGTGCTGACCTTCTCATCCATTGCGGCATCTTTCTGAAACAGGCCTTCGATCCGTTTTTTTCTTGCTTCATCAGCCGTTTCCAGATGCTTCGGCTGACCTCCGCCGCCAATACAGCCGCCCGGGCAGGTCATGACTTCGATGAAATCAAAGTCCTCCAGCTTCTGTTCTTCCAGGAAACGGCGGACATTTGCCGTTCCGTAAATCACTGCAGCACGCAGGCAGAGAGACTCTGTAAGCTGTACTTCAGCAGTCCGGATGCCTTCATACCCGCGCAGTGCGGAAAGATGCAGCAGCTCTTTCGGTGCCGGCTTGTGATTCAGGTATTCATATGCCGCTCTCAAGGCTGCTTCCATGACGCCGCCGGTCGCTCCGAAGATCACGCCGGCACCGCTCTTCTCAGACATCAGGGAATCGTAATCCGACTCCTCAAGAGAGCTGTAATCAATGCCGGATTCCTTCGCCCAGCTGATGAGCTCTCTCGTCGTGATGCAGAGATCCATGTCTCTGAGTGATGGTTCATTCCAGAAAGAAGCAGAATCATTCATTTCTTCTCTGCGGATCTCAAACTTCTTTGCGGTGCATGGGGTCAGGCACACATTCACGATCTTCTTCGGATCGATGCCTCTCTTTTTCGCATACCAGGTCTTGATCGTCGGTCCCTGCATGCCAATCGGACTCTTGGCCGATGAAATATGCGGCAGCAGATCAGGATAATAGGTCTCTGCGAACTTCACCCAGGCCGGGCAGCAGGACGTAAACTGCGGCAGCGGAGCATGCTTTTCCGTGACACGGCTGAGCAGTTCCGAAGCTTCTTCCACGATTGTCATATCTGCCGCAAAATCGGTATCCAGCACGATATCAGCCCCCAGCGCGCGAAGCAGCGCAACCATCTTTCCTTCTGAGAAAGTCCCCGGCTTTTCTCCGAATCCCTCTCCCAGAGAAACCCGGACCGATGGCGAAGTAGATACGATGACCAGCTTCTCAGGATCTGCAATCGCCTGCTTCAGCGCAGCAACCTCGCTCTTTTCCGTGATCGAATCCACCGGGCAGACATTCGCACACTGTCCGCAGTGGATGCAGATCGGCACATCCCCTGTTTTCTGCAGGTCGTAATACGTCAGAACCGAGATCTCATCCCGGCATACGTCCCGGCAGTTCCCGCAGCGGATACAAAGTTCCTCACGCCGCTCAATTGATGGATTCTCCGGGTCAATCGGAACCCGGATCTCCGGTGATAGATGTCTAGTCATCCTGATGTCCTCCTCTGTTTATGAGTCTGCCATCTCACCCAGAACGGCAGCACCCTTTTCTCAACTATGATTTCTCAGCAGAAGTTTGTCTACACAAAGATACGATAATCTCCGAGCCCCAGGGCTGTTCAGGAGCAGCCAGAAATGCATGATCATGCACATAAAAACCGCATAGCTCTGCGGTTTTCATATCTATGGAGCACCTGACGGGAATCGGACCCGCGTCTCAACCTTGGGAAGGTCGCATTCTACCATTGAACTACAGATGCATCTTTCAAGTACTTTTTTATATTAACCCACCGGAGGATTTTTCTCAACATGCTGATACAATGTCCGGTATGGAAATCACCCTTGAACAAGCCTTGCGTCTGACCAGCTGGTTTCAGAAAAATCAGCGCATTCTCCCCTGGCGGAATACCGGAAATCCTTATGATGTCTGGCTGAGCGAGATCATGCTGCAGCAGACCAGAGTAGAATTTGTGAAAGAACGCTTCCTGCAATTCCGTAAAAAACTTCCGGATATTGCCTCGCTTGCAGAGTGCGAAGACGATCGGCTGATGAAGCTCTGGGAAGGCATGGGCTATTACAGCCGGGCAAGAAACCTGAAGAAATGTGCTCAGGCAGTCATGCAGGAATATGATGGCGTGCTGCCTGCGGATCCTTGCAAGCTGAGAAAGCTTCCGGGAATCGGCCCGTATACGTCCGGGGCAATCGCCGCCATTGCCTATGGCATTCCGGTACCAGCAGTTGATGGCAATGTGCTGCGGGTGCTGGCAAGACTTTTCTCTGATCCTTCTGATATCCGGAATCCGGAAACCAGAAAGTCTTATGAATCAGTCATTTCAGATTTCTATGAGAACCATCTTTCTGAAGCAGAGAAAGCTGATCCGGCGTTTGTTTCTCATTTCACCCAGGGATTGATGGAACTTGGTGCACTGATCTGTGTTCCGAATGGAGAACCGCATTGCGACAGCTGTCCCTGGAAGCCGTTCTGCACGGCACATCTGGAAAACAGGACGGATGAAATTCCTTACCGGAGTGCTCTGAAAGAGCGGAAAGTAGTAAAGCGCACGCTGTTTGTGATCCGGGATGGCGAACGCTTCCTGCTGAGAAAGCGACCTGCGCATGGACTGCTGGCTGGATTATATGAATTTCCCGGGATGGATGAATGGCTGGACGCCAGTCAGGCAGCCGAAGCTGCCGAGCAGCAGTTCCATGTGATGCCATTGCGGATCAAGCGGCTGCCGGATTCAAAGCATCTCTTCACGCACCTGGAATGGGATATGCGGGCATATGAGATCCGGATTGCCGATCTGAGCACCCTGAAGGCGGAGAACTGTCTGCTGCTGACAGAAAAGGAACTTGCTGAGACAGCAGTTCCTTCTGCATTCAAGGCAGTCAAAGCCTGGTATTCTCTTTAGTGTCTGAAGCGGGCAAGGATGTTGCTGAAGAAGCCATTGCCGCTCTTCTCTGCTTCCTTGACCTGCGGAGTTACTTTCTGTGGCTTGATATCCATCTTATCCGCCATGGTCTGCCGGCGATAGCTCTTCTTCTTTTTCGGCTGGCTGTTTCCGGAATGTTCCTGGTTCTTCTGCTCAGCCTGTTTCGGCTGAGTTTTCTGGTTATGGGAGCCGGAGTGATTCTGATGGTTCTGATAATTCTGTTTCTGATCAGAAGAATCGTTCTTTCTGCTCTGATTCTGGTTATGGTGAGGATCAGCCTTCTTCTTCGGCGGGTTCTGATTCGGCTTCTTGGCGGAAGACTTVTGTTCCGGATTCTTTTTCTGTTCTGACGGCTTTGCTTTGTTCGGCTTGTTTCCGGAATGATTGTTCTTCCGGTGATTCTGCTGCTTCATTGCAGGTGCTTTTGCGTCAGTC
This sequence comes from Stecheria intestinalis, assembly GCF_009696165.1. Classification (GTDB taxonomy): domain Bacteria; phylum Bacillota_I; class Bacilli_A; order Erysipelotrichales; family Erysipelotrichaceae; genus Bulleidia; species Bulleidia intestinalis. The sequence continues at coordinate 63,693 of NZ_VUMN01000005.1, read as the reverse complement.
TTTTCAGCCGGCTTAGCTTCCGGAAGCGGGCTGCCGTTTTCTCTCGTCCACATAGCAGTATTGTCGCCGCCCCTGTGGAGCAGAAACTGTGCTGCGGTATTCAGATCATGGAAGCGGTAGTTCTTTTCGAACTGGATTCTTCCGGTCTCGGTTTCGCCGAGAATTCCTTTCTCCGTCATGTCCCGGAACAAAGAGCGCATGGACTTCATTTCCTGAGGTCCGTATGCCTTCATGGTTGTCCCGGCGAGAATTTCAATGCACTGCGGGTTCACATAGAGGGCCCGCGCATTGACTGTCGGAGCAGTGAGTATGATCACGTTATCATTTTTTGTCATTTCGATTGATGCCTTTCCTGGTTCATAAGGGTAAATTGCGATGATCTGATCTGCCATCTCATCGCAGCGCTGCAGAATGTCTCTGACGGTCCATGTATCCTTCTTCAGAAGCTCCGTATTCATGCGGATGTGGAGGGTTTTCGAAAGAACGGACTTCTTGAATGCGAAATCCTGATTGCCCATCCGGGTATTGTCATACTCCGCACAGAGCGTAAGGTTGCCGATCAGATTTGCATAGAAGGCATATTCTTCTTCATCCCGGGCGCCGCTGTGCTGCTTCCACCACGCATCTGGATGCTGGGGCATGATGTGCTCGATATTCAAGGCAGAAGTATCCACTTCAGCCGTAGCCTCGTAGTGCTCGATCCGCTCCAGAACCGGGCGGATGCACATCAGTGAATAAGCATTAACTTCTCTCAGGCAGCTGCGCAGCTGGCTGTCAGTCGGCATTGCCAGAGCCTTTCCGCGGTTGTTGTTGACGAGAAATACACGAGTGATCTCCATGAGATTCTGATGCGTCTTCTGCCAGCTGTTGAGAACAGAACGAAGCAGCTGCGGGAAATACCGGCTGAGCGAACCGCTGTCCATTCCGCAGAGAGACCGTCTCATCAGATACGTATCCAGCAGGCGGATCAGATCCATCAGCGTCTTCAGATCAAGCTTTCCTTCGTCATGAAGACTGAACATGCCCATCAGGAACGGAGCCGGAACCCTGGTTTCATTCCTGCGGAAATTCTTCAGCACTGCTTCCAGCTCCGGTTCCTCGGCAGGTCCGTTCACAATGGCATTGTAATACCGGCAGAAGCGATTGATCTCCCGGAGCTTGGTTTCCTTATCTGCTTCCAACGCATTCCAGAAATCCTTGAATCCTTCGTACACATCTCTGCGATTGAGCAGTTCATACGTTCTGGATGCCAGATAATACCGGAAGAATTCTTCCAGCTTATGAGAATCCGGCATCATCTGTTCCAGCGGCTGCCAGTACATGCGGTAATTCCGCTCCTGCACTTCGCTGGTATCATTCATCAGAATATAGTTCCGGATCATATCTGCAGAAGTCAATGGAGCACCCGTGCTATTGATGGACTCGAAGATCTGCTGTGCATTGTCCTGATCGGAAAGCGGAAAAGCCAGGATATCCATTCTTCCCAGCGTATCCAGTATCTCAGCCAGAGAATATTTCTGGGCTGCCTTCTCGATTCTTCCGTAGATATAATCGTAATTCCGGTAGACCGTTGTTTCCTTCTCTTTTTTCGTGAGATCAGTCCAGCTTCCGTAGACAAGCTTGGCATAGACATCGTCTTCCGAAACAGCAGGCTTCAGGCGCAGCCGGGCTTCTTTCGAGGCATGGCGGTTATAGAGATAATAGTCATCAATCATCCCTTCAATCTCCGCATCATTCTTCTCCTTGGCCACCCGCTTGAGGCAGAGCAGGAAGATGAAGGAAGTCGTCAGACGCTGCTGGCCATCCACAATCTGAATCTCCTTATACATCGCACCGAGATCAGATTCGGTATAGATCAGAATGCCGAGGAAGTGATTCCGGCTGCGATCCGCAAGCAGGCCCTCCAGGTCATCCATGAAATGGGCAGTCTCACCGAAAGGATTCCAGGAATAATTTCTCTGATATACCGGAATCACGAGCTGACTGCCCATCATCGATTTGATAAAGTCAGACATCGTCGTTCTGACTGGCTGTTTGATCATTCTTTCATTCCTTTCAAGGCGAAGTAATCATATCACAGACCCGCCCCGGTGTCTGCGCGGCGATTCTGCGCTGTCCGGGATCGTTCTGATATGGAAGCAGGGAAAACCAGAATATTGTGATGAAACTTTTCTGTTTTTTCTGTTGTTTTCCGAATTCCGTTATGATAATATACATGAGCAGTCGCTCTGGCGAGTTGGTGAAGCGGCTTAACACACCGCCCTTTCACGGCGGCATTCACGGGTCCGAATCCCGTACTCGTCACCATATGGTTTTAGGGGTGTCGTACAATGGTAGTACATCGGTCTCCAAAACCGCTAATGGGAGTTCGATTCTCTCCACCCCTGCCTTAACTGGAAAAGTCGAACACGATCAGCGAATGATGTGCGGCTTTCCCCAGATAACACTGTGCCTCGTATGAGGCTTTTTTTTGCGTTCTCAGAAGAAAACAAAGAGGAGGAACCGCATCCCCCGTTCCTCCTCTGTTCGTATTCAGGCTGCTTTCTTCACATCCTTGAACTCAGTGCCATTGGTCAGCACTACAATGACCGTGTCCGGATGGCCGGCTGCCTTGATCTTCTTCCGATCAAACTGGAGCAGTTCCTGACCAGCCTTGACTTTGTCGCCCTGCTTGACGAATGCCTTGAAGCCGTCGCCATTCATATTGACGGTATCCACGCCGACATGGATCAGCACCTCCATACCGGTATCAGATTTGAGACCGACCGCATGATTCGTCGGGAATACCATGACCACTTCGCCGTCAAACGGTGCATAGACCACATCATCACTGACTTCAATTCCGATTGACGGACCCATCGCTTCGCCGGCAAATACTGCATCCGGGATTTCAGATGCCGGAATGATCTTGCCATTGACCGGAGAAAGAACGACACCTGCTTCTGTGGTGATTGCGGTTTCCTTCGGAGCTTCAGCCTTTTCGAACGCTGTCTTTTCAGCCGCTGTGCCTTCTGCTTCGACTGCATCAGCCTCAGCATCTTCTTTCCAGAGGATGTTCGTCAGAACGAATGCCAGGCCTCCGGAAATCGCAAGAAGAATCGTATAGACCAGCGGATTGTTGATCGTGAGATAGCCCGGGATTCCGGTTACGCCATATGCCGTAGCACCGATTCCGGAGAATGCCGCAAACAGCGAGCCGACTGCGCCGGCGATCATAGCCGCGATGAATGGCTTGAAGAGACGCATATTGACACCGAAGATAGCCGGTTCCGTGATTCCTAACGCTGCCGAGAGCGAAGACGGAACTGCAACGGACTTCATCTTTGCATTCCTGGTCTTGAGACCTACTGCCAAGCAGGCACCGAACTGTGCAAAGTTCGCTGCCGAAGCGATCGGCATCCAGGTATTCAGACCGCCGGCTGCCAGCATGCCTGCTTCGATGATGTTATACATATGATGCAGACCCATGACGACCGTCCACGGATACAGCGCACCCATTGCCGCAGCCCCGAACGGATTCTTGACCAGCACCTGTGCACCGGCAAGCACCCAGTTCTCAAGCTGTGCGAAGATCGGGCCGATGACGATGAACGTCAGCAGGGCCGTGACCAGCACGGTGACCAGCGGAACCACGAAGAGGTCGATCATTTCCGGGACCTTCTTATGGAGCCACTGCTCCAGCCTCGACATGAACCATACCGATATGATGACCGGAATGACATGTCCCTGATAGCCTACCTGACGGACTGAGAGGCCGAACAGATTCCAGGTCGGAATCGCGCCTTCATAGCTTGCGACAGCCCACGCATTCACCAGGTTGGAATGAATCATCAATAGACCGATGACCGCACCCAGATACACGTTGCCGCCGAAGACCTTTGCCGCAGATACTGCAACAATAACTGGCAGATATGCGAACGCGGTATTCGCTACCATATCCAGGAAGTTATACCAGTCGCTTGCCGCAAATCCCGGAATCGCCTTGCCGAGTGCTTCCACAAGACCCATCATGAGACCAGAAGCTACGATCGCCGGCAGAATCGGAACGAATACATCGCCCAGTGCTTTCAGCATCTGCTTCCAGACCGGCATCTGCGCTGCCGCAGCTGCCTTCACGTCTTCTTTGGTCGCCGCTGACAGACCCGTGATATCAAGGAACTCGTCATATACCTTATTGACGGTTCCTGTTCCGATGATCAGCTGAAGCTGACCATTGGAAGAGAAGACTCCCTTGACGCCCTCGACATTTTCGAGTGCTTTGACATCAACCTTGCTGTTATCCACAATTGCAAGGCGGAGCCGTGTTGCGCAATGTGCTGCTGAAGCGATGTTGTCTTTTCCGCCCAGATGACTGTAAATCTCTTCCGCGCACTTCCGATAATCCAATGCCATACCCTTTACTATTCTCCCCTCGTTGCTTATAATCCGCTTCCGTCCAGAAGCCCGAGCATCTGAAATCCCTTTTCAAGCCCGTCTTCCTCTACAGAAGGAACTACCACATTGCTGATCTTCTTCAGAGTCTCTGCACCATTCGCCATGCAGACAGATGTTCCCACCGTCTGAATCATGGTCAGATCATTCATCGAATCGCCGAATCCATACGTATCACTCAGCGGTACCTTCAATGCTTCTGCGATCTTACGGATCCCGGTCCCTTTATCAAACGCACGATTGATCAGCTCTCCATTCTGACAGCTCCCATGTGCTCTGACTTCCTGGATCACGAAATCAAATTCATCTCCGAGCATCCGCTTCGGTTCCTCCAGCTGTGATGAATTCTGACACATGATCACAACCTTATATACGGGTGCTCCGTCATATTCTTTCATCGGCCGGATCGAAAGCGACTCTGATAACGCTTTCCGCCACCGTTCGATTTCAGAATTGTCCGCATCCGCATTCTTCAGGAAGTCGCCGAGATTCTCATCTCCATAGGTTGCATTCTTCGCTTCAATCGTGCAGAATACTCCGTTCTTATGAAGTACTTCCAGACTTCTTTTCAACTGTTCATCTGTCATCGGATGATCATAGATCACCTTGTCATCCAGTGTGACATAGCCGCCAGCCGAAGCCACCATGCCGTCAAACGGATACTTCAGTAACGGTTTCAGCATGGCATAGTTCCGTCCTGTGCAGAGAAACACCAGATTTCCGAGATCTCTGGTCCTGCGGATTGCCCGCAAGGCACTCTCTGGCGGAACATTGGATCCAGCCGGAGTCAGAGTCCCGTCAATATCCAGGAAGATTAGTTTCATTCGCTTCCCCCTATTCAATTCAGGCAGACACCGAAGCAGTCTGCCGTTTCTGTTTACCATAATTATACGTTAGGAAGAAAGCCCTTACACTCAGAAAAATTGAATTTCGGTACAGAAATTTCTGATGGCGAAACAAATCGTGAAAAAAAGCAGCGGCAGAGAGAGAAAGTTTTCTCCCCCGCCGCTGCTAGTTCAATGCCTTATTCTTTCCTGCGGCGATCCGCTGCCTGCGCAGCAATCAGAGCGATCAGAAGGATCACCATGCACACGACAGCGATGGTCTGGATCGAATTGCTGGAATTCGTTCCCAGAACAACAGAGCCATCCGCATCCGTTACCGGAACCAGCAGGTCTCCATTTCCATCACGGGAACAGAGCACCGGCGACATATCAGCCTGCGAAACTGCATAGACATTCGCTGCACTCTGCAGGGAAGCCGGAAGCTGATCTTTCGCAATCCGCACACAGTACAGATTATCGGAATTCAGAACTGCTGATGAAGCAGAAAGATCAAAGGCGGCAGTATTCTTTTCCTTGATTCCGAGGTCTGAAGAAGTCAGCGCATTGAGCAGACCGCTGTCTGCGGTTTCAGAAGCAGCGGCTTCTGCATCGGCAATCACCGTGATTCTTCCATCACCATAAGGATTGCTGTAAGTATCAGGAACCTGCTCATTCTCCAGCGACTTGAAGAAGCTGCACATCAGCTCTACATCAATGACATTGTCATCTCCGTTCACGATGGCCTCATCGTTCTGGAACATTGTCATGCCATCGCCGCACTGCGTGTAGTAGTAATCATTGATCACCAGCAGGTATTCCTTTTCCAGATCCAACGGCTCGCCGCCGATCAGCACATTGTTCACGCGGTAGTCGCCGTTCTCATAGGAACCATCTACTCCTAAGAACATTCCCTGGCTGTCTTCCGAGACTTTGCTTTCTTTCGACAGATCGATCTGATAGCTCAGATTTCCGCCGATCATGAAGCCGCCGCATTCTTCCGGAGACTTCCGTGCCCCCATCTCCAGGCAGTCGACAATCTGCTGTCCGGTTGCCTTGATTTCCGTCACATGGGTATACCACGGGAAGACCGTGAGCACGCTGGTATAAGTCACATCTCCTGCCAGGATATCTGCGCGGATTGATCCGCCATTGAGCAAAGACAGATCTGCCGGCTCAAACCCATCCAGATTGCTGGATGCCCAGACATAGCCATCGGTCAGGAAGTCTGCCATATTGCAGTCACGGGTTCTGACCAGCCGCACGCTGCTGTCCGATGGATCATAGATCTTCAGATCATAATCCGTATGTCCGACCACTTCCGCCAGATATGCATACTGATCTTCTACTGCAGAAACTTCCGAAGCCATGTTCTGATAAGCTTCGCTGCTCTTCTCCTCATCCGTGATCGTATCAATCAGATGGCTCTCTGCTGCACTGATCTTTCCATCCGCAACCGTCAGCTTCAGGCAGCCGATATTCTCCAGCTTGGTGCCGGTGCTGGTCAGAAGAACTTCCTCGCCATCTTTGTTCTCAATCTGTTCGCCTGCAATGACGGAATGCGCATGACCGTCCAGGAACACATCGATTCCATCTGTATTCTCGATAATTTCCGGACTGGACCAGCCATCCGTGACACCCTCATCGCCGATATGCCCCATGACGATGACATAATCCGCTTCGGTTCTTGCCTGATCAACCGTCTTCTGAATATAGGCATAGAAGTCTTCCGGAGTATCCGCATTGAACGTGTACTTATACGTCTGTCCGTCATCTTCCATGAAGTACGTCGGAGTTCCCTTGGAGATCGACTCCGGAGTATCCAGACCGACAAACGCGATCTTCACGTCGCTTCCGTCCACTTCAAAGTCCTTTACTTCATAGCCTTTGCTTAAGACGAAGTTTCCATCCATATCTGTGAAATTTGCACAGATATACTCGAGACCAGGATGATTCTTCACCTCATCCAGGAACGTATCCACGCCGAAATCAAACTCATGATTGCCCGGTACACACAGATCATAGCCAAGCTTCTCCATCAGATCCATGGACGCAGTGCCATCCGACAGCGTGTCGAACACTGCTCCCTGAATGGAATCGCCATTGTCTACCAGAAGAACTCCAGCCGCCTGTGCCTGTGCCTCTGCCCGGACTGCCGCAATGCCGGCATAGCCAAGCGAAGAAGAAGTTCCGGTCAGACCGGCATTGTCCGAAATTCCTCCATGCACATCATTCGTGTAAAGCACGATGATGTCAGAAGAACCGGCACCGATGTCCCCGAAGGTCGTACCTGCCGCCCGCACCGGCTGCAGACATAATCCGAAAGCCGCAGACAGCGCCAGCAGAAAACCAGCAAATCGTTTCATTATCTTTTCCTCCCATACAGAAATCACTGCAGGCAGAACAGATTTCTTCTCCTTTCTCTATGATGTATGTATTTCTGCACTGCAATTCTGTAAGTTCAGTATAGTTCTTTGTACAGATTTTACAATTGTCCGATCGAGACAGAAAACGCTATCTGTACAGATAGCGCTCAGTTCGTATTCTTCGGTTTGATTCTCAATGGCTTGATCCGCTTCAGCACCAGTCCGGCAATGTATCCGGTCAGAATTCCAGCCGGAATGGATCCTAAGAAAAGATAAGGAAGCAGCACGGCAATTCCTGGCTGCATATAGAACAGCATGACTACGAACANCTGACCGACGGAATGCGCGATCGACATCAGCACCGACGTGAACATCAGCGAGGAATTCAGCCGGTCCAGAAGAATCAGCACCAGGCTCGAAAGCAGCACGCCGCCCGCACTGATCCAGAACGTGCTCCCGAAAATCGTTCCTCTTAACAGATTTCCGATGACTACCCGCATGATGTTGACGATGATCATATCCTTCACGCCAAGCAGGCGGATCGTGATCAGCGCAACAATATTCGCCAGTCCGATTCTCAGCACGCCGATGATCGGTCCGATATAGATGGACTCCACCAGGTTCAGCACGATCGCCATCGCACTGAGCAGAGCCAGATAGGTGAAATGGCGGTTCTTATCGATCGTCATTGTGCAGCCGACTCCTCCGGATAGATGATGATGTTATTCGGCAGGCAGGTGATCGGAATCGGATCATCCACCGATGCCCAGCCCATGCTTGCGCAGATATGGTTCGGGCATTTCTCATTGATGACTCTCCACTTGCCGTCCTTGACTTCCACCTGCAGTCCGCCAGTATCTCCGTCTACGGTATAAATCGCGTCCACATTCGGATCAAATTCCTGAACGATCGTATTTCCGTGCTGGATCGCGACCTTCGTCCCCGATGATTCTGCGGGAGTATTCCGGTTCAGCACGACCAGTGCAATCAGAGCTCCTGCCGCAATCAGGATCAGTATCCACAGTTCTTTTTTCTTCATAGTGAACGCATTATATCATCTCTCCACAAGGGAAACAATGATCGAGCTTCCCCTGAATCAATGCTCGTTTTCTGCCTTCAGAATCGCATCCATGCCCTCTGCATAGCCTGCCCAGCCATGGCCTTTGATCTGGGTGAGGCAATAAGGAGCCTCATAGGAAATATGGCGGAAATCCTCCCGGCTGCTGATATCGGTGATATGAACCTCCACCACCGGAACCGGTGCAATTGCTTTTACCGCATCTGCCAGCGCAATGCTGGTATGCGTATAAGCACCCGGATTGATCACCACTCCGAGCATATGCGAAAAGTAAGCCTCCTGGATCCAGTCCACCAGATCTCCCTCATGATTGGACTGGCGGCAGTCTGCTTCAATGCCTCTCTTCCCGGCTTCTTCTTTCAGAAAGGCAACCAGATCCTCATAGCTCCCTTTCCCATACAGATTCTTTTCCCGGATACCGAGCATATTCAGATTCGGCCCATTCAGAACCATGATCTTCTTCATCTGTCAAAGCACTTCCTTCTCTCGGTAGACTGAATCATCTTCTGCTTCATGCCTTCCGTATCTTCCTCATCAATCATCTTCCGGAACATCTGCAGCTCCCTCTCGAACGCATCAATCTCGGCAATCAGATAATCCTTGTTCAGGATGAACAGCTCCGGCCACATATTCTCATTGATCTTCGCAATCCTGGTCAGATCCCGGAACGAGTCTCCGGTATACTGCGCCAGATGCGTACTGTCATTCGCATTCATCAGGCAGACCGCAATCACATGCGTCAGCTGCGACAGATAGCCGATCATCTGATCATGTTCTTCCGGGCTCAGCACCGCAATATGATGGAACTGCAGAATCTCAGCTAGCTGCTTTGCTGTTTCGATTGCCGATTCCGTATTCTCCTTCGTCGGCACAATCAGAAAATTTGCCTGACGGAAGCGGTTCGCATCACTGTACGCAATTCCTCTGAACTCTCTTCCAGCCATCGGATGGCAGGCAAAATACTCCACATCCTTCCGGAGAATCCGATTCACTGCTTCGATGACCTTTCTCTTGACGCCAGTCACATCCGTGATCAGACAACCCGGCTTCAGTTCCTGCTGGTGCTCTTTGATCCACGAAACAAACACATGCGGATAAAGCGCAAAGATCACCAGATCACTTCCCCGTACCAGCGAAGGATCCGTGCTTCCTTCCTCAATCCATTCTTTCTTTCTTGCATACGCAACGGCTTCAGGGTCTGCATCAATGCCTCTCACCCTGTAACCCTCTCTGGCCAGACCTTCCGCGTAGCTGCCGCCCAGCAAACCAAGACCGACAATCGTAATGACCGTATTCTGTGTGATCATAGCTGTTCCACCTTCGCGCCAGCTTTCTTCAGATCCTTAAAGAAATCAGGATAGCTCTTGCTGACGGCTTCTGCTCCCTCTATTGTAACCGGAGAATCTGCATTGCATGCAAGAACCGCAAGCGCCATCACGATCCGATGATCATTATGACCATTCAGAACGACACCTCCGGAGATCTTCGTCTTCCCGGAGATCTCAGCAGAGTCTTCCTCACTGTGCATGACTGCTCCGAGCTTCGTCAGTTCTTCTTCCATAGCGTCAATCCGATCGCTTTCCTTGATTCTTAAACGTCCGGCATGAATGAACTTCGTCACTCCTTCTGCCTGCGTCGCTGCGGCAAACAATACCGGTCCGAGATCCGGGCAGTTTTCCAGATCAATCACCGTTCCATGCAGAACAGAAGGTTCAGCGATTACAAGACCATCCATTTCCTTCAGACTTCCGCCCATCTTCCTCAGAATGTCCAGCATCGCATGATCCCCCTGCATGCTCTCCAGATTGATACCATGAATACATACCGGTTTTCCGGAAATCACGCCGAGTGCTTCAAAGAATGCCGCCTGGGAATCATCACCTTCTACCGTGCGCTCTGAAGGACGATAGCGCTGATTTCCGGGAATCCGGATCTCGAGTCCTTCATCATGAATCGTGATTCCGGATCCCTTCAGGATCTGCTCCGTGAGCAGCACATAAGAACGGGACTCATAAGGAGGAATGATCCGGATCACGGAGTCCTTCTCCGCGAGCGGCAGCGTGAACAGCAGGCCGGTGATGAACTGCGAAGAGACATCTCCCTTCAGCACATACTCCCCGCCCGGCACAGGTCCCTGCACCCGCAGGAATTCGTCCTTCTTTTCAAACAGCAGTCCTTTTTCACGGAACAGTTCCTCATAGACGGACTGAGGCCGCTGCATCAGCTTGCCATGCCCGGTGAATGTCACGACCTTTCCGGTCATCGCCGCAAGCGGAATCAGAAACCGCAGCGTGCTGCCCGATTCCCCGCAGTCAAGCACAGATCCCTCATACGAAGACCAGTCTCTGATTCCGGTGATATGAAGTCCGTCTGCCGCTTTCTCAGATCCTGCTCCGAGGGCCTTCAGACACCGCAGCGTCGCTTCGGTATCCTGGTTGTCTGCCACATGATGCAGAACGGAAGTTCCTTCTGCTAATGCAGCAGAGATCAGCACCCGATGCGACAGCGACTTGCTCGCCGGGATTGTCACTTCCCCTTCAGAAGTTCTTCCGGGGAAAATCTTCACTCTCATCGGATGCTTCTCCCGACCGCTTCTGCAACCTTCTTCGCACTAGTTACCAGATGTGCGAACTTTTCCGGTTTCAGAGACTGCGCACCATCCGACATTGCCTGATCCGGATGGTTATGGCACTCGATGATCAGACCGTCGCAGCCTGCCGCAATCGCCGCCAGCGATACCGGCTCGATCAGCTTCCAGTCGCCGGAAGAATGAGATGGATCAATTACGATCGGAAGATGCGTCCTCTCCCGGAGAATCGGCACCACGGCAAGATCCATCGTATTGCGCGTGTACTTCTCATACGTGCGGATGCCACGCTCACAGAAGATGACATTCGGGTTGCCGCTGGACATGATGTACTCTGCACTCATGATCCATTCCTCGATCGTTGCCGACATGCCCCGCTTCAGCAGCACCGGTTTCTTCGTATGTCCGACTGCCTTGAGCAGATCGAAGTTCTGCATGTTTCTGGCACCGATCTGCAGCACATCCACATATTCCACGAATTCATCGAGCTTATCTGCAGACATGATCTCCGAGACAATCGGCATTCCGTTCTTCTGTCCTGCTTCATAGAGATCCAGGATGCCTTCATGGCCGAGACCCTGGAAGGAATACGGAGACGTACGCGGCTTATAAGCCCCGCCCCTCAGCACTTTCGCTCCTGCTTCATGGACTTCTTCGGCAATCTCTTCGACTTCCTTTTTTCCTTCGACTGCGCATGGTCCTGCCATCAGCACGATCGGCTGTCCGTTTCCGATCCTGATGCCATGGCCCAGATCCACAATCGTATCCTGAGGATGGAACATGCGGTTGGCAAGCTTGTAAGGAGCCTGCACACGCTGCACATTCTCAACCCATTCGTTTGCCTGGATCAGACGTTCATCCAGTCTTGTCGTATCTCCGACCAATCCCCATACATTCCAGTTTTCTCCCTGGATGATGCTGACCTGCAGTCCTCTGTCTTCGAACTGCTTATGCAGCTTATCAATTTCTCCCTGCGGTGCGTTCTTCTTCAGGGTGATGATCATAATGTTTCCTCCATTGCCTTTCTGATCTGTTTCAAAGTATCTCCGACCGAGCCTGAATTCTCAATTCTGACATCTGCATAGCGTTCATAATAAGGTCTTCGTTCTTGATAGAGCGACAGAATATGTTCCCGATCAGAAGAAAGCGGGCGATCGCTCGATCCGTACAGCAGATCCACAGGACGGTCCAGCCAGAGAATCAGTCCATTCTCGGCTAATGCCTGCATGTTTTCCTTCCGCTTGATGACTCCGCCTCCGCAGGAGATCACACTCCCCATAGCTTCTTTCAGCGAATAGCAGAGACTGCTTTCGAGGTCTCGGAAATACGTCTCTCCGCGTTCCTGGAAGCAGGTGCAGATCTTCATGCCCATCTCTGCTTCAATCACTTCATCCATCTCGATCCGCTTCTTTCCGGTTTCTTCGGCCAGCAGTTCTGCAATCGTCGTCTTGCCGGAAGTCGGCATGCCGATGAGCACGACGCTTCTTCTCTGATCATACAGAGACTTCATGCATGCAAGGATCTCTGCTTCCGGAATATGCTTGTCTGCAAACCAGCGATCAGCAGCTGCCGCCTGGCGGACGAGCATCTCGAAACCCCCGCAGGTCACGCATCCCTTCAGCTTCGCTTCAAACAGGAACTTCGTCCGCAGCGGATTGGCAATCACATCCACGGCATACTTCAGATGGTCAAATACCGAAGGATCCGCCGGCATCAGTTCATCATGCGGCTTCATGCCAAGCGGAGTCGCATTGATCAGGCACGCATACTCCGAGGCATGATCAAGCAGTTCCTGCATCGTGATGGATCCGGGACTGTGCTTGCGGCTCGTCACGCAGAAGTCTGCGCCAAGCTGCTTCAGTGCACACCGGATCGCCTTGGATACTCCCCCATCGCCGATCACGGCAGTCTTTCCGTTCTTCACATCAATGCCATGAGCCATGATCATATCCCGGAAGCCTTCGACATCCGTATTGTGACCGATCAGCCTGCCGTTCTGATTCACGATGGTATTCACTGCTCCGGCTTCCTGTGCAAGCGGATCAAGCTCATCCAGATACGGAATGACTTTCTGTTTGTAAGGGATGGTCACATTCAGACCATCGAATTCTTTCTTTTCCAGAAACGGTCCGAGTTCTTCTTCCTTCAGCTCGATCAGCGAATAGCAGTCCTGCTTCAGAAAGAAGGAATGAATTTCCGGTGACCAGGAATGACCAAGCGGATAGCCAATCAGTCCGAGTTTCATCATTCTTCTCCTTTCAGCCACTGCCGGCCATGGGCCGATGCAAGCATATCGGCCAGCGTGATGGCAGTCATTGCATCCACGACCGCTCTTGCCCGATGGATAATTGCCGGATCATGTCTTCCGTGAATCTCAATTTCCGTATTCTCCATCGTTCTGAAATTCACGGTTTCCTGCTTTCTTGCGATCGAAGGCGTCGGCTTGATCACCGTCCGGAAGCGGATCGGCATGCCATTGGTGATACCACCGTTGATACCGCCATTATGGTTGGTCTTCGTCACGACCTTTCCTTCTCTGATCTCAAAGGCATCATTTGCCTGGCTGCCATAGAGTTCTGCAAACCGGAAACCTTCTCCGAATTCCACGCCCTTGACAGCAGGAATGGAGAACATCGCTGCAGACAGATCACTCTCCGCAGAACAAAACTCCGGCTCGCCGATGCCTGCCTCCATGCCGAGGACCACCGTCTCGAGAATGCCGCCGACTGAATCAAGCGACTCTGCAGCCTTGCGGATCTCCTGCTGCATCTTCTCTCCGGTTGATTCATTCAGTACCGCAAAGGCTCTGCCGTTCAGAAGTTCCATCTGTTCCTTCAGAGATCCTTCTGAAAACGAATCATCTTCAATGCCATGGAGCGAAGCAATATGGGTTGCGATCAGAATGCCGTGACCTGCCAGCATCTGTCTCAGGATCGAGCCCGCTGCCACAATCGGTGCCGTCAGCCTGCCGCTGAAATGACCGCCCCCTCTGGTGTCCTGGAAGCCGTGATAGCGCATCTCTGCGGTATAGTCTGCATGTCCCGGACGAGCAAGATTCTCGAGCGACGAATAGTCTTTCGAACGGACATTCGTATTGGCAATCAGAATTGCCAGCGGCGTTCCTTCCGTAACTCCGTCTTTCACTCCTGAAAGAAACTGCACTTCGTCTGCTTCATGTCTGCCTGTGGAAATCGCACCGACCGCTCTACGCTTGTCCATGTCCTGCTTCAGCTGCTCTTCATCAATGCGGAAGCCGGAAGGAAGTCCATCGATCACGCATCCGATTGCCGGCCCATGTGATTCTCCGAACAGCGTAACGGTCACTTCATTGCCGAATGTATTCTTCATAGTCCGATTCCCTCCCGGATCTCTTCCTGATTCCATTTCTCGAGATGGCCTTTGCCGAGCTCATCGACCTGAACGATCGTGATCGTATCATGATCTGCTTTCTTGTCATTCTGCACGAGCTGACAGATTTCCTCACGATCTGCATCGCAGGACTGCGGCAGATTCAGCCGGGTGAGCACTGCTGATAATCTCTGCTTCAGTTCTGGATTTTTCAGAATCGTCATCATGCCCATGCCGACACATTCCCCATGCAGATAGCGGTTCATCTCGTAGTAGCTTTCATATGCATGTCCGTAGGTATGTCCGAAGTTCAGCAGCATCCGTTCGCCGTTTTCTTCTTCGTCGTGTTCCACGACCTTGCGCTTGACTTCCAGGGAGCGATAGATGATTTCATCGAGGTGATCCATATAATCATCGTGTTCAAACAGAGCAAACAGTCCAGGATCATGCGTCATGCCCATCTTCACTGCTTCGGCCATGCCTTCCGACAGAAGCCGCGGGCTAAGCGACGAAAGTACCTCCGGATCTGCCAGCACCACCGACGGCTGCCAGAATGCACCGACGCAGTTCTTGATGCCATCGAGATCCACTGCCGTCTTCCCGCCGATCGAGCTGTCAACGATCGACAGCATCGTCGTCGGAATATTCACCCAGCGGATTCCTCTCTTATAGGAAGCTGCGCAGAATCCGGCCAGATCTCCGACTACTCCGCCGCCCAGTGCAATCACGACATCCTTTCTGGACACATTCTCTTCCAGCATCCTGGAAAGAATCCCGGACCACTGGGCGATGCTCTTGGACTCCTCGCCATGCGGCACCACGATCATAGGCGATTGCGGATACTGCTGCTGCAGCAGGTTCCGCCATTTCTCCGGAACCCCGGTATCGCTGATCAGCACCGGCTGTCCGCATTCGCCGATCACTTCCTTCGCCCTTGCAAGAACCCCATGTTCCAGAATAATCGGATAATTTCTCTGTCTGGTATGTACTTCAATCTCCATCGTTCGATCTCCCCTGAAAAGAAAAACCACAGGACATTATCCTGTGGTTCAGATTACTGTGTTCTCTTTACCATTCAGATAATGCCTTCACGCAAAACGGGCCATTATCTGAATGACCCTGACTATCTAAAGGTAAAGTAATAGTAACCGTGCATCGTTCTCATAAATATACCGGGAATATCTTACCTCTCCCGAAGCAGGATGTAAAGAGCTGAAAATCAAATGAAAATTATTTCAATATTGTGAATCTGCTGCCCGGTAGCACCCGAGAATCTTCAGATCCAGACTGTGTTCCTTCAGTTTCAGCAGTGCCGTTTTCACAAACGGATCATTGCGATTGCCCTGGAAATCCAGATAGAACCGGTAATGGAAAGGCTCCGAAGGAATCGGCCGCGACTCCAGCTTCGTCACGTTGATATCCGCATAGCTCAGAATCCCGAGCGCATGATATAGCGCACCCGGCTCATGATTCACCGTCAGGATAATCGAGATTTTCGTGCCATCCTCCGGTTCTTCATGAATCGCGCTCATGAGCAGGAATCTCGTCATGTTCGTATGGCTGTCCTGCACATCTTTCTGCAAGGATACCAGCTGATAGTATTCCGCCGCCCGGCACGAACCAAGGGCAGCCTTGGAATGATCGCCGCACTCTGCCACATGATGAACAGCTGCAGAAGTATCCTGCCAGGCAATTGCCTGAATTCCCGGATGAGCTTCAAAGAACCCGCTGCACTGGCTCAGTGCTTCCGGATGGCTGTATACTTCCCGGATCTCTTCGATCTTCGTTCCCGGAACCGCAATCAGATCCTCTCTGATCGGAACAACGGTCTCTCCGACCGCATGAACGTCATGGCTCTGAAACAAGTCATACGTTCTCGCAATGACGCCGGTCGTCGTATTCTCCACCGGCAGCATCCCGTAGTCGAGCACGCCTTTCTCGCAATCTGCGAGAATCTCCGGGAAGCTGCGGTACCCGCAAAGCTCGATGTCTCTTCCTGCAAAATATTTCATCACAGCGATCTCGCTGAACGTTCCGTGATTCCCCTGATACCCGACTCTGACTGTCATTGTGCATCTCCTGTTTCTGAAGCTGGTATAATTCTAATATGCGCCGCAAGTCCGTTCAAGAATCGATCCTTTCGCTCAGCCGCTGGCTTGTGCCGGTCCTGTTCGTGCTGCCATTTCTGCCGGATCGTTTCATTTCCTTCAACTATACCGGGCTCATCAATGATCTCCGATACCGTTCTCTGTTCTTTCTGTGCGAAGTTCCTTGCGGCATCATCGAATTCCTGCTGCTGTATCAGGCGGGTTCAGGCCTCATTCCTCACTGGGGAAGACAATGTCTCTTTTCTCTCTGCCTGATGGTCCTGATGGTATTCACCCCATATCAGAAAGAGGAGAGCACGCTCTCCTCGCTTCATCTGATGCTGGCATGGTGTTTCATGATCCTGCTGAACTGGATGCTTTATCAGACAGGATGGGATCATCCGAAGATCCGCATGCCTTACCTCATCGGGTCCTTTCTTGCCGCAATGATTTCCCTGACAAGCAATTCCATCTGCGGGCTGGCAGAGGTTATTTATGCATGCATGGTAAATCACTGCCTCAGGATCCTTGTCCTGGAACGAACCTGAATTCAGAACTTCCCGCTTCGGACCGTACTTCCATGAGACGTTCCCGAAGAGTCTGAGTTCCGGGAAGGCTTTTCGATCTTCCGCCGGGATACCGTCGTATTCACAAACTGATCCGACTGTCCTCTGAGCGCCAGACTGCCGGCACAATAAGCAGCTGCTGAACGATTCATGGCAACCGACTTCATGCGTTGCTTCAGGATCAGGCAGACTCCGAGGGAGATTCCTGCAGAAATCGCAAACATCAGAAGAATTCCTGTCCAGAGCGGACGTTTCACCGGATGATTCTCTGAAGCCAGGCTCAGATAGCGATCGCACTCCGAGAGATAATCATTGAATCCCGATGCCCACTGGTCCTCCTTCAGATCATCCAGAAACTTCGCTTCCAGCTGATCCAGTCCATAGGAGGTAAACGCATAGTCTGCCTTCGGACCATTCGTCAGCAATGCATATTCCCTCTCCTCCATGCTCAGCAGGAGCAGAATTCCATTCCGATCCGTTCCTTCTCCCAGACCATAACGCTCTTGATAGAGCTCATCCGCCATTTCCTCGACTTCGCCGCCTGAAAGGGAAGGCAGCGTCACAATATAAACTCCGAACTGATAGCGTTCCGAGATGTTTCCGGCATAGTCTTCAAGGGAAGCCAGCTGGCTTTCGCTCAGGAGGCCGGCCTCATCGAAGACATGCATGCCTGCAGCCGGAAGCGGCAGAATCAGGAATACGAATCCTGCCAGAATCATCATCAGCATCTTCTTCATCTGCATCGCCTCCTACCTCAGAAACAGCAGCGACAGGATCGCTGTCAGAGAGAATGTCAGTCCTGCAAAGGTTCCCCAGAACTTCGTCGGACTGATCGAAAGATCGCCGACCATCTTTCCCGTCTGGCCATTCATCATGAACAGATAGTCCTTCCCATTCCACTTCGTATTCAGAATCCATACCGGCAGCAGCGCATAATGAACTTTTCCGCGCTGCAGATGGATGGTTTCAGAAATCCGGGAATAGGAAGAGTAGCCCGTCACGGTCCGTGCCAGTGCATCGGAAAGCGAATTGGTGCAGCGCTGGTCCGCCCGCTTTTCGCATTCTTCTGCAGGAACATCGAACTTATCGGCAAGATAGCCTGGCAGATAGGCATTCGAGAAAGGCTTCAGATCTTCATAGTGGAACGGCTCCACTGATTCCATGTAGTCATCCTGCATCTTCCTGGATCCATCTGAGGGAATCTTCTCAAACGGCAGACTGCCGCTTCGGAAGACGTCATAATGGTCAGTTTCCGTGATTTCATAATCTCCCTGCGTATAGGTTCTGACCCTTCTGCCTTCATAACGGGCGGAGCCTTCTGCAGTTCCGTCAAAAAGCCAGAATGGCACATAGACTCCCTGCACCTTGCTGATATGGTTCCCAGCCGTGAATGCACCCGGCAGAAAAGGCCTTCCCCGGTAATGCTGGCGCAGAGCATTTTCCGCCTCCTTGCGGGCCATCTTGAATGGAATCACATAGTCCGGCTTCAGTCCTCCCGCAAACTGGCCCGGCACGATCGTCGGATTGCCGCAGTACGGGCAGCAGGAAGCAGCCGTCGTCTCATCTGTGACAAGTTCCGCGCCGCAGGATGGGCAGCTGTATGCACGCATGCCGGATGTCTCCGGCCCCCATTCTGTCATTCCGGAAGTATCCCAGCCTGCACTTTCCATGGCTTCTGCTGCTTTTTCATTCTTTTCCGCATACAATGCCTCTATTTCTGAAGGCTCATATGCACATCCGCAGTAGTCGCACTCCAGCTTTCCGGAAGCACCGCTGTAATGCAGCGGTCCGCCGCAGGCAGGACACTGATAGTTTGTAATCTGTGATGCCACCTGGATCCCTCCTTTCTTACATGCTGCGTTCTGCTCCGCACGCCTCGCAGAATTTTCCCTGGTTGACTTTTCCGCAATACGGACAGGTCCAGGAAGGATTTCCAGCCTCTGGCGCTGAAGAAGGAGCGACCGGCTGAGGAACTGCTGCAGAACTTCCTGGCTGTGTGCTCAATGCCTTCCGGATCTCTTCCGCCATCTCTTCGTAATGGCGATAGCGAGGGCTTTCTGAAAGCACATTTCCGGAAAATCTTCTTCCGTTTTCCTGGAACGTCACTTCCTGCTGATTGAGATCGAACTCCATCTCGCTGAAATACGGATTGCTGACATAAATGGTCATTCTGAAATCATAGCTGTATTCATATCTAGGAGGATTGAAGCTGACGCTCTTGTCTCCTACCTTCCTGAACATCTCCCGCTTTGATTCGTCCACGGAAAGATTTGTTCCGGTCACATCAGACAGATTCAGAATGTCCGGATTATCCTTTTCAAGATCCGCGGCAGAAGTCACTGCAAAGGTCCTCGCCGCAGAATCTATCAGCACTTTCTTTCCTTCTCCGATCACGCGATCCGGATGGAAGTTCCTGACCTTCTCCTTGTTCTGTTCCCGCCATTCCAGCTGCTTTCTGATCTCTTCCACGGTTTCATTCTTCCGATCGCGGAACCATGGCGAAAGCTTTGATGCACAATCCTTGCATAGATTTCCATCCGCAAGTTTCCGGTTTCCGAGAAGTCCGATTTTTTCTCCGCAGATATCGCAGTATTTCTTGTCAAATAATCCCATCGCTATTCTCCCCACTTTCCTTCATAAATTACCGGCTGACTGCTGCCACACGGATATGCTTCAATCGCATCCAGATATCCGTCTGTTTGCGGAATGCTTTCCCGCCGGAACAGAAGCCGGGAATACGGTCCGATTTCTCCATCATCCATGGGCAGAATCTCACCGGTTTCAATCACATACCGGACATTCCAGATCCCGATTTCTTTTCCGTCTTCCATGATCTTCACCGTGTCATCTTCAAAGATCAGCTGATCAGAGGAATCAGAATCCTGCTTCACCCAGGTGTAATCAGGCAAGCTCTGATTCCATTCTTTCACCATTCCCGGCCCATCCAGGATGAATGGCTTTGCGCATCCGGTGCTGACAGTCAGAAACAGTCCGGCCAGCATTCCCTTCAGAACGTTCTTGTCAGGTCTTAATGTATGCATTGTTTCAGTCATGAAGCTTGAAACCGCATTCCGGGCAGAACTTCGGCGGGGCAGAAGGATCTTTGATCTTCGCACCGCAGCTCGGGCAATTCGTCAATGCCTCCGGTTTCTTCGTTCCGCACTCCATGCAGAACTTTCCGGTATTCACTGCTCCGCACTGCGGGCATTTCCAGCCATCCTGCAGAACCGGTTTCGGAGTGCCGCATTCCGGGCAGAATTTACCGGAAGCCGTACTGCCGCACTTCGGGCACGTCCAGCTGTCTGAAGACGCTGCTGGTGCAGGTGCGGCCTGCTGCTGTGCAGCGCCCTGCCGGAACAGCTCCGCTGCATTGACTCCTCCGGCTGCTGCAGCCATGTTCACTCCCATGAAGCCCATCGCGGCGCCATTGGCATTTTTCGCCGCATCCTGCATTGCCTGCGCTTGTGCACCGACCAGCGTCGCAGCAGCGAGATTCTGATTCGTATAGGCAGCATTTCTCTGCATCTGCTTGATCATCTGCTCATCTTCTTCATCTGCCTTCACTGACGAAACCCCGAAGGAAACAATCTCCAGGCCGCGCAGCTGCTTCCACTTCTTCGTCAGCACTTCGTTGAGGGCTTCCGAAAGCTCGGTCGTATGCCCAGGCAGTGCAGAATAGCGGATTCCTTCTTCAGAGATCTTCGCGAAGGCAGGCTGCAATGCGGTCAGCAGTTCGCTCTTCAGCTGTCCGTCAATCTGGTCCCTGGTATAATCCTCCGAAACATTTGCGCAGACATTCGTATAGAACAGGACCGGATCCGCAATCCTGTAGCTGTACTCCCCGAAGCACTTGACCGAGATATCAAGATCAATTCCTGCCCGCTGATCCACCACCCGATACGGAACCGGATTCGGCGTTCCGTATTTATTTCCGGTGATTTCCTTGGTATTGAAGAAATAGATGCGCTGGTCTTTCGGTGCTTCGCCGCCGAACGTGAATCGTCTGCCGATGTTTGCAAAGGTATCCTTGACCGCATTGCCAAGATCACCGGTAAACAGGGAAGGCTCAGTGCCGGAATCGTAGACGAACTCTCCTGGCTGGGCGCAGATTTCCGTAACCTGCCCCTGATCTACCAGCAGCATGCACTGGCCATCCGCCACCGCGATCACGGATCCATTCGTGATGATGTTCTCATTGCCCTTGTAATTTGACGATCTGCCAGACACGCGCTTCTTTCCCTTTGTCACAAGAACATTGTTCGGAAGCGACTCGCAATAGAAATAGTCCTTCCAGGAATCTGCCAGAACTCCGCCTGCTGCGCCGATTGCCGCCTGAATTAATCCCATACCCTTTTCTCCTCTCTTTCTCTTTCGGGTAACACTTGATGATCCACCGGCATGCGTATGCCGGAAAGAATACTGGAATACTCATAGAGGTTCCAGGCATTCCCATTCTGTTTCAGAGTCACCGGACGCGGCGAATCCGCTCCGGCCGTAGCAATGAAGAATTTCCTGTATCCTGCTTCGGCAGGATGCGTATCTTCAGTCAGTTCAATCGCATACGGAACCGCACTGATCTGAATTTTCATGATCTGCCTCCATCCGTGACTACGATTCTTCCTTCCACTTCTGCATTGAGTCCCTGATGCGTCGTCATGTATTCTTCAATGATGTGGTTCAGCGATACCGCCACCAGCCGAGGTTCCATATTCCTGCTTACTTCTTTCAGACTGACTGAGAACACCTGATCGAAATTCCGGAGATGATAGTCCTGCAGACCGATGGAGAATTCATCCTGATCGCGGATTTCTGCTCCATGGAAACGGAACTCCTCCAGAACCCTCTTTCTGCGATCCCATAGAATCCGCATTCCCCGGGAATACTGATAGAATTCCGTATGACCGCTCCATGCTTCATCACGGAAGACATAGGAAACCATCCGCCTCAGCTGTTCTCCTTTTACCTTCAGCATCCACAGGCCGTCGTCAAACGGCGTGTTCTCCTTCATATCCTGAAACGTGACAATCGGTCCGAGCTCTTCTTTGCGAATCGAACCAGAGCCAAGCACCATCAGATCAAAGGAGCTGCCTGCCTGCAGAAGATCTGCATACAGATTTCCGAGCTCGGTCTCCTGATTCCTCGAAGGATGTGTCAGCTTGCGTTCAAACGTCGTGATGACCCTGGAATACTTCGCATCTGTAGCACTCTGATACCGATTCAGAAGTTCCTGCATGGCCTCGTCCGGCACCGCCGTTTCCTCATTGATCGGCACACACTCCCATTTCATGTCAGCAATGCTGTTGGTATCCGTATCGCAGATCAGATCAAATCTTCCGATCTGGCCAGTGCCATGCCCGGCTTGGGCAATCCAGATTCCATTCACGAACTCCGGATGTTCCATGCTGGTGTGCGAATGCCCGCCGATAATCAGATCCACGCCATACTGCGGATCCAGCCGCTCGGCAAGTTCGCGGTCTTTCTCAATGCCAATGTGCGTGAGCAGCACCGTCAGATCAATATCGACCGTTCGATAGCTGTCCAGAATCAGTTCAATCTCATGGACTGCCTGTTCCACATCCACAAACGTTCCGACCAGCTTATCCTGACGCGTGACCCGGATCACTTCTTCCGTCAGCAATCCGATGAACAGAATCTTCATTCCATTCACTTCCTTGATGAGATAAGGAAGAAACAGTCTGCTGCTGTTCAGCGTTACGTAGAGATTCGCATTGATGATCGGGAAATTAGCACACTTCTCCAGAAACAATAGATGCGACAATCCGTAATCTACTTCATGATTGCCGATCGTCATCACATCAGGGTTCAGCTGATTGATCAGATCAATCGTGGAAATGCCACGGTATTCCTGATCGATGATCGACCCCTGGAACACATCTCCGGCAATTGCATACAGCACGTTCCGATCCCGTTTCCGCGACTCCTTCACATACCCTGAAAGCAATGCCAGTCCGCCCGTCTTTCTGCCATCCCTGATACCTGGAAGGAAGTCGCCGTGCATGTCATTGCTATGAAGAATTGTCAGGTGTTTTGTTTCCATGCCTCTCCTCCCATTCCATACGCTCCATCCGAAATCCGAATCCATTGGTCTGAATCCATGTCATAGTGATAGATCCGCTGCAAGGAATCCGTGCTCACGGCATACCATTCGATGACAGTCCATCTGTCCCTCCTCATTTCGCCGACTGTGACGATCCGGCAGGTCTGCCCATCAATCACTTCCTCCGGCTCAGAAAAATCCACGCTCCTCTGATCGTTCTGCGCAAGCGCATCCCGGAAGGAAGAATCATCCATATCATAAAGGGCATCAAAGAATGCCTGGTCCATCACGGATCCGCCTGGCTCTTCAGAATCCCTGGTCAGAAAAAATCCTTCATAATCCGCAAGCCCGAACACATCAGGACCGCTGAGGTAGGTAAGGAAAATACTGTTCAGATCGCTGCGCTGGAATCCGTATACCGGGGAATCATATCCTGGTTCGTTTTCTTTCGACGAAGCATAGATCAATCCTTCCGTGCTGACTCCGATCCGTTCCAGCCTGCCTTCATGAGAAGATTCCTGGCCATGATTGCTGCAGTACTCCTGCACATTCCCATCTTCATCAATGCTCAGCGAACCAGACCATGAATCCCAGGAATCTTCCCAGGTCTCTGCAAGAGAAACCGGAATGCTGAAAGGATGAATCTCATCCGCCAGGTCCACCCGGCTTCCATCCTGTCTGACCCCATAGATTCTTCCGTCATCAGGATCTGCCTCCAGVCTCAGAATGTCATTGTGACCATAGAGCGGTCCGCCGCAGATATAGATCCCATACTTCATGCACCGGAACACATCGACGTATTCCACCGTATGGTCCTTCGTCAATAGAAACAGATACGGGATTCCGGAATCCGGTGCATCCTTCTGAAACACCAGATCGGTATATCTGCCGTAGCACCCCTCAACCTTATACTTCTTGTTGTACTCAAACCTATAGAGGGCCTTTGGCTTTCTGCTTCCGAATTCGGAGGAATACCAGATTTCCACGATTCCATCCGGCCTGCAGGAAGCATGGATAAACCCGGCTTCCGCTTCTTCTGCCTGGCAGACCCAGTCCATATCCGGGAAGCATTCCTGTTCCGCCCACATTCCTGCACCAGTGCTGTACACAGGGAGATATGCCCCGATGGTTCCATCTTCATCCAGATAGATCGACAGCAGATAGCGATTCCGGTCATAAGCCATTGCAAGCGTCTCTGCTCTTCTCAGCAGCATCTCGGCAATTCCCTGCTCGCTGTAATCCGGTTCAAACAGCGTGATCTCATCCTGGCAGAGCGCTGCTTCCCGTTCCAGCTCCCGGAAAAAGCGATCGGAAGAAATCCCTGCATACTCATCCAGCACCTCGGATACGGTCATTTCCTGATCTCTGCTGAAATCGAAGAAATAGCTGTAGTGGCTGATATTCCCTTCCCAGTTTTCCTGAATCATGACGAGAGAGAGCAGACTTCCATACCATCTGCTTTCCCAGTCCAGCGAACAGACATAATCGGAAATATAGCCGGAGAATTCATCTTTGCCATACATGGAAAGCAAATGCTCATTGAATGCCTCTGCCCCTGGCTGATCGCTGAGCAGCTCAGGAACCCGATAATGATAATTTCCCTGCTGAAGCGTTCCGTCCATGCTCCAGGCTTCGCCAATCAGGGAATCGTCATATGTTTTTACCGGGTCTGCCGGCGGCAGAACTCTCGCCGTGCTTTCCGATACGAATTGTGAATGCCCTGAGTCAGTGCATCCTGCAATCATCAGAATCCCTGCCATCAGGAAGAGGATCAGACGTTTCATGGCATCAGCCCTCGCCGCCAATCTTATATGGCATCTCACTGCCGCTTTCAATCAGCGGAAGATACCAGTCTTCATAAAAGTACGGACGATCTTCTTTCACGACATCGGACCAGTCAGTGCCCCATCGTCTCAGGATCACATAGTAGTCAATGCCGCCATCATCCACGGTGAACGACCCTCTGATTTCCAGGGTATCCGTATAATCGGACTCTCCCGGATCGATCATCCAGTCTGCATACTGCAGATCCTGATCCATGAAATATCCGCCTTGCGACAGCATCGTGCCATGTTCGCTGGTTCCGGTCATGGCGACACTGACTTCCGCATCTGAAATCGGGTCGGTCAGCGATCCGTCTTCGTCATAGATCACCATGGTCCCCTGCAGGTCCTCATCCACTTCGATCACTGCACTGCAATCCCACCAGCTGCCGATCAGTTCCGTATATGCGCCAGTCGCATCTTCGACCATCCACCAGCCATACCAGCTTCCGTTCCACCATTTCTGCTGATCTGATTCATCCGTGCTCATTCCGTCAAACAACGTGCTCTTCTGGTCCTGATACGGAGTGATATCCTTGGCAAGATACATCAGGAAAGGCTCTTCCGAGCTGTCAGCTGAAACTCTGATCTCCCCATTTCCGAGATCTTCAAACGCCATGTCCATCTCGGCAAAGTCCAGTTTTTTCTTTCCGAGATCAATCCGGAACGTATCCTGGTCCTCGCCCATGTACAAGGTTCCGCTGAGCCCATCCTCATTGATGATCATCCGGTATCCTTCCGTCATCTCAAGCAGACTCAGGTCTCCGTAATTTA
Source organism: Stecheria intestinalis (assembly GCF_009696165.1). Classification (GTDB taxonomy): domain Bacteria; phylum Bacillota_I; class Bacilli_A; order Erysipelotrichales; family Erysipelotrichaceae; genus Bulleidia; species Bulleidia intestinalis. The sequence goes on along the minus strand of NZ_VUMN01000005.1, from coordinate 37,754 downwards.
GCATGAGCCCTTCTCCCTCAAGCTGATACAGATAATAGGTTCCTGCAAGACTCGCTTTTGGAGCAGCATCCCGGCCAGCAGATCCCTTCTGATAGTGATACGTGGTCCCGGAGGAATCTTTCACGATCAGAGCGTCATCCTCAAGCGTTCCGCCCAGCTTCTGATCAGATCCGAAGGAACGATAACTGCCGCTGAACTGATTGCCATCCAGCTGCCAGGCCAGATCGAATTTCATGTCATCCGCAGAAATGGTTCCGGATCCGTCTTTGACGAGCTCGATATACCCGGATTTTCCATCTGCTCCGGTAAGCTGATAGACGCCAGCCGCCTCGGCATTGCCTGCTGAACTGCCCGTGCAGGCAGCAAGTGTGAATGCAAGCACAGCAGATAAAAGCAGTCCGAGGAAACGAGTAAAGGATTTCATGACGTTCTCCTTTCGATGCAGAATCATGTATGCATCTTCATCAGAAGATGAGAGAAACCGCTTCTTTGTGCTATGATGAATTCAGCAAAAGTGACTCAAGCTTCATTCCCGTTCTTCTGTCTGTACCCGGATTGAAGCATAAGTCCGAAAACTCCGCGCCCCCCGAAACCTTTGAAAAGAGGGGAAAACCGCAAAAAGATCTGTATTTCTCTCAGAATTTTCCAGGAAAGGAGTATTTCATGAAACGCTTGATCAGATTGGTGCTGGCCAGCACATTATGTTTTCCCGCTTCCGCCTGCAGCAAGCCCTTGCTGTCTCCAGATGATCCTGTAACGCTTGTGATGTGGCACGTCTATGGCGAACAGGCAGGTTCTCCGATGGACCAGCTCATTGAAGAGTTCAATGAAACGGAAGGCATGGAGAAAGGCATCATCATCAGCACAGCCCGTCTGAGCAACGCCTACAGCATCGGCCAGGAACTCTCAGAAGCTCTTTCTGATAAACCAGGCGCGCCGGATATGCCGGATCTTTTCACCTGTCATATCAATGATGCGAAAAACATCGGTATGGACAATCTCCTGGACTGGAATGACTGGTTCTCAGAAACCGAACAGGAAGAATTCATTCCAGGCTTTCTCGAAGATGGAAGAATCGGCTCCCAGCTTGCCGTTCTTCCTCTGTCCAAGTCCACGCATGTCCTGATGGTCAACGGATCCGGATTTGCCCGCTTCCAGCAGGATACCGGGATCTCTCTTCAGAGCCTGGAAACCTGGGATGGTTTTTTTGAAGCAGCAGATGCCTACCGCCAATGGTCTGATGGCACTCCGTTCTGCGCTTTTGACTATCTGCTGAGAGCAATCGAGCTCTATGCAGAAGAACAAGGAGCAGAAAACCTGTACTCCGATTCGGAATGGTATGACCCGGGAAATGAAATTCTTCATGAAGCAGTGCTGCGATTTGCCAAGGAAATCGCCAGAGGAACTATTGTCATCTCAGACCGCTACTCCAATACGCAGATCATGACGGGAGAAGTGCTGTGCGGAGTCGGCTCTTCCGCGGCAATCCTTTACTATAACGATACCGTGACCTATCCGGATGGGACCTCGGAACCTATGGACCTTCAGGTGGTTCCCTTCATGCATGCAGAAACAGGCAAACCATTGATGACGATTGCAGGCGTCGGCCTCTGTGCCCGTAAGACTACGGAACAGAAAGCAGAGGCAGCCTCTGTCTTTGCCCACTGGCTGCTGGATCCTGATCGCAATCTCAGCTTTGTGACTTCTGCCGGCTATATGCCCGTGAAGAAGTCTTCTGCAGAAGCGATTCAGAAGGTGCAATTCTCTGACGCTGGCTATGGGAATCTGTATGAAGCCCTCGGGCAGATGACCCAGACCTATCAGGCCTGCTCAGAGCCGTCTTTCAAAGACTATTACTCAAAAGCGGAGCAATTCTACAATGCGGTGCGCAATCTGCAGCAGAGCGTGTCGGAAGAAACAGATCCGGACCAGTTTGCAGAACAGGTCTGGAATATCCTGATCACGATCCGATAGCCTATGTCCTTCTCTTCGATCGGAAAATCCCGGAGGTCTCTCCGCCGTGAGCTCTTTCTGAGCATGATGGTGCTGGCAGCACTTGTTTTATCAATGCTTTTGAGCTGCCTGTTCTTCTTCGGAAAGCTCAGCGATCCGAAAAAGAGAATTGCCGGAACTCTATCTCTCCAGCTCGACTTCTTTGAAAACTCCATGACCTCCTACTGGGAAAACCTGACCGTTATGGGCATCGATCTTTCAGAAGACAGCTCTTATCTGATTCAGTCCTATCTGAACACCCGGAATCTGACTCTCGATCATCTGCGGGGCACCGGCAGAGATGCCTATGATCTGCAGATTCTGCTGATCCGGGAACTCTCTGAAAAACTCCAGCAGACGGAATGCTCTGGCGGCTTCATCCTGCTGGATGATCCTCAGCATCCATCCGAACAAGTTCCCGGTATCTATATCTCAAAGGGACTGAGTGATCGTTCCGATCCTGAGCTTCTGCTGTACCGCGGCATCTCTTCGGCCGGCAAAAGCCAGAATGTCTATCCGCATCGGAAATGGAGAATGTATTTCCAGACGAATTTGATTCCGGATTACAGCAGCCTGATTCGTCCATCCAGCATGGTTGCAGACGAAGCGTACCAGATTTCCGGACCGCTATGCCTGTATGGAACCGATGAAGAAGTATATCTGCTGACGTTCCCGCTCAGGATCAATGATGAGATCTCCGGCTTATGCGGATTCGAAGTCAGCCGGCGTTTCTTCCGTGCTTCCAATCCCCAGCCAACCGAATTCCGCAGGCTGATCTGCACGATTTCCAGCAATGAGAAAAGTTCGCTGGACCTGGATATGGCCCTGGACTGCGGGAAGAATTATGCGATCCCCAATGGCACCTTCCGTGCGAAAAGCCTCCGCCAGGGCTTACATCTCTTCGAGGGCAGAAGCTCCTATGTCGGCATGCAGAGGACCATTTCCCTGGACAGCACCGAGGATCAGTATCTGCTGACCGCGATGATTCCGGAAGCAGACTTCAATTCCGAAGCTGCCAGAAGCTATACGCAGACCGCCATGATCATTTCCCTTCTGATTTTCTTCATCACGGTATCCTGTCTTTTCTTCAGCAAGAGCTATCTGAAACCGCTTCTGAAGGAAATATCCCATCTGAAAGAAACCGTCAGCGAAGAAGCCACCACCAGCTATCGCGAACTGGATGAGCTCTGCGAATTTCTGAGAACCCAGCAGATTAACCACAACTCTGCTCTCAGCAATCTGGAACAGGAAAAGCAGAAAGCCGAAACAGAGGCCGCACGGCTTGCATACCACCGGAAAACTGAGATTGATCCGGATGCCTACGAGATCTTCCTGAAAGGTCTTGCGGAACTGACACCCTCAGAAAAGAGAATTCTGAGCTTGTATATGGAGGATCTGTCAACGGCAGAGATCCTGGAGCAGCTCAGCATCAAGGAGAGTACACTGCGCTTTCATAATAAGAATATCTACAGCAAGCTAGGTGTCTCTTCCAGGAAGCAGGCAGTTCTTTATGCAAGAGTAGCGAAGAAGCAGGCAATGGAAGAAAGTCAGCGCAGAAAGCAATGAAACCGGAAATGAGTCTTTCCTGGTTTCGATCAGACTTCCTTCCCCTTGAGGCAAGCGATCGAAAAAGGTGCCTGGTATTCAGCCGGGCACCTTTGATCTTGTCCGAATGCTTATGCAGACTTCGTGCTCTGACAGAGCTCTTCTGAAAGTTTCTGAAGTATCTCGCGAAGCTCCCAGGCACCGGTTCCATCATGGTAATACCTTGCCAGTTCTGAACCTTCTCTCCAGGTGATCGTGATCGAGCTTCTTGTCTCATCCAGCAAGTCCGGCTGCGAGGTTTTCCAGGCAGGCAGTTCATAACTGCGTAAATAATCAGACAGCTCTTTCCAGCGATCAGACGGAATCAGCCTGCATCCTGATTCACCTTTTCCATCCCCTCAGCTGCTTGATCATGCCTGATAATTCGGCGCATCATAATAACTCCGCCAATCAATGCCGCCGCAAGAAAAGCAGCAGTATTCTCCTGTCACCTGCATGCATATCTGTTCCTTCGCTTCCTGTACCTGTCATGATATCTCTTGCTCATGTTTCTGAATCAGAAACCGCTCAGCCGGTAAATCAGCAGCTCATATGCAGATTCATCTGCCCGTTCTTCGGTCAGAGCAATCAGGATACTGCCATCCGGCATCAGGCATGCAGAACTGATCCATGGATATGCGGTTAAGAACAGCTCTTCATCGTCCACTGTTGCCAAGAGCGTCCCATCCGTTCCGTAGAACAGCAGGTTTCTCATATTGCCATCGAGAACGAGATACCCATTGGGAGTTTCAATCACATCCGTGATTGCCCCCATCCATCCCTCTTCATTCATATCTGTATTGCCGAATTCATACTGCTGATTTCCATCCGTGTCAAAAACCCAGACAGCAACATTTTCCTTATCCTCAGAAGTTCCTGTGATGCAGACATGATTCTCGGAAATGAACCCTTTGGTCGTCTCTTCTGCTGATCTCAGTTCCCAGTCTTCAATCTGCGCAGTTTCTCCATCGATCATGACTTTCCGCAGCGGCTGTCCGAAGAAGGAACTGATGCCCCAGGTTCCGTTTGGATGAACGAGTGCCCGATCCACGTCTTCAATCCTTCCGGTGACCTCTCCCTGTTCCATGATGAGCATCTGTTCCATGAATCCCGAAACATACAGTTTCCCATTACGATCAGAAGACAGTTCCTCGTAGTCGCCTTCGTTGCCGAGTGCCTGCTCGCTGACATAAGTCAGACCATCCTGGCTGTACTGATATTCATAGAGATAATTGTCCAGAAGTACCCAGACTGTATCGCCGGTCATCTCCACTCTGCCAGAGAAGATATCATAAGCAATCAGCGGGTCTTCCAGTTTCATCCAGTCCACGGTCACTGTATAATTTCCCGCATTCAGCGTATGGCGGGCATCGGCCGAGAACGGTTCTCCCTGCCACGGCCATGGCGGATCCACATTGCCGGAATCATTCAGAGTGAACTTCAAGGATCTGATCATGGTCTGAATTCCTGGATCCTCCTGATCTCCGATAATATCAATGGATACGGTTATTCCGGAGGCTTCATCACGGCCAAGATAGATGAGAGAACTGGAATACCAGGATTCTGCCATATATTCGACACATTCTACTCCGCCGACCTGGACCATATCCAGGTTCTTTGTTTCCACCAGATCATAGGCATCTATTCCAGCACCCCTGAGTCGGTCACGATAATTTCTGACATCTGACTTTGATGCAGAAATATTCACTTGAGCAGCAGCTGATTCCTCCCCCGTAAGAGTAAGCTCCATATAGCAGTAACTGCTGCTATCTGAGGTCATGGTCTCGTCAACCGCCCAGCCATCCGGATAGGTAAGGGAGAACAAAGTGGTAGATGCTGCTGTTCCCTCAAATACTTCTTCAGTGGCTGATGATGTACTTGCAGCAGAGGCAGATGCCTCTGCTGCAGCTGCAGAAGCTGAGGATGCCGATCCGCCGGGGCTGCAGGCAGCCAGACTGAATGCAGTCATTGCTGAAAGCATGAAGGATCCCAATCGTTTCAAGTTTGCGTTCATAGTCTTTTCCTTTCCATTTCAAGAGTTTCCAGATCAATCGCTGATTACGGCCTGGCTGAAGCCATCCCCTGCTTCTGATCGAAGAGCAAAGCACCTGTCGCTTGAAGAGACCAGGAAATCCTGCGGAAAGAATCAATCTTCCGCATAGACACTGTCCCCTTTCGCCAGATTCTGAGAAGAATCTATTCATTTCATTGCCAGGAATTCAGAAAAAGGGATTTGTGCTTTTCAGCCTTCTTCCGTCTGTACCTGGATTGAAGCATAACTTCACAGACTCCGCGCCCCCCAAACCGGCTGAAAAGAGGGGAAACCTGAAAAAAGCTTGAAACCAGAGCTTGCTGAACCAGACAATCGATCTGAAGCGTTTCGAAGTACTCATATATGATGCAGAAAGGACATCCCGATCAGGAAGCTTTCTGTCTATAAAGTACTTGCACGCATCACAGATTCCCAGCCGTTTTCTCGTGATCTGATCCAGCTAAGTCAGCGCAGGGACGTCTCCTCAGTTTCCAGTACAGAGACAAGCTCTGCATATTTCGTTTCATCCAGAACATTCTTCTTTGAGGATAAGGTGACGCTGGTCATTGTCCATGGGCTGAACACCATTCAAAATACAGATCAAATCGTCATCCATGGAGACAAGGGAAACATAATGATTGAATGCGCGAAGAACTGCTGCGGAGATTTCCTATCTGCCAGGAATTCATTCTGGAAAGAGAAAGTGCATCCCAGCAGCAGCTGAAAATCGCGGCTGAAGAAGAAATTGCACAAGCCAGCCCGTTGTTAGTTATGTCAAACTATGGTATTCTTTTTAGCAGCAGATTGTCGCTCATCAAATGAATCATGCATGAGCGGAGCGCAGGAAGACCGATCCGCCGCTTATTCTGTCTGGGGAAACAATAATGTCTGTAAAAGTTACCCGTACTTCTGTATTTCCGGAATCTGCAGAGAAAGTATTCGCCAGGCTCCAGAAGCTTTCCATGCTTCAGATGATTGCTTCTCTCTGGGTTTCTTTTACTCCTTCGCAGGCAGAGCAGTCCATCCAATGGAAGAAAGGTGCAGAGAATGACTTCCTCTTTCGTCTCTTTGGTGTCGTACCGTTCGGCACTTCCCATTTCCATGTGATCCGTTTCAGACTCAAGGAAGGAAATAATACACAGGAACAGAACAGCCATGTGCCGATATGGAACCATGAAATCATTTTGCAACCCATTCATGACAATCATTGCTCCTATACAGATCAGGCAGAGATAGATGCCGATTGGAAGACCCTGGCTGTCTGGATATGGGACAATCGATTTTTTGTGCACAGACAGATCCGCTGGATGCAAATGTCAAGAAAAAACCAGATATGGCATCGTACTCTGAAGGAGGATAATGAGCAATGGGATTTATGAAGAACTTTTTCAATCAAACAGGCAGGCCTTCCGGCTTGCTGGGCAAATTCATGCTAAGCACCATGAATTCCGGCCACGCAAAGCCGGCGGATTGGGGGAGGGGACACTTGTCCGAAATCTCACCAAAAGAAATCGTTGAGCTTGGCTGCGGAGCGGGTCGTAACGCAGGAGAACTGCTGAAAAGATATCCGGCCGCCACGCTGACGGCAATTGACCACTCACCGCTTTCAGTTGAAAAAACATCGGAATACAACAAAACGATGATAGGCAGCGGCCGCTGCAAAGTGCAGCAGGGCGATGTATCAGACTTGCAGCTCGAAGAAAACCATTTTGACCTTGCCACCGCCTTTGAGACAATTTACTTCTGGCCAGGGCTTGAAAGATGCTTTGCGCAGGTAGCGAAGATTTTAAAACAGGGAGGATACTTTTTCATCTGCAATGAATCCGATGGCAAAGATGCCGCCGGCAAAAAGTTCGAGCGCATCATCGACGGCATGACCTGTTATACCCCAGGGCAGATCGAAGCGGCGCTGAAAAAGGCAGGCTTTTCAGAGGTCGCTATCGACCATCATCCGAACAAGCCGTGGATCGCGATATTGGCAAGAAAATGAGAAAACCACTTCCTTCTCCGATTATCTGTCTTCGTCTTTCCAGAGCCGTTTTCAGCTGTATTCATGCAGGCAGCCGGTGCCACACCACAGCAGCCTGACGATCCTGACATAAGTCTGAGGGCGCACAAGCCCTTGGACGAAGATGGCCACATCCGAAGAACAGAATCATAATAAAATCCCTGGCAGAGAATCCGCTTTGCCAGGGATATCATGAATGATCGTGAATAATGAGGAACAGTTCAGACCCCCTTTTGAGATCGCTCTGAACCATCCGGATCCGGAAACTATTATCTGTTGACGTCAGACCACTTTCTGCGATCTTCAGCAAGATTATCGCAGTAATAGCGGACAGTCAGCTTGGTATCAGGCTTATCAGTCTGAACGATGAAGGTATCACCTTCCAGCATGCAATCCAGGATTGCATTGCAGCAGGTTTCAATATTGTTGACTCCTGCTTCCAGCTCTGTCATCAGATCACCTGCGTTGACCTCGATGTAAAGCCAGTTCATGTTATGAGCTTCCCACTTCTTCCAGTTGATGACATCCTTATAGGTCTGGAAGCTCTTCTTTTCAACTTCCGGTTTCGGCTCTTCTTTCTTTTCCGTCTTCTTCACAGCAGGCTTCTTCGCTGCTGCCTTCTTTGCCGGGGCCTTCTTCTCAGCAGGTTCCTTCTTTGCTGCAGGCTTCTTCGCCGAAGCTTTCTTTGCTGGTTTCTTCTCGACAGCTGGTTCAGTCTCGACGGCAGTTGCTTCTTTCACAGTTTTCTTTGCTGGCATACTAGCTATCCTCCTATGAGCAATAATCCCTCATAACCGCATTATAACACGGTTTTCTGAATGTGACTTAGCATCTTGCATGGATGCAATTCAAACTGTTACTATAGAAAAAGAAAAGAGGCTTCCATGATCCAAGACAAGGAAGGCATGATCCGTATCGAGCAAAGCTCAGGCAAGACCCCAGGCAGATTGATGGAGATTGCAGGTAAAGCAGTTTCCGAAGCACTTGGCAAGGTACTCAGAGAAGGTTCCAGCATCCTGATCCTGGCCGGAAACGGAAATAACGGCGGCGACGGAGCTGTCGTCTGCCGTATGCTTGCAGGGCGCTTTTCTGTTCAGATTGCCTATGTCTGCGGAGAACCGAAAACCCGCGAAGCCCGTGCTGCATACCGGAAAGTCGATCCTGCATGCATAGTTTCCGTGAATGATCTTTCAGAAGCACTCCGACATGCAGATGCGATCATCGATGCTGTTTACGGATTCAGTTTCCATGGGCCTCTGGATCCGGAGATGAAAAAGCTCTTCCGGGCTGTCAATAACTCCGGGAAGCCTGTTTACAGCATCGATCTCAACAGCGGCTGCGAAGCGGATACCGGACATTGCGATTCTGATGCAGTCCGTTCAAAGATCACATATGCATTAGACTGCTATAAGCCATTCCATCTGCTGCGCAAGGATCATCAGAAATTCCAACAGTGCGAACTGCTTTCTCTTGGTCTTCCGCATGAAGGTCCCTCGCGCTATCGTGAAATGGATGAAGACCTCTTCTTCGCCAACTTTCCCAAGAAAAGTGAAACTGCCTATAAAGGCTCTCTTGGCAAAGCATTGCTCATCAGCGGATGCTATGGCATGGCCGGGGCAGCCGGTCTGAATATTCTTGGTGCAGAAACCGTCGGCATTCCGTATCTTCATGCCGCAATGCCCGAAGAAATCTATGCACCCCTAGCCTCCAGATTTCTCACTCCGGTCATGCACCCATTCGGACACGAATCCTGGTATGAAGTCCTGGAACCTCTGATTCATCAGGCAACTGCAATCGGCTTCGGCAGCGGTGCTGTCTATATGGATCACAAATCGCAGATCCTTGATCTGATCCTGCAGAATAGCAAAGTTCCTGTGGTACTTGATGCAGAGGCACTGCGTCTTCTGCAGCACAATACCTACATCCTCCGCTTTGCTGGTGCACCGGTGATCCTGACTCCGCATATCGGAGAATTCTCAGCAATTTCAAATCTTCCGGAAGATGCGATCCGGGACAATCGTCTGAAGACTGCTCTCGACTTTGCGTCTGATTATAAAGTCATCGTCGTGCTGAAAGGCCCGAATACGATTGTCGCTTCTCCTTCCGGAGAAGTGTATATTAACCAGACCGGAAACCAGGCGCTTTCCCAGGCAGGTTCCGGCGATGTGCTTACCGGCATGATGACAGCGATGCTGGCAATGACCCGCGATGTCTTCACCGCCGTCTGCATGGCTGTCTGGCTCCATGGCTATCTGGCAGAGCTCGGCACGAAGAATCACTCCATGCAGAACTTCCGCCTGGAAACCTATCCGGAACTGATGGATGAATTATTCCGGAAGCACGGACTCTGAGAGCTGATATTCCATGAGAATCGCGGTCTGCTCTCCGATATCTTCGTAGACTACCTTCCGCTTCTCAGCAATCTGAAATCCCATCTTCTCATACAGCCATTCCGCCCGGTCGTTCCCTTCCAGAACGTCCAGGTGTATGGCCTTCTTTTTCTTCTGCTCTGCCAGAAGAATCATTTCCCTCAGCATGAATTCCGAAAGATGCCTGCCGCGGAACTGCGGATGCACTGCAAACAGATGCAGCACCATGACCTCATCTGCCAGCGCATGACTTGGAAAACAGGCATCCAGATACTCCGGATCTTCCCGATCACTCAGCACCATTGCCGAAGCAATTCTTCCTTCTTCTATCAGCAGATACATTTCATGATGCTGAAGATGCTCTGCAAGTCCCTCTCTGGATGGATAGATCCCGATCGTCCAGGAAGGGCCATACTGATCCCTGCTCTGAAATGCGCATACTTCTTCGTAGAACCGGTACAGTTCCTCAAGATCTTCTATTCTGCCTTCTCTGAATTCTGTCATCTCTTCGCCTCAATGGACCAGTCCTTTATCCACGGTCATGCAGGTTGAAGTATTTCCATCCAGCCGGATCGCATTGACTGCTCCGAGTTCTTTCATCAGTTCTGTTTCTGCTTCCCCGCCGCCGAGCTTTCCGGCAATGACCAGAAGCACGGTTCCATCTGCCGTCTCGCCGAATAATGTCACCCAGCTGTCTGCTGATCGGTTCCAGTAAGCAGAATCATTCTTCCCGAGCCATACACGCTTCCCATTTCTCAGCAAGGTATAAGCTCCGCTCAATCCATACTCGGTATTGATCTGATACCCGTAATCCCCGAGATCTTCTTCGTAGGACCAGAATGAATCCGATGCCGGCTTCCATTCCCCGTTTTCCCAGCCATGATAAGCCAGCTTCAGATTGCCGTCGTGACTGAAATAAACCGTGGCATTTCCTTTTCCATATGCAGGGGTCAGCTCCTGGCCTTTCCACTCTGCCCAGCTTCCGTCAATCAGGAGCGCACCGACCGGTCTCCCGTATTCTTCACCGCTGTTCTGAAAGAATCCTCCGTTGATTCCTCCGACATGCCAGCACTCTGAACCATGATCATAGAGTTCATCAAGAGATTCCGGAGTCTCTCCTGCATAGTCGAGCTGAATGAAGGTATGATCATCCGGTTTCACCTTCAGCACATGATACGGAACTCCTTCATAGGTTCCTGATACATACTTCACAGAAGGCCTGGTTCCTTTCCGGCAGTAGACATTGATCGCATCCGCTACCGGCCTCTCAAACGATCCGGAGCCATGATCTGAGATTCTGCTCAGTCCATGCGGAAAAGGAATCACCATGAGAGTCAATGTTGCTGCAATCACTGCCAGAATCAACCATCTCAGTTTCCGCATACGAAAAGTTTATAGAAAACTGCCATTTCTGTACAGAAGCCGTATCCGGGACTACACGCTTCTTTCTGTTCTTCTTGTTATTCTGTTCACATACAGAGATGGCTCTTCTGAGCCGGGAAAGGAAATCATTATGAAGGCATTCAATAATCATTTCGGTATGGTCGTTTCCACGATCATCGCGATCGTCCTGTCTTTCCTGCTGAGCGAATTTGCAATCTCCTGGGATCACATTCCCTGGACCGTGCCCAGAGCAATTCAGAACTGGGGAACCTGCTATCTGATCATCACGCTCACCGGATGGATCTTTCCGTTAACGAAGTGGTCCTTTGCCCTGTGCAGGAAATGGCACATCAAAGAAGGAACTCCTGCCCATGGACTCATCGAGAACCTCGTTGCCACCCTGTTCTTCAATACTTCTGCCACGTTCGTGCTCTCCGCGGTCAACATGTTCGGAAACCCTGATGTCGAAGCAGCCGTTGCAGCAGGAGCTGCACCGAGCGTCGCAAGTCTCTGGTTCCGCAGTGCCTGCGCAGAGTGGCCGATCATGTTTGCAGTTTCCTATGTGATCGCCCTCATCATCACGAAATTTGCAATTGCCGCAGCTTCCAGAGCTGCAAAGATCAACTTCGATAATGAAGTCATGCGTCAGCAGGGACTCGGCGTCAATGCAGCCAACCGGCCAGCTGCCGGAATCCCGCAGGAGCATGAATAGAAAAAACCGGATTCCATCCAGGAAACCCGGTGTCACAGTGCCCCTGGCCGGACTCGAACCGGCACGGTATCGCTACCGGGGGATTTTGAGTCCCCTACGTCTACCAATTCCATCACAAGGGCGTTCAGGCACTGCTTATTTTACCCTGTGAACATCTTGTTTTCAATCTGCTTTATGCACCGGAAAGAATACGTTCTGCCTCCTGCATTGCATGCAGGCCAGACGAATCCCGGGGCGTCTGGAAATCCGGATTGATGATCTGATCTAATGCATGAATGATCTTATGAGACGTATGGCAGATGACTTCCATCGACTTCTTCAGTTCAGCAAGCTCCTGATCCTTGCTCCAGCCGGCAATATAGCCGAAGGAATATTCGCTCGGATCCAGATGATAATGCATGCATACTGCACAGGCGATGCTTTCTGCCTGCACTTCCATGGTTCTGCGATCAATGTCCAGGCCCTTCCCGCTATGCAGCATCGCATGCGATATCTCATGAATCACGGTCTTGACAGTCTGCAGCTGGGAAAGCGTATCATCGATCACGATCTCTTTCCGCTCGAGCGAATAATAGCCATTTGCCCTTCCTTCCAGACTCTCATATCTGATCGGAACCGGAGATACCAGTTCCAGGGCTGCCCGGAAGGAATCATAGTCTTCTACTTCTCCATCAATCTTCTCCTGCAGAAAGGAAGGCAGCGGAGCTCCATCCGTCTGGCTGATATCAAATACCGGAATTGCCCGGTATCCCACGATCACCCGTTTTCCGGAAGAACCGTCCTGGGATTCTGGCTCCCGCACTTTCGTGATCGGGGCCATGATCCGGATGGATTTTTCTCCTTTCCGCACCCATCGGCCGAAACTGCGGTACCATGCCTGATAGCCGGCAATATAAGTCGCGTCCGGCTTCTGCTGGTAAATCAGAATCGTATTATTCAGAGAATAGCTGTGAAACCTGGACATCGTAGCGAGATAGCTGCGATAAGCATCGCTCTCGAATACGCCCTTCACCCCTGCTTCTACCTGTTCGGCAATCTGTCTGATGCTGTCCATAACAAACCTCCTGCTATTCCATTAGCAGAAGAATCAGAAGATTCCCTTCCTCATTGACGACACTTCGGGCCTTTTGTAAACACCTCATGACTGCAGGATCACTCTTCATGCTATAATCGCGGCAGATAAAGGAGATTAGTTTCTGATTATGGAACAGCTTGAATTCAAATTCGATACCCAGCTTCTGATTGACGGCCACGATCTTTCTGAAGATGCGATTCATGACTATATTCTCGAGCACTTCAAGGGAGACTGCCTGCTGGTCGTCGGCGATGATACGCTGATCAAAATTCACTTCCATACCAACGAGCCATGGAAAATCCTGGAATACGGTCAGTCCATCGGCGATATCTATGACGTTGTCGTGGAAAACATGCAGCGTCAGGAAGAAGGCCTCAAGGGCTGAAATCTGAATTCTTCAGCAATGGCATCTGCGGTCTGCAGGTGTCTTTTTCTTTCTGAATTTCAGCAGATATCCTAAGAGCCAGCAGCCAGAATGACCATACCCCCCAGATTCATAAAGAAGCACCTTTCCGCCAAAGACCGCATCAGAAGCTGACAAGCAGCAGAAACACGATCACGAAGAATTCTGCCGTCATGCAGGAAGAAGAAAGCAGAGCGGCCACTTTTCAATTGATACATGTGCTTGTTGCACATGCTGGCGATCCGAAGATGGCAAACCTCATCACTCACTTTTCTGGCAAGCAATCTGTCCGCTTCGGCCTGCATAGAAAAAAACCGTGGTTCATCAGACCACGGGGGAATGATCACTGATCAGATCTGGAATAGCTATTGCGCATGCGGCAGCTGACCAGATACAGTACTTCATTGAGCACCGCATCGGTTTCCTTCTTCGTCATCGCTGCGATCTCGTCGTTTGCTTCGTTCAGAATCTGTTCCGGATGATCAGAAGCTTCTGCAAGCTTCTCATACTTCTGAATCAGGATTCTGCCCTGGATTGCTGTTTTAGCCTGATAGCGCTCGATCGTCTGCACGCAGGCATGATACTGCGAATCTGCCAGTGCGCCGATCAGCCGGCTTGCCCAGTAGAAATTGTCGGTAGATACCGTCTTGGTAGTGTTGCCAAGATATTCCGGAACGGAATCGGTCTGGGTGAAGAATGGAACAAATGCATTGAAGACATTCGATCCGTAGCATACCCATTCAAGAGCCGCTGTTTCTGCCGGATGATCCGGACGGATTTCAGTGCAGGACATGAAGGTTGTCCGGCTGATTCCGATCGGCCGGTACTTGCCCTGCTTTCCATCCAGGTGCTCATACGGATCGTATTCTGTCCCCTGGAAATGGTTGGAAAGCACATACTTCACATCTTCCGGCGTAATCTTATGCTCGGGAACTCTGCACCATGGCAGATCATCGCTCTCCGGTCCGTATGCAGACCAGTCCGCATTCGGGTTGAAGTACTTCTGTCCAATCCAGGCTCTCGGCGTGTTATAGACATGATCGGAATCGGAATGGCTGCCGAAGGATACCCGGGCATTGAACGTCTGGTCCATGGACAGATCCAGATGATTTTCTGCAATGAATTCTCTGAGATCGGAAGAGCAGAGATAATTCTCCTGTTTCCCGAAGGCATCTTCCAGATCGAACGTATCCATGCAGAACTGGTTCGGAAGCACAGCATAGCTGTCGTCCGGGAGCTTTCTGGCAATCCAGTGATGGCCGCCTACCGACTCAAGCCACCATACTTCATCTGCATCATGGAAGGCGATGCCATTGCTTTCATAGGTGCCATACTGCTCCAGCAGGCTTCCTAAGCGAAGCACCCCTTCTCTGGCACTGTGAATATAAGGAAGCACGAGGACGACAATATCTTCTTCGCCGATTCCGCCGGGCACTTCTTCTTTTCCATCCTGGGCAGGAATCAGTCTGACCAGCGGATCTGCCGACAGAACCCGGACATTGCTGGTGATGGTTTCGGTTGCCGTCATGCCGACATTTGCAGCATTGACTCCGGCAGCTGCCCAGATGCCTTCATGTCCGGACACATCCGGCATCGCGGTATAGCGCATCGGGTTGTCCGGCAGCTCCACCTTCACATGAGAAATCACCGACTGGTAATGCCTCGGCTGATCCTCAGGTTTCACGACTTCAAAACGGCATGCAGAAAATTTCCCTGCCGGTGAATCATCATTTCTTGCGATCATTGTCGATCCGTTATAGCTTGCTCTGCGGCCGACAATCAATGTAGTACATGGCATAGATCTTTCACTCTCCTTGTGCCTACATTATATTGCGCTGTGCTCAGAGAATCGAAAAAACCACATTTGCCGCAAACAGAATCACGCAGACAACAATGGAAGGAGTCGTGAACAGGATCTTCCATAGTTTCGCCTCCGTTGCGCCATAACGGACCATATTCGTATCCACCCGCCGCTGGAACAGGAAAAGACCCGCCAGGATATAGACCAGCACGATAAAGATCGTGACAATCATAATGAATTTCGAAGGAACAACCTGCACCGCCCACAGAACCAGGGCAATCACGAGATGAACCGTGATGCCCGGGCGGATCGAGTGATATCTCAGCGTGATCAGCGACAGATACCACCCTACGAAAAAAGCAGGAAATGCCTGGGCAATATTGACCTGAGCAATGGCATACAGCACAGCCGAGCCAAGCACACCGAAATACCTGCCATAATGGCCAAGCTGGCGCTGGATCACGCCGCGGAAGATATACTCGTCGCAGATCGGCTTCACGATCACAAACATCATGAAATACAGGATATTCTCGATGATCGCATCCCGGGTGCTGAAATTGCCGAGGAAGGAATATTCCGCCATATTGGTCGGAAACAGGAAATAAAACAGCGTAGAGACCGAAGTCATGATCAGATCGATGCCGATCCCGATGCATACGAGTGCAAAGATCCGGTCACCGCGCAGATTGGGATCTTTCAGATAATCATGAATATTCAGATGCAGCTTCTGCGCACTTCTGCGAAAAGGCACCATTGTGATGAACAGCATCAGAATCATTGAGACCGCAAGCGAAAAAGCCTGGGGATCCATGCCCATGATAATAGAAGGATTGAAATTCTGCAGCAGCTCTGTCCCGTAGCTGAGAGCCATGAACAGCAGAATATAAAGCGCCAGGGACTTTCCGAAGAAGCCGATCTGCTTCTTCGCCTGCCGGGTTGTAATGACTTTCGGTGCGTGATCCGCCATGAATAAAACTCCTTTATTGAACCTGCAGGATGTTTTCCTGCAGAGCTGTTTCTCTCGGAAACGTTTCTATTATACTCTATTCCCCATGCGACTTTGAAATGTACAGAATTGCGCATTGACGAGTTCATCCGGGAATGAGAGTATCCTTGTCCTGCTCAATCAAGGGGATTTCGGAATTTCTTGCCATCTGGGTTCAGTTCCGGCTTCTCCTCAGATGATCCTTTCTTTCCTGGATGATCGATCTGAGCAGCATAGTGCACTGCAATCTCTTCTTCCTACGGGATCCTTGCAAAAAAAGCAGATACCTGAACGCATGTACTCTTTGCCTGATTCAGAAAAAACGGAATTCTTAAGAAGCCATATGAAAAGCAGGATTGCTCCTGCTTCTCTTTACTGCTATTTCTGATTCTTTGCTTTCTGAGCCGCGATGACTTTTTCAGCCACTTCTTTCGGAGCTGCCTGATAGCGGTCAAACTCGAGCGTGTATGTTCCGCGTCCCTGTGTCATTGAACGCAGCTCATTGGCATATGTCAGCATTTCTGCCATCGGCACTTCTGCCGAGATGACCTGATCGCCGTCTTCATTCATCTGCATATCCAGGATCAGACCTCTGCGCTTCGTGAAGTCGCCCATCAGCGTTCCGGTATATTCTTCTGGTGCGATCGTCGTGACTTTGCAGATCGGTTCCAGCAGAACCGGATCTGCCTTCGGCATCGCCGCATTGTAAGCAAGCCTTGCGGCTTCTTTGAAAGCCACTTCCTTGGAATCTACCGGATGATACGATCCATCATAGAGCGTCGCCTTGACACCGACAACCTTGAAGCCAGCCAGCGGACCATGCTGCATGCAGTCTCTGAGTCCCTGCTCGGTCGGAGGGAAGTACTGCTTCGGAACAGCACCGCCGAATACTTCTTCTGCAAATACCATTTCCTCGCTGTCGCACGGTTCGAAGCGGACCCATACATCGCCATACTGGCCAGCACCGCCATTCTGCTTCTTGTACTTGCCCTGGGCTTCGGCTTTGCCGCGGATCGTTTCCCGATACTGAACGGTAGGAACTGAGGTCGTAACATCAACCTTATACTTGGACTTCAGCTTGGAAAGGATCAGATCGATATGCTGATCACCCATGCCATAAAGCACCTGTTCATGCGTCTCCGCATTCTTGTCCAGGCGGATCGTATGATCTTCCTCGCACATGTTGCGGATGCCGACGGACATCTTGTCTTCGTCTGCCTTGGTCTTCGGCCAGATTGCATAGCCAAGCATCGGCTTCGGGAAGTCGATCGGCGGATAATGCACCACCTTCGACAGCGTGCACAGCGTATCGTTCGTCTGCGTCTGCGAGAGCTTGACGACGCAGCCGATATCGCCGGTAAACAGCTTGCCGACACCCAGCTGATACTTGCCGTTGACGACATAAACCTGAGCTACTTTCTCAGTGATGTCTTTCTGCGCATTGCAGACCTGAGAATCAGAATTCAGAACACCGCTCATCACTTTCAGATAAGAGATCTTTCCGACAAACGGATCGATGATCGTCTTGAATACGAATGCAGAAAGTGCTTCATTCTCATTCGTCTCCATGTCAATCGTCTCACCCTTTGCATTGAGGGCATGCACATGTCCCTTCTCGGCATAGCTCGGGAAGTATTCCGTGATCAGGTCAAGCAGACGCTCAATACCGGTCTGAAGCTCAGCACTGCCGCAGTAGACCGGCCGGATATCACCGGATCTCACGCCGATTCTAAGGCCTTTGGCAAGCTCATGCTGGTCGAACTCTTCTCCGGAGAAGAACTTCTCCATGAGTTCATCATCCGTCATCGCAATGGCCTCTGCCAGTTCCTGATAGTATTCCTCGACTTTGTCTTTCAGTTCATCCGGAACTTCCTGGGCAACATCGCGCTTGTCATAGTACCATGCTTTCTTGCGAAGAATATTGACAGACCCGATGACCTTGCGGTCCTTGATGATCGGAAGCTCGAACAGAATGACGGACTTGCCGAACTTCTCACGCAGCTCATCCACGGTCTTCGAGAAATCCGCATTGTCATCATCCAGCTTGTTCACGAAGAAGATCGTAGGCAGCTTGCGGCGGAGCACTGCATTCTTCCATGCCCGCTCTGTGCCAGCCTCTACGCCGTCTTTCGCACTGACGACAATCAGCGCATTGTCGCCAACGGTGAGCCCGGTAACTTCTTCTCCTTCATAGTCCATGTAGCCTGGCGTATCGATGAAGTTGATCTTCTTGTCTTTCCACTCGACCGGTGCCAGATGGCAATAGCACGAAGTACCGCGCTTGCCTTCTTCCGGATCGAAGTTCAGAACTGTTGTTCCGTCATTATTTTTTCCATAGCGGTCAATTGCCTTCGTGAAATAGAGACAAGCCTCGATCACAGAACTCTTGCCGGCCCCGGAATGGCCCAGCACTGTGACATTGCGTACCGCCGAAGCAAGATAGTCTTTCATCTCTTCACTCCTCCGCCTTCAGAAGACCTTTCAGGTCCGCAAGGCATTCCTTGCGCACGTAATGAATCGGAAGATTTCCGTCATAGTCTTTCTGATTCTTATCTGCACCTTTGCTCAGCAGGTACTTCACCAGCTCCGGATAGCCGATGTACGCAGCCCGCATCAGCGCCGTGCAGCCGCGGTTGTCACCTGCATTGATATCTGCGCCGGCATCGATAAGCGCACTGATGACATCCTGTTTGTATGCATTCACTGCTTCCATCAGAGCAGTTCTTCCCTGTTCATCTCTTGCATTGACATCGGCACCCTTGCCGATCAGATAGTTCACGACATCTGCTTCGCCAAGCAGAGCTGCCCGCATCAGAGAAGTACGTCCTTTATTATCATGGGCATTGACATCAGCACCGGCATGTTCCAGCATCTTGCAGATATCAAGATGGCCTTTCTTTGCGGCCCCCATCAATGCAGTCTTGTTATTCTTGTCCCTGGCTCTCGCATCGGCACCATTATCAATGAGGAACCGGACAATATCCGTATAGCCGCGCTTTGCACTGCGCATCAGTGCCGTGCGTCCATCACCATTGGTGACATTGACATTCGCGCCTTTGGAAACCATGGCGCAGACTTTCTCAAAGTCTCCTCTGGCTGCTGCGTCGAAGAATTCCTGATTCACCTGATCCATATTGAATTACCTCCTCTTTTCTGGATTCGAACGGATCCGATAAAAAAGATGGACCTGCTCAGTCCATCTCAAAAATGATCAGATTACGCACCACAACCCCATCGGTTTCTGCAACTCCATGAGCATTTTCCTGTGCATGAAAATAAGCTCCAGCTTCCATAGGGATCATGATAAGTTCACTCCGTTCTGATAAGAATACTTCTACCCTTATACTAACAGAAGAAACTTTTTCTTCAACCGGTTCTTTATGGAAACTGAGGAAGAATTTTACAAACTATGGAAAAGGGATGAAAGTGCTTTCATCCCTTCAGAATCGTTCTGGTCGGATACGGTATCACGATCTGATTCTCATCAAATTTTTTTAGAATCTCCTTACGGATATTGCTGGCCAGCCAGTATGCTTTGCCAGAATCCATGGCTGCGACCCGGAAGCTCAGTTCGATGCCGCTGTCCTGGAATTCGGTAACTGCTACCTTTACCGCAGGAACACCATCTTCATGATCTTTTTCCGTTCTCTGATCGATGAAGTCCGGTTCCTTCAGTGCAATTTCATTGATCAGCCTGCATGCCAGATCAATATCAGTTCCATAGGCAACCGAGACGGTGATCAGGGGTGTGATGACTTCACTGCCATTGCGCTTGTCTTCGACAACCGCACTGTTCATGGTACTGTTCGGAATCAGGACTCTCGTATTGTCATACGTCAGAAGAACCACATGGCGCATGGTGACTTCCGCAACTGTTCCGGTAATTGACTGCGAGGGAATCGAAACCACATCGCCGATCTGGAATGGCTGCACGATCGCAATCACTGCTCCTGCCACGAAGTTTCCGAACGTTTCCTGTGCAGCTAAGCCGGAAATGACCGCGATGATTGAAGTCGCACCAAGGGCTGTCTTTCCGATGAAGGCCAGCGGCTTGATCATGCTGAGAGTGATGAACGCAGCGATGGTATAGATCACCACCCGCATCACATTGATTCCGAATGAAAGGCTTGTCGTCGCCGCTTTGCCGCGGATTTTTTCCGTCTTTTTCATTCCCCGGTATATGAGCTTGACAAGAAATACCGCAAACGCCCAGCTCACCGCAGAACTGATCAGAAAGTTCAGAAAACCGGATTCAAAGATCGTTGAGCCGAATTCAGCAATTGATGTTTCGTTCATATAAGCCTCTATTTCAGCAGTGCGCTGTATGCCTGATACGCAGGCATGTAATGTTCCACGATCGCATAGAATCGCTTCGAGTGATCCCGTATCAGAAAATGAACATATTCATGAAGGAGGACATACTCCAGTGCTTCTTCGGGATAATGGATCAGTCTGGTGCTCAGAGTGATCCTGCCTTCCGCAGGGTAGCATACCCCCCACCGGCTCGTCATGAAACGATAGCGGATTTCCGGAACCGGAAGGCCATTGGCCATGCAGATCAGAGAATCCCATTGCCCTCTCAGTCCCTGCACTCTGCGTTCAAGTTCCTGATTGGCAGCAGCCCGGAATGCTTTCGTGATCCGCTCATCCGTCTCTTCTCTTAGAACAAAGGTGATGAGTTCGCCATCCACGCTGCACGAGTCTTGTTTTCCTTCCAGATAGCGGGCATACTTCTTCTCGCCCATCCACCAGATCACCGGACCCTCTGTGCCTTCCCGGTTGATGAACTCCGTACGCTGCTGGCTCAGCTGAGTCTTCAGCACCCAGGTTTCCCGTGACCAGATGAATCTGCGGATCTCCTCATCCGTGACCCAGCTTCCGCAGGATACTGCAAGGCTGCCATCCGGATTCACCCGGAGATACATATTCCGGATCCTTTTTGTTGTAACGATTACCGGGGTTTCCCTTCCGCCGATCAGAATACTGAATGTTCTCTTCATGGATGGGATTCATTATAGCGCAAACCAGCCGGATCATCCGGCAAGGAGATCCCTGATTCCGTCACAGTGACAGCAGTGTTCCTCCTGCATAGGTCACCCAGGCAAAGAGCCAGGCAACCAGGCACTGGAAGACGACGATGCCAAACGCCCACTTGCCGCCAAGTTCTCTTCTGACTGCAGCAATTGCAGCAATGCATGGCGTATACAGCAGGCAGAAGACCAGCAGAGATATGCAGGAAAGCGGAGTGAGGATCTGCATCAGTTCAGCAGTATTGCCGATCAGAACCTGCAGCGTTGCAACTACGGATTCCTTCGCCATGAAGCCGGTAATCAGAGCCGTCGAGATCCGCCAGTCTCCGAAGCCCAGCGGCTTGAAGATCGGAGCGATGAAGCCAGCAGCTGAAGCAAGCATGCTTGCGCTGGAATCCGTCACGAGGTTGAAGTGAAGATCGAACGAACGGAGGAACCAGACGACAATCGTTGCCGCGAAGATGACCGTGAATGCTCTCTGCAGGAAGTCTTCTGCTTTCTCCCAGAGCAGCTGGCCGACATTCTTCGGACTCGGCATGCGGTAGTTCGGAAGCTCCATCACAAACGGGACTGCTTCTCCGCGGAAGGCAGTCTTCTTCATGATGACTGCAGTCAGAATGCCGATCAGGATGCCGATGACATAAAGCAGAATCATCACCAGCCAGCCCGTATGCGGAAAAAAGACATTCGTGAAATACGTATAGATCGTAATCTTCGTCGAGCAGCTCATGAACGGCGTCAGAAGAATTGTCATCTTCCGGTCTCGGTCAGAAGGAAGCGTGCGGGAACTCATGACAGCCGGAACCGTGCATCCGAAGCCTACCAGCATCGGAACGATACTGCGGCCGGAGAGACCGATCTTTCTCAGAGGCTTATCCATGACGAAGGCAATGCGGGCCATATAGCCGCTGTCTTCAAGAATGGAAAGAAAGAAGAACAGAACGACGATAATCGGAATGAAGGCAAGCACTGCCCCGACACCATTGAAGATGCCGTCGATGATCAGCGAATGCAGAGCCGGATTCACCTGGGCTGCAGTCAATGCCTGATCTGTGACTGAGGTCAGTGCACTCACTCCTGCCGCAACCAGATTCTGAAGGGCAAGACCGATCACGTTGAAGGTCAGATAGAACACCAGTCCCATGATCACGATGAAGGCAGGAATTGCGGTATACCTTCCGGTCAGGATGCGGTCGATCTTCTCACTGCGCTGGCGCTCCTTGGATTCCCGCGGTTTCACTACCGTCTTTGCACAGAGCTTCCGGATGAAGGAAAAGCGCATATCTGCGATGGCAGCACTGCGGTCAAGACCGCGTTCTTCTTCCATCTGCTTCACGATGTGCTCCACCATCTCTTTTTCGTTCTCTTCCAGCTGCAGGGCATCGATGACCAAATGATCGCCCTCAATCAGCTTGGAAGCCGCAAAGCGCAGCGGAATGCCTGCCCTAGCAGCATGGTCTTCAATCAGATCCATGATGCCATGCATTGCCCGGTGAACAGCTCCGTGATGATCGTTCACATCACAGAAATCCTGGACCAGAGGTTTTTCCTGGTACTTTGCAATATGCACTGCATGGCGCACAAGTTCTTCGATGCCTTCGTTCTTTGCAGCAGAGATCGGAACTACCGGAACGCCAAGCAGGCGCTCCATCTCGTTGATGCGGATCGAGCCGCCATTTCCGCGCATCTCATCCATCATATTCACCGCCACTACTACCGGCACATCAAGCTCCAGCAGCTGCATGGTCAGATAAAGATTGCGTTCAATCGCAGTCGCATCCACGATATTGATAATTGCTTTCGGCTTCTCATTCAGAATGAACTGCCGGGAAACGATCTCTTCGCTCGTATACGGGGACAGGGAATAGATCCCCGGAAGATCAGTGACTTCCGTATTCGGATAGCCACGAATGACACCACTCTTGCGGTCCACTGTGACACCAGGAAAATTTCCTACATGCTGATTGGAACCAGTCAGCTGATTGAACAAAGTCGTCTTGCCTGAATTCTGATTTCCGGCCAGCGCAAACGTCAGCTTTTCTCCCTCCGGAAGCGGATGCTCATTAGCACGGTCATGATATTTCCCGCCTTCGCCAAGACCCGGATGATCAATCGGTTCGAGCTGCTCAACCCTAGGACAAGGCGTCTCATCGATTTCCTTGGCCGGAAGCACTTCAATCTTCTCTGCATCAGCCAGCCGCAGGGTCAGCTCATAGCTGTCGATGCGAAGCTCCATCGGATCACCCATCGGAGCAAGTTTCTTCATCGTCACGGTATTTCCCGGAATGACCCCCATATCCAGAAAATGCTGGCGCAGTTCGCCTTCTCCGCCGACTTTCGTGATGACCGCAGATTCTCCGGCTTTCAGATCTCGCAATGTTGTCATAGTTTCCCCTTCTTAGCTAAGACTAACTTTGTTAGCCTTGAGTACTATAGCTCCCGGGATGAACATCTGTCAATAACAGGCCGGAATGCACTTGCCGGATATGGTTCATCCTCCAGGAAAGCATCAGAAAAGCAACCCTCTCTCTTCAGAAAGGTTCCTGCTTTGCGGATACCGCCTTCAGCTCTATCGTATCCGATTCCAGTTCCTCCCCTTCGGCAGAAAGAGTCAGTGTTCCGCTCTTTGTTCCGGGCTGAATGATGATCAGTGCTTTTCCCGAAAAGGTGCTCCTGGCCACATGCGTCTCATCAGTGCCCTGATAAGAAGAAAGATCCGTCGGATCACCATTGTCCGCTCCGGCAATGATCCCGTTCCCATTCAGCGTGAAGGAAAGCTGCCTGGCTGCTCGGTATACCGGATTACCATCCGCGTCCTGGATCTCTGCGGTCACAAACGCAAGATCCTTTCCATCCGCAGTCAGTACGCTCTCCTCTGAGGTAAGCACGATCTTTGCAGGTTCACCCGACGTCACCACACGGCTGCGTCCGACCGTATCCGTGATCACATTGCCATCTTCATCATAAGCCTTTGCCGAAAGCTCTCCGGAACGATACCAGATCTTCCAGGTCAGATACAGACTCCCTTTATACGTCTGATACGAATATCCATCATCCGTCGTCTGTTTCGTGAAATCCTTTCTGCCTAATGACTTTCCATTGCAGAACAGCTCCACGCTTGCTGCATTGCTGTATACAGCAACCGTCACTCTGCCAAGCCAGTCTTTCTTAAGATCTTCCCGATTCCAGTCAGGAAGAATATGCAGCGTGGTCACAGAATCATTCCACTGACTCTGATAGAAGTAATAAGAATCTTTCTCAAATCCTGCCGTATCGATAACCCCGAAATAAGAAGACTTCGGCCTGGGTCCCTGACCAGTCACCGACCCTGCTCCAAGCCCGTTCCATGGTTCCGGTTCTCCGAGGTAATCCCAGCCGGTCCAGATGAATTCCCCAGCCAGATAATCTCGTTCAATCACATTCTTCCAGGCTTCTTCCGCTGTGCTTCCCCATTCCACATGGGCATGGTCATACGCACTGACCTGAAGATTCTTCTCATCAATTCCCTTGCTGGAATACCAGCCTCTTGTATTCAGCGCACTTGCAGTCTCAGACCCATAGAAACACCAGTCCGGATAAGCTTCATGCATGTCGTCATAGACCTCTGCAGTCGCATAGTTCAGGCCGACCGCACCCTTTGCATCTATGATCTCCTGGTCTATCGCAGTCTGCGTCGCATTGTCTTTTCCGGCCATGTTGTCGCCGATGGTCACAACCGCCGAAGGATCTTCATCCTGGATCCAGGAAATGATCTGTGATGCATACTTCGGGTATTCTGAAGGATCTCCGCCGATATTGCCAAGCAGTTCATTTCCGATCGAATACATGATCACGGCAGGATTATTGCGTGATTCCCGCACCATCTTCCGAGACACATATTCCGCCCAGGTCTCTTCTGCATAGGCCCCTTCAATCTCATTGTCTGATCCCACCGTTTCTGTAAACCAGCTGCTGCCGTCATAGGTATTTCCGTTCTTCGGATAGAGGTAGGTATCAAACCCTTCTTCAAGCAGAAGAAAGCCCTTTTCTGCACAGAGCTCCCGGAGAATTCTGCCTGCTGGATTATGAGCAGATCGGATGGCATTGACTCCCATTTCTTTCAGCTTATTCAGTTGCCGTTCTACAGCAGCTTCATAGCAGGCAGTGCCAAGTGCCCCGTAATCCTGATGCAGGCATACGCCCTTCAGCTTCATCGCTTCTCCATTCAGAGAAAACCCATGATCCGGATCCCATTCTGCATAGCGGAATCCGAACGGGATCGAAACTTCATCTTCATAGGAAGAATTGATTGTGATCTTCCAGGTATACTGTTCCGGATCTGATACTGACCAGAGATCCGGATCACTGATCGCAATGGTCTGAACAAGTTCTGCCTGTCCCCGGGCAGGAATCGTCACCTGTGAAGAAACCGCTTCTCCATAGACCGCCCCTTCCGGATCTGCCATCACGCTCATAACTGAAGCAGACTGCTCTGTATCTGTTTCATTCTGAAGCACGATGGAAGCAGACACCTCGGTATTCCCTGTTTCTTTCAGGGCATCCGGATCATATGAGATCACAGTCCCTTCTTCGTCAATCCGGACAGGATCCGTCACTTTCAGCCATACATCGCGATAAATGCCGCTGCCGGTATACCATCGGCTATTCGGCTGCTGATTTTCCACTCTGACTGCCAGCACATTCTCGGTCTTTCCATCCACAGCCAGGTATGCTGTGAGATCAAAGGAGAAGGAAGTGTATCCATCCGGATGCTCCCCGAGCTTATGACCATTGAGATATACTTCAGCACGCTGATAAGCGCCATCAAAGATCACGGAAATCCGTTTCCCTGAAAGAGATTCCGGCAGAATGAACTTCTTCCGGTACCAGCCCGTGCCGCCTGGAAGAAAGCCGCTCTCCGCTTCGCAGTCTTCAGAATAATCCATCGAGATCGACCAGTCATGCGGAAGCGACAATTCCTCCCATCCGGAATCATCCAGCTGAATATCCTCTCCGCCTGCCTGTTCTCCATACGCAAACAGCCAGTCTCCATCGATGCATGTAAGACGCGAAGAAAGATCCAATACCTTGCTTTCTTCTGCAGATACCGGAACAATCCCCGATACCGCCAACAGAATCATCACCAGTACACAAAAAACACGTTTCATGGGTTCATCTTAACATGCGGAAAGAAACGGATCCATTTTCCTCATAAATTGAGAGGGAATGCTCTGCTGTGGAGGATCGCAGTTATCATTTTCTCTGCTTCCTGCAGAACCTCCTCACGGCCCATGCCTTTTTCCTTGCATACCCGGATGAAATCCCACATTCCTCCGCAAAGAAAAGCAGCCATCAGATTGCAGTATCCCCGGATGGGATCATCTTCCGGATTATTCTTTTTCTGCATGCGTTCCATCTCTTCAGAGGTCCCACGGATTTCGTCCTGGAAGATATCATCCAGAAGCTCGTACTTATCGCCTCCCGCAGAAGTATGATCGATTCCACTGGAAATTGCCTGATACAGATTTCAGAAACCTTAAAACTTCATTCAGATCATTCCGGGAAAGATGCACGAATGCGGTCCAGGATTCTGGCGCAGGCAATCGAATCATCCAGAGACATCTGATCACTGCCGGATGCTTTCTCTGCAATCAGCCGATCGAAGTGACGGATTTCTCCGCTGAAGTCATCTCCTTCATAGGGAATGGATTCTTCCCGCATGCCTTTCGCCATTTTCAGGCAAATATGATCCGGCCGATGCATCGGGAAGACCTCAAGAATCCCGGAAGTTCCCGTAAATACCGCCTGAGAAGGAATGCTCTGATCGAAGGCGACGATCAGCTGACCATCGATCCCGTTTCCTTCCATTCTGGAATTGACATACATTTCTGATGGACCACGACGAATTTCAGTCCTGATGATCCGAAGATCATTTCCCAGATACTTCTGAAGCCAGCTCACCCCATAGCAGCCAATATCAAGAAGACATCCTCCGCCCTGTTCTGGGTTCGTGATATAGCTCGTTCCGTATCTCTCCTTCGCCAGTACGAAGCCATTCCGCACGAGAATGGACTTCAGTTCTCCGATCGCACCGGAGTCCAGCAGCCAAACCGCCCTGTGAAATGCAGGTGTGAAACGGTTCTTCATCGCTTCCATGAAAAGCATATGGGACTCTTCAGAAACTGATCTGATCTCATTCATCTCTGCTTCGTTCAATGCGGCAGGCTTCTCGCAGAGCACTGCCTTTCCATGACGCATTGCCTTGCATGCCCATTCTGCATGCATGAAATTCGGCAGGGAAAGATACACTGCTTCAACCTCAGGATCTTCTATCAGTTCTTCATGCGACAGATAAACTTTCTGACATGGGTGTTCCTCAGCAAATGCTTCCATCTTCCTGATGCTGCGTCCGCTGATCGCATAGAGTTCATCGCCTTCCCTGCTGAGGGAGTCTGCAAACCGATGAGCAATCTTTCCTGCTCCGATGATTCCGTATCTGACCATAAAAAAGAATTTCCTTCCTGATTATCATCATACTAGATGGAGATTCTGAATAAAATCATGAATCGGCTCATCTTTTCTGCAGTATTTCATGCATGCAGATGCCTTCCGGAAACGTGGCCGTCAAGATTTACTCCCAGACCGAATGGTCTTTCCCGGAACCAGCTTCAAAATGATACTTGACGATGCCGAGATCTGTTTTCGTATAGAAGCCAAGTCCTGCTTTTGCATGAACATGGTCGCCATGCCGCTCCAGATAGTACTTCTGCTGATTGATCGCAGTCGGCGCTAAGAGAGCTGCCTTGAGGCCATTCAGGTACCAGTCCGGATCGCCCTCTTTCCAATCGCTGATGTCTGTGAGCTTCTTCTGCTTATGCGCAGTTCCCTGGGTCTTTCCATAACCCAGTGCAATGACCATATACCGCTTTTCTCCGGTTCTGATGTCGCCCTCTGCCTTGCCTTTCCGGTAAGTCATCGCAACCCAGCAGGAATTGATACCAAGCTGCTGTGCCTTCAGAACAAGTCTTTCTCCATAGTACCCGATCTCCTCGTCTTTGCCGCTCGGGCCCGCCAGCACGAAGTAATTCCAGCAGCCGCTGAAGCTTCCGTAATGAGGCTTGCCTGCGTCAAACGCTTCCGGTTCATCGGTGACCAGCTGAATATGCAGCCCGCTTTCCAGATTGACCTGTTCTGTTTCCTGCTTCAGTTCTTTTACTGCCTCTTCTGCCAGGGGCTGATCCGTAAATTCTCTGACCGCATGTCTTGTTTCCATTGCCTGCTTGAGATCCATAGACTATTTCCTCCTGCTCCAGGAAAAATGTCTTCTGCGACTGCTCTGTATCGTGTGTCATCAGCACTGCATCACAATGCGGATCCAGTGCGTAGTCTCTTAATATCTTCAGAGTTTCTGCTTCTTCTTTTCGATTCCACTCTGTTCCCGGCAGCACCTGTCTTTCAGAAGAAGCCCGCCCGTAGCCTGCATCTCCGGCAATCAGCACATAATGATCCGGCTTGCCGATCCGGAAGGCTGTCATGCCAGCGGAATGTCCATGCATCGGAATTGTGGTCAGCGTTCCATCCTGAAAAAAGTCATATTCCTGATCCGGGAAGGTCTCCATACACACATTCTTCCATAACCGCTTCAGCTACCTCGGATTCCTCTTCTGCGCGGCATTCCATTCTGCCCGGCTGCACATGACATGTCCCGCATTGCGCAATTCATCAATCCCGCGTGCATGATCGATATCCAGATGCGCCAGCGGACAGTAATCCAGGTCATCCGTACTGAATCCATACAAAGCCAGCTGATCGATGATTCCTTCGCCATCCGGCAGTAATCCCGATGATGCAAAGTAATTGAAGAAGCCTTCATAAGCCCTTGCATCTTGACGGATGGCATTGTCCCAGCCCGTGTCGATCAGAATCTTTCCCTGCAGATGTTCATCAGATAAGCTCTCACCGGCACCGAACACTGATGTGTCTTTCCGCGGAACAGACCCGTGAAAGCAAGCGGATTGCGGGAACGATCTGAAAACGGCAATGCCTCATCAACTATCGTGCTTCCGCACGCAAGCACATGAACCTTAATCATTACCACTCCGATCCGACAGCTCGCTCATGATCTGCTGCGCATGTTTCAGCATGCCGATGAGCTGATTCATCGCTTCTGCATCCGCGTCAGAATAGTAGTAATTATTCGTTCCTTCTCTGCGCACCCGGATGATGCCCGCATCTTTCAGTATCTGAAGATGATGCGAGACTGCCGGCCGCGAGAGAAAAGTCTTCGCAGCGATGTCATTGACCCGCATGCCGCTTTCCATCATCACCAGGATCAGATGCTGCCGCATCTCATCGCCCAATACTGTCAGAAGCTCCGCTGACTTTCTGATCTCTTCAGAGAGTTTCCTGATCTCGCCCGGAGCTGTCATAGATTCACCTCATCTGTTTAAGTACATGGGCCCATTATGCCATGTTCTTTTTCCGATCATTCAACGGGAAAGAAAATCGAGACGAACGAAAAAACCTTCCAGCAGGTATCTGGAAGGCTTATTCAGAATTTTCATTTCTGGGCAGTATTCTCCGGTTTTGCGATCACTGCTCTTAGACTCGAATACATCGTCGTTTCCACGGTCGCATTGAAGCGGACCTTCTGTCCCTGTCTGGTACGGATGCCCGCAAAGCAGGCCGTGATCTTCCTGCGCACTGCATCTGCAGAATCCGGATTGATCAGCTGAGACAGAATCATGAAACTGCCATTTCCGGAACGAAGCAGCACATTGTTTCTGCCGCAGGTTTCTGCCAGATTCTCTCCCGCAGTCCTGAGCAGTGCTTCTGTTTCTTCCGGTCCGAACTTCTTCTTCAGTTCAGAGAGATTTTCAATCTTTACCAAGATCATCGCAAAATCGATGCCGCGTTTCTGACTTGCCTCGATATACCTGGAAATCGATGGCTTTTCCTGAGAACCGCTGGCAGCAGAATACAGAAGTCCGTGCTTCTTCTNTTCTTCCGTCAGATCGATGAACCACCCGGTGAGGCCGCTGATCTCTCCATCCTGGACAATCGGTCCCTTGGTGCAGGCAATCTCATGTTCTTCCCCCTGCACGATGCAGGTGCCTGGCACGTCATGAACGCTGACCCCATCACGGATCACCCGGATCTCATCATTCCGGTACGGATCCGGATCGGTATGCCAGCCGAGATCCTCATCTGTCTTGCCAAGCACTTCATCCACGCTCTTCATGCCATAGAAATTCAGAAATGCCTGATTGACGCCGAGGAACCTCCGGTCGCGGTCTTTCCAGAACGTTCCGACCGGCAGCAGCTTCAGCAGGCTGTTCAGAATGGAATCTGTTGCAATCGGAAGCGTGCGCTCCGCAGATTGTGTTTCTGCACGCAGAGAAGAAGCTTCTTCGGCAGTGATCGCCTTCGGCATTCCGGAGCTTACTGGTGCCATCATTAATGCAGAAAGAATGATCTGACGTCCTGGTGCGAGGACCGGAATCTGGAACGCATAAGACTCTCCGATTCCATTCCTGGTTTCTCCATGGAAGTCCAGAATCCGGCACGGATTTCTCCCATCGGAAAGATCAGCCTCAACATTCTCCCAGAGATAATAGTTTTCAAACCTCTGCCTGTCTTCCATGGATACATTAGCTTCTGCATATGCCCTGACTGCATCAGAGAGGTTTCCTTCCTGAGTGATATTATTCAGATTTCCAGCGGTCTGATGGATCGTCTTCACCCTGCCGCTTTCATAATCAAGCAGATCAATCCGATCAAACATGGCGACAATCGATCTCAGCGCCTTATCCTGTTCTTCCTGCCTGCCTGAATTTGCAAAACCGCTGAGGTTCAGCGAAGCCACCAGAACCGTCATCGCACCTGATTCCTGATTGACTGCCACCAGCCGAAGCCGATGCGTGCAGTATTCGCCATTGATGACCGTATCGAACTTCACCGGCTTTCCGCTTCTTCTGGCAAGATCTGCCGCCCGCCGATACTGATCGCCGATACCGGCATAATTCTGATTCAGCAGTCCTTCCGCCGTGCCAGCATCTCCAGCTTCCAGGGAATGGAGATAATCATTGAACGAACGGTTGCAGGCAAGACACTTGATGCGATCCGTTCTGATCTCAAACAGACCTCTCGGGATCGCATAATACCAGCCATCTCCTTCGGAGGCAGACTCTTCTCCGGACAGCAGATTGATTCTTCCGGCAACACTTCCGTATCTTGCTTCTTCCATAGTTTCCATAGAAAACCCCTTCTGCAGGAATTCTTCCAGCGGAACTGGTCTGGAATAATAGTATCCCTGAACCATCTCGCAGCCGACCTCCTTCAGAAAGGCGATATGCTCGGCAGTCTCCGCGCCTTCGCACAGCGTCTCGATGCCAAGCCTCTTTGCCATATCAATCGTCGAAGTGATAATCGTCTCTGCCCGTTTCCGGAGCTTTTCATCCGACAGGGAGCGCAGAAACTTCATATCAATCTTCAGCACATCGAAGTCTACTTCCTTCAGGACATTCATCGAAGAATAGCCGCTGCCGAAGTCATCCATCCAGATCCGGTATCCTGCTCTGCGGAACTTCTGAAGCGATTCCTTCATCGCGTCATAGGACTCCGCAAACGCCGACTCCGTCACTTCAATTTCAAGATCTGCAGGCGTCAGTCCGTGTTTCTTCACGATTTCATCCACACCCTGAAAAATATCGCAGAGCTGGAAATCAAACCGGGACAGATTGATCGAAACCGGCACCGTCCGGGCCCCTTTCTTCTTCAGATTCTCAATATCTCTGCATGCACACTCGCAGATATGCAGATCCAGCAGGTGGATGATTCTCGCATTCTCCAGCACATCAATGAATGTTTCCGGAAGCAGAACCGAATAATCCTCTCCGCGCCAGCGGCAAAGTGCCTCTGCTCCGCACAGCTTGCCCGTCAGCAGGCGGATCTGCGGCTGGTAATAAGCCACAAGCTTCCCCTCCCTGATCGCATCCGGAAGCGTATCAATAATCTTCTTGCGGGCAAGCATCCGCTGAATCTCCGAACGATCATACCAGCAGAAGACCTGATCATTCCGATCACGCAGCGATGTTTCCGAGAGATGAGCATTATCAATTGCCGTCAGAATCTCCATGCCAGGTTCCACCCGGCAGATTCCTGCTTTCAGCTCCAGGACGAACTGATTCTGATAATGAGAAACCTCCCGGTGAAGCCGCATAATCGAGGACTCCAGATCCTCTGCCTGATCTGTCATCACCGCAAAATGATCTGCAGTAATCCGGCAGATCAGTGCCTTCGGCCACTGATACCTCAGCAGCCTGGCAAGATACAGAATCAGTCCATCGCCGGCATCTCTCCCGCACGTCGTGTTGAAGAGCTTGAAATGCTCGATATTGAAATATATGACATGATACTTCTTCGGAGGCTCTTTCTTCAGAAGAGTTTCCCCCATTCTTCCGAACGCATCTCTGGTCAGAAGCTTCGTCAGACCGTCATGTTCCTCTTCGGTCCAGCTCTCGGTCTGCGCAATACGCTCCAGGGAATCGCGATTATCTCTCCATTCCTTGCCTGACAGAAGATAATACTGGCGCTTGTCTTCATACATCCCCGTCTCTGCTCTCCGCACAAGATCGTTGAGATCCGGATTTTCTTTTCCAGCCATCGCGTATCCGGCAGACACATGATAGGAATCTTCTTCGGCAAGCTTCTTCATCTGCTCCGTTCTTCTGATCACTTCTTCTTCCGGAAGATCGATTGCAAACGCTATGAATTCATCTCCCCCGATCCGGAAGGTCAGCTCATCCCCGAACTCTTCGCGGACTGCTGCAGCGATGCTCTTGAGCATCTGGTCGCCGGCATCATGTCCTTTCTGCTCATTGATCTCATGAAGCCCATCGGCATCCGCATAGACACAGGCAAGCTTTTCCTGATACTGCCCTGGCAGCACTCCTAAAGCCTTCTGATAAGAATTCCTGCTCTTCAGTCCGGTCAGAAGATCCATGTCTCCGACCAGAAACAGTTCTTTCTCATAAAGCATCTTTCTTGCAAATGACCTGCTCAGATACGCACTGGAAAAAAAGCTGCACACAGAGAACAGGATGGAGTTCAGAATATCGGTGCGCACCATATCTGAATAATCAAACCGGACTGCCATCAGAATGAAGAATGCCAGATTGATGCCGATGCACTTCATGGTTCTGGAAGGACGATCCGGAAAAAACAGAGGAGCCGACAGCACGACCGCCCCGAATGACACCGCCGGATCATCCGGACTGTAAGCCGTTCCAAGCAGCGTACCAGTCACCAGCAGAGCTGTCAGCAGCACATAGCAGGCCAGGAACACCTGCTTCAGCTTTCCGGCAGAAAGTTTCTGAGCATACACATGCACAAGCAGGGAAACAGCCAGAAGGATGCTGACGGCAATTCTCGAATCACGCAAGACGAAGTTCTGTTCAAAAAATGAGATGATCAGCAGAGCCGCAGCATAGAAAACAGAAATCTGAGAAGCCATCACAAGATTCTTCTGATTTTCTGCTGCTGTTTCATTTTCCAGCTGCGAAAGCTGCCTTTCAGTCCATTTCAGCCCAAGAAAACCATCTGACTTCTTATTCTTTCCCATCTGCATCCCCTCGGAAGAGCTGTTCCATTGCGAACATGAAACTCTCATCTCTCTGAGTCCATCATATCATTATATGAATGAAAAAGGCTCTTCTCCCGCAGATGGAAGAAAAGCCATTCATAGCCCGTACAGGTTCAATCATTACTGCCCGACCGTGATGGTAGCACTGTCAAAATCAAAAGTCACAGTCGGATCGGTGGTCGTTTCCTTCACCTGTTCGACCACATCGTCTGCCATGCCTGCATCTGCAGGGGATTCAGCAGTATCCTGAAGCTTAACGTCAAGTGCCTCCTGAGCCGCATCCAGATCTTCCTGGTACTTCTTCAAGACTTCTTCAGCAATCTGTTCTGCTTCTTCCGCATCTGCTGCCTGCTTCTCTGCCTCCGCCTCAGCGATCTTGGCATCCGTGACCTCAGCCTCGGAAGCATAGACATCGGCCTGAGCCTCGTCAACCGCCTCCTTAGCAGCCTTAACCTCTTCTTCTGCCTGCGACTTTTTCGCTTCAGCATCGGCAACCGCACTGTCGCTGGCCCGCGCCTGCTGAGCTTCAGCCTCCTTCTGCGCATAGTCAGCAGCAGCCTTTGCATCAGCGGTATCCTTGGCATCCTGCGCAGCAGACTTCGCTTCCTCGCGTTCTTTCTCCGCCTGTGAAATGCCAGCATCCCGTGTATTCGCCGCCTCAGCTTCGGTTCTGCTGCACTTCTGATCCGCTGCCGCCTTGGCGTCTGCAGCATCCTTTCCAGCTTTTGCTTCAGCCGCCTCCTTCGCGGCCTCTGCGTCCTTGCGGGCTGTCTCGTACTCCTCACCCGCTTTGGCCGTGGCTTCTTCGATATCAGCAGTGCTCTCCGCCTGCTTCAAAGCAGCCTCTTTCTGACGAACCTCCTCTGCCTCCGGAGTCGTGATCCTGGCAAGCTGATCCGTTGTGTCAGTGACCTCCTGATCAGCCTTTGCAAGGGCTTCTTCAGCAGCTTCATCCGCCGTCTTTGCAGTTTCGAGTGCCGTGTTCTTTTCAATGACCGATTCGTCCTTAGCCTCCGCAGTGTTGTTTGCATCAACGAGCTCACTCTGCGCAATCAATGCAGCCTCGCCCTTCGCATTCCATTCAGCCTTTGCGTCATCGACAGCGGTCGTGGCACTGATCATGGCCTCTTCTGCAGCAGTCTGCGTGCTGATTGCAGTCTGCAAAGCTGCACTGGCTGAAGCGTACTTATTCTGAGCTTCTTCCACAGCCGCCTCTGCATCAGCAATTGCCTGTACTTCTTTATCGTTCAGACCGCCATTCTTCTGCAGCCCTGCCAGCGCACTCTGCTTCGCAGCCAGATCCGCCAGTGCATCCGTCAGCGCTTTCGTTACCGAGCTGTAATATGCATCAAAGAGAACACGGTATTCATCAATCGTATAGGACTTCTCACCTGATGCAGGCTGGGCAAAAATCTGCACAGCAGTATCCCCATTGGCATTCAGGGCGGGATTGTTATTGTAGCCAATCCCGGTATATTCGTAGTTACTGTCGATGATGCGCTGATAGTGTGTGGCCTTAACCTTATCAACGCTGATGTTCAGCGCAGATGCCACTTCTTCTACCGTCGGTATAGCACCGTTGTTTTCCCTGATATACTCCGCATAATATTCTAAAACTGCCTTTTCTTCGGTATACCAGCCCTGATACAGGTCTTCACCGATTCCCGTTCCGGAGATTTGTTCCTGAAGCACAAGACCATTGCTGAAGACTTCGTTGTAGGCCTGATACGTGAGAGTATACTCGCCAGCCGCATCCGGTTTCGCGTTCGTGTAAACCTGAGCCGCAGCCATGATCGTATTTGTGACCTTCCATTTCGTAAGATCCGGATGATCCGCGGCCCTCAGCTGACTGCCGGAAGCGAGGAAGTCAAGAGCCTTCTTCATATTCTCAAGCGACGTCGCATCGCCTTCCGCTCCGATCTTCGTCTTCATATTGTCTGACAGCTGATCGTTCACAGATGCCTTGGTCAGGATAGAAACGGCATTAGAAGAACCTGCAGAATCCGATTCTGCCAGAGACTGATAGAAGCCCAATGCACCCTGATTGATCTTTGCCTGCGCCTCTTCCACCGCCTTCTGAGCAGCCTCAGCTGCGGACTGTGCATCCGCAAGCCGAGTATCTGCCGTTTCGAGAGCCTTATTTGCCGCTGTGAGTTCTTTATTTGCAGAATCCAGATTTGCCTTAGCCGTATCAGCTGCACTCTGTGCCTTCGTAACCTCAGCCTGTGCAGTACCATAGTCCGTCGTCCTGGAATCCAGGGCAGCCTGCGCGGCGGTCAGCTTGGCTTCAGCTTCTTTTGCGGCTTTGTCACTTGCATCATACGCAGCCTGCTTCTCGGCAGCGAGCGCATCAGCAGCAGCCTTCTCAGACTGAGCAGTTTCAAGAGCTTCGGTCGCCTCGGACAGCTGCTGCTCTGTCTCCTGCTTTGCAGCGATTGCCTCCTTCTGCGTTGAAAGCGCAGCATCCAGTGCATCACAGGCGTCCTTGTATGCAGGATCCCTTCTTCGCTTCTTCAACAGCAGCCTCATACGCAGCTTTAGCCTCATCCAGTTTCAGGTTGTGCGCTGCAGCAGCGTCCTCGATCGCCTGCTCGCTAGCCTTTCCCGCAGCGATAAGAGCCTGCGTGAATGCTGCCGATGCTTCGCTCTTAGCCTTCTTGATCGTGGCATCCGCTTCTTGATATTCACTATTCCGGAGAAGTCCAGCTTCGCTAATTGTCTTTCCGTATTCAGAGTAAAAAGCGGAAACCTTCTGACCATACGCATTTTCTGCATCCTTAACAGCCTGTGCATAGACAGCAGCACTCTCACCCAGCTCATCATCCCGTTCCTGAGCTGCCTGAGCCATCGTCATCACATATTGAAGCTGTGCAGTCTGAAAAGCTGCATCATACTGTGTCTGAACGTTTTCCAGATTGGTACTGGCAATGGAAAGAAGAGACTCCGCCCGAGCTAGTGCAGCCTTGCGGGATTCCAGCGTCTCCTTCGAAGTCAGAAGCGTAGACTGTGCTTCCTTTAACGCTGCCTTTGCGCTTTCGGCAGATGCTGCTGCATGATCGCGGGCGGCTACGGCATTGGCAAGGGCGGTCGTTGCCTGCTCGACACGATTGCGAAGCAGCTTCAGCTCCTCGGCAACCGGATCAGACGGCGCAGAATCTCCACTCTTGGAAGAGGTGTTCGTTTTGGTACTGGTGCTGGCAGAGGACGGCCATGTGCATCCGGTGCCGTCAATCCATATTCCCCACGTTGCCGAGCATGCATTCTTCTGTTCTGCATAAGGATCGGTTTGTTTCTTTGTGCCGCGAACAGATGCAGCAGCAGAATACGTTTCTGAATTGCTGGCAGGTATCTTGCTGCTCATTCCTGGATTCGAAGCTGCTGAACTGCTGGAGCCGGTCTCTTGGGTGTATTCCGAAGACGCTGCTGGCGATGTAGATGCGGCAGTGTCCATAGAAGGTGCAGGAGATGGTGAAGCGTCTGGAGAAGCGGAAACACTCGCAGATGCGCTTTCTTCCGGTAAAATTGCCGGCGCGGGCTTCCTCCCAAATGAACATGCGCCCATAGCCGCAGCAAGAAGTCCGGTTGTAATTGCAGCTGCAGTATTTCTGAACTTATCTGAAGTCATATTTTTAAAAGCCGTATTTGCACAAGGGGGCTGAAAGGCATACGATTTAAGAGATCCGAGAGGATCTAGAAAGTATGCTTAGGCAGGCAGCCGTGTACTTTGGTGCGTGGTGGCCCTGCATGACTGCCTGCCT